>JADJRW010000007.1 GCA_016712025.1 Flavobacteriales bacterium
GCGAAGTTGCGCATGAGTTCGAAGCCGAACAAGCGCGCGAGGGCCCAGGGCGATATCCGTGTAGCCGCTGAAGTCGCAATAGATCGGAAGGCGAAGAGCAGCGCCAAGTGCGAGCGTATCCGCACCTATGCCAGCCCACGTGTTCGAAGATGCGGTTAACCACCGGTGCGCAACCATCGGCGATCACCGCCTTTTTGAAGAAGCCCCAGAGGATCTGCCGCATACCGTCCGCGGCAAGCGTGGGATCGAACACGCGCTTGCGCTGGAACTGGGGGAGCATGTTGCTGGCGCGCTCGATGGGCCCGGCGCACAGTTGTGGGAAGAAACTGATGAAGGCCATGAAGGCCGCGATATCATGCACCGGTTCGATGCGTTTGCGGTACACATCGATCGTATAGCTCAGGGCCTGGAAGGTGTAGAAGCTGATGCCCACCGGCAGGATCACGTCCAGCAACACAGGGTTCGCGCTGAAGCCGAACCGGGCCATCAGGTCAGCGAATTGGTGCGAGAAGAAATCGAAGTATTTGAAGGTGCCGAGCGTACCCAGATTGCCGATCAGGCTGATGGCCAGCAACCAGCCTGGCGCTGCCGGATCCTGGGTACGTCCGAGCGCCAGGGCCACGAAGTAGTCCGTGAGGCTGGTGGCGATGAGCAATAGCAGGAAGCGGGGGTCCCACCAGCCATAGAACAGGAAGCCCGCCGCGATCAAGACGATGTTCTGGGCGCGGAGACGCTGCCGTAGCGCCCAGTAAAGAGCGAACACCAGCGGCAGGAACACCGCGAAGACAAGCGAATTGAACAGCATACGGCCTGCGAAAGTCGCGAAAGATGGATGGACGCACCAGTCCCGGTCGCTCGCGGGGGCGGAGGGCCCCGCGGGCCCCCGGGGGGGGGGGCGCCCGGGAAAGGGGGGGGGGCCCGCCCCGGGGCTACTTTCGCGGGCCATGCTCCTGCTCTCGGCGAACGGCACGCTGCGCACCATTCTGGTCCTGTTGATCATCTGGCTGGTGCTGCGCATGGTGCTGCGCTTCCAAAAGGAACGCCAGCGACCGGGTATGCACCGGGCAGAACGCGACGGGCGATCACCCGGCGAAGTGCGCATTGAACACCCGGACGGGAACACCCGCTCCCACGGCGGGGGCAACGTCATCGACGTCGACCACGAAGAGATCCGCTGAACCACACCGCATGAAGTCTTTCGACCTGAAACGTGCGTGGCCCTACCTGGCCATCATCGCCTTGTTCTATACCCTCAGTCTGGCCTACTTCAGCCCCGTGCTGGAAGGCAAGCAACTGGTGCAGGGTGACAAGCGCAATTGGCAAGGCATGGCGCAGGAAATGTTGGAGCACCAGGAGGAGTTCGGCGTCTATCCGCGTTGGACGGGCAGCATGTTCGGAGGTATGCCGTCCTACCAGATCATCGGCGATACCGAACACAACTTGCTGCACGTGGTGGACGATCTGTTCCACGGGTTCCTGCCCCGTCCGGCCAGTTTCCTCTTCCTGTACCTCGCGGGCATGTTCATCCTGCTCTCCTGCCTGGGGGTGGGGCCATGGCTTTCGCTGGTCGGTGCGCTGGCCTATGCGTTCTCCTCCTACTTCTTCGCGGTTTTGGAGGCCGGCCACAACAGCAAGGCGAACGCCATCGGCTACATGCCCATGGTGTTGGCCGGGGTGTACCTGGTGTATCGAGGGCGCAAGTGGTTGGGTGCGGCGCTGCTGGCCTTGTTCATGGGGCTGCAGATCATGATGAACCACGTGCAGGTCACCTACTACCTCGGCATGGTGATCGTGCTGTTCGTCCTGGCCGAAGCTGTGCGTGCGGTCCGGGAGCGCGCTCTGCCCGACTTTCTCACGCGTTCCGGCCTGGCCGCCGTGGCGGTTGTGCTCGCCTTGTTGTGCAACACAGGCTTGCTCTGGAGCACTTGGGAATATGGCAAGTACACCACACGTGGAGCGAGCGAACTGACCATCAAGCCCGATGGGAGCCCGGCTTCCGACATACGCACCGGTGGGCTCGATCGCGATTACGTGACCCAATGGAGCTATGGCAAGCAGGAGTCCTTCACACTGTTGATCCCCGATGCCAAAGGCGGACCCACAGGTGCTATCGGCAACGATCCGGACGCCCTCGCCAAAGCCGACCCCCGATTCCGAGAGAACCTGGGCCGCATGAACCGTTACTGGGGCGATCAGAGCTTCACCTCCGGACCGGTCTATGTCGGGGCCTTGGCGCTCCTGTTGATGCTCTTATTGATCATGACCGCCGAAGCGCGCGCACGCTGGTGGGCGCTTGGGGCCTTGGTGCTCATCGGCGCATTGCTCGCCGTGGACGCTCCATTGCTCGCCGGAGCGATGGTCATCGCCTACCTGCTCGCCGGCTTGTACTGCTGGCGCGATCCATTGCCCTATGCCCTTTTCAGCGGGCTGGTGCTCACCTTGTTGCTTTCCTGGGGCCACAACTACATGCCGCTCACTGACTTCTTCCTGGACCATGTGCCGGGTTACAACAAATTCCGGGCGGTCACCATCATCCTCGTGATCGTGGAATTGGCGGTGCCGGTGTTGGGGGTCCTGTTCCTGCACCGGTTGCTGCGCGATGGGGCCTGGGAAAAAGCCCTGGAACGAAGAGCGCTGATCACCTGTGGCGTGCTCGCATTGGCTTTGGTGGCGATGGCCAGCGCACCCGGTTCCTTCTTCGACCTCCTGAGCGATATGGAACGCAGTGGTTTCAACGAACAACTGGAGGCCAACCCAAAGTCGGAAGCCCAGCTGGTGGCGGTGGTGGATGCGTTGAAGGAGGTCCGCGCCGGCATCTTCAGCGCGGATGCCTGGCGGAGTTTCGCGTTCGTCGTGGCCGGTGGTGCCTTGGTCTTTTTCTATGGGCGTCGCAAGATGCCCTTGGCCGCCTTCCTGGGGGGCGTGGGCGCTTTGATCCTCATCGATCTCTGGACCGTGGACAAGCGCATGGTGAACAACGACAAGGACCGCGGCCGCTACCTGCAATGGGAGGACCCTTCCGCTGCGGCGCACCCTTTCGCACCCACCAAGGCCGACATGGCCATCCTGCAGCAGGAGGAGACCGACGCCTCACGCGCGGAGTACGCGAAGCGACTGGACGCGCGAAAAGCACTGCGCGCCCGGGGGAAGGGCCCGGCCAGAAAGGTGACGGAGCTCGAGGAAGTGGTGATGCGCTTCGGTAGCGTGCGGCGCCATTCGCACTACCGCGTGCTTTCGCTGAACAATCCTTTCAACGATAGCCGGGTCAGCTATTTCCACAAGAGCCTCGGCGGCTACCACGGCGCCAAACTGAAGCGTTACCAGGATCTCATCGAGTTCCACATCGCCCCGGAATATTCCGAAGTGCTCTCCCTGTTGCAGGCGGGCACCGATCCAGCCAGCGTCGCCGCCGTGCTGGCAAGGCAGCCGGTGCTGAACATGTTGAACGCGCGCTACCTGATCGGATCTCCGGACCAAGCTCCCATCCGAAACCCGAACGCACTCGGCCCGGCGTGGTTCGTGCGGGATGTGCAATGGGCCAAGGACGCCGATACGGAGATCCAGGCGGTCGGTGGCATCGATCCCAGCATTTCTGCGGTGGTGGATGAGCGCTTTCGCAGCACACTGAAAGGCGATGGCAATACCGATACGCTCGCGCAGGTGACGCTCACCGAATACCGCGCGGACCGGCTCACCTACACCACGCGCTCCGCGAGCGGTGGGGTGGTGGTCTTCAGCGAGATCTGGTACGGGCCGGACTGGCATGCCAGCATCGATGGCGCGCCTGCCGAACATGTACGGGCCGACTATGTGTTGCGTGCGATGGACCTTCCTCCGGGCGAGCACACGGTCGTGTTCCAACTCGAGAGCAAGACCACCGCCACCGGGGGGAAGGTCACGTTGGCAAGCTCCGCGCTGCTCCTCCTACTGGTGTTGGGCGCGCTCTTCGGCGAATGGCGCCGCGCGCGGTCCGCATGAAGCGGGTACTGATCATCACCTACTACTGGCCGCCCAACGGTGGCGCCGGCGTTTACCGCTGGCTGAAGTTCAGCAAGTACCTCCCCGAGCACGGATGGCAGCCCGTGATCTACACTCCGGAGAACCCCGAATCCGTGGCGGACGATCCGGGTTTGCTGCGCGATGTGCGCGCCGACATCGAAGTGATCAAGCACCCCATCACCGAACCCTTCAACCTCTACAAACGCTTCACGGGGCGCGGCCGGAACGAGAAGGTGCAGGTGGGGTTCCTCAACGAGAAGAAGCAAGGTGGTTGGAAGGAGGATCTGGCGCTCTGGGTGCGGAGCAACTTCTTCATCCCCGATGCACGGGTGTGGTGGGTGCGGCCCTCCATCGCGTTCCTGAAGAATTACTTGCGCGAACATCCAGTGGACGTGATCATCACCACCGGACCACCGCACAGCATGCACCTCATCGGCCTTGGCCTGCAACGTGCCCTGGGGTGAAATGGATCGCCGACTTCCGCGACCCTTGGACGGACATCGATTTCTACAAGCAACTCAGCCTGACGCGTTGGGCCGATGCGCGCCACAAGCGACTGGAGCGTTCCGTGTTGCGCGAGGCCGATCGTGTCGTTACGGTAAGCTGGCATTGGGCCGAAGACCTGCAACGGCTCGGTGGCCGACCGGTGGCGGTGATCACCAACGGCTTCGATCCGCACGATGTGCCCAAACCTGCCGAACCGGTGGACGATGCTTACAGCCTGGTACACATCGGCTCGCTCTCCCCATCGCGCAACGCACCCGAACTATGGCGGGCCCTGCGCGCGCTCTGTGATAGTGATCCGGCGTTCGCTGCGAAGTTCAAGCTGCGCTTCGTAGGTCCAGTGGACCATACCATCGCGCAGAGCGTGGCGGACGCAGGACTCGCCGATCACCTGGAACGGATCGGGCGCGTGAGCCATGACGAAGCCATGCGCCACATGCAGCGTGCCCGCGTGTTGTTGTTGCTGGTGAACGATACACCCAACCTGTTGGGCATTCTGCCGGGCAAAGTGTTCGAGTACCTATCGGTGGGCCGGCCCATACTGGCGATCGGGCCGGTGAAGGGGGATGTGGCCAGGGTGCTGGCAGATGCCTCACACTTGGTGATCGATCGGGCTGCTGTCACCTATGCGCAGAGCCGCATCCGGGAGATATTCACCGGACTTCCGGGGTCCACAACGGAGATCTATTCGCGGCGCGGCTTGTCCGGCCAGGTCGCGGAGCTCCTCGTGACGTTGGCTGATGCTTGATCGATCCATGCTTATGCCGACAGCTACTTTCGCCGACCATCAAGCGGATCATGAACGATCTTGAACGATACTTCCATTCCAACCAGGGGAGGTTGATCCACAAGTGGATGCACTCCTTCGATGTGTATGACCGCCACTTCGCCCGTTATCGGGGAAAAGAGGTCGTGATCTTGGAGATCGGCGTTTTCCAGGGCGGGAGCTTGCAGATGTGGAAGAACTACTTCGGCGACAAGGCGAGGATCTTCGGGATCGACATCAACCCCCGGTGCAAGGAACTCGAAGAGGAGCGTATCAAGATCTTCACCGGTTCGCAATCCGATCGGGCGTTCCTCAGGAAGGTGAAGAGCGAGCTACCTCCGATCGATATCCTGATCGACGATGGCGGCCATACGATGCGGCAGCAGATCGTGAGCTTCGAGGAACTTTACGACGCGGTGAAGCCCGACGGTGTGTATCTCTGCGAGGACCTGCATACTTCCTACTGGCTGCAGTATGGTGGCGGGGATCGTCGGCCAGGGACCTTCATCGAATACAGCAAGCGGCTCATCGACAAGCTCAATGCATGGCATTCGGAAGAGCGCAGCCTTCAAGTGGACGGATTTACGCGCAGTGCTGCGTCGATCCACTTCTACGATAGTATCGCGGTGATCGAGAAGCAGCCGCGGTCCGCGCCCGAGCACCGCAAGACCGGAACACCGAGTTTTCAGGATCCGCCCGTCACGATCCGCGGTATTTTTGGGAAGATGAAGCTGGGTACGCTTCGCACCACGAACAAAGTGCTCCGCGCATTTGGTCTGCCCAGCGTGATCTGGAGATAGGCCAGCTAGCATGGAACGGTCCACATCTCGGCCCGTTGGACCACACCCCATAGCGGCACGTCCGTACTTTTCCCGCTGATGGGCATCATCGCCAGGCAGGCCGCGCTCAACACGCTGCTCTCATACGTGGGCATCGGCTTGGGCTTCGTCAATGTGGTCCTGCTCTACCCCAAAGTGCTCGCGGCGGATGAGTTCGGCCTCACGCGATTAATGGTTTCCATCGCGACCATCGCCGCGCAAGTGGCTCAGCTGGGCGCGGAGAACACCGTGATCCGGTACTTCCCGTATTTCCGTGATCCGGAGCGCAACGATCGCGGATTGTTGGGGATGCTCTTGTTGTTCGGCACCGCGGTGGGGCTGCTGGCCATGTTGGTGATCGGAGTGTTCCACGGGCTTCTCTCCGAGGTCTTTTCGGATCGCAATGCGCTGTATGGCCGATATGGTCTGCTCGTGCTTCCCCTAGTGCTGTCTGAAGTCTATTTCATTCTCTTAAGGAGCTATAGCCGATCGCTACGACGGACGGTGCAACCGGGTTTCATCCGGGAATTCGTGTTGCGTATCCTACAGACCGGTCTCATCCTTTTCCAGGCCTGGAAGCCCATGCCGTTCACCTGGTTCATGGTGTTGTACACAGCCCTGTTCCTGATCTGCACCGCCGCCCTCGCCGCCGATCTTTTTCGGGCCGGCTTCTTCAAACTGGGTTGGTCAGAGCGTTGGTTGCCACGCAGGTTGCGCCGAAGTATGATCACCTACAGTGGCTTCACACTTTCGGCGAGCATAGCGGGGATCGTGCTCGGGAACATGGACCAATTGATGATCGGCGCGTTGCTTACCGACGGGCTGCGCTACGTGGCGCACTATGCGGTGGGCTTCTACTTCGGGTCGGTCATCGCCGCGCCGGGGCGGCTTTGGGCCAGGTCGCGGTGCCGTTGCTCGCCGATGCGTGGAAGCGGAACGACCAAGGTGATGATCGCCGATCTCTATCGTCGCTCGGCATTGGTCCAAACAGTGATCAGTGGGTTCCTTTTCTCTTGCTGTGGACTTGTGTGGACGACCTGTTTCCTCCTCCTGCCCGCCGAGTACGCCTCCGCCGCGGGGGTAGCGGTGCTCATCGGTCTCGCTTATCTGCTCACCAGTGCCATCGGACTGAGCGCGGGCATCATCAGTATGTCGCGGGCCTACCATTTGGACGCGTGGTCAGCCTGGTCATGTTGCTGGTGAACTTGATCGCGAACTTTTTCCTGATCCGCAAGTTCGGCATCATCGGTTCGGCTTGGGCAACGCTCCTGGCGTTGACGGTGCTGAACGCCTACCGCACCCACTTCCTGCGGCGGAGATTCGGTCTCTGGCCGTTCAGCGTGGGTACGGCAAAGGTCGCGGTGCTATTGATCGTCATCGGCTGCCTGATGACCCTCCTACCTGCCATGGGCGGTGTATGGATGGACATGATCCTTCGTGCCGTTCTTATCTCGGCACTGTTCTGGCCTGGCGTCTATTTCCTAGGCCTCGTTCCGGACCTGGTGGTAATGGTCAAGAACGGCGGACGCAGGTCGGCGTAGAGTTCAAAGGAAGATGTCCCGGAGCAGCGTGTAGACTCCATTGTAGTGCCGGTCGTAGGCGCCACGGCGATGGATCCTCAGCGCAGCCCTTATCCTGGCCAGGGTGGGCAACGTTCGAAGATCCCGTCTTTGTTCGGATAGGTGCAATAGTTCCTTCAGGGCTTCGAGCAGCATAGGCGAGAAAGTTGCGCCGAAGCGCTGGGCTTGCGTGATGGCCAAGCGGTAGCGCATCACGAAATGGTCGGCTTCCTGGGCGCGCACCGCACGCAGGTATTGCCGCCGAAGCGCTGCGGAGAAAGGGTTGAACCGAACAGCTCCCGATGCGTTGCGCCCATGGAACCGGTGCAGGATAAGTGGTTCCAGGACCACCTCGACAGGTCCAAGGCCAAGCGCGAAAAGCGCGGCCCAGTGATCATGGCCCCAGTAGTGCGCGAACGCGGGATCGCTCTCCCCGAACAGGCGCCGCGCGAAAGCGCCGTCCAACGCCATGGTGCAGCCCTTTATGTCGGGGTTGGCGGCGATCTCCTGCGCATCGCGAGCAGCCCCCAGGGCGAGGTGGGCCTTGTTGCGCGTGCTGAAGATGGAGCGGCCGTCCGGCTGAAGTGCGGCGTTGGTGATCGAACCATCCGAATACGCCATCAACAGCCCTGGGCGGTCGGTGAAGCACTTCAGAAGGACACCGATCTTGTGCGCGTGCCAGCTATCGTCCTGGTCCGCGAAGAGGACGATGTCTCCGGTGCTTCCCAGCACCGCGCGCACGAAGGTCAGTGTGGCTCCGATATTCCTTTCATTGCGCAGCACCTCCACCCGCAAGGAGGGATGCTTCGCGGCGATGGCGTTGAGCACTTCCATTGTCCCGTCGCTCGATCCATCGTCGACCACGAGCAGTTCATCCGGCGGGCGCTCGTTCGTCAGGATGCTGTCGACCTGCTCCTGCACGTAGGCCGCACCATTGTAGGTGGCCATCACCACCGAGACCGTCATGACGAAGTGGGCTTTGGATCGAGAACACATAGCCCATGGTCACGAAGTCGTTGACATAGGGATCAACAACAAAGGGAACAGCGCATAGGTGATCAGCATGTTCACTTTCCAGAAGCGCTTCGTTTCGAAGAACCGGAAGTTGCGTTTCAGCAGGCGCAGCTCACCTTCGGGGCAGTCGCGGAGGAATTCCGGAAGGTTACGCCACACGATCACCGTGCGATGCGTCTTGTCGAAGATGCCGCGTTCATTGCGCTGCCATTTGCGCGTAAGGAATACCAGAGCGTGTGCCAGTGCCCGTAGTTCGGTACCGACACGACGATCCGTCCGCCCGGCTCCCGGCGTAGAGTGATCCCGCGATCTCCTGAACTTCACGGTATGTTGAGCACATCACCCGCGTTTCACATGGTCGAAGCGGAGGTCCGTGAGCGCGGTCCTGACCTTCTATGCGATCCAGATCCATGCACCAGCCTTTTTCCAAGACGGGTAGGGCTTGTTCCGGCGCCTTCGCGTTGATCTCCAACCCCCACACCCTGGCGTTCGGGTGACGCTGTTTCAGCGCGCGGGCCACAGCACCATTGTTGCAGCCCACATCGAGCACGCGTTCAGGTGCATGCAATGGGCGCAGAAGATCCGGTCGTGGGCCCTGGTAGGAGGAATTGTCGTGGACCTTCATCCGGGCCGTAAAGGTGGCGGATTATCCCCGGCGTGAAGAGGGCGCTGCAAGGTTATGTACCCGATCATGCAAGAGCGAACTCGAGCAAGCACGACCCTGCGATCGCCGGTCGATCAGCGCACCACCAACGGAGCGGTGCCGAGCACGTTTCCATCTCTCGAAGCCAGGCGCACAGTGTAAATGCCTTGCGCCACAGCAGGTACGATCAGATCGTATGGCCATTGCCGCATCTGTTCGGTCTTAACGGTTTGTCCTATTGCGTCGATCAAGGAAACCTCGCAAGGGGTATTCGGTGCGAAGTCCGGATCCAAGCGCACCGTGGCTCCGGGCGAAGTGCTGTTGGGGCTGATGGTGAACGCGTGTTCTTCGCCTCCGGGATCGGCGATGCCCTCACCCCAGCAATCCCCATAGATCACGAGCAATACCGGGCGCTTGTCCGCATCCGGCGCCAGTGAGCTATGGAAAGCAAGGCCTCGTGACGTCGTTTCGTTCACGAGTTGTAGCATGAAACCATGGCTGTTCGCCGGGTCATCGATCATGTCTTGTACCAACGTGGTGACATTGATGTTCAAGTAGTTCTCGGTCGCGTACGTGCTGGGATCCAGGAGTACCTCGTTCTGTGTGGTCGAAGTTGGCTGGCTGTTCCAGGTCACGGTATTGTCCGCCCAGGCGGAATTGATCCGTCTCAGCGTGCATTCGTTGGGACCAACATGCCCCACAGTAGAGACCGCACCAGGGCTGCCAAAAGGCCCTATTCCCGATAGAGTCAAGAACGCACCAAGAATGGTAGAGCCTGCCGGAATGTTTGTAAGATCGAAGTCCATGGCGCCACGAGCCTTGTTCACTCCCCCTTGAGCGCCTGGTTGGGCGAAGGCGGAATAGTGAATGGTGCTATTGTAGTTGGTGTTCGCCGAATTGAAGTTGTCATGGTAACCAAGACTGGCATCTTCGGTGGGGCTCAAAAGAACACTTGTTTGGGCATGCGCCTGGGTCCCGAAGAGCATAAGCGCGAGCACGGGAGCAATGGTCTGTCTCATTTCAATTGAATTGATGGGTTCAAGATAGAGACCTAACGCTCCCGCACCCACGTCTGCGTCCGGTATAAGAAGGCCACGTAGCCGCGTACCTGTAGTGTGCCATCCTCCAGCCAGAGTTTGCAATCGTACACCTTGCCCGATTCGGGATCGAGGATCGTACCGTCCTCCCACTCATCATCTCCCGGGCTTGACCCGGGATCTTTCTCCATGGCGCGGATGATCTCCAGACCCACGACAGGTTGGTTGTGCCGATCATCCGGACAGAGGTCGCAGAGCTTCTGGAGCTTCGACTTGTCATAGAGGTCCACGATCCTGCCGTAGATCTTGCCACTTCGCTCGGTGACTTCCACCACGCTGCGGGGTTTTCCGGTCTTGTCGTCCACGGTGGTCCACCGCCCCAGGATGCTCTGCGCTTGGAGGACACCGCACAAGCCGAGGAGGGGAAGGAGCAAAAGAGATCGTTCAGCGCGCATGGCGTGGCGTCGTGTTCAGGGACCGGCCGGGATCCAGGATTGTGTGCGATAGAGGAAACCGACGTATCCCCGGAGTTTCAAATGGCCATCCTCCACCCACATCTTGCAGTCGTAGATCTTGCCTTCCTGGGGGTCCAGAATGCGGCCGTCCACCCATTCATCGCCATCGCGTTGCAG
Organism: Flavobacteriales bacterium; assembly: GCA_016712025.1. Lineage (GTDB taxonomy): Bacteria > Bacteroidota > Bacteroidia > Flavobacteriales_F > PHOS-HE28 > PHOS-HE28. Next base: position 10,973 of record JADJRW010000007.1, read on the forward strand.
GCCGCGCAGGATCTGCATGCCCACAATGGGCTGGTCCTTGCGGTCGTCCTTGCAGAGGTCGCAGTGGGACTTCAGCCGTTCCGGGCGCATCAGCATCCGCACGTAGCCGAAGGCACGATCGCCCTCCACCACGATCTCCACGACACTCCCGGCCTCCCCGGTCTGATCGTTGATGCTGATCCAACGGCCCGCGATATCCTGTGCATCAAGTTCGAGGCCTCCGAAGAGCGATGTGCAAAGCAGTGCGGTCCGAACAGTTCTCATGCGGCGCCAAACTAGCGGATCCCGCACTTCGGCACGCAAGCATGTCGCTCTGGTCCCCACGAAGCGAGCCTGGTCCGGTCGGCGCGCTCCTTAGGCGCGATAGCTTTGCGTTCCCTCGCGGTAAGACCATCGCGTGGATCATGCACCGGATCAAAGCGCTCAGCAAGGACCTGCTCTCCACGGAGAAACTGCTCCGTTACTCCAGGGGGCACCGCTTCATATTCAGCTACCACGACATCGGTGTGCCGGGTGTCGCGCATCATTCGCCCCGGAACGCGACGCACCCAGCGCTCTTCGCGGAGCAGATGGCGCTGATCGGGAAATTGTTCCGCGTGGTTCCACTGGACGCGATGGTGAGCGGCAAGGATCTGGGGCCGGGCAATTTCGCCGCCATCACTTTCGACGATGGGTTCCGCTCGGTCTACACACATGCCCGGCCCATCCTGAAGGCCGCGGAGATGCCTTATACCGTTTTCATCAATGGTGCGGCGGTGGTGCAAGGCGAGAATTGGATCTCGAACATGGAGCAGCATGCTGCCGATAGCGCTTACATCGCTGACGTGCTTCGTTCGGCTGGCGTGGAACGCGATGAGCATGCGGATCCCATCGATCGGATCATCGAGAGCGGGCGATTCGCATCCTCCTTCCATTCGGCCTATCGCCGTCCGGTGCGGAACGACCGGATCTACATGGACCAAGCGGAGCTGAAGGAATTGGTGGGTGAGGGTGTGCTCCTGGGCGATCACACCTGGGATCATGTAGTGCTGGACGGGACCGAAGAAGCCGTATTGAACGAACAGTTCGATCGAGGCGCTGAACTATTGCACGACCTGACGGGGTCCAGCACCCACCACGCAATTCCATTCGGTAAGAAGCAACACTTCGATGCCCGTTCCGTCCGTGTATTGCGCAACCACGGCTCAAGCATTCTACACCACCAACCCGAACCGTTTCGTGAACCGCGAATTGGCTCACCCGGACTTTGTGATCCCGCGGATCGGAGTAGTGGACCAAACGGCCAAAGAACTCCTGTTCTACATCAACCGCACCTTGCTGCGTCGTTACGATCTTTAGGCCCATGGGGGAATACACCTTCCGGCGCTGCGATTTCAGCGACCTCGGCGCGTTGAACGAGATCTATGTGAAGAGTTTCGGTGGGGGAGGCAGCGTTCCCTACTTCCAGTGGAAGTACCTGGACAACCCCGCCGGCAAGGCCATCGCCTACATCGCCGAAGCGGATGGCAAGGTGGCGGGGTTCTATGGCGTGATCCCGGAGTATTGGTACATCGACGGTGAAAAGCGCATCCTGCATCAGTCAATGGACACGATGACGCACCCGGACCACCGAGGGAAGGGCCTCTTTCCGAAGCTGGCGCACATGGTCTTCGATCGCATCCGCGAAGAGACGGGCGGTCTTTTGGTGATCGGCTATCCCGGCCCCACGTCGTATGCGGGTTTTGTACACAAGCTGAAGTGGAAGAGCATGGTGGAGATGAAATACCTCTTCGCTTACAAGTGGATGTTCCAGGCGGCTGCTTTGTTCCGAGGCGGTTCAGGCGCAGTGGTGGAGGACATCACCACATACCCTGCGGAGATGGACGCGTTCTTCGCGGCGCACGAAGCACCGGTACGGCCGTTCACGAAGTACCGGATCGCGGTGTGCTCGATTGGCGCCGGCCGCTCATCCCAGCACGCGGTACGATCGCTGCGTGGTGCGGGCCGAGGGCCGTATCGTGGGCCACTGCGCCTATCGCGTGATCCCGACGGACGGATCTTCATTCTGTTGGTGGATCTTTTGAAGCGCGACCAGTTCGCCAAGTACATGTGCGATGTTGTTGCGCATCTGTTCAAGCGGCCTGGTACCACGGCGGTACACACCTTCCTCTCCACGTTCCCTGAGGTTGAAGCGAATTACCGCGCATTGGGCTTCGTTTCCAATCCGTTCAACCGAGGTCCGTTCTCCTATCGCACACCATTGATCGTACTCGCGGATCCTCCCAAGCAAGGTCCGGATCCTTACGAGTTGTCCAATTGGGACGTGCAGCCGATCATGCGCGACTATTGACCCGATGAGGATCAGAACGTACGCCCGATGCCGACCACATATCGGAAGGCGACATGCTCTTGCTCGGTGGCAGGGAGCGCGGAAAGCACGAAGGGCATATCGAAACGAAGCGTTAGCGGGCTCAGGTCGGTGAGCGGTCCCCAGCGTTTTATGGTGAAGGCGAACCCGGCACCTGCATCGGCACGCACATCGGCAAGGCGCAGGTCAGTGGGTCGGTCGGTCGCGGTGCGGTAGCCCATTGTGCCCGCATCGCCGAAGAAGTAGGCGTCCAGATGGAGATATTCCCTGATCGCTTTGGGGCGCCAGCGCACCAGGCCATCGAGATCGAGCTCCGCATTGATGGAAGCGCCCGAGTTGCCGCGATAGGTGGCGATCACTTGTCCATCCGGTCCCAGTTCCGGTGCCACGTAGCCCGCATAGCCGCGCAGGTTGAGCCCACCGCCGTGGTGGAAATGATCTGGCGTATCGCCATACGCGCCCACCCATTCGTTCGGCACAGGCCCGATGCTGCGCACGTATTTGTTTTCCATCATTTCCATCGCGTTCGCTCCGGCGAGGTACAGGGCTGTTTCGCGGCCGCCGGTGCCCGTGCCGTATTGGATCAGACCACGGGTGCGGAGCACGATACCACCGAGGCGCAGATCGTGAGTGGCGGTAAGGCGCAGACTTTCACCGAAGCCGACCGATCCGAGCGAAGGCAGTCGCAAGCGGCCTTCCACGGAACCACGCCCATTTTCGTGGTTGAATTCACGGCGCAGCGTGATGTCAAGGATGCCGCTCAGTGCATTGAAGTCCCATTCCTGCGGATAGAGCAGGTAGGTGAGGTCGGAACTGTCGCGTCGAATGAAATAGCGCAGGTCCGTTTCGAACGAAGTGCCATCGTCCAGCGACCGCCACCGGAAGCCGCCGCCGTAGTGCTCCAACCCGTCCACGTGCCGCGCGTGCAAGTGGATCGAGGAGCCCTTGAGGATGCGCTCCGTGCCCGTTCCATAGCGCAGGATGTACGAAAGCGCATCGTATCGGGTGTCCACGCCGCCACCGGGTAATGCCTGGCCGAAGCCGGTGTTCACCCACGCGGTCATCCGGATCTGGTGCTTGTACCGGAGATAGGATCCATGGAAGTGTACGCCCACCTTCACGCCATCGTACCCGTTCCACCATAGATCCGGCCGACCGAAGATCTCGTAGGTGCGGCGGTCGGGTGGGTTCGGCACATGGTGATCGAACGCAATGGATGCCGCGCGCGGAAGACTGTTGTCCGGCTGGTACGCATCGGCCAGGCGGTAGGTGGTGTCGATGCGCACGGAGCCGATCCCGCTGGGGATATCGACATGCGCGGTGTAAGTGGGTTGCAGATCATCCCATCCGATCCAGCGGGGGAGGACCGTGGCCGTGGTGGGCTTTTGGTACCAGGTGTTCGGGATGTGGAAGGCGTAGTTCTTCCCGTCCCGCGCGGTCACTTGCAGGTCGATCGGCATTTGAAGGGAACCCACGCGGCGCAAAGTGATGGTCTGTCCCTGGCTGCGCATCCGTTTGGTGATGCCCGCTACCTTGTAGTCGATGCGCTTGTCCGTTTCGATCCACTGATCGAAGAACCAGTTGAGATCGGCACCGCTGCTGCGCATGAAGCTCGCGCGCATGTCCTCGACATAGGGATGGCACATGCGCCACTGGGCGAAGTAGTCCTTCAGGGCTTTTTGGAAGACGCTATCGCCCAAAACGTATTGCAGGTTGTAGAGCATTGTGGCCGTCTTGAAGTAGACATGCCCAAAGCCGCGGCCACGGCCCTCCACATGGGCGAACTCATCGCTGTGGGTGTTGATCGGCGGCAATTCATCGCGCACCGCATCGCGCATGTAGCCTCGGTAAACCTCGCTTTCGCGTACCAGGTCGTATTTCGTGAAACGGTCCAGATAGCGGTTCTTGGGTCGCTCTTCCACCAACGTATCGCCATCGATATCTTCCAACCCCTGGCTGGTGAGGAACTGGGTGAAGCCTTCGTCCAGCATGGCGCGATAGGTCTCGTTGTTGCCGATCATGCCGAAGAACCAGTTGTGCCCGATCTCGTGAACGAAGAGTCCCCGGTAGTCCGGGTCACTGCCTCCGTCCAGGGTGAGCATGGGATACTCCATGCCATCGCGCGCATCGGCTACGACCATTTTGGGATAAGCGTACATGCCCACGAGTTCGCTGTGCGAGCGGATGGCCTTCGCGCAATAATCCGCCGCGTTCTGCCAGCCGCTCGCGTGTGGCTCTTGTGCCACGGCCACGCACTTCACGCCGTTCCATTCCGCTTCGCCGATGCGGTAGGTGGGATCGGCGGTGAAGGCGAAGTCATGCGTGTTCTCCGCGTGGTACTTCCACACCTTGCGCACACCGGGCACATAGGGTGTGATCACGGAAGGTGCTTCATCCCAAGGCTTGTCCTTGAACCGTGTGATGTCCAATCGTTCGCGTAGCGCGAAGGGCAGGACGTCGTTCGGGTTCTGGAGCCAGCCGGTCGCTTCCAGTACCATGTCGTTCGGCATGTCGAGCGCTACATCGTACGTGCCGAAGTCGCCGTGGAACTCGTTGCCCAAGTGCTGCTGCGTGTCCCAGCCCATTTTCCTGTCGTACACCGCGATGCGCGGGTACCAGTGCACGCCATCGAAGTGTTTGAAGCCCCATGCGTTGAAGAGCTTCATGCGCCGGTAGATGTCGCTTGCCCAGTACGTGCGGAAGGAAAAAGTGAACGTGGTTCGGCCGCCTGGCGGAAGTGCTACTGGGAGCCAGGCTTTCAATATCGTGTTGTCCTGTTCGGTGCGCAGCTCTTGGCCGCTTATCCGGAGGCTCTGCATCGTAGTGCCGCGTTGCACCGTGTCCTTGCTCGCACGGCCATGTTCTTGCAGATCGGCGTAGGATCCCGAATTGAAAGCGTTCTGGTAAAGATGGAAGAACACGAAGCGCAACGTATCGGGCGAGTTGTTCCAGTAGATCAGCGTGCCTTCGCCGTCGAGGTGGTCGTGTACCTCATCCAACTTTCCGTTCAAAGTGTAGTGTACGTCCTGCTGCCAGTAGCCCCAATACGGTGGGCGGTTCCTCCAGTAGTGCGGGTTGTCGGCGTTGCGGTAGGTGTTCGGTGGACGTAACGGGTCGAAGCGCTGTGCCGGGGAGCTGGCACAAAGGAGTAGGGCGCTGGAAAGGAGCAGGGCACGCATGGAACCGGCCCGCAAAGTACCGAACGCGTGCGGTTACGACCGGGTAACCGGCCGGAGCTCCGCCCGTTGGTTGTGCCGGGCCCGGGAGATGCTGATGTTCAACTCATAGCCCACCAACAACGCGATCATGTTCAGGTAGATCCATAGCTGCACGGCCAGGATCGCCCCGATGGAGCCGTATAGCGCGTTGTAATCCGTGATGTTGGAGAAGACGAACGTGAGCGCCTTGGAAAGTACCAGCACGAGGACCAAGGCCAGGATCGCCCCGGGCGTGATCCAATGGTACCGTTGCCGTGTGGGGTCGCCGGCGTTGTAAAGCAAGCCCAGCATGGCCAGCACAAGTACCATGAGTATGCTCCATTTGGCGGCGAAGAGCCCCAACACTTCGAGCGAACTGGAGAGGTGGCCCTGCTCATCCATCCAGGCCACCACGGCATTGCTGATCGTGAGCACAGGAATGGCGATCATCACCAAGATGGTGAGGGCGAAGAGGAGGCCCAAGCTCAACAACCGTTGTTTCAGCGGTGTGTGCCAGGTGGTCAAATTCGTGCTTCCACTGAAGCCGAGCAGGATCGCGTGTACGCTGTTGCTGGCCACGTAGACGCCGATCACGAAGCTCACCGAGAGCAGGGTCCCGTGCTTCTTCAACACGAGGTCGTGCAGCGTGCTTTCTACGAAGGTGTACACCTCGAAGGGCAACATGCCTTGGAACGTGCTGAGCAACTTGGTCTGGAGGTCGTCGATAGGTATGTATGGAATGAGCGTGAGCAGTACGATCACAGCCGGGAAGAAGGCCACAAAAAGCTTGAAGGCGATGGCCGAAGCGCGCGTATCAAGCCGGCCGGTGGCCAACGCCTCGAAGAAGAACCGAGAAATGGCGTAAAGACTGAAGCCTCCGAAGCCGGGGAGCCTTACACGTTTGGACCACCGGACCAAAGTGCGGAACGCACGGGAGAAGAGGGCCTTCCGTTTGATCCGTTCCCACATGATGGTTCAAAGGGCTTTGAGGCTCAGGTCAAGGCTGCCCGGGCTATGGGTCAACGCACCCACGGAGATGAAGTTCACGCCGCACTCCGCGAATGCACGCGCGGTATCCAAGGTGATGCCGCCCGAAGCTTCCGTGGGGTAGTGACCATTGATGAGGTCCACCGCTTTGCGCAACTCAGGAAGGGCGAAATTGTCCAACATGATGCGCTGCACACCGCCCAGTACGAGCACCTGTCGCACCTCATCGAGGTTCCGGGTCTCCACCTCGATGGGCAGGTCCAATCCACGGTCGGCGAGGTAGCGGCGCGCGGCCTCGATGGCGTTGGCGATGCCCCCTGCGAAGTCCACATGGTTGTCCTTGATCATCACCATGTCGTACAGCCCGAAGCGGTGGTTCTCGCCCCCCCCGATCAGCACGGCCCATTTCTCCAGTGCGCGCAGGGTGGGTGTGGTCTTACGCGTATCAAGCACGCGGCAGCCGGTGCCCTCGATGGCGTCCACGAAGCGGCGGGTCAGGGTGGCGATGCCGCTGAGGCGCTGCATGAAGTTGAGCAACACCCGTTCGGTGGTGAGCAGGGAACGTACCGGCCCGTTCAGGGTGAAGGCCATGTCCCCGGGTAGGACGTTGGCGCCATCCTCGAGCAATACGCGCAGGTGCATGTTCGGGTCGGTGTGGGCGCAGATCAAGCGGGCTACCTCCACACCGGCCAGTACGCCGGGTTGCTTCACCAGCAGCCGCATGCCACCTCGCGCTGTGGCCGGGATGGTGCCCAAGGTGGTGTGATCGCCATCGCCGATGTCCTCGGCGATGGCCGCGGTGATCAACTCCTCGGTCCCGGCAGGCAGCACGTCAGCGTTCGGTTCGGCCCTCCTCGATGCGGAGCTGTTTCACCTGGAGCACCTCGGTCACCTTCTTCCAGGAAAAAAGTGACCCGGAAATAGCCGGTACGTGTGCGGAGGATGCCGATGTAGTACTGGTCACCGAATTTGCTGGCGCCTTTGTGCTCGATCACCATGTCCACCGGCGGGTTCTCATCGAAGAAGCGGCGGAGGATCTGCTCCGCCTGGGCCTTGCTGTACACATCGCCGGTACCGGCCACGGTAAGATCGATGTTGGGGATGAAGTGCCGGGCCAGCTCCTTGGAATTACCCGCGCGCAAGGCGGCCACCACCTCGTCCTTCACAGGATCTTGGGCCATGGCGGGAAGCGCGAGTAGCAGGAACAGGAAGGGAATGATCGGCTTCACCGGAGAGGGAGTTCGCATGATCGAGGGGCAATTTCGCAAACATCAGGCCAGTTCAGCATCTTGCACCCGCCCGAATTGTCAACAGGCATACGCGCATGAAGCTCAGGCTCGTCTTGGTCGGAAAGAACGCCCCCGGGCCCCTCACCCAGGCTTTGGAGGAGATGTTGGAACGGGTGCGACGCAGTGCGCCTGTCGAAGTGCATGTGGTTCCTGAGATCACCTCCGGCGAGGTGGACCACAAGCGAAAGGTGGGCACGCAACGGTTGATGGAGGCGGTGAAGGACGATGCGATGGTGGTACTGTTGGACGAACGGGGCAAGCAGTTCACCTCCGAAGGGTTCGCCGCGCAGTTGGGCCGTTGGCGTGATCAGGGAACGCGCACGATCACGTTCGTCGTGGGCGGGGCCTATGGGGTGGAGGAGCCACTTCGGCAACGTGCACAACTGGTGCTTGCGCTTTCCAGCATGACCTTTCCGCATCAATTGGTGCGGGTGTTCCTCGCGGAACAATTGTACCGGGCCTTCAGCATCCTGGACGGACGGCCTTACCATCACTGAGCAGGCTTTCGGAAGCCTGCCTTCATACTGTCGCCCACCTTCAGCAGGTTCAACGCGCCATTGGCGAAGCCTTTCGCCAGCTTCAGCCACCGGCTGCCTTCGATCCGTTCGCGCAGCACATCGTCTTGCGGATTGCCACAGGGCGCCACCGCTTTTCCCAGGGCGCCGCGTAACCGCCATAGATGGATGCCGGTGGTCAGCATCCACTGCTGCTGAAGACCCGCCGAGCGCGCCAACCGCCGCAGCGTGCGCGGGGTGAAATAGGAGAGGTGCTCGGGGTAGTGTACAATGCTCCACGCTGATCCGGAGAACAGCCGGCCCATGCTGTTGAAATTCGGCGTGGTCATATAGAGCAGACCGCCGGGTCGAAGGATACGCGCCATGCGGGCGATCTCCGGCACGGGATGGGCGAGGTGTTCGATGACCTCGAAGGAGCACACCACATCGAAGTGGTCATCACCATAATGGGAGGGATCCAAAGGACCTTCGATGATGCGGATACCCCGTGCCTTGCAAGCGGCCACCGCACGATCGCCGTACTCGGTGCCGAACACCTCCCATCCGCGCAACGCGGCGCGCTCCAGGAAAAGGCCGGCACCACAGCCTACATCGATCAATCGGCCGGTCTTGCGGAACGGTTCGAAACGGTCCAGCAGTTCATCGAAGCGGATCGCGGTCACCGGGCTCATCACATCGCGCACCGGATAGCCTTTGTAGAAGGCACGCAGTTCCTCCACGCTAGGATCCTGCAGGCAATACACGAAGCGGCATGCGCGGCACTTCACCAAATGGTGGGCCTCGAAGCCGCCAACGGCGCGGTGGCCTTTGCTGGTGCAAAGCGGACATGCGGAATGCGCCGAGCTCATGGTGGGCGAAAGTAAGGCCGGGCGGAGGCGTGGGTCCAAAGGCGATCTTTGGACCCAGCGATGATCTTCACCGAGTACTTCGGGTACGTTACCATCCATTATTGGGAGTACCTGATGATGGCTGTGTACTTCGTGTTGATGTACATTTATTTCGCACGGCAGAAGAACCTTCGCATAAAGAAGGAGCCGGAGTACAAGTATTTTCTGTGGGGGCTGCTCGCCAAGGTGTCCGGGGGGTTGTTCTTCAGCCTCATCTATTTCTACTACTACCAGGGCGGCGACACCATCAGTTACTTCTACTCCGCAGTGGCCATGGGCAACCTGTTCAAGCAGTCGCCCTCGGACTATTTCACCGTGGTGTTCGGCGAGGCTTCACTGGCCAACAAGCTGAAGTTCACCATGGAGACCGGCGAGCCGTACTTCTATGTGTACAACGATCCGCGGGCTTACATGGTCACTCGGTTGATCAGCCCGCTCACGGTGCTCACGCTCAACAGCTACCTGCTCACCACCACGTTGGTCTCGAGCGCATCATACATCGCTGTGTGGCGGCTCTATCAGACTTTCGTGGGGTATTTCCCCCGGTTGCGGCGCGAGTTCGCTATCGCCATACTCTTCATGCCCTCCTCCATTTTCTGGGGATCGGCGATCCTGAAGGACACCTTCACCTTCGCGGGCCTCTGCTGGTTCTTCCATGGGGTGGATGATCTTTTCTTCCACCGGGAGAGGGTGGTGCGTTCCACCTGGCACGTGATCCTGGGGCTCTTCCTCATGATCGCCATCAAACCTTACGTCTTCATGGCCATCTTCCCGGTGTGTTTGCTCTGGCTTTCCTATGGCCGATTGCAGCGCATCCGCAACTCGTTGATCAAATACCTAGTGGTGCCGATGGGTTTCGTGCTGATGGTCTCCATCAGCTTCGTTGTTCTCACCCAACTGGGAGAGAGCCTGGACAAGTTCTCGTTGGACAAGGCCCTGGACACCATCCTCACCGCCCAGCAGGATCTGAAGCGGAGCGAGGAATATGGATCGAACTATTTCGACGTGGGCGAGCTGGACGGTACGTGGACGAACGTGCTCTCCAAATTTCCGGTAGCCGTTTGGGCGGCCCTGTTCCGGCCCGACCTCACCGAGTGCAAGAACTTCGTGATGTACCTCGCGGGGCTGGAGAACACGTTCTTGTTGTTCATGTTCATCTCCATTCTGTGGAAGAGCCGCGTTGCATTGTTCCCTTCGCTGGTCGTGAAGAACCCTTTGGTGCTGATGTGCGTGGTGTTCGTGCTCACCTACGGTTTCATCACGGGGATCACCACCCCCAACTTCGGCGCCTTGGTGCGGTTCAAGATCCCGCTCATACCCTTCTTCGTGTCGGGCATGTACATCATGCTGTACCTATTGAAAGTGCGGAAGGCGACCATCGGGCGTGGCCAACGGTTCCGTTTCGAGGATTATGTGAACGGGGATCCGGACCGGCCCCGAGCGGTGCGAAAAGCCGCGGCCGAAGCCAAGCGGAAGGCATACATGGCCGCCTGATCACGTCTGTGCTGATATGATACCTCGTGCCGCGCCACCTGAGACCCGGGATCCGAAGGACCGCATCGCCATCGTAGTGCTGTGCTGCCATGGGATCGAGGATCCGTTGGTGGCCACCTTGATCCTGGACTATACACTTCGGTTACAGCAACGCGAGATCGGTGCGGACGTGCTCCTGATCACCGAGGAGCCGCGCCGCCTAACCCTCTCCGCCGATCGCTGCGCTGAGTTGGAGCGCTTGGGTATCCGTTGGAGCCCGCTCTGGTACGATCTATCGGGCGCCCAGTTCTACCAGAAGTTCCGCAACCTCGTCCTGCTCGCCTGGCGGGCCTGGTCGTTCGCACGGGGCTACAGGCACCGGGTGGTGCTCGGCTTCCTGAGCATGACGGGCGCGTACGGCAGCATCCTGCGCACCTTGTGGTTCCATCGGTTCATCGCCATGAACTTTGAGCCACACAGCCTCTTCATGAAGGAGATGGGTGTGTGGGGGCCTCGGTCGCTCAAGTACCGCGTGATCCGCTTCTTCGAGCGGCGCACCATGGCCGTGGCCGATGCGCTGATCGCACCGGCCAGCGCGGTGATCGACCACGTGCGATCCCATCCGCACCGGTGCAGCATCCATTTGCAGGGCGTGACCATCGATGTGCGCAAAAGCCTGCGCGACCCCGAAATGCGCCGGAGCATGCGTGCGCAGTTGGGGATCGAGAAAGCCACTGTGCTATTCTATGTGGGCAAGTTCGGCGGGATCTACTACAGCGCGGAACAGTATATGGAGTTCATCACGCGTAGCTGTTCGGCGGATCCCCGGGTGCACCACCTCCTGATCACCTTCCCCGACCAGATCGCGCGGATCCGCGAGCATGCGGGTTTCGCGGAACTGCAGCACCGGATCACGCTGTTGGAACCGGTGCCACCTGCACGGTTGTCGGATTTTCTCTCCGCTGCTGACCTTGGTGTGATCGCGGTGCCCCCCACGCCATCGCAGGTTTTTCGCTCGCCCGTGAAGACGGCGCACTACTGGGCGGCCGGTCTGCCGATCATCGTTCCGGAAGGTATCTCGGACGATTGGGCCATTGCCCGGGACCGGGATATAGGCATTGTGGTGAAAGGCCTTCCCGAACTGGACGTGGATGCCTTCCGTCGTGAACTCGATCGCTACGGAGCGGTACCACCGCAAGAATTGACGGAGCGGTGCGTTCGCGCGGCGATGGAACTTCGCGATACCAGCTTGATGGTGGACCTGATGGAAGAACTGGTCACTTCCGTGCGACGCGATCGAAGAGGGCTTTGATCGCTTTGAAGGGTTTGCCGGCGCGCAGATAGGATTTGACCATGATCGACCGGCTCCGCATCCGGTATCGGCGCAGATCGGCCGGATCGGCTGTGCCTTGGGCCTCTATCCATCGGTACACGAAGCGGTACGAACGCCACAGCCCGTCCAGGTCGCTCATGGAACTATGGCTCGTGCGTCGGTAGATCAACACCGTATCCAGGGTGTAGCGGTACGTGCGGCCCGGGCTGTACTCCAGGCAGAACAGCATATCCTCCATGTGCGAGGTGTCCTCGTTGAAACGCAAGGCCAGGTGTTGATCCCATCGCACCATCCAAGTGATCCCCGCGAAGCAACTACCCGTAAGCCGTACCAGTTCCGCGAAGGGCTTGCCGGTGAAGGTGGGCAGGTACTCCTGGAGACGTATACGCAGGTCCTTGTCCATTTGTACCACCCGGCCATCCACCATGTCGGTATCCGGATGGCGTTGGAAGATCGCGATGCGCGAACGGATGCTATTGGTGGGCAGCACGTCGTCCGAATCGAGGAAGCAGAGGAACTCGCCACGCACATGTGCTAGCCCCGTGTTGCGCGCCTTTCCGATCCCTCCGTTCGGCTGGTGGAAGATCTCGATGCGGGGGTCATCATAGCGGCCGAGGATCTCCGCCGTGCCGTCGGTGCTGCCGTCGTTCACCACCAGCAACTGCCAGTTGGCATGGCTCTGATCCATCACCGAAGCGATCGCTTCTTCGATGTAGCGCTCCGCATTGTAAGCGGGCATGATGATCGAAACAAGCGGTTGCATCGTGAGGGGACTAGACGATGGCCTTTGTTTGGCTGGTGGTCGCAGCGCGGATGACAGAAGCGAACCGTTCGGCCATCACGTTGCTGTGCAAGCTGCGGATGAACTCCGCATCCGGATGGAGTTCGACGCCACCTTGGAACATCTGTTCGAGTACAAGGGCCGACGTGACAAGATCGTCCGGCGGACAAAGGAGGCAGAGGCCGGACCGCTGGAGGATGCGCTTTTGCGCTCCTTCGCTCACGAAGGCGAGGATCGGCCGCAACGTCTGGAAGTACTCGAAGGTCTTGCCGGCGATGCTGTAGTCCTGACCACCGATCACTTTGCTCGACGTGATCAACAACGCGTCGCATCGTGCCTGCAATGCGAGTGCTTCGCGGTGGCCAAGCCGACCGTGGAAAACGACCAGCTCCTCAAGGCCGTGCTCCGCGACCATGGCGCGCAGCCAGTCGGGTATATGCCCTGCGAGTTCGATCCGAAGGAGATCGGCGATCTCCGGCCGTTCCACACGGAGCGCGGCCAGTGCTTTAAAGAAGAAATGCGGCGAGCGATAGAGCCAATCCTCCTTACGCGGGGCGAACTGCAGCCACTGATGCGGTTTCTTTCTGAACCACGGGGAGAACATCAACGCACGCTGATAGGGCGTGTAGTAAAAGCTGCCCACGTAACCGATGCGCAGCGGCTCGCTGGTGGTGGGTGTTCGCATCGTGATCCGTTCCGGTACATCCGGCACCCCGCCGTCGTAGGAATTGGTGATCAGATGGAAGCGCTCGGCCGCGATATGTGGGTGCAGCGACTTCAGGTCCGCCACGGTCTGATCACTGGTAGCGATGATCGCGTCCGCGCTTTCCAATGCCAGGCGCTCTTCACGCAGGGTGAGTCGATAGTGCAGGTAGGAAGCGTAGGGCGTTACGATCCAATGGCTCCAGCCATCGCGCAGGTCCAGATGAAAGGAAGTCCGAGCTCTTTGGCGATCGCGCGCAGGGCCGGGCCAAGCTGAAGGGCGGTGCGGTGAGCAGGATGGCGTCCAACCGGTGCTCGCGATGGATCCGTTCGATCGCTGGGCGAAGGTGGTGCATCCAGCGCCGTGCGGAGGGATCCACGATGTGCAAGTAGTACGTGGCGTGGAGATCGTACGTGGGGCCTTTGGGATCCAGCGGTGTGCGCACCACCGTCATGCGTTCGTCGCTGTCGCCGCGCAGCGATGGATCGATGTTGCCTTCGCCGTGCCCCGAGGCCTCCGGTGTCACTACGATCGGCCGGATACCGGAGCGCAACAGATGGCTCGCGATCCGATAAGGTCGATGCGAACCGCCCGAGTTGAGCGGAGGGAACTCGTAGGCGATCAGCAGCAGGTTCATGGTCAGGGGAGCGTCGAACGCGCCGAAAGGCAAGGATAGGAAGTGGGCCTCAAGAACCGGGGAACCAGCTCCCGATCGTTTGGTGTCGCAACAGTGCGAACAGCAGATCCAGCGCGCACAGGATCGCGAGCATACGCAGCACGGGTCGCGTCCATGGCACACCGGCGTTGCGCAGCAGCATGGTCATGTAGAACAGATAGGCGGCTGTGCTCACTGCGCTGAAAGCCAGCACGATGGCGTTGGCCGAGCCGAACATGTGCTCGGCGACCATTACCGCGAGGAAACGGCCCGCGAGCATGACCAGTTGGAAAATGAGCAGATAGTGCTGGCGCTTCTTCAACAGCATCGCCGAGGTGAGGGGTTCGCTCACCAGGCGGAACAGGAAGAAGTGGCCCATGTAGGCCGTGTAGATCCCGGACACTACCCAGGCATCGCCCAGCACCCATTGGAAGATCACATCGCTGAAGAAGGTGATCGCCGCGAACGGCACCACACCGATCATCATCAACCGGTTGAAGACTCCGATGGTGATGCGCGGTAGGTCGTGCGGTTTGTCGTGCTGGCTCTCCGCGATACGTTGTTGGAACACCACACCGAGGCTGTAGCCGAACAGGCGCAGCGGCATAAGCAACAAACCACCGGCGAAAGCGAACTGCCCCAAGGCTGCGGGATCGAAGACCAACATGAAGATCGGTACCTGTTGCCCCAGCAACGCCACGTAGCGCTCCGGGAAGAGCACAAGGGGATGCATGCGGTACTCATGCAACGTCTCCCGAAGCCTTGCCCAAGGGGGGAAGGTGAGCACGCGCACCAAAGCACCATGGCCGATGGCCTTCCAGTACGCCAGCAATCCCACTCCGCGCACGGCCACTTCGCCCACGATCAGTCCATGCACCGCACCCTTGCTGAAGAGACCATAGATCAGGTTGAAGACGCGCAGCACCAGGTTGGTACCACCGCCGAGGTAGGGTGACGCGCGGAAGTTCTTTTCGCGGATCAGCCAATTGGTGAACAAGTTGGGCAGGAACTGCACCGCCACTCCCAGAGGCAAGAGCAGCGCCCAGCCTCCGAGTATGCTCCACGCCGGCACCCAGGTGTAGATCATCTCATGCGCGAGGCAGAAGGGGAGCATCAAGAGCAGCACCGCAGCGAAACAGATCAGGTCCAATCGCACCAGGTCCAGGAAACGGTCGTGGTCGCGGGGCAGCACATAGGCGGTGAACAAGCCGGGATCCGAAAGCTGCGCGAGGTTGAGCGATAGCGCGAGGAACAGGCCGTAGACCCCGTAGGCCTCCGGGCCATAAATGCGCGCGATGATCGGAGTTAGCACCAACTGGCTCAGGATCACCAGCGAAGAGCCGCTGAACACGTGGGCCGCGCTGTTGGCGAAGGAGCCGCGTTGGGACACCTGTCCGAACTCATCCTTCCACCTGCGGGCCAATGCCTTTCTCATGCCTGATAGACGACGCGGCCCCGGGGCCGTTGCGCGGTAAAAGTATCCACCTCCGCCAGAGCGTCACCGACAGTCAAGTGCGACCTTCGGCACCGATGATCGAACTGGTACTGTGCACGGGCAACCCAGGCAAAGTAGACGAGCTGCGCGCGCTCCTTCCGAAGGACTTCGCGGTGCTCGGGCTTCTTGAACTTGGCCTGTCGACCGACCTGCCAGAAACCTCCGACACCCTCGAAGGGAACGCGCTCCAGAAAGCACGGTACGCGTTCGCGCAATGCGGGCGCGCCTGTGTGGCCGATGATACCGGCTTGGAAGTGGACGCGTTGAACGGAGCGCCCGGTGTGTATTCGGCACGCTATGCCGGGGACACCAAGGATCCAGCGCTGAACATGCGCAAACTCCTCGATGCGCTGAGGAACACGGAGCTACGCACCGCCCATTTCCGCACGGTACTCGCCTTCGTGGATGGAGACCAGGAGCGTTTGTTCGAGGGATCGTGGAGGGCACTATCGCGCATGCGCCATTGGGCACCCGGGGGCTTCGGCTACGATCCGTCTTTCTGCCAGAAGGGTCGTCGCTCACCTTCGCGCAAATTGATGCCGAGGCCAAGAACCGCATCAGCCACCGTGCGCGTGCGATGGAGAAGTTGTTGGTGTACTTGCGCGATTCTCAGCGGCGGCGCTGAAGGCATTCCGCGAGCAGCCCGTTGATCACGGCGGGTACGCCGATCCCCGACACTTCGAGCATTTTGGGATAGATGCTCGCTCCGCTGAACCCGGGTGTCGTGTTCACTTCGATGGTCACCAGGTCCTGTTCGTTGGTGCCGGTGCCGCTCCAGAAATGATCCACACGCGCCATACCCCGGCAATCCAACGCGCGGAAGATCGCTGCGGAACGCTCCTGCACCATCCGCGTCACCTCGTCCGGCAGGGGCGCGGGCACCAGTTCTTCGGTGTCGGCAGCGTGGTACTTGGCTTGGTAATCGAAGAACTCGTGCGAGGTGCGGATCTCGCATACCGGCAGGGCTTTCACTTCGCCGTTCATGCCAAGCACACCGCAAGTGAGTTCGCGTCCGCTCACCGCACCTTCCACCAGCACACGATGGCTCTCCTTGAAGGCCGCTTCGATCGCGGGTAACAAAGCTTCCCCGGACTTCACCTTGCTGATGCCGAGGCTGCTGCCGCTCTCATCCGGTTTCACGAAGCAGGGCAGGCCCACGGCCTCCAAAATGTGTTCGGGTACGACCGCATCCCCTTGGGCGATCACCACGCCCGGTGCCACGGTGAAACCGAGTTGCCGAAGCAGGCCCGTGGTGGACGATTTGCTGAAGGTGAGCGCCATGTTGAGCACGCCACCCGTTTGGTAAGGCACCCCCTGCAGATCGAGATACCCCTGGAGTTTTCCGTCCTCGCCCGGTGTGCCATGGATGGCGATCAACGCGGCATCGATGCGTTCCATACCGTTGCCGCGATCGGTACGAAAGGTGCCGGGATCGAAGGGCAACGGCACCTCTTCCAAAGTGGCGCAGCTCCAACCTTCGGCGCCGAGGGTCACCATCACCGGGGCGAAGCGCGTGCGATCGATGGCTTTCAGCATGCGGTCGGCGCTTTGGAAGCTGATCACCGATTCGCCGCTGAGTCCACCGCGGATCACCGCGATCAGAGGAAGCCGTTCAGTAGGAGCGTTCATTGAAAGAAGGTTCACCGGGGCGTAAAGGAACGCGTGGGCATCACACCTTCGTTGTAGAGGTCGATCCGAAACGGCGCACCATGGTCAACACACGGTCTATCTCGTCCGGTGCCATGCGGCTCTGCCACAAGGAAAGCTGCGCGTGTGGGTCGTTTACACGCGAACCTTCCACCACAGTGCTGCTCGGCTTGCGCACCAAGTCCAACGCCTTCGCAGGAATTTCCATGCCCCAGGCGGAGAACATCTTGCGCAAGGTGGCTTCCGGGTGAACCACGAGTTCCTCGTAGGTGATCGTCGTCCACGCCATGTCGTTCAGTGGATGCTCGAGCAGATACTTGTGGTCGGCCGCCCAACTGGCGGCCTGTCTTTCCTCGAAGGTGGTGGCCGTGTTGAAGTGGGGCTGATAGCTGCGGTACAGCGCATCGAACCGATGCGGTGGTGGGTCGATCACCAAAGGGAACTTATCCCAAGTACCGCGCTTCTTCTGCGAGCTGATCACCGCGCACGGATGGCGGATCAACAGCACGGGCTTGGGCAAGGGGAAGCGTTGCACCATCCATGGCAGCAGCAAATTGCCCCGGATGAACTTCACCACCAGCCGGTCCGCCTCGCGCAAGTGGGCGAGTGTGGAGGTGCGCGTGAGGTAATTGCTCAACATGCGCCCCGCGAGCATGTCTTGGAAGAGCGCTTCCGCTTCCGGCCAAGTTTCCCCTTCCGGAATATGCTGCCGCCACCAGAAGCCGATCCGCGCGAAGGGCGGGTTGTTCTCCAGGTCCAGCGGCTCCCATACCGTGGCCGTGCGTGGGATGGTACGCACCAACTCTTCCAGCCAGGTTGAACCACCGCGTGGCGCAGCGAAGATCAAAATCGCCCTGGCGGGATCCACCTGCAAGTGCCCGGCGATCCGGCGGCTGCCCAACTCCTTGTAGGTGTTGGCGAAGCGCGCACGTATGCGGTCGAGGAACGAGGGCGATGCCATGTGGAGGGCAAATAAAGCCGATCCGTGTCATGCTGTTCGTACCGTCGATCGATGAAGAATGAACCTGTGCTCGTGCGAAGCGCGAGCCGTGGCGATAGGCTTTCGGACGTTGGTGGTGCATCCTGCCCCCCGCCCGAAAGTCTACTTTTGCCGCGCTCCTTAGCCTCCTGGCCGGTCTGGTCAGCGAGGTACCTCCATGTTCCGCAGGCTCGCATACATCCTTCCTGTGCTCACCGCCTTGGCCATCGGCCTGGCCGGATGGGCCTGGGTGCGCGGTTACACGCGCCACGGGGTAGCGCTGGCGGTACCGGATGTGAAGGGGCGCACGGTGGCGGAGGCGGAGGCCCTGCTGCGGCCTCTGGAACTGACGGCGGAAGTGATCGACTCGGTACACAACGAGGAGGCGGTGAAAGGCGCGGTGGTGGAACAGGATCCGCGTGCTGGATCGCAGGTGAAACCCGGGCGATCCATCTACCTGGTGGTGAACGCCCTGCAACCCGCCATGCTGGACATGCCCGCGCTGGTGGACCTCTCGAAGCGGCAGGCCATAAGCGTGTTGGACATCGTGGGATTGAAAGTGGCCGAACTGCGCTACAAGCCGGATGCCTGCACGGATTGTGTTGTTCAACAACTCTATCGCGGTGCGCCGATAGCCACGGGTACGGGAATCCGCAAGGGCGAAGCCATCACTCTGGTGCTGGGCAGCGGCGAGAGCGGTGAGCGCGTCCCTGTTCCGGACCTCACCGGCCTGACCTTTGCCGAAGTGTCAACGGTGGTGAACATGGCCTCATTGAACTTGGGCGCGGTGCTGGAATGTGCGGGATGCAATAGCAAAGCCGATTCGTCGTTCGCGAGGGTGTATCGCCAGGCCCCTGGCGCGGGCATGATCGCGATGGGCGGCTTGATCGATATCTGGCTCACTGCCGATACCGCAGGCCTGCGACCAGCCGCAGTTGACAGTCTATCCGATCCGAACGCAATCGAAGATGCCGATGATGCTCCGTAACGCGATCCTTTTCTTCCTCGCTATTTCACCTTTGCTGGCATCCGCTCAGAGCGGCGAAGCATTGTTCCCCCTCACCGGCCAGCAACGCCCGGACAATCCGTTCCGCCAGCTACGCGCGTCGGGTGGGGACTTTTTCATCTACGAGAACCAGCCGCAAACCCTTCCGCTGATGGACGATTTCTCCATCGATCGGACGAGGCACAAGAACGCGCAGAGCACCGATCCGGATGTCACCTTCACGGACAAGGTGTACTTCCTCGAAGTGGCCGGCGTCTCCACGCCGGATATGGCCTTTATGACCGACACCACCTATAGCTACACTGTGGATACGGTGGGGGTGGATACGATCGTGCGCGTGGCAAACCCGGAGACCGCGGTGACACAATTCGATCTCTCGGACTACCCTTCCGCTTCCACGGTGATCACCGGATGGCCGCCTTACGACATCTGGGACACGATCGGCGATCCGCAAACGGACACCATCCTGTACGCCCCCGATCTTTTCCAGGACAGCTTAATGGTCTATACCGTGGCACCCTCCTCGGCCACCTACGATCAGAACAATGTGGATGTGCCCTTGGTGCTTTGGGAGGATGATGAAGTATATGTGAACGGCACCTATCCCATCGATCCGCCCACCATCGGCGTAGCCACCTTCGATGGGGTGAACCGCCTAGGGATCCCTTACGTGACGAACGCGCCCACGGCATACGGCATCAACGACCACCTCACTTCGGTGCCCATCAACATGCTCTATCCGCCGGGCGACTCGATCTACCTGAGCTTCTTCTACCAACCACAGGGCCTGAGCGGCGATGCGGAAGTACAGGAGGAGGACAGCCTGATCCTGGAGTTCTATGCGCCTGATGAAGATGAGTGGATGCGGGTATGGCGCGCGCCGTATACCGCGCTCACGGATTTCAAGCAGGTGATGCTGCCCATCACCGACTCGCGCTTCTTGAAAACGGAGTTCCGGATGCGGTTCCTGAACTACGGAACGCAGAGCGGGGCGCTGGACCATTGGCACATCGACTACGTGCGTCTGGGCCGGCAACGCAGCGCGAGCGATACGGTCCTTGTGGACGTGGCCTACCTGTATCCGGAAGCATCGTTGCTGGAGACCTATACCTCGGTGCCGTTCGCGCACTTCACGCAAGCGCCGTCGTCGTACATGGCATCGTCCGTCACGCTGATGCAAAAAAACCTCGACGTGAGCGATCACTTGATCACATGGGGCGTGCGCTCCGGCCTGGATGGGGCAGCACCGATCGCCAACTTCGGAACGGGGAACAACATCATCAACAACGCGAACAGCACCTATCCGAGTTCCCATCAAGTGGCTCCTTTCGAGTTCGATCCCGGACTTTCGACAGGTGCCGCGTTCTGGCGCAACACGTTCTGGACGAACACCACCCCGGACATGAACCGGTACAACGACACCACCACCTTCGTGCAGGAGTTGAGCAATTACTATGCGTACGACGATGGCAGCGCGGAGGCCGGCTATGGCTTGGTGAACGCACCGAACGGCAAGGTGGCCGTGCGGTTTGATATGCAGGCCGGGGATACCCTGCGTGCGGTACGGATCTACTTCGACCCCATCTTCTATCCCGAGAACCCTGACGCGGCACCTTTCCTGCTCACGGTTTGGAATTCGGTCCTACCCGAATCCATCCGGTTCCAGAACGTTTCGTTCAGCGATCCTGAGTACCGGCCGCACGGTCTCAACAAATTCGTGGAGTACCCGCTGGACCAGGTCATATACGTACCACCAACCTTCTATGTGGGTCTGGTGCAAAGCAGCACCACCTTCATGAACATCGGCTTCGATAAGAACAGGGACAATTCAGGCAAGTTGTTCTATGATACCGATGGCTTCTTTGAACCCACTTCACAGGTCGGGTCCTTGATGCTGCGGCCCGTGTTCGTATCCGACGTGGATCCCTTCGTTGGGGTGGAAGAAGAGACCTTAACGCAACTCGCGCTGGCGCCGAACCCAACGTCGGACGGCTTCCAGGTCTATGGGCTCCCGGACGGTGCCAACACCTTAGAAATGCTGGATGCCACGGGACGAACGGTGCTGCATGGGTCGTTACGCAATGGCTCCTCGGTGGATGTGACGAAGGTGGCGCCGGGTCCTTACCTCGTTCGCACGAAGGATCCATCGGGGACCGTGATCGGCACAGGTCGTTTGATCGTACAACGCTGATGGGAAGCGACGCATCAGGTAGCTCGGCGCTGGCCTCCGGCACGAACGCGGGATCCATGGATAGTTCCCCCGAAGAGGAACTCTATGAGCATCACCGCATCGTATGCGACCCGAAACAGTCGCTCATCCGATTGGATAAGTTCCTTTTCGTGCGCCTGGCGGCCACGTCGCGCAATCGCATCCAGATAGCCGCACGCGCGGGTAACGTGCTGGTGAACGGCAAGACCGCGAAGCCCAGCCAGAAGGTGAAACCCGGGGATGAGATCAGCATTGTGCTGCCCTATCCGCAGCGCGATACGGAATTGTTGCCGGAGGATCTTCCGCTGAACATCCTGTTCGAGGACGAGCACATCCTGGTGATCGACAAGCAGGCGGGGCTGGTGGTACATCCGGGCCATGGCAACTGGACCGGCACCTTGGTGAACGCGCTCCTGTTCCACTTCGGAAAGCTACCGAGCACGCCGGGTGCGGAGATCCCGCGTCCTGGATTGGTGCATCGGTTGGACAAGGATACGAGCGGTGTGATGGTGATCGGCAAAACGGAGGAAGCGCTCACGCATCTCGCGCGTCAGTTCTTCGATCGCACCAGCGACCGGCGGTACAACGCTTTGGTGTGGGGCGATTTCGACGAGAATGAAGGCGTGATCGAGGGCCACATTGGCCGCAGCGTGAAGGACCGCACGGTGCAGTTCGTGTTCGCCGAGGGCGATCAAGGAAAAGCGGCGATCACGCATTGGAAAGTGTTGGAGCGTTTCCGCTACATCACGCTGGTGGAGTGCAAGTTGGAGACGGGCCGCACGCACCAGATCCGGGTGCATATGCAGTATACCGGTCATCCGGTCTTCAATGATGCCACCTACGGCGGCGATCGCGTGCTGAAGGGCACCACGTTCACCAAGTACAAGCAGTTCGTGGAGAACTGCTTCAAGCTGCTGCCGCGGCAAGCGCTCCATGCCCGCACGTTGGACATCGATCACCCCATCACCGGGAAGCGCATGCACTTCGAGAGCCCGCTGCCTGCGGACATGGAGGCCGTGCTGGACCGCTGGCGCACTTACACGAACGCCAAGCCGATGGAGGAGGCGGGCGAGGAGTTCGATGCGGAGGCTGCGAACAAGATCAAGTAGATCCGCGGCTACTGCCTTATAATTTCCCGCTCGCGGTGCGTTCGATCTTGCGCACGGCGAGCACGCGGCGGGGCCACTCATGAGGATGGAGCACGGCCATGAGGCGATCCATCACTTCCGGCATCACTTCATCATGGGGCAGGTCCGTTTCCAAGGCGAGCATTACGGCCTGGCCCAGGACGGGGTCCGCGATGGCCGTGAAATAGTGTGGATAGGGGATGATACCAGCGGTCTTGGCTTCCAGTTGCTCGGGGAAGATCTTTTTACCACCGCTCAGGATCACATTGTCGAAGCGGCCCAACCAGCGGAAGTGGGTGTCATCCATCAACTCCACCAGATCATTGGTGAGGTGTTGCTTGGCAATGAGGTGCGGCGTGTAGATAACAAGGCAACCACGCGGGTCGCGCCCGAAATGCACCCGGCCAAGGGCGGTGAAGTGATCGGAAGGCTCCGGTCCGTTCAAGGCACGCAATGCGACATGGGTAACGGTCTCTGTGCTGCCATAACTGAGGGCGATCGGGCACTTTCAAGTTGTTGAGCAAGCTGCCCCGTGGATCGATCACATGGAGATCGAGCCCGAGCGCGAAGGCGCGAACGAGCATCATCTTGCCGGCCACGAATTCACCGGGTAAGCAATGCAGCGCCCGATCGCCGGGCACAAGTCCGAAGGTGTCACCCGTAAGGCGAGCGCTGTTCACCAGATCGCTCCTTCGTATGCTCATGTGCTTCGGCGGGCCCGTGGTGCCGCTCGTGAACGCCGGTATGGACGTACCGCCGAGCAGCGTGAGGTGCATCACCGTATCCGCGACGGGGCCGGTCCAGGCGTATTTCTTCATGTACCGCTTCACGGCCAGCTTATCGAAGTGCTTGTAGGCAGCGAGCCTATACAGCCGCACGCCATCCACGGTAATGTGGTCGAAAGCGTTGGCGATCGTGGTGTGGTACCGCTTCGCCATGGCTCAAAGCTGCAACGTGGAGAGGTCCCATTCCGCTTCCGGCCGGTAGCGCAGGAAGCCCTTTTCCGCCAGCAGCGGCGAAGGGATATTGTTCTCGTAGACCTTGCCGGTACCCAGGCCTTGTGCCAGGGTCACGTTCAATGTTGCGGTGAACTGCGCGATCGCGTTCAGGCCGATGCTGCTCTCCAACGCCGAGGTGATCCACCAGCCGATGTTCCGCGCATTGGCCAGGTCGATCCATTCTTGCGCAGCGACCCAACCGCCCACGAGGCTTGGCTTGATCACGATGTACTGCGGCTTGACGTTGTCCAGCAGATCGATCTTCGCATCATGCGTATTCGCGCCGATCAGGTCCTCGTCCAACGCGATCGGGATCGGCGGATCCGCGCAGAGTTCCGTCATCACTTCATAGAGCCCTGGCGCCACGGGTTGCTCTATGCTGTGGACCTGCAGATCCGCGAGCCGCTTCAGTACCTCCGGAGCTTGTTGCGCGGAGAACGCGCCGTTCGCATCAACGCGAAGCGTGAGGTCGCTGGCATTGTATTCCGCGCGTACCGCTTTGAGCAGGGCCAGCTCGTCCTCGATAGCGATCGCACCGATCTTCATCTTCACGGTGGAATAGCCGCTGTCGATCTGCTCGCGGATGCGCTGCTTCATCGTGGCCTTGTCGCCCATCCAGACCAGCCCATTGATCGGGATCGCTTGACGGCCCAGCGTGAATTCGGAGGGGAACAACGTCTTCGATCCTCCGGCTTCAAGGTCGCGCAGGCATTGTTCTAAGGCGAAGCGCACGCTCGGCACATCGATCAGGTCCGTGTGCAGACGTTGCTCCCAGTTGGAGGTATCGCTGCATAGTTCGAGCAACTTCGTGCGCACATCCGCAGGGAACTCCTTGCTATGGCCGGGGAAGAGCGCTGCTTCACCGATGCCCTGCACCTCCGGCCGGTCGCGGTGCCAAACGATCAGGTACCACACCGTGCGCGCGGTGATGGGCCCTTTGGAAGTACCCAGTTCGAAGCGGGGACGGAGGGTGTGTTCGATCCAGCGCGCGCGGAGCATCACGCAAGGATAAGGCCCAGCGAGAAGAGAATGGCGGTGAGGAAGGTGCCCATGGCGAGCACTTTCAATTGGGGGTCGAGCAGGCGCGGTTCCATGTTCGTGAAGACCTGCCTCAGATGGATGGCGAAGCCGGGCAGTGGGATCAGGAAGAGCCAGAAGGTCCAGCCATGCCCGTAGTAAGCGGAGAAGGTCACCAACGAAGCAAGTCCGCCGAGCACCAAGAACGCGTGGTAGCGCTTCGCTCCCGCCTCGCCCATTCGCACCACCAGCGTGCGCTTACCGCTGGCCGAGTCATTGGCGATGTCGCGCATGTTGTTCACGTTGAGCACACCGGTGCTTAAGAGCCCTAAGCCGATGGCGGGGAGCAAAGTCATCGGTTCGAAGTGCTGGGTGTGTAAATAAAACGTACCACACACGCCCACGATGCCGAAGAAGAGGAGCACGCTCACATCGCCGAAGCCTGCATAACCGTATGGGTTGCTGCCGAAGGTGTACTTCACGGCCGCGCCGATCGCGGCGAGACCGAGGATAAGGAAGACAAGGGTGGTCAGGGAGAAGCCGAGGGCTACGGTGATCAATGCGCACCCGCTGATGAAGGCGAGCGATCCGCAGACGATCATGGCACGCTTCATCGCTGAGGGGGAGATAGCGCCACTTTGCACCGCGCGTTGCGGACCGACGCGGTCCTTGTTGTCCGTGCCATGCTGGTGATCGCCGAGATCATTGGCGAGGTTGCTGAGGATCTGCAGCAGGATAGCCGTCAACAAAGCCAGAACGAGAACGACCGGTCTGGACAGCTCAACGAAACAGCTTACCCAACCCCAGTTCGTGGCCATGGCGCTGCCCACAAGAATGCTACTCACCGCCAGCGGAAGCGTGCGAAGACGGAAGGCGGAGAGCCAGTGCTTCATGCGGTGCGAACCTCTGCGTTCGCTGCACCTCTGCCTTGAGCCCTCATCACGGGAACTTCGGAAACTTCTGGAAGTCGGGTGCGCGTTTCTCCAGGAAGGCATTGCGTCCTTCCTGTGCCTCGTCCATCAAGTAGTACATGAGCGTGGCGTCGCCGGCGAACTCCATCAGGCCGCGCTGGCCGTCGAGTTCGGCATTGAGCCCACGCTTGATCATGCGCAGGGCCATTGGGCTGCGTTGCATCATGATGCTGCACCATTCCACGGTGGTGTCCTCGAGCATCTCGATCGGCACCACCTTGTTCACCATGCCCATGTCGAAGGCTTCCTTGTGCGCTGTATTGCAGGCAGAGGAACCAGATCTCGCGGGCTTTCTTCTGGCCCACATGCCGCGCGAGGTAGTTGCTGCCGAAGCCCGCATCGAAGCTGCCCACCTTGGGGCCGGTCTGCCCGAAACGCGCATGGTCCGCAGCGATGGTGAGGTCGCACACCACGTGCAATACATGCCCGCCACCGATCGCATAGCCGTTCACCATGGCCACCACGGGCTTGGGCAGTTCGCGGATGCGCTTGTGCAGATCGAGCACGTTGAGACGGGGGATGCCATCGGTGCCGATGTAGCCGCCGCGCCCCTTTACGTTCTGGTCACCACCGCTGCAGAAGGCCTTGTCTCCTTCACCGGTGAACACCACGACGCCGATGTTCGGGTCCTCGCGTGCGATGTCCATCGCATCGATCATCTCCTTGTTCGTCTCCGGGCGGAAGGCGTTGTAGACCTCGGGCCTGTTGATCGTGATCTTGGCGATGCCTTCAAAGAACTCGAATCGGATATCGGTGTATTCTTTGATGGGGTCCAGACGCGGGGATGCCAGGGTTGTCCGCTTGTGGCGTCGAACGCAACGGACGCGAACGGTCAGCGCGCGGAGTTCTTGAAATAGTCGCGGAGCACTTTGGGGGAAGTGATTGGGTCCGTGGTGATGTGGAGCACCGCGGGTTTGTCGTGCGGCTTGTAGAGTTGGTCCAGCCCGGTATTCAGCGAAGCTTCATCGTTCGCATGGTAGTAGGGTAGGGCGAAGCTCTTAACCAGTTTTTCGATGCTGCGTGTGTGTGGCGCCTCGAACCAGGGGAGCAGTTCGGGATCCTTGTCGGGCCCATCGATGTAGCGAAAGATGTTCCCGCCGCCATTGTCGATCACGATCACCTTCAGCAACGGCGAGAGATGCTCGTTCCAGAAAGCGTTGCTGTCGTAGCAGAAGGCGGTATCCCCGGAAATGAGCGTTGTGAGCTTTCCGGTCGCATGCGCTGCGCCCACGGCGGTGCTCGTGCAGCCATCGATACCGCTGGTCCCGCGGTTACTGAACCAGCGATGGCCGCGCACGCGATCGAAAAGTTGCGCGTACCGCGCAGGCGTGCTGTTCGCCAGGTGTACATCGCTATCGCCGGGGATGCGGTCGTTCACGGTGTTGAACACGGTGAGGTCGCAGAACGGTGCTTGCGCTATGGAACGGTGATGGAGACCGCGTGTACGTTCATCGACCATTCGCCATGCTTCACGGTAGATGCTCCCGTTGCCCTTCACAGCACCACCGATCTGTGCGAAGAAGACCTCCGGGCTCACGGCGATGTCGTGCGTCAGGCTCTGGTAGGTATCATAGTGCCGCTGCCCCAGATCCACGTTCCAATGCTGCGCAGGCTTCCACTTCCGCAGCAGCGTCTTGACACGTTTGCTGACGATGGCCCCGCCGACGGTGATGAGCAGGTCAGGCTTCAGGTCGCTCTCGTTCCGCTCATCCACCCCCTCGATCACGCGGTCGATGCAGGTGATGAACGTCGGGTCATCCAAATTCGATGTGGCTTCGGTGTGTACGGTGACCTGCGGCAAGGAAGCGAGCTGAAGCAGTTGTTTCCGAAGACCATCACTCCACGTTCCTTGTCCCGCCAACACCATCACTTTCGAACTCGACGTGATCTGATGGATCAACCAGCGCGCATGTTCGGGAAGGATGAACGGCTCGGTCATCACTTGGGCGATGGACCGCGTATCACCCACAGCCGTGGTGGTCCCATAGAGCGGTTCGGTGAAGGGGATATTGAGATGGACCGGACCTGGAACGGGCAGGAGCGTAGCGTCGATCGCCTCATTGATCAGGCGCCCGCAGTGCCAGCGCGAAAGCCCATCCTTCGCATCGCGCGGCAGTTGTATGCTGCGCTTCATGTGCAACGCGAGCACGCCGTGTTGCCGGATCGCCTGGCCTTCGCCCTGATCCACCCATTCTTCGGGCCGATCGGCGGTGATCACGAGCAGAGGTACGCGCTGGTAGAACGCTTCGGCGATCGCGGGTCCGTAGTTGAGTACCGCGCTACCGCTGGTGCAGATCAGCGCGACGGGAGCGTGCAGTTGTTGCGCCATGCCCAACGCGAAGAAGGCGGCGCTCCGCTCGTCGATCACGCGCAGGCATGCGATGCCGTCTGCTTGTTGAAGGCGAGCACCAGCGGAGCACTGCGCGACCCCGGGCTGATCACCGCGTGTTGGATCCCCTTGGCGGCACAGAGCCGCGCGAGTTCGGCGGCCGAGAAAAGATCGGTGGTGATCATAGGACCGCGAATTTACCGGGCCCTACTTCAGCGCTGCGATCGCTCGCAGCCACGTCTGCGCCTTCTGTTCTGTTTCATCCCACTCCGCCTTCGGATCGCTATCCGCAACGATGCCTGCACCTACGTACAACACGGCTTCACCTTCGAACACCCTCATGCACCGGATGTTCACGAAAAGCTCGGTGAACCCATCCGGGCTCCACGGTCCCCAGAATCCGGCATAGAGAGCCCGATCATGTTGCTCGTGGGCCGCGATGAACGTCTTGGCGGCCGCCTTGGGTGATCCGCAAACAGCGGGGGTGGGGTGCAATGCGAGCACAAGGTCCCCGAGCATCCGGTCGTCCAGGTCCGCATGGATGAAGGTCCGCAGGTGGGCCACCTGGCCCGCGTGCACAACGGTCGGCCCGCGTGCGATCACTTCTTTGAATTCGAGGTGCAGGAAGGTGTCGAGCACGCTTTCCGTTACCAGCATCTGTTCGTTGCGTTCCTTTTCGGACCAGGCGTGCGGCTCGGTCGGTGCGATCCCGATGGGCAGGGTCCCGGCGAGCGCATCCACGCGTACGCGGTCCTCCTCCTCGAACACAAGATGCTCCGGCGAAGCACCGATCCAGGTACCGTGCAGGGGGGTATGTGCCAGTGCAACAAAGGCGTCCGGATGTTCGTGCATCGCATTGATGTACAGGTCGGGTAAGTGCGACCCGGCGAGCGGCGTATTGAGCGTGCGGGACAGTACCACCTTCTGCATCGCACCGCAGGCGATCGCGGATACGGCCGATTCGACAGCATCTTGGAAGATCGACTCCTCTGTTGAGCGCGGTACAGCCTCGTTCGGGCCTGTGGAGCCCTCGCAGGCGTTCAGCAAAGCGATGTCTGGCCCCAGCTCACCGAAAAGGAGCTGTACATCGGAGCGGATGAACGGCACGCGATCGCTGGAAAGATCGAAGGGCGCGATCAGAAATGCTTCGTTCAGTTCGAGCATCAGCCCGCCGTCGATGAACTCCAGATCAGGGGTCCGTTGGGCCCAGATCTCAACCGGTTGGTCTGGTCGGCGGAAGGCCGCGAACGTGAGCCCTTTGCTCAGACAGCGGTGCAATGCCTCCCGGAGCTGGCCGTGATCGTTCATGGGCGTGGATCGATGATCATGTTCGTAAGGCGGCATACCGCCACCAATTCTTCACGTTCGTTCCTTACCCGTATGTCCCACACATGGGTTGTCCGCCCGCGATGCACCAATTCTCCGGTGGCGATCACTCGACCGTCGCGCACACCTTTCAGGTGGTTCACGTTCAGTTCGATCCCCACGGTGGTTTTTCCTCCGGGCACTACCGGGATCGCCGAACCGACGCTCCCCAAAGTCTCGGCCAGCGCTGCGGTCGCTCCGCCGTGCAACAACCCCGCAGGTTGGTGGGTGCGGTGGTCCACGGGCATCGAGGCGGTCAAGTGCCCCATCGCGTCCACTCCGAACCGAATATCCAAGTGGTCGACCAACGTATTGGGCCGAAAGCGCTCCGCCTGGACCACTTGGTGGGTAGTGAACAACATGGCCCAAAGGTACCTGACCGCGATATTTGATCCCGTGCAGGAACAAGTAAAGAAGTACCGGCTGCTCTTGGTGGAGGATGAGGAAGGGCTTCGGCAGACCCTGCGGCTCAATTTGGAACTCGAGGGTTACCATGTTACCACGGCCACGACCGGCCCGGAGGCCTTGGAGAAGTTACGCGGCGCTCGATTCGACGGGGCGATAATGGACGTGATGCTGCCGGGTATCGATGGCTTCGCGGTTTGTGAGACCGCCCGTTTGGAAGGCGATCGGACACCGGTTCTCTTCCTCACCGCGCGCACTGCGCCCGCCGATAGGCTCCGAAGCTTGCGGCTAGGTGACGATCACTTGGGCAAGCCGTTCGAGGTGGAGGAGGTGCTGCTCCGTGTGGGAAAAGTGGTTCGGCGCTATGGGGGGCAGGGAATAGAAAAGGCGACCGAGCGGTACGCTTTCGGCGCGAACACCATCGATTTCGCATCGTTCGAGGCGATCGGCCTGGGCGGGAAGCGAAAACTCTCCCAACGGGAGGCCATGCTCCTCCGCCTGTTGACCGAACGGGAAGGTGAGGTGGTGTCCCGCGAGGAGATCCTGCAGAAAGTTTGGGGCTACGATGTTTTCCCCACCACGCGTACCATCGACAACTTCATCGTCGTGTTCCGCAAGCTCTTCGAGCCGGACCCGCGCACACCCCGCCATTTTCTTTCGATAAGAGGCGTTGGTTACCGGTTCGATCGCTAGTGCCCCTAACGGTAGGAGCGGGATGGCAACCCTTTTTCCAAAGCTGCGTCTTGCTATCGTCAGCGGGACATCTTCCCCCTACTGACATTGGTTCCATTAATTCCTTGCAGGTTTACCGCGCAGGGGTCCGCAAGGGCCCCTGTTCGGTTTATAGGTGGTTTGTACCATCCGGCCGGTAGTATCCCCCGATGGTCGAAAAGAGAGGAGGGTCGCCTTGCATTGCCCATGCCCTTCGATGTACCTTCGGCCTCACCTTCGGTAAAGTTCCCGGAACGGGCAACCAGAACGAAGTAAGCACGACTACGTATCAAGCACGCACGAACACCTAGGAACATGATGAACTCTTCTACCCTCCGCACATTCGGACCAGCCCTGTTGATGGGTTCCTGTTCACTGCTCTCGGCGCAGAGCCCTGTGGACATAGGTCTCCATGCCAACAATGGTCAGTTGGAAGTGCATATGCGACCATCGGCTGATTTCGATGGCATCCTTTCCTCCACGGTGTTCACCCTGCGCTGGGAGAACAGCGCGAACATCGAACTGGGCGAGCCTACCCAACCGAACGGCCCGGCTACGTACATCCCCATTGCCCAGTCTGGCGCGGTGCGGGATGCAGGTACCTTCAGCTACATGGTCTTCGCTGGCTTTGGTTTTGAACCGATCCGGAACACTGGGGCAGCCTGGGAGGCGGGTAAGGAGTACACCGTGTTGAGCATTCCTTTCTCTGGGGATGCGGCGGTGGAGCTGGTCAATGACAATTGGACCAACGAGGTGACCAACAACGCCGATTACTACGTTTCGATGGGTGGCCAAGATGCCACGGGCGCCATTTACCAGAAATCGATCACGGCTTCTGAACAGGACGGGGCCGTCACTATACTGCCGAACCCGAACGATGGTCAATTCATGTTCTCGTTCCTGGTGGCAACACCTTCGGATCTCCAGGTTGACGTGGTGAACACCTTGGGCCAAAGCATCTTCACCGATGCGCAGCGCGGCTTTGAGGGTACGTACCGCAAGGAGATGGACATCCGCACCGAAAGCAACGGGATATACTACCTGAAGGTCAGCCGGAACGGTGACGTGGGTGTACACAAGATCGTGTATCGCTGATCCTTTGGTCATAGCACCACCGAAGGGGCGCCCATGGCGCCCCTTCATCGTTCTGGACCGAACTGGTATTAGGTCATGCAGATCTTGCAGTAATGGCTTGCTGGTTCGTGGCGGAAGGGGACGTCCGGGTCGCACATGCGCTCGACCAGTCCGCCGATGATCGCGGTGATAGCGGGTAGTTGAGCGCGTTGGATCCGCTCCTCGCCCGCGACGAGCAAGGGGATCCCTTCTCCCGATCCGCTGCTCCGCAATGGCAGGATCGAGGCGCGGACGCACGGAACGTCCGGGTTATTGTTCAAATAGAGCCAGCTGTAAACAAGGAGCTGCAACGCTTTGGCGTGTCGCGCATCGATACCCTCCACGTCCAGCGATCTCAAACTCAACTCACTGGGATCGGCCATGCCGGTTTTCATATCCACCAAGTTCACCATCCCCTGGCGCGCGTCTATCCGGTCTATTCGACCCTTTACGCGAAATGGCCGCGATGCGGAGCCACCACCACCACGGGGCACCCGATGATCCAGCGGCGTCTCGAGTCCGAGGAGGAGAATATCCTTGCCCGTTCCGAGGTGCCGAACTTCGGTCAACACAGCCCTTTCAAGGGCATGCTGGGCCATGCCGAGCTGCAGAAGTGGCGGCCCGGCCGTGGCCGAAGTGCCGGATGGAAGATTGGCGCGCAGCAGTATCGCGATATCCTTCACCGACCCCTCCAGGGCGACCGGGTCGATCTGCTTGCCGAGAAAGGGCCGGTAGAGCTGCTCCAACGACGTATGCACAAGGGTGCCAACCTCGTTGTTGCCCAGGCTCGCACTTCGTTCCTCCGTTTCCGGGACACGCAAGAGGTACCGATAGTAGTAGTCGAGCGGACAGCGCAGAAAGCTGGATAATGCTGAAGGGCTCAACCCGTGTTCCGCATGTTCCTCAATGCCTGCCAACACTGCGGGCGTCTTGGCCAGGTCGCGCGGCGGGTGGCGCCCTTCGGGCATGGCCGGGCGAAGCGCGGAACGGTGGAATTGGTTCGTTGCAACGGGGGAAAGTTCATGATCGAGCTGTGTGATGAAACGACTTCGCTCTTTCTCTGCCTGTCCATCATCCACAAAGAGCAGGACCACCTCTCGGGTGTGGTGCAGGATCCTGTAGAAACCATAGGCCGCGATGGCGTCCGCATCGGATCTTGACGGAAGTCCGTAAGCCATCCGTAGGTCTCCGGGGATGAAACTCATCCGTACGTCAGTCGGTGGAAGATGGCCTTCGTTCGCGCCCAGCAAGATCAGCCGGTGGTGGTCGGTCGCACGTGATTCCAGCATGCCGATGACCTGCAGGCCCTGCAAGGGTTCCCCGGAGAGGGTCAGTTGCGTGCTGCGCAGCAGGCGTCCCAAGAGTTGGTGGTAGGTCTGCATGTTCGCTTTGTACCCGGCGCGGTCCAATGCGTGTCGGACCTCATCCAGAACAACGGCCGTTCGATAGGCTTGTTCGAGCGCGAAAGGATCCGTGCAAAGTACCTGCACGGCTCGAAGCAGGTCGAGAAGCCGCTGATGCACATCCTCATCGCGGGCCGACAACGGGGAAAGTGACCGCACAAGGGGCTCGATGGGACCAACATCGATGCCCTCGGTCGGAAGCAGCGCGTGAAGGTGTGTTCTGTCCTGGCGCGAACGCTTCAATTCGCCCCGAAGAGTTCGGAGCGTTGCCGCGTTCTGCCAGATGGAATGGCCGCACCAAGCCAAGAGATCCGAGACGCGGTACCCCGATCTTTCGTCGTGATCGTGCAGCAAACGGAGATGCAGATCGACCAGTGAGGTCAAGGGAAGATCGGTTAGCGGCAGGCCCATGCTCACGGTAACCGGACCGGTATCCGCCGGGAGCATGGCGAGCAACGGCAAGAGGAGCTGCTGATCGGCGAGCACAAGGCATGTGCGCGCACGCTCTTCGATGCTCAAGGCCATGATACGTGCGACAGCGGCCTGCACTTCGGAAATGGTATCAGGAAGCGCTACCAGCTCGATCGAAGGAGGGGAGGTGCGGATCAGATCCGATGCGGCTACAAGACCGGGGCCGAGACTGCGCTGCGCGAGCCGGAGGAAGTGCCCTGCTTCCATCATTGGGTCATCCAGATAGTACTGGTCCGCGTCCCAGATGATCCGGCTTTTTCCAACACGCGTGAACGCTTCTATCACACGCTGCACGGCCGGGACCAACGCGTACAGTCCCACGAACCACACGGCCTCCCAGCGTGTGCTATTGGCACATGCTGATGCTTTACGTGCGGCTTCCCTGGCGAGCCCACCCGCCGTGGCCACGCCTATCGCCGCTGCTCCCTCAGCGAGGCCTCTATGCAGTTCACCATGATGTGCCCAATGTGTAGCCAGCCGTTGCTGGCCCTCGCTCAAGGATCCTCCCTTGTAGCTCCAGGCATCGATCTCCCTCGATATGGACCAGGTCGCGGTAGATCAGCGCGGGATCGATCAGATGTTCATCCACCTCGTTCATGTCGTGCAACGCGGTCGGGGCCCAGAGCAGGAAATCGTGCAGAGGTTCGGCCGATGCGCCTTTCAATGCCGCGTGGACCGCGTGCAGTTCGAGCAGGGCGCAGTGCTCGGGCATTTCCTCCAATTCGGCCACTGCGGCCAGGAACGACCTCGTGGTGAAGATCTCCGGGCTCCAGAGCGGGCCGCCGTGCAGTTCGGCCAAATGCCTGCGTAAATGCACAGCGGCCCTCTG
The DNA here is from genome assembly GCA_016712025.1 of Flavobacteriales bacterium. Taxonomy (GTDB): domain Bacteria; phylum Bacteroidota; class Bacteroidia; order Flavobacteriales_F; family PHOS-HE28; genus PHOS-HE28. The sequence continues at coordinate 45,215 of JADJRW010000007.1, forward strand.
GTTGGGGAGCATTACCGCGACCTTTCGGAGGTCCGCGCCGTGGGTGCGAAGCAACAGGTCGGCGAGGGTGCGGGTGAGTTCCATTGTGGCGGGCTGCGCAAATTAGCAGCCCCGCTCCCCGTCCCATGGAAGAATTCCCACTTTACCGTCGCTCCGCCTCAGGCGGGAATTATTACCGGATCGAAGCGGTGGACCGTTTCGTGGAAGTCCAATTGGTCGGTTCCAAGGTGTTGCGCCACGACGTGATCGCCGGCGCCTATCCAGAACGGGTGCTGGTGCAGGATATGATCTTGTGCGCCCATGGCGCCTTCGCGCCGATCGACGCCCGCGAGTTCGACGCGGCCCTGGCCCGGACCAGTTAGGATCCGACCAAGATCGAGGGCACAAATGTGCCAGGGAGCAACGTTGCGGAGTATCTTGTCGTCCATCAAGAGCATGGTGCGCGCATTGGCATCGGTCCTGTCGCTTGGCCTCGTCTCGGGGCTCATGGCCACGCACATCATCGGCGGGGAGATCTACTACGCGCATCAAGGCGGTGATCAGTACCTGTTCACCTTGAAGCTCTTCCGCGATTGTGGGCCGAACAATGTGAACGGCACCGGCTACGATGCCAACGCGGAGTTGGGCGTTTTCGACGGCAGCGGCAACTACCTGTTCTCGGAGTTCATCCCTTTCCCGGGTGCTACGGCCGTTCCAGTGGTACTGAACAATCCTTGCCTTACGGCCCCTCCGTCCATTTGCGTGGAAGCTGCGGAGTACAGTGCGGTGCTAGACCTGCCGCCCATTCCAGGAGGATATTGGGTGAGCTACCAACGCTGTTGCAGAACCCCGAGCATCTTGAACGTCATTGTGCCGGACGATCAAGGGCTCACCTGCACCGTAGCCGTGCCCGATGCCAATCTCGTCGGAGCGAACAGTAGCCCAGCGTTCACCGACTATCCCCCGATCGCGCTGTGCGTTGGTCAGAACATGGTGTTCGATAACAGCGCCACCGATGCCGACGGCGATCTGTTGGTCTACGAACTCTGCACGCCATACAATGGCGGCGATCCGCTCAACGCGATCCCAAGTCCCCCCTCCGGTCCGCCGTATCAGTTCATTCCATGGGCGCCGGGGTACTCGCAGAATTTCCCCATGGATGCGGCACCTCCGTTGGCGATCGATCCGGTTACCGGTGAACTGAGTGTCACACCGTCCCAGACGGGCAGTTACGTTGTTGGTGTTTGTGTAAAGGAGTTCCGGAACGGGGTGATGTTGAGCGAAGTGCGCCGCGACTTCCGTTTCGATGCCGTGCCGTGCCTCGTCACGGTGCTCAGTTCCATCCAGCAACAGCAGGTCTTTTGCGATGGTTATACGGTGAACATGGTGAACCAGAGCGTCGGGGGCAGTTCCTATCTCTGGGACTTCGGTGTTTCGGGCACGAACAGTGACACCTCTTCATTGACCGCGCCGAGCTATGTATATCCGGATACGGGTATCTATTCCGTGATGCTGGTGGTGAATCCGGGATGGTCATGCTCGGACACCTCGTTCGCGTCGTTCCAGATCTATCCGCCGCTCTCACCCTCGTTCGTCCCACCTCCCATACAATGCCTTGGTGGGGCGCCGGTGCCACTTTCGGCCTTGGGTAATTTCACAAGCACGGCGAATGTGCAATGGGACCTGGGCGCGAACGGTAACCCGAACCAGCTGCAAGGCGCGAATATCCTAGCAGCCTTCACGCAACCGGGTGCACAAGTGGTTACACTCACCATGAGCGATCATGGCTGCACGGACAGCTACACCGATACGGTCCAGGTATTTCCTCCGCCCGTGCCGCTCTTCAGCACGGACACCGCGGGTTGCACGGATCTGGTCGTGACCTTCGACAATCAAAGCACGGCTTGGACACCAATGCGCTTCCTATGGGACCTCGGGGACGGCACCAGTTCCACGGATGCGACACCAACACACAGTTACACGACCACCGGTGCGTTCGATGTGCGGCTTGAGGTTTCCACGGACAGTGGATGCATCGCGACCGTTGCGTTGTTGCGACAAGCCGTGGTGACCGCTTGGGTGCAACCGGTAGCAGGGCTCTACGTGACGGATCCTGTGGTGAACGTGTTGGAACCGGAGATGACGGTCCATGACGCATCGCAAGGCGCGACCGGATGGACGTACACCGCGGAAGGAGTGACCTATACCACCCCGACGTTCACGCATCCGTTCGATGAAGCGGGCACGTTCGATATCCTACAAGTGGTAACCAGCGGCTTGGGTTGTGTGGACAGCGCGCGGATATCGGTGACAGTGACGGGAAGTTTGTTCTTCGCACCGAACGCTTTCACACCGGACGGAGATGGCGTGAACGATGTGTTCTTACCCCGCGTGGTGGGTGCCAGGGAGTATGACTTAGCCGTGTTCGACCGGTGGGGAGAACGCATCTTCCATACGCAGGACCCCAAGGCCGGTTGGGATGGAGGAGCAGGGGTGAACGGCGTTTATGTGTACAAGGCGTGGCTCGCGGAGCACGGTCCCGAGCGGTTCGAATACGTGGGGACCATCACGCTGGTGCGCTGAGCACCATATCCACATGTGGTATGCCATCCAAGAGATGGTCGGCACCGTGGCGCACGAACCCATGCGCGGCATAGAAGCGTTCGAGATGGGATTGTGCTTCCAACTTTGATCGGCGACTGCCATAAGTCCGCTCGATCGCGGCAAGCGCCTCGCGCATCAGTTCATGCCCGGTCCCGCTGCCACGCTCCACAGGATCGATCACCACGCGGCCGATGATCGGGAGGCCATCCGAAGCGGGCGGAAGGATACGAGCGTACGCGGTCAACGCACCGGAAATGGAGACACCGAGAAGATGGAGCGCGGTCGCATCCTTACCGTCGAGGTCGCCATAAACGCAGTTCTGCTCCACTACGAAAACCTCGGACCGTAAACGCAGCAGGTCATAGAGTTGGTCGTTGGTCAGCGCGCGGAAAGTGAGCAGTGTCCAGTGCATGGGTCAAAGGTGAACGGGGATCAGGGAACCATCCCTTATGTAAAGAAGTGCCCCGGCCACCGAATCGCCGGTGATGGCGGCGAGCGATGCCATATAGCCTTGCACTTGCACAGGGTGCAGAGCGGATGGCGATCCCGTTTTCACATCGAGCACCGCCCATCCCGAAGGTCCTTGCACCACACGGTCCGGTCGCTGGCTGTGCCCGTCATGCGTGATCAGAGGTATTTCGGTCATCACTGAGAAATCATCGCTGAAAAAGGTCCGGAGATCCGGTCGGCGCAAGAGTTCGGCCAGTGAACCAAGCAGTTCGGCACCTTCGATCGAGGTGAGGTGCCCGGCAGCTACGAAGTGCTGCACGGCAGGCGGCAGATCCCCAGGTGTATGCACTCGGGCAAGTATGGCATGGGTCAATTGTCCGGCGTGGCGCCATGGATCCGGCTCGTCCGGATCCCAAGTCGCAGGGGCGGTATAGCGGATCGTGGGCGCGCCGCTTTTACCCACCGGGACAACGGGTAGATCACCTGCGGATCCGTTTTTATTCCGCGAGCGTGGCGCAGGGGCGCGATCCCCGAAAGGGGTTCCGGATGTGCTGCCCGCTTTCTGTTCCTGCCAGAAGGTGAGCAACTCTTTCATGAAGGGATCTTTGGATCGTTCGGGTACCAACGCATAGAGCCGGTCCTCCGGCCGCGTGAACGCGACGTAGAGCAGATCGAGCGTGTCCAGCTCGCGGAGAGCGATCTCATCCGCCACTTCGGGGAGGTCCGGGCTGCTCTTCGCGGAGCGAACGGTGATGAGCGCGCTGGGAAAACCATGCACCACCGTGCCGGGGTCCACCCACAGGCGGGTCTCTTTCCGGCCGGCGGCCATGTCGGGGTAGGGAACGATCACTACGGGGAATTGCAGGCCCTTGGCTTTGTGTACGGTCATCACTTTCACTGCTTCCACACTTTCCGGAAGCTGCACGCTCAACGTATGACCGGAGCGTTCCCAAAGGTCAAGGAACCCGCGCACCTCATGGCCATGATCGCGCTGATGGGTGATAACCGCATTGAGGAATGCCGAGAGAAAAGCATCCTGCGCAGGATGAAGCCCGAAGGTGCGCACAAGATCGAGCACCTGTTCGAAGAGCGTGCGGGGCGATGTCTCGGATCGCTCATTGAACAAACTGCGCAGCACTTTGGACGGCTGGTCCAGAGGATCGGAACGTAGCACCTGTTCCCTCAGGCCCGGCAACCGGGACGCGGCTTCCAGCGCTCGCGCCGCAGCTTCCTCCTCCCCGCTCTGCTCGTGGTCCAATGCGGCGATGATCAGTTCGACTGCGGGGTCGCCTTTGATCTTCAGCCCGTCGGGGGAGATCACTGGTATGCCAGCAGCGTTCAAGGCACGGGCCATGCGGCCACCCTGCACGGCGGAGCGCACCAGAATGGCGAGGTCGGCATAGGCGTATCCATCTTCGAGGCACTGCTGCACGAACGACAATGTGCGCTCCTCGATATGCGTGTGGACATCATCGCCCGATAGTTCTTCCGGGATCGCCTCGATACTTACATGACCGCGATGTTGCTTGACCGCATGCTGCGCCAGATCCCCATAAACAGGCGCGTAGGCCTCGGGCAACTGGGCGCGCAAACGTTCGAAGAGCATGTTGTTGAAGCGCACGAGGTCCCGGGAGGAGCGGTGGTTATCGCTCAAGGGTGGGACAGGTTGGAATGCGCTCAGCAATGCTTGTTCGCGGACCGCACCTTGCGGCAGATCATCCCTACGGAAGATCCGAGGGAGTTCGTTGAACTGCCGTACCTCTCCATTGCGCCAACGATAGATGGCCTGCTTCGCATCACCCACAAGGAAAACCTGTCCGCCTGTGGACAATGCGTTCTCTGCCAACGGCAGCAAGGCATGCCATTGCATAAGCGACGTATCCTGGAACTCATCGATCAGGAAGTGCTCGTAGCGTTGCCCCAGCCGTTCGTAGAGGAAAGGCACCGGCTCCCGCTGCACCACTTGGGCCACACTGCGCGTAAGGTCTTGGAAGAAGGTGACACCATCGGTTCGTTTGGCCTCTGTCAATCCAGCCTCCAGGGCCTGGAGAGCGCCCATCGCCATCAGGTCGCGCAGTATCGCGGCACGAAGCAGGTGATCGCGCATGGTGCCATCCGCAAAGCGGGCCTCGATCCGTTCCAGTGCTTCACGGAATTGCGGAGCGAGCTGTTCGATACGTGCTTTTGCCGTGGCGTCCGCTTTGGCGGCGGCCCATTTGTCGCTATCCAGTGCCTTCCGGGAATTGGCCCCCATCGGTTCCAACTGGTTCTCGAAGTCCTCTGCCTTGCGCAGGTAACCGATGAACCCGCCTTTTCCATGCGCGAGGTCGCCATCAGAAAGTCCACTGGCCGCAATGGCTTGGAGAACGGGGCGCGCGATCGATCGGATGGCGTCGCGCGTAGCAGCAACCTCCTGTCGCAGTCGGTCGCGCAGTGCGAGCAGGGCGTGATGGTCCAGGTCGCGGAGCCGGTCCAGATGCTCCAAGGCTTGTTCCTGGCTGAGCTGTTGCACGAGTATCTTGAACGGAGCGGACGGGTCCCATCCCCGCTCATCCTCCACCAATTGCGTACATGCGGCCACGAGCACGTCAGTGAGCGCCTGGTCTTGGCCGGCCTGTTGAAGCAGGATCTCGACCGCCCGTTCCTCGTACCATGCCTGGTCCGTCGTCATGCGCAGGTCCTGGTCGAGTTGCAGGTCGCGGGCAAAGGGCCGCACCAGGCGCCGTACAAAGGCATCGATCGTGGTGATCGAAAGGTCGGACCAGTGATGCAGCATGTCCCGCAAAGCGGTCCGGGCGAGCGCGGAGGCTTGCTCGGGTGCGATATGCTTTTGCACGCGCAATGCGTTCAACAGGTCCTGGATCCGTGCATCTTCCAACTTCCCTTCGCTGAGCATGCGCAGGTAGAGGAGCACGCGCTCCTTCATCTCCGCCGCAGCCTTGTTCGTGAAGGTGAGCGCCAGGACCCGTCGGTAATTGTGCGGGCGCTCGGTCTCCAAGGCCAGCAGGATGAATTGCTTCACCAGCGCATGCGTTTTCCCCGCCCCAGCGGAACTGTGCAGCACGTTCAACATCGCGGTGGTCAAGATAGTGGTCCGGAGCAGGGGTGGATGCGACGAGGACCGGGCGCGCGGCTCCTTGGTACTACCTTACTTTTGTCTGGCGGCAACAGAAATGCCCATTGGCACGTCTTCAAGCCGATCCGGTCCACACCCACCATCCATGCACAACAAATCACTTGCTCTATCTGTCTTAAGCGCATCGTTGGTCCTATTGTCCGCATGCCACAAGCCAAGTATGGATGGTATGGCAGGCCAGGTCAGGTTACATGTAGTGGCCACTTGGGAAGGACAGCCGTTCGTGGTTTCGCAGGAACACCACGACATCCTCAACCACCGGATCTTCGTGGATGGTTTGAAGCTCTATCTCAGCGACGTTGGCTTGCAGGGACCCAGCGGGAACGCTGACCTGCTGGAGATCGGCCTTTTCAACTTCGGCAATGGTGCAGGCATCCATGTGACGGAGGTCGCCTCAGGGACCTATAGTGCCTTGCATTTCGGACTGGGCGTGCGTCCGGACCTGAATATGTCCGACCCGTCGCAATATGTCGCGGGCCACCCCCTCAGCGTGAGCAACGGCACCTATTGGACGTGGGCGTCCGGCTACCGTTTCGTCATGTTCGATGGCCGCTATGACACCGACCCGAACGGGACAGGCACAGTGCTACCGACCTTCTCCATCCACACTGGAAAGAACGACTGCTACACCACAAGGGTGTTGCAGGCACCTGCCCCCATTCATGTGGAGCCGGGCGATACCACGGAGGTGTACTTGGAATTCGCCGTGGATCGCTTCCTCTACACCGCGACCGACACGATCGATATCAGCACAGAAAATCAGAGCCACGGCAATAACCTTCCCCTGGCGCTGCGTTTCACCGATTGTTTCGTTCAAAGCACATCGTTGAATTGAAGCGGATCAGCTTCTTTGTCGCCGGATCGTTGGTCCTGAGCGGATGCCGAAAGGATCCCGGGCTGGCAGGTATTGAAGCTCCTTCCTTGTTCGCATTGGACCTTCCACCAGGGGCGGAAATGCCGATCGTGCCGGGAGAGAATCCGCTCACCACACCATCGGTCCGGTTGGGCAAGGCGCTCTTCTTCGAGAAGGGCTTGTCGCGCACCGGAACGCTTTCCTGCGCCGGTTGTCATTTTCCGGAACGGGCTTTCAGTGACACGGTTCCGCGCAGCGCAGGCGTGAACGGCGATCTGGGCATGCGCAATGCCCCATCGTTGGCCAACGTGGCATACCACCCCGCGCTTTTCCGGGATGGCGGCGTACCCAACTTGGAATTGCAAGTGCTCGCCCCGATCCATGACGACCTGGAGATGGACCACGATATCAACGCCGCGGCGGGCGATCTGCGGGATAGGGAGCCCTATGCCACGCTGAGCCAGCAAGCCTACGGAAAGCCGCTGGATGCGTACGTCATCACGCGGGCCCTCGCGAACTACGAGCGCACACTGCTCAGCGGTTGGTCGCGGTATGATCGTTTCGTTCACCTCGCCGATGGCAATGCGCTGAGCGAACAAGAACTCCGGGGTCTCGACCTGTTCAATAGCAGCGCGACCGGGTGCGTCTCCTGTCACAGCGGGCAGGATCTCAGCGACCATGCGTTCTACAACATCGGCCAGTACGTGGATTACGCCGATCCCGGTCGTGAGCGTATCACCCAGGACCCCGGCGATCTGGGCAAGTTCAAGGTTCCCACATTGCGCAACATCGCGCTCTCACCGCCCCTACATGCACGACGGAACGATGGCTACCTTGGAGCAGGTGATCGACCACTTCGCCAGCGGCGGGCTGCCGCATCCGAACAAAAGCCCTTTGTTGACACCATTCACTTTGAGCCCCACCGAGCGCGCTGATCTGATCGCTTTCCTGCACGCGCTCACCGACGAACGACCCATCGACCAAGTACCATGAGCAAGCACTTCACCATACGGTTCCTGCTCCTTTCCTTGCCGCTATTCGTGGTGAGTTGCGACAGGGATCCGGATCCGCCAGACCAGTGGGGGTGGTGGAGGTGGCGGAAATGACGCGGTGTACGACCCAACACCCTATGCGCTGGAGATCCCGGCCAACTTCCCACCGATGGCGATCCCACCGGACAATCCGATCACAGTGAAAGGGGTGGAGCTCGGCCGTTTCCTGTTCTATGAGGAACGCCTTTCCGGAGACAACTCGCTCTCCTGCGGAAGCTGCCATTCGCCGCAGGCCGCCTTTACGGATGACGGCAATCAGTTCAGCACAGGTATCGACGGCAGCATAGGCACGCGGAATTCGATGGCCCTGATCAACCTGGGCTGGGACAACTTCTACTTCTGGGATGGCCGCGCAGCTACGCTGGAACAGCAGATCCTGGAGCCGGTGGTGAACCCGATCGAAATGCACGAGACCTGGCCCAACGCCGCAGGTAAGCTGCAAGCGGATAGCGCCTACCGCGATCTTTTCATCGAAGCCTTCGATGCGGAACAGATCGACTCCACGTTAGTAGCACGCGCCATCGCACAGTTCCTTCGGACCATGATCAGTGCCAACTCCAAACTGGACAAGGTGATGCGTGGCGAGGCCTTCTTCACACAAGAGGAACAAAGGGGCGTTACGTTGACCCAATTGGAAGGCGGTGATCCCGACCTGGGCTTGGGTGGCCAGAGCGGTGCGGATTGCTTTCATTGCCATTCCCAGGCGGCCGGTCTGTTCACCAACGGGCAGATGGAGAACAACGGATTGGATTCGGTCTTCACGGATCTCGGTGCGGGCGCTGTCACCGGCAACCCCCAGGACAACGGCAAGTTCAAAGTGCCTACGCTGCGCAACGTGGCGCTCACCGCACCCTACATGCACGATGGACGCTTCCAAACCATGGAGGAAGTTGTGGAGCACTACAACAGTGGTGGTACGCCATCCGCGACCATCAGCCCGTTCATGAAGTTCACACAAGGAGGACTTCAGCTTCCACCGAGCGACAAGCAAGCACTGATCGCTTTCCTGAATACGTTGACGGACATGGACTTCGTGAACGACCCTCGTTTCCAGGATCCCGGCGCGCCGTAGTTGATCAGGCGGCGCGCTCCACGGCAGCGGTCGGGCGCCAGGTGGTGCAGCGCATCTTATCGCCGAACACGCTCGGTTTGAACAAGCTGGTGCCCATAAGGATCCTTGCGCATTCCTGAACGCCCTCGGTGATGCTCGGATGCGGATGCACCATTTCCGCCAGATGGTGGATGCCTTCGTTCATATGCATGAGCAAAGCCACCGCTTGGATCGCACTGGATGCGTGTTCGCCCACGGCGCGCATGCCCAGGATGCGCATGTCCGCGTCGTCTGTGACGAGCACTTTGAAGAAGCCTTGGGTGCGGCGCATCGCGATGGCACGTGCCAGGCAGGCGTAGTCAATCCGTGCTACGCGATGGGGGATGTTCTGCTTCCGGCACTCCTGCTCGTTCAAGCCTACTCCGGCCACTTCCGGCTCCACGAACATGATCGTGCTCACATGGCCGTAGTTCAGCGGAGCGGGCGACCGGCCGGCGATGAGTTCAGCGGCATGGCGCCCTTCCAGTTCGCCGAGGTTGACCAGCATGTTGGAGGAAGTCGCATCGCCGACCACAAGGATGTGCTCCATGGAGGAGCGCACGCCTTCCACCGCGATGCCGCCGCTGCTTGGGTCCATGCGCACGCCCGCGTGTTCCAGGCCAAGCCCTTCCACATTGGGCACGCGGCCTACGGAGAGCAGCGCTTTTTCCACCTGCACCACTTCGCGGTGCCCATCGGGATAGGAGAGTTCATATTCCACGGCGTGCGGCATCGCTTCCAGCCGCTCCAGTTTCGCCGAGCGATGGATCACCACGCCGCGGCGCTCCAAGTTGTGGGCCACCAGGTCGCTCACATCATGGTCCTCGAAGGGTAGGATGCGTTCGGCGCGATCGATCAGGTGGACTTTCGTGCGGCCCAGGTGGCTCAGAATGGTGGCGAACTCGCAGCCGATCACCCCAGCGCCCACGATCACTATACTTTGTGGAAGCTCCTCCAAACGGAAGATGCCATCGCTGGTGAGGATGCGCTTCTCATCCGCCGGTATGGTAGTTAGCCCACGCGGACGGCTTCCGGTGGCGATAACGATATGGTCGGCATGTATCTCGGTGTTCTGTCCCGCTAGGTCGATGTTGATGCGGTGTGGGGAAAGAAAGGAGGCCTTGCCACGGGCGTGGTGGAACTGATCGCCTTGGTTCTCCAGCAACTGCATGTGGCAGGCGTAGAGGTATTTGCGCTCGAACACGGCCTCGTTCACCGTGCGCGTGATCTCGCTCCAACTGGGCCGGAAGGGTTCCCGCCCGCGCGACCGGACCATCTCGTTCGTACTGGCCACGCGCTGCGCGATCTCCCACAAGGTCTTGGACATCAACGCGCCGTTGTAGATACCCGTTCCGCCGATGCGGTCCTTCTCCACCAGCAAGGTGCGCGCGCCCAGGTCGATGGCGCGCATGGCGGCGGCGTATCCGGCGGGTCCGCCACCGATCACGCACAGGTCGAAGTGTTCCATGGAAGGGTTCCGGGGTCGATGGCGTTCCTACGGTCCTGATGGTCCATGGGTTCGGTCACCCCGCCGGTATCCTTCCCTTCCCGGTGCGCGTAGGAAGGACCACATAACGGGCATCCCCCGCGTGCAGACCTTCCGCAAGCTCCTCGTATCCCTGCTCGGCGCCACGGCGCTGGTGAGCGCAAGGGCCCAATGCCCGTTGCTGTATGACTATTGGGGTACACCCACCGACACGCCGACGTGGTACAGCTGTTCAGGTCTGAACTTCACCTTGCTGATCGCTTCACCACAGGCCGTTGGTGCGTTCACGATCGATTGGGGCGACAACAGCCCGGTATACAGCGCGGGTGCGCTGATCCCCCCTGCCACGGTCACGCATCCATACGCCGCTGCGGTCACTGAGTACACCGTGACGTTCACCGAAACGGCCACGGGCTGTGTGATCACCGGTACGGTGATCATGGAGGAGAGCACCAGCGCGAGCATTCAGATACCTGTTGGTGGCCTTACGCAGATCTGCGCGCCACAAGCGGTTGAGTTCATCAACTCCAGCACCAACGTTTCCCCGAACACGGTCTTTACTTGGGATTTCGGTGATGCGAGCACGCAGTTGGTCTATGACTACACGAACCTTGGCCAGACGATCTCGCACACGTACCTGCCCGGCACCGTGAGTTGCGAGACCACCGTGCGCCTGTACGCGGAGAACGAGTGCAACACGTTGCAGGGTGGATCGAGCCAGGCCACTTTCAATCCGATCCGCGTGTGGGATATCGATAGCGCGCAGATCTCGCCGTCGGCCACGCTGCTTTGTTGGCCGGACCGCACGGTCACCTTCCTGAACACCACGGACCGCAACTGCCTCAACCAGGGGAACATCTACCAGCGTTATGAGTACTGGAACTTCGGCGACTACTGGGGCCAGGGCCAGGACAGCATCATCGATTGGTCGCCGTGGCCACCCACGTTCCCACGCACCATCCAGTATCCCGGCATCGGTTCGTACGACGTGATGTTGTTGGACAGCAACTACTGCGGGATCGATACGGCGTACGTGACGATCACGATCGTGCCGCCGCCCTTCGGTACAACTCACCGCCACGCCCGACACGGTTTGCGCGGGAGGTGCCATCAGTTTCGATGAGACCACGGCGGGTGGGGCGAACTACTTCCAATGGGATTTCGGCACAGGCAATGGGTTCCAGAACACCGGTTCGGGCGATCAAGCCTTCACCTACAACACGCCGGGTTCGTTCCTCGTCTCCTACGCCGCGAGCATACAAGGCGCCACCGCAGGATGTGCCGACACCGCATCGGTGCCGATCGTCGTATTGCCGAGCCCCACGGCCGACTTCACCTGGGACCAGGATGCCGCGTGCGATTCATTGACCGTCATCTTCACGAACGCGTCGATCAGCGCGATCAACCAAACCTGGGATTTCGGCGATGGCACCTTCAGTTCGGCCATCGATCCGCCTCCGCATTTCTATGGGGCCACCGCACCTCCACGGTAAACCTGACGGTAACGAATGTGCAGGGCTGCGACGACACGTTCTCGCACGATATCCATGTGTTCGATCCGCCTGCGGTGCAGATCGCATCGCAGAACGTGTGCGAAGGGGTTACGGGTCAGTTCTTCGATCAAACCGTCACCGCTGTCGGCAATGAAGTGATCCAGTGGTCGTGGGATTTCGGCGATGGCGATACTTCCGATCTGGAGGATCCCACGCACCTGTACCTCGCATCCGGTGGATACACGGTGACACTCACCGTCAACACGCCCTATTGTTCCGGTACGGGCATCCAGAACGTGCTCGTTGAAGCGAAGCCGGTGGCTTCGTTCGTGCCGGTGCCGAACATCGGATGCTCGCCACTTGATGTCTCCTTCACGAACACCAGCACGGGTGCCGTGAGCTATGTATGGGATTTCGGCGACGGTACATCGGATACGAACCCTTCCCCCCAACACACCTATTTCAATGCGGGCCCGGGCAACGCGATAGATACTGTGATGCTCGTGGCCTCCACGCTGTTCGGCTGTTCGGATACCGCGACGGCGATGATCACCGTGGCCCCACCGGTGGTGGCCGGGTTCACCCACAATGCGTTGCCGGGTTGCGCACCGCTCGATGTGCAGTTGGCGCTGGTCTTCCCGGTCACCATGATCGGTGCGAACGCCTTCGGTTGTGTGGATACCACCTACGATCAGGTCACGGTCTATCCGGTCCCGTCCGCTTCGTTCAATGTCGCACCTGGCATCGGTTGCCATCCGCTCACCGCGCAGATGATGAACGCGAGCACCGGAGCCACCATTTATGACTGGAGCTATGGCGATGGCGCTACTTCGGATACCACGGCGGCTGTTCACGCACACACCTGGAACAACTTCACCACGGCGACGGTGAGCTACCCCGTCACGCTCATTGCGACCAACCAATACGGCTGCTCGAGCACGACTTCCAAACAGGTGGAAGTATACCCTGCGGTAGTCGCCTCCTTCACCATGGACACGGTGGGATGCTCGCCGTTCCCAGCGGATATCGTGAATACGAGTTCGGGTGCGTCCAGCTACTTCTGGGACCTGGGTGACGGCAGTGGAAGCGTTCAGCCTTCACCGGCCCACTTCTACTTGAACGCGGGTTTGAGCGATGTGATCTACACGGCCACGCTCGTATCCACGTCGGTCTTCGGTTGCAGTGATACCACGAGCATGGACGTGCTTGTACATCCTTCTCCGATCGTGCAGTTCACACCAAGCATGCTGGCCGGGTGCCAACCGCTGCAAGTGGACTTCCAGGACCTCACCCTCGGAGCGGTAGGCATGGATTGGCAGTTCGGTGATGGCGCCTTCACCAACGGCGGGCCTGGGGATGTAACGCACACCTATGCGCACACCGATACCGTTCCCGCGACCTACACTGTGCAACTGATCGGTACCACCGCGTTCGGCTGCACGGATACCGCGACGGCACCGATCCAGGTCTATCCGCAAGTAGTGGCCGCCTTCACCGCCCCGGCGGAAGGTTGCACGCCGCTCACCATCGCACCGGTGAACACCAGCACGGGAGCGGGCACCTATCTGTGGGATATGGGCGATGGTGTCACGCTGCTCGGACCGGCGCCTACGCACACCTACATCAATGGCACTTCCGTCAACCTTTCGCGCACCATCACGTTGATCGCTACATCCGCTTATGGGTGTGCGGATACGTTGCAATGGACCGTGGTCGTGCATCCGGCGCCGAGCGCCGCGTTCACGGCCACGCCGTTCATCCAGCAGTTCCCGGCGAGCACCGTTACACTGGTGAACAACACGGGTCCCGGAGCGTGGAGCCATGCCTGGGAATTCGGCGATGGCGCCAGTTCACCAGCAACAACAGCCGGGATCGCACGCCTATGGCACCTGGGGCCAGTTCACCATCACGCTGGTGGTAACGGACAATGTGTGCAGCGATACCGCCACGCAAATGGTGGAGATAACGCCGCCTTTGCCCACGGCCTCTTTCATCGGTTCTGGTGAAGGTTGTGCGCCGCTCACCGTGCAGTTCACCAACACCTCGTTGCTGGCCCAAGGGTATCAGTGGAATTTCGGCGATGGTGGATCGAGCACAGCGGACAATCCGGTGTATACCTGGACACTGCCCGGCACCTACACAGTCTCGCTTACGGCTTATGGCCCGGGCAACACGGTGAACACGGCGGTGCATGTCGACTCGATCATCGTGCATCCATCGGCCGTGGCCTACTTCGTGATCCAGCCCACCTCCGTGATCGTGCCCACCGAGCCGGTCTACCTCTACAACCTATCCGGCAACGCGGACAGCTACCTCTGGAACTTCGGGGATGGGAGCACGAGCACAGAACTCAACCCGATCCACCAGTACACCGCACCGGGTAGTTATGACGTGCTATTGATCGCCAACAACCAATGGAACTGTCCGGACACTTTCGCGGTACAAGGGGCCGTGACCGGCGAAGCATCGGGCGACATCGCCTTCCCGAACGCCTTCACACCGAACGACAACGGACCCACGGATGGCTACTACGATCCACAGTCCTACGACAACGACTTCTTCTTCCCGGTGCAGGAAGGAGTGGAAGGGTTCCGCCTTCAGGTCTTCGACCGCTGGGGTGAGCTCGTGTTCGAAACCACCGATGTCAAACAAGGTTGGGACGGCTATTACCGCGGTAAGCCGGCCAAGCAGGATGTGTACGCCTGGAAAGCATACGCCCGCTTCAGTGATGGCCGCGAACGAACGATGACCGGTGACGTCACCCTATTGCGATAGACCCATGGAAAAACGATACGCCCTTCTCGTCGCTTTCCCGCTTTTCGTGCTCGGCGCACAGGCGCAGCAGAACTACACGCGGGTACACAGCCGCATGCTGGAGGAAGCCAAAATGTTGCTGGCCGTCGAGGACTACACCGAGGCCGCCAAGATCTACAAGCGGCTGGAGCCGGTGGATACCGCCTTCGCGGAGGTCTCGCACGAGTTGGGCCTGTGCTATGCCAAGGTCTCCGGTGCCCGCGAAAGGCCGTGCCCTGTTTCGAGCGGGCCATGCGCCATGAATACACAGAAGCTTATTTCCACCTCGGCTTGGCACGGCATCGACAGGAGCGCTTCGATGAGGCCATCGACCTGTTCAACCGGTACAAGCAGCTTAAGGAACGCGCCGTCGCGGACGCGGATGTGGACCACGCCGTGGCCGTCTCGCGCCAAGCGAAGGAACTGGTGCGCAACCCGGTCGATGTCCGCATCAAGAACATGGGCGCACAGATCAATTCCAGCGCGCACGACTACTGCCCCTTGGTTACCGCGGATGGCAACCAACTGTTCTTCACATCACGCCGGGAGGGTACGACGGGTAGCTTGAAAGATCCCAGCGGCCAGTACTTCGAGGACATCTACACGGCCCGTCGCGTGGACGACATGTGGAGCAATGCGATGAACGTGGGCGCCCCGCTCAACACCGCGTTGCAGGATGCCACAGTGGGTCTTTCTCCCGATGGATCGAGCATGATCGTCTACCGCACCGGGCGTGACCTTGTGAGCGGCGATCTGTTCGAGAGCCGCCGCATGGGCCAGCAGTGGAGCATTCCGGATATCATGACGGAGCGGATCAACTCCCCGCACCATGAACCGAGCGCGAGCATCGCACCGAGCAATGACGAGATCTACTTCACCAGCGATCGCCCCGGCGGTTTCGGTGGTCGCGACCTGTACCGCATCCGCCGCCTTCCCAATGGTGAATGGAGCCTTCCGCTCAACCTGGGCCCCACGGTGAACACGGCATACGATGAGGACGCACCCTTCATGCACAGCGATGGCACCACGCTCTTCTTCAGTTCCAACGGGCACAGCACCATGGGCGGCTATGACATCTTCAAGACCATGCTGCTGGATTACGACCAAGGTTCCTGGAGCGATCCGGAGAACCTGGGCTATCCGGTGAACACGGTGAACGATGACATCTACTTCTGCCTGAGCGAAGATGGCACCACGGGCTACTTCTCCTCGGAGCGTACCGGTGGACTGGGTGCTCAAGACATCCACGAAGTGATCTTCCCGAACAGCCAGCTGGACTATATGGTTGTGCGCGGCTTGGCGGTGAACGTGCAGGACGAGCCGGTGCGCGCCCGTGTGGTGCTGATGGACAGTGCCAAGGAGGAGATCGTAGGCATCTACAACACCGATGTGATGACAGGTCGCTACCTGATGGTATTGAAGCCCGGCGACCGCTACCACTTCCGCATGGAAGCCGAGGGCTACATGCCGGTCGAGGAAGCGATCCTGGCCGCAGCGCCCGGTGGTTCCAAGGAAATGAGCAAGGAGACCCTGATGCGCGTTGACGAGAACCACGACCGCCTAACGCGCAATGGTCATTAGGCGATCGATAGTCGGGGCTTCGCTGGTGTGGTTGGGTTCCGCCTACGGGCAGGACGCCCAGTTCACGCAGTTCTACGCGCAGCCCACCTATTTGAGCCCCGCCTTCGCCGGCACCAGTTTGCAGAGCCGCTTCGGCCTCACCTTCCGCGATCAATGGCCCAGCATTCCCGGGGCCTTCATGACCTACAACGCGGCGTGGGACCATTACATGAGCAACTTGAACAGCGGCGTGGGGCTGCTGGTAACGCATGATCGCGCCGGCTCCGGAGCGTTGCGCTACACGAGCATCGCCGCACAATACGCCTACGAGATCGAGCTGAAACGCAAGGTTTTCATCCGCCCCGCTTTGCAGTTCGGATTCGTGCAGCACGCGGTGGATCTCAGCAAGCTCACCTTCGGCGATCAGCTCGCGCGTGGCGGGGATCTATCGAGCTATGAGCATGCGAATGGCCGCAGCATCCGTTACGGGGACATGGGCGCTGGCGTGCTCTTCTTCACGCCCAAGCTCTGGTTGGGCATCGGCCTTCACCATTTGAACGAACCGAACCAATCGTTGCTACTGAACGAATCAAAGGTGCCGCGGAAGTTCAGCATGCACGGCGGTTACCGCTATCGTCTGCGTTCACCGGTGATCAAGAAGCACCCGGAGAGTATCGTGGCGGCATTCAATTTCAAGTCCCAAGGCAAGTACGATCAACTGGATCTTGGCGCGTACTACGAACGCGAGCCGTTCTATGCCGGGCTGTGGTACCGGGGCATCCCCATGTTCAAATCCTATGCGCCCGGCGAGCCGAACAACGACGCGTTCGCCATCCTCATCGGCTTCATGGTGAACGACCTGCGTATCGGCTACAGCTACGACCTCACGATCTCCCGCCTCAGCGCCCGCTCCGGTGGGGCGCATGAACTTACCGTCACCTTCGAGTTGGCCGATCGGCGTAAGAAGCGCGCTATGGCGAAACGGCGGGTGGTGCCGTGCGCCAAGTTCTGCGGCCCGCCGAGAAAGCAGTTGGGCGAGGCGATCGGAGGATGGCTTCGGTGGGGTCGGTTGTTCGTAAAGCCTCCTGGTGGGCGGCTTCACTGCGGGGCGTTCGGCCGCCTGCGGAGGCATGGAGCACGCCGTGAAGCCCCCGAATTCAACAGCGGGATGCGGGTAGTGAGCGGTCCCTCGTTGCCGGAGCCGCTGGATCGCTCTCCCGAGGGGGATCGCTCGTCGGCAATGGTGCGCCTCGCAGAAGGGGCCGCACGCCGCCAAGGCTCCGGCAAGGCGCTCGTGGACGTTCTCCAGAACCGACTTCCACCGCTTCCACTCCTGGCGCAGGCTCAAGGTGCGTCCTCTACATTTAATGGGGCCTTACCGCCATATCAGAAAGTATCCCAGATT
The DNA here is from genome assembly GCA_016712025.1 of Flavobacteriales bacterium. Classification (GTDB taxonomy): domain Bacteria; phylum Bacteroidota; class Bacteroidia; order Flavobacteriales_F; family PHOS-HE28; genus PHOS-HE28. The sequence continues at coordinate 63,116 of JADJRW010000007.1, forward strand.
GCCAGATGGGACAACCGACAATCGACAAGCCGACAACTCATCAATCTCATCAACCATCAACCTATCCGGATGTACTCACCCCTCCTGCTCCGCCTGCTCCGTCAACTCCAGCCAGCGCTCGCTCTGCTTGTCCAGCGAGGCGATCACTTTCTCCAGTTCCAGGGAGAGCTCCATGATCTTGTGGTGGTCCGTGCCGCCCTTGGCCAGCGCCAACAGCAGTTCCTCCTTCTTCTTCTCCAAGGCCGGGATCTCGGTGTCCAGGCGCTTCAGCTCGTTGCGCTCGCCGAAGCTCATCTTCTTTTTCTTCGACCCCGCCGTGGTGGCGCCTCGGCTTTCTGCGCTCTTGGCCGCTGGGGCTTCCACCTTCTTCGGCTCGGGTGCCGTTGCCTTATTGCGCTGCGCGTATAACTCCCGCGCCTTCTGCATCTCGCGCAGTTCGGTGTAGTTGCCCACCCATTCCTTGATCTTCCCTTCACCCTCGAACACGAGCAGCTTCGTGCAGATCTTGTCCATGAAGAAACGATCGTGGCTCACCACCAACAGGCAGATGTTCAGCTCGCTCAGGAAATCCTCCAGCGCGTTCAGCGTGGGGATGTCCAGGTCGTTCGTCGGCTCATCGAGCACGAGCACGTTGGGGTTCTTCATCAGCACCGTGCAGAGGTAGAGGCGGCGCTTCTCGCCACCGCTCAGCGTGCTCACGTACTGGAACTGCTGTTCCTTGTCGAAGAGGAAACGCTCCAGCAGCGCGGAGGCGGTGAGCGTCTTGCCCTTGCTCAGCGGGATCACGTCCGCGATGTCGCGCACCACTTCGATGATGCGCTTGTCCTCCTTGATCTCCAGGCCTTGCTGCCCGAAGATGCCGAGGATCACCGTGCTGCCGACGGAAACGGTGCCCGCGTCCGGTTTGATCTTCTCGGTGAGCAGGTCCAGGAACGTACTTTTTCCGACACCGTTCGGGCCCACGATGCCGATGCGATCACCGGCTTTCAGCGAGTAGCTCCAATGCGCGACGATAGGCTTGTAGGTCTCCGGTACGGAGGGATCGCCGAAGCTCTTGGTGAGGTTGCGCGCTTCGATCACCTTGCCGCCGAGGCGCTCGGTCTTCACATCGATGCTCACCTGGTCGCGGCTGAAATCGCGCGTGGCCAGTGACTTGATCACTTCGAACTTGTCCAGGCGGCTCTTGCTCTTGGTACCGCGCGCGCGGGGCATCTTGCGCACCCACTCGAGCTCGCTCTTCATCAGGCCCTTCAGGTGGTGCTGGGTGGCGTCGCGCACCTCGTCCAGCGCGGCCTTCTTCTCCACGTAGTAGCTGTAGTTGCCGGTGAAGCGCGTGAACTGCCCGAACTCCATCTCGATGATCTCGTCGCACACATTGTCCAGGAAGTGGCGGTCGTGCGTAACGAGCAGCAGGGTGACGCCCGGCGCGCTGAGCTCCTCCTCCAGTTGCTCGATCATCTGCATATCGAGGTGGTTGGTGGGCTCATCGAGGATCAGCACATCGGGCATGTTGATCAGCACCTTCGCCATGGCGACGCGCTTTTGCTGTCCGCCGCTCAGGGTATTCACCGGCTGCTCCAGGTCGCGCAGGTTGAACTGGAAGAGCAGGCGCTTCACGCGGGCCTCGTGGTCCCACGCGTTCAGCTCCGTCATCTGGTCCACGGCGCGGTGCAGCTCCTCATCGCCGAGGTGGCGCTCCACGGCGTGCTCGTAGGCGCGGATCGCGTTGGTCACCGGATCGTCCTGGTCCAGCATCTCGTCCACCAGCGAGTGCGTGGCGGTCATCACCACGTTCTGGTCCAGGTAGCCGATGCGCAGCCCCTTGTTGAAGCTCACCTTGCCCTCGTCCGGGGTCTCCAGCCCGGCGATGCACTTCAGCAGGGTGCTCTTGCCCGTGCCGTTGCGCGCCACGATGGCGGTCTTCTGGCCTTTCTCCAGCCCGAAGCTGATGTCCTTGAACAGCTCGCGCGGGCCATAGCGCTTGCCGAGGCGTTCAACGGAGAGGCAG
>JADJRW010000008.1 GCA_016712025.1 Flavobacteriales bacterium
GTCCACCATGAAGCCGTTCGGGTTCGGCCGATCGAGCACAATGAGGGGGCGCTTCTGCTCCGCACAAGCTTGCATCACATAGTGCAAGGTGCTGATGTAGGTGTAGAAGCGAACGCCGACATCCTGGATATCGAAGAGCACCACATCGATATCCGCAAGATGTTCCGACCTGGGCTTCTTCTGGTCGCCATAGAGCGAGACCAATTCCACCCCGGTGCGTGTGTCGCGACCGTCCACGACGTGCTCGCCCGCATCCGCATCACCACGGAAACCATGCTCCGGTGCGAAAACGCGGCGCACGATCAGATGCGCGTTCAGCAAGGAGTCGACCAGATGGGTGCTACCGATAAGCCCGGTGTGGTTGGAGACCACCCCATCCGCTTGCCTTGGAGCAATGGGAAGTACTTCTCGGTACGCTCCGCACCGACCACGATAGGCGACTTGGCCTGGTCCGCTTGGATGGGACCGGTCTGTGCGCCACTTGCCTGCGCGAGCCCCAGGCCCAGAAAGAACGCGGCTATCTTCGTCCGTCCCATCGCTTCGCGAAGTTTGTCAGTCGCCCGTTTCATCGCCCACCGGATCCTCCGGTCCGAAGACCAGGAACGCCAGGACCGGCTCTCCCGGCCCATCGTACTGATCGCGATACTAGGCATCATGCTCGGAATGGCGGTGATGATCCTGACGGTATCCATCACGCGCGGCTTCCAACGCGAGATCCGGGCCAAGGTGCTCGGGGTGGGTGGCCACTTGCGCATCACCTCCATCGCCCAGACCGATCCGAAGGAAACCCCCCGAATGGTGATCGACGCGGACCTGCTGGCAGCGCTGGATTCTCTGCCCCAGGTGCGCCATGTGCAGAGCTTCGCCACAAAGCCAGGGATCATTGAGACCGATGAGGACATCGAGGGAGTGATCGTGCGCGGTATCGGAACAGACCACGATCCGGCCTATCTGGTTGCCCATCTGGTGGAAGGATCCATGTTGCGGGTGGAACCCGGAGTGCGCCGCAATGAGGTCCTTATCAGCGCGTACCTGCGTGATCGCCTGCGCATCGGCCTCGGGGATACGATCACCATCTACCTAGTGAAAGGACGCGATGAGATCCGCCCGCGCAAGTATCATGTGGTCGGCGTTTATCGCACCGGGCTTGAACAGGTGGACCACCAAATGGTATTGATCGACATCGCACACTTGCAGCGCTTCGCCCAATGGGGTCTACAGGCGGAGATCCAGGTGAAGGATAGCTGCACCTCTGACCAACTGTGTGTGGAAGGTCTGGCATTCGGGGGGGATGGGGACTACCTCATGGAATGGCCCGGCACCGATCTGCAAGGCCCCGGACCGCATACGCTTTGCATTGATGGGGACACCATGCTCCGAATGGTGGTACAGGACGCCAGCGGAACCATCCCCGACACCGCGTGGATCGACATAACGAGGACCGGCATCGCGGAGCAAGTGTGCCAGCCCAGGAACCAGTTGCAGTGGACCGTTCGCCGAGGAGCAACTCACATCGGTCAAAGAACGCAGCCCCGAGATCTTCGCCTGGCTGGAACTCCTCGATACGAACGTGCTCGTGGTGATCATCCTGATGGTGGTCGTGGCGATCATCAACATGACCTCGGCGCTGCTCATTATCATCCTGGAGCGCACCACCATGATCGGGGTCTTGAAAGCACTGGGTGCTTCGAACGGCCTGGTGCGACGCATCTTCCTGATCGACGGCGCCTACATCCTCGGTATAGGGATCGTGGGCGGCGATCTACTCGGGCTCGCGCTGGCCTGGCTTCAACGCGTTACAGGCCTCGTGCGGCTGCCGATCGAGAGCTACTATGTGGACCAAGTGCCGGTAGACCTAAGCCCCTGGCCCATCCTCGTACTGAACATCGGGACCCTGGTGATCTGTGTGGCCGCCCTGCTGCTACCCACTTTGCTGGTCACACGCATCGCCCCCGCCCGGGCCATCCGGTTCGCGTAGGGGTCCGGAATTCCGGACCCCTACGCGCCTGTACCTTCGCGGGCGTATGAAGATCCACGACAACATCCTCTCCACCATCGGCAACACGCCCATGGTGCGCCTCAACAAGATCACCAAGGACGTCGCCGCCACCGTGCTGGCCAAGGTGGAGACCTTCAACCCCGGCAACAGCATCAAGGACCGCATGGCGATCAAGATGATCGAGGATGCGGAGAAGGACGGCCGCTTGAAACCCGGCGGCACCATCATCGAAGGCACCAGCGGCAACACGGGCATGGGCCTGGCCATCGGCGCCATCATCAAAGGCTACAAGTGCATCTTCACCACCACCGACAAGCAGAGCCGCGAGAAGGTGGATATCCTGCGCGCGTTCGGTGCGGAAGTGATCGTGTGCCCCACGAACGTGGATCCCGAAGATCCCCGCTCCTACTATTCCGTTTCCTCACGTTTGGTGAACGAAACACCGAACAGCTGGAAGGCGAACCAGTACGACAACCCAAGTAACGCGCAAGCGCATTACGAAAGCACTGGCCCTGAGATCTGGGACCAGACCGGCGGCAAGGTCGATCACTTGGTTGTCGGCGTGGGCACCGGTGGCACCATCAGCGGCACCGCGAAGTTCCTGAAGGAGAAGAACCCGAAGCTCAAGGTCTGGGGCATTGATACATACGGCTCCGTCTTCAAGAAGTTGAAGGAGACGGGCATCTTCGACAAGAACGAGATCTACCCTTACATCACCGAGGGCATCGGTGAGGACTTCGTGCCGCAGAACGTGGACATGGACCTGATCGACCACTTCGAAAAGGTGACCGACCGCGACGCCGCGATCTTCACCCGGAAGATCGTGAAGGACGAAGGCATCTTCGTGGGCAACAGCGCGGGCAGCGCCATAGCCGGTCTTCTTCAACTGAAGGACAACTTCAAGAAAGGCGAAGTGGTGGTGGTGATCTTCCACGACCACGGCACGCGTTACGTGGGCAAGATGTTCAACGACGACTGGATGCGCGAGCGCGGCTTCCTTGTCGAAGAGAAGCCCACGGCCGGCGACCTGCTGAAAGGCAAGGACCTCTCACTCGTTAGCGTGGAAGCCGACGAACCCGTGCTGCTGGCCATCGACCGCATGCGCAAGCACAACATCGATCAGCTACCCGTGATGGAAGCTGGCAAACCCGTTGGCACGATCACCGATGCACGCCTCTTCGATGCGATCCTGGAAGATGCCGAAGTGCGCCACCAAAAAGTACGCGTGGTCATGGGTCCTGCATTGCCGGTGATGGACCCCGAAGCAACCCTGGCGGAGATCGCGCAGAAGCTGGGCAATGGAAGTCAGGCCGTACTGGTGAAGATGAAGGAGGGCTTTGGGATCATCACCAAGCAGGATATCATAGGGAAGTTGAAGTAGCCAAGCAACGCGGTCATGCCTGAGCTTTGCCGTTTCTATGGGATCATCATCCGGATGTATTTCATGGATCACAACCCGCCGCACTTTCATGCGGAGTATCAAGGCGATCGGGCTGAATTCGACATACGCACGTTGGAAGTGATCGCCGGTGCATTGCCCGGACGGGCCATGGCTCTGGTACTGGAATGGGCCTCCATGCACCGCCAGGAACTATTGGCCAACTGGGAGCGTGCCTGCGCCCCGGAGCCCCTTACCCCTATCGATCCACTAGCTTAGCACCATGAATACCGTGGTCCGCGTGCAACCGTTGGAAGGCTACAAGTTGCGTCTCACCTTCGCTGACAGCCTTAGCGCTGTGGTGGACGTCCGTGGACTGATCGGGAAAGGATTCACACAGGAATTGCTCCAAGAGGAACGTTTCCGGGAGGTAACGACCGAACCCGGGGGTGGCATCGCATGGCCCAACGGCTTCGACCTGTGCCCTGAATTCCTGCACGACTTGGCAACGAAGCGGCAGGCGGCGGCGTGAACTCGACCGGAGCCGGTCATCATCGGAAGTTCTAGTGATGCCGAGAAGTTTCTATTGAGCCCGATCGATCCGCTGTGAGACCTGCCCGGTTGATCAACTTACTTGCACTGGCCACAGTGGTGGTTGGATTCAATGGTTGCACTCCTTCGGTAAGTGATAGTTCGGATTTGCCTGAGTCGAGTATCGATACGGCACTGCTCGTTGGCGACTATTTGTTCGTTTCGAAAACGCAGGAGACCGCAGCCTTTGATGCTTGTGATCCGCGATTGATGGCCGGGTACAGATCCCTCACCGTTAGCGCGCCGGATAGCCGACAATGCGAAATGGGACCTCAGCGATGACGACGCAGCATTGGCGCTTATCGATAGCTTTCAGCAGTCGCCGTATCATGCCTTTTACTCCGCCGTTCTTCTACGGAGCATCACCAAGGCCGATGACTACTATGCAGAGCCTCTCGGCATCACGCTTTACCAGGATGCTCCTTGAACATCCCTGTTCGTTGCTATCCTGTTGCTGGGAGAACGGCTGTGATGGTCAAGCGGGTTTGCTATTATGGACTGGTGCGATCGCAAGTGAGATCCTGATCGAACATGAGGAAGATCCTTGGGCAGCATTCTTGAAGTACGGAAAAGAGGTGGAAGCACGTGCAAGGGTCGAATGCGATCTGCAAACCAGCTCCCGCGCGCACGAATTTCTCCACGAGATCGGCCTTCATCTCAAGCGCGCTGCACAAAGGAACTCCATTGATGCTGTTCGCCACTAGCCCCTCGACGGAGCGAGCATCCACCCTTGCTGAAGCGAGCGAGGACGCTCGCAATGCGACCGCACCGGCGTGGACGCCCGCGCGATCATACAAGTTTGTGCTGGAGCGAGCGTCCACGCTCGCTCCATCGTATTCCGGGAGTCCACGCCCGCAGAGCGCATGAGAACGCTTACCGACCAGATGGGCCGCAAGGTCCAAGTGCCCGAGCACGCCCAACGCATCATCTCCCTCGTCCCGTCCCAGACCGAACTGCTCTACGACCTCGGTCTCGGCGAGCGTGTGGTGGGTATCACCAAATTCTGTGTGCATCCGGAGACCTGGTTCAATACGAAGCACCGTGTGGGCGGCACCAAGAAGATCGACTTCAACAAGGTGCGCGCGCTGAAGCCGGATCTGATCATCGGCAACAAGGAAGAGAACGATCGGAAGGAAATTGAGGCGTTGGCGAAGGACTTCCCGGTGTGGCTAAGCGACGTACGCGACCTCGATGGCGCATTGGACATGATCGCCCGCGTGGGAGAGTTGACCGGCGCGGAGCGTGAAGCGATCGATATCGCAGCGCGGATCGCGCAAAGCTTCGCGGACCTGCGGCCTCTCGAAGAGCCGCGCACGGTGGCCTACTTCATCTGGCGCGAGCCCTACATGGTAGCGGGCCATGGAACGTTCATCAACGATATGCTCGCGCGCTGCGGATTGGTGAACGTATTCGACGAAGGCGACGCGCGCTATCCAGAGATCACCGCACAGGAACTCGCCGAGGCCGATCCAGACACCATCCTTCTATCTTCGGAGCCCTACCCCTTCCAGCAGAAGCACTTTGCCGAGCTGAACATGATCTGCCCCGGAACACCGGTGCGGATAGTGGATGGGGAGATGTTCAGTTGGTATGGCAGCCGGCTATTGCGAAGCCCGGCGTATTTCAACGGTCTGGTGGGCTGACCGGTGGCCGTGCGGCTCGCGAAGGCGGTCCTACTTTTGCGCGGCTCCATGCGAACCGCTCTCATCCTTCTGTGCTGGCTATCCCTAGACATTGGGGTGCGCGGCCAATCGGTGGGGTTGGTGCTCAGTGGTGGTGGCGCTTCGGCCCTCACACACATCGGGGTGATCAAGGCGCTTGAGGAGAACAACGTTCCCATCGACTACATCACGGGCAGCAGCATGGGGGCATTGGTCGGAGCCATGTACGCCGCTGGCTATACGCCGCAGGAGATCGATTCGCTTTTCCGCACCGACCTCTACCGGACCATGGCGGAAGGGGGCGTCGAGCGCTCCTTTACCTACTATTTCAAGCATGACCAGCCAGACGCATCGCTGATCAATGTGAAGATGGACCTGGACACCTTGCTCCAGACCTCCTTGCCCACGAATTTGCGCAGCCCGGTGCTCATCGATTTCGAGCAGATGCGCGGCTTCGCTGGGGCCTCCGCCGCGTCGGGCTACGACATGGACAGCCTCTTCATCCCCTTCCGTTGCGTGGCCTCTGACATCACAGCACAGCAGCCGGTCCTTTTCCGCGATGGCGATCTAGCACAAGCCGTGCGCGCAAGCATGAGCTATCCGTTCTACTTCAAACCCATCCGTGTGAACGGCCACTTGATGATGGACGGGGGCCTCTACAACAACTTCCCCAGCGATGTGATGTACGACGAGTTCTTTCCGGACGTGATACTAGGGAGCAACGTCGCCTCCAATTCCTCCCCGCCCAGTGAAGATGACCTCCTCTCTCAGTTGAAGGCGATGCTTCAGGAACCCACGAACTACACGGTACAATGCGAGAACGGATTGATCATCACCCCGATCACAACAACGGGACTGTTCGATTTCAGCAGTATCGGCGCCACCGTGGATGAAGGCTACGCGGCGGCCATGGCCCGCATGCCAGAGATCCTGGCACTCATCGTCCGCCGCACGGACAGTGCGCAAATGGCCACCCGTCGACTCGCTTTCCGCGCGAAATGGCCCAAGCTTCGGTTCGGTGCGCTGAACGTGATCGGACTCAGCCATTCACGCACCCTCTATGTGGAACGGATGATCACCGATCGCCGACAACAGATACATACCGATGTGCTGAAAGCACGGTATTTCCGGCTGTATGACGACGACAACATCGGACCGCTCTTTCCCAAGGCCACCTATGTACCCGCCCGTGGTGATTACGACCTGGACCTGATCGTAAAGGCGGAGAAGGACCTACAAGCCAGGTTCGGCGGCATGTTCAGCTCACGGCCGATCAATACAGGAATGATCGGACTTCGCTACAACCTTTTCGGTCGCACAAGCGCCTCACTGCAGGCCACCTCTTACTTCGGTAAATTCTACGTGGCCGGTCAAGTGAAACTGCGGGCAGACCTGCCGACCGGAACGCCTGTCTACTTGGAGCCCATCTTCACCATCCAGCGGTGGGATCACTTCCGAAGCTTCGCCACCTTCTTTGATGAGGTCCGGCCGTCCTTCATCGTGCTGCGCGAAACCTGGGGCGGTTTGAACCTCGGCATCGGCTTCGGGAACAAGGGGCTCCTGCGTTGGGACGCCAAGTATGTACAGACGCGCGACAACTACTACCAATCGATCGACTTCGACGTAAAGGACACGGCGGATGTCACCGAATTCGGGCACGGCACCACCGGATTGCGCATCGCACGCAACTCGCTGAACCGGAAACAGCATCCGAACATGGGCGAACTGCTGCAACTGGAAGTGCGCTATGTGAGCGGGGAAGAGCGCACCGAACCGGGCACTACCAACAGTGTCCGAAGGGTATGGCGCAAGCACCACGAATGGATCTATGTGAAAGCAACCTTGGACAAGTACTTCCTGCCGAAAGGGATCTTCCGTTTCGGCGCCTTGGCGGAGGCGGTCTACAGCAACTATCCCTTCTTCGAGAACTACACGGCCACCTTGAACCGGGCTCCCGTATTCCAGCCCACTCCCGAGAGCCGCACCTATTTCCTTGGCAACTTCCGTGCGCAGCAATACCTGGCTGGTGGCCTGCGCACCATTATCGCCCTGGCGCGTGACCGTTTCGACCTGCGCATTGAGGTCTACGTGTTCCAACCCTACCGCGCCATCCTCCGCTCCGCGGACGACCAACCGGAAGCCGGCCTGAAGTGAGCGACCGCGCCTACCTAGCCTCCGGTTCCTTGATCTACCAAAGCCCCGTTGGCCCGATCTGGTTCAACACGAGCTACATCGAAGGCCTGCCGGACCCTTGGGCCTTCAGCCTTAATTTCGGTTACGTCATCTTCGCCCAACGCTCCAGTGAATAAGCCCCTCCCGATCGACCACGCCCTGTTGGACCTGTACGAGCAACACAAGGGTGAACCGGAACGTATGTCGCCTGCGGATCGCGATAAACTCAAGGAAGCATGGGCGCTGCTCGACGAACTGCTGATGGACCTGCACATGGTGCGCCACGGCTATGCGCATGCGGGCTATGCGAAGCATTTGGACCGGCGTATTGACGCACATTGCGCGGATGAGCACGTAGCCGAACGTCTTCGAGCGCTGTGGCAATGATCGCGGACCTGCTCTAGCCGGGACCACCTCCAACAGGCGAAGCCCCGATCGCTCGGAGCTTCGCCATGGAAAATAATGGGTCAGGCTTGCGCAGGCGGCCCGCCGAAGTTCATGGGGATCTCCGGCATCTCCGTTTCGCGGATGGCGCCATGCACCTGTTCGAACTTCTGGAGGTTGTCCGCCAGGGCGCGCATGAGGCGCTTGGCATGCTGGGGCGTGAGGAGAATGCGTGAGCGCACCTTCGCCTTGGGCACACCGGGCATCACCCGCACGAAATCCAGGATCAACTCTGAGTTGCTGTGGGTAATGATCGCGAGGTTGCTGTAGACGCCATCAGCGACCTCTTCGCTGATCTCGATGTTCAGTTGGTTGGGCCGGGGTTGGTCCTTTGGATCTGCCATGTGATAGGTTGTTGTGGCGGCGCCTAAGAAGCGAAGAGCGGCCCCGATCCATCGGGGCCGCTCCTTACTTTTCAATTGCCTGCCAGGATCATTCTTCGATCTCCAGGGAGGTGAGCCTCTCGGCCATCATGCGGGCGTACTCCTCCTTGTTGTACACCACGTTGCCTTGGTACTTGCGGGTGCCCGTGCCGGCAGGGATCAAGTGGCCCACGATCACGTTCTCCTTCAGGCCGTTCAGCAGGTCCTCCTTGGCGTTCACAGCAGCCTCGTTCAGCACTTTGGTCGTTTCCTGGAAGGAAGCGGCGCTCATGAAGCTCTCGGTCTGTAGCGATGCGCGGGTGATCCCTTGCAAGAGCGTGCGGGCTGTGGCCGGGTTGGCCTGACGGGCCTCCGCCAACTTCTGGTCTTTGCGCTTCAGCATGCTGTTCTCATCACGCAGCTTGCGCATGGTCAGGATCTGGCCCTCTTTCAGCGTGGCGCTCTCGCCAGCGTCGGTCACGACCATCTTGTCGTAGATGTAGTCGTTCTCCTGCATGAACTCGATCTTGTTCACAGCCTGGCGCTCCAGGAAGCGGGTATCGCCCGGATCCTCGATCTCCACCTTGCGCATCATCTGGCGCACGATCACCTCGAAGTGCTTGTCGTTGATCTTCACGCCCTGCATGCGGTACACCTCTTGGACCTCGTCCACCAGGTATTCCTGCACACGCGTGGGGCCTTGGATATCGAGGATATCACCGGGGCTGATCGAACCATCGCTCAACTGTTGTCCAGCTTTCACGAAGTCGTTCTCCTGCACCAGAATGTGCTTGCTGAGGGGTACGAGGTAGAACTTGTGTTCGCCAGTGCGGCTCTCCACGATGATCTCGCGGTTACCACGCTTGATCTTGCCGTAGGAGATGATACCGTCCACCTCGCTCACGATGGCCGGGTTGCTCGGGTTCCGTGCCTCGAAGAGTTCGGTCACACGCGGTAGACCACCGGTGATGTCACCACCCTTGCCACTGGTGCGCGGGATCTTCACGAGCACATCGCCGGCCTCGACCTTCTTACCGTCCTCCACGATGATGTGTGCACCAACAGGCAGGGAGTAGCTCTTGATCTCCTCCTTGCCCTTCGCATCCATGATACGGATGGTGGGGTTCTTCTTCTTGTCGCGGCTCTCGATGATCACTTTCTCGGTGAAGCCGGTCTGTTCGTCGATCTCTTCGCGGTAAGTGGCGTTCTCCTCAATACTCTCGAACGAAAGCTGGCCGGAGAGTTCGGAGATGATCACGGCATTGTACGGATCCCAGGTGCAGATCACATCGCCCTTCTTCACCTGACCGCTGCGCTTATAGAGGAACGCACCGTAAGGCACATTGCTCGTAGTGAGCACGATACCGGTGTTCGAATCCACGATACGCATCTCGGTGCTGCGGCTTATCACCACTTCGGCATCGCTGCCTTTGCGGTCCTTGCGCTTCACCGTGCGGAGTTCATCGATCTCCAGCACGCCATCGTACTTGGCTTTGATCTCGCTGTCCTCCGTGATCTTACCGGCGACACCACCCACGTGGAACGTACGCAGGGTGAGCTGTGTGCCCGGTTCACCGATGGATTGCGCGGCGATCACACCGACGGCTTCGCCCATCTGCACCATGCGACCGGTCGCCAGGTTGCGGCCATAGCACTTGCCGCATACCCCCTGCTTCTGTTCGCAGGTGAGCACGCTGCGGATCTCCACCTCTTCGATGGGGCTGCCCGCGATGGCGCGCGCGATATCCTCATTGATGTTGTCACCGCTAGCCACCAGCAGGTCGCCGGTCTGCGGGTGGTACACGTCATGCACGGCACTGCGGCCCAGCACGCGATCGTGCAGGCTTTCCACGATCTCTTCGTTCTTCTTCAGGGCAGTGGCCACCAAGCCGCGGAGCGTGCCGCAGTCCTCGATGGTGATCACCACGTCCTGCGCCACGTCGACCAGACGACGGGTGAGGTAACCGGCATCGGCGGTCTTCAAGGCCGTATCGGCCAGACCTTTCCGCGCACCGTGCGTGCTGATGAAGTACTCCAGGATGGACAAGCCCTCCTTGAAGTTCGAGAGGATGGGGTTCTCGATGATGTCCTGACCGCCGCCGCCACCGCTCTTCTGTGGCTTGGCCATCAGGCCCCGCATGCCGCTCAACTGGCGGATCTGTTCTTTCGAGCCACGGGCGCCCGAGTCCATCATCATATAGATGGAGTTGAAGCCTTGCTTGTCGGCCTTCAGGCGTTCCATCAAGGTGAAGGTCACCTTGCTGTTGGTATGGGTCCAGATGTCGATGGTCTGGTTGTAGCGCTCGTTGTTGGTGATCAGGCCCATGTTGTAGTTGCCCGTCACCTCGTCCACTTCGCCTTGGGCCGCCTTCACGAGTTTCTCTTTCTCGTCCGGCACCACCACGCCCATCAGGTTGAAGCTGAGACCGCCGCGGAAGGCGCTCATGAAGCCGAGATCCTTGATATCGTCGCGGCATTTGCCGGCCTGTGCCTTTCCGCACTCCTTCAGCACCAGGCCGATGATGTCGCGCAGCGCCTTCTTGGTCAGTAGCTCGTTGATGAAGCCCACTTCGTCGGGCACCACCTCGTTGAAGAGCGTTCGGCCGCAGGTGGTCTCGATCATCTGGCTCTTGCCTCCCGACGGGGTCCAACGCAGCTTGATCCAGGAGTGCATTTCCAACTTGCCCTCGTTGTAGGCGATGATCACCTCTTCCGGGCTGTAGAACACGCGGCCTTCGCCGTTCATGGTGTGCTCCTTATCGGTCTTGCGGCCTTTGGTGATGTAGTAGAGGCCGAGCACCATGTCCTGGCTCGGCACCGCGATAGGCGCGCCGTTGGCCGGGTTCAGGATGTTATGGCTGGCCAGCATCAGTAGTTGCGCTTCCAGAATGGCGGCATGGCCGAGGGGCACGTGTACGGCCATTTGGTCACCATCGAAGTCAGCGTTGAACGCCGTGCAGACCAGGGGGTGCAACTGGATGGCCTTGCCTTCGATCAGTTTCGGCTGGAACGCTTGGATACCTAGGCGGTGCAGTGTTGGTGCGCGGTTCAGGAGCACGGGATGGCCCTTGAGCACACTTTCAAGGATGTCCCACACCACGGGCTCCTTCTTATCCACGATCTTCTTGGCGCTCTTCACGGTCTTCACGATACCGCGCTCAATGAGCTTGCGGATGATGAAGGGCTTGAAAAGCTCTGCAGCCATGTCCTTCGGCAGACCGCACTCATGCAGTTTCAGTTCGGGACCTACCACGATCACGGAACGTGCGCTGTAATCCACACGCTTACCGAGCAGGTTCTGGCGGAAGCGGCCCTGCTTGCCCTTGAGCGAATCGCTCAACGACTTCAGCGGGCGATTGCTCTCGCTTTTCACTGCGCTGCTCTTGCGGCTGTTGTCGAACAGGCTGTCGACGGCCTCTTGGAGCATACGCTTCTCGTTGCGCAGGATCACCTCCGGCGCCTTGATCTCCATCAATCGCTTCAGGCGGTTGTTGCGGATGATCACGCGACGGTAGAGGTCGTTCAGATCGGAAGTAGCGAAGCGGCCACCGTCCAGGGGAACCAGCGGGCGCAGTTCGGGTGGTATCACGGGCACCACCTTCACGATCATCCACTCGGGCTTGTTCTCCCGGCGGGTGTTCGCGTCGCGGAACGCTTCGACCACGTTCAGGCGTTTGAGCGCTTCGTTCTTGCGCTGTTGGCTGGTCTCGGTATTGGCCTTGTGGCGCAGGTCGTAGCTCAACGCATCGAGGTCGAGGCGCTTCAGCAGATCGTGCAACGCGTCCGCACCCATGCGGGCCACGAATTTGTTGGGATCGTGGTCGTCGAGGTGTTGGTTCTCTTTCCCGAGACTGTCCAGGGTATCCAGGTACTCCTCTTCCGTGAGGAAGTCCAAGTACTGGATCGGATTGCCCTCTTTGTTCTTGGCAGTACCCGCCTGGATCACGCAATAACGCTCGTAGTAGATGATCTGGTCGAGCTTCTTGGTGGGTAGGCCCAGCAGGTAGCCGATCTTGTTCGGCAGGCTGCGGAAGTACCAGATGTGGGCCACCGGCACCACCAACTGGATGTGGCCCATGCGTTCGCGGCGTACCTTCTTCTCGGTCACCTCCACACCGCAGCGATCGCACACGATGCCTTTGTAGCGGATGCGCTTGTACTTGCCGCAATGGCATTCGAAGTCCTTCACAGGACCGAAAATGCGCTCGCAGAAAAGGCCATCGCGCTCGGGCTTGTAGGTGCGGTAGTTGATCGTCTCGGGCTTGATCACCTCACCATGGCTGCGCTCGAGGATCTGCTCGGGGCTGGCCAGGCTGATAACGATCTTATTGAAGCTGCTACTAAGCTTGATCTCTTTCTTCATGTTATCGCGTTGCAATGCGTTCGACCATCAGTGACAGGGTGAGGCTCATTCGAGCGTCACATTGAGCGCGAGGCCGCGCAATTCGTGCAGCAGCACGTTGAACGATTCGGGGATGCCCGGGGTCGGCAGGGGTTCGCCCTTCACGATCGCCTCGTAGGCCTTGGCGCGTCCCACCACGTCATCGCTCTTCACGGTGAGGATCTCTTGCAGGATATTGGCGGCACCGAAGGCCTCCAACGCCCACACTTCCATCTCACCGAAACGCTGACCACCGAACTGAGCCTTACCACCCAGCGGCTGCTGGGTGACCAAGCTGTACGGGCCTGTCGAACGTGCGTGCATCTTGTCGTCGACCATGTGCGCGAGCTTGATCATATAGATCACACCCACGGTGGCGGGTTGGTGGAAACGTTCGCCCGTGCCGCCATCGTGCAGGAAGATGCGGCCGTAATCCGGCACACCTGCTTCCTTGGTCTCGGCATGGATCTCTTCCAGCGTGGCTCCATCGAAGATGGGCGTGGCGTACTTGCGACCTAGGCGCAATCCGGCCCACCCGAGCACGGTCTCATAGATCTGTCCCAGGTTCATCCGGGAAGGGACACCGAGCGGGTTCAACACGATATCCACCGGGGTACCATCCTCCAGGTAGGGCATGTCGGCGTCGCGCACGATGCGGGCCACGATACCCTTGTTACCGTGGCGCCCTGCCATCTTATCACCCACGGTGAGCTTGCGCTTGGCGGCCACATAGACCTTGGCCAGCTTCACGATACCAGCGGGTAGTTCGTCGCCGATGCTCACTTGGAACTTCTTGCGTTTGTACACACCACTGATGTCGTTATGGCGGATGTTGTAGTTGTGGATGAGCTGGCGCACCAACTCGTTCACCTTCTTGTCCGCGGTCCAGTTGGTGGGATCCACGGTGACGAAGTCGATGCCTTGGAGCACTTTCGGGCTGAACTTGACGCCCTTCTTGATCTGCTCCTCCTTGTACTTATTGAAGACACCGTCGCTTGCCATGCCGTTCACCACCTGCATCATCTTGTCCACAAGAACAGAGCGCAGTTCACCGAGCTCCTTGTCGTAGTCCTTGTCGATGGCTTCCAGTACGGCCTTTTCGTTGGTCTTGCCCTTCTTGTCCTTGATGGCGCGGCTGAAGAGCTTCTTGTCGATCACCACACCCCTGGTGCTGGGGGGGGCCTTCAAGCTGGCGTCCTTCACATCGCCGGCCTTGTCGCCGAAAATGGCGCGCAGCAGTTTCTCTTCCGGTGATGGATCGGTCTCGCCTTTCGGGGTGATCTTGCCGATGAGGATATCACCCTCCTTGATCTCTGCACCGATGCGGATCAGGCCGTTCTCGTCGAGGTCCTTGGTGGCCTCTTCGCTCACATTGGGAATGTCGGCCGTCAGTTCCTCCAAGCCACGCTTGGTGTCGCGCACCTCCATGATGTACTCATCGATATGGATGGAGGTGAAGATGTCCTCGCGGGCAACACGCTCGCTGATCACGATGGCATCCTCGAAGTTGTATCCTTTCCAAGGCATGAAGGCCACCAACAGGTTCCGGCCGATCGCCAGTTCCCCATCCTGTGTGCCGTAGCCCTCGCAAAGCGTCTGCCCTGCGGTCACCTTTTCGCCCTTGCGGACAATGGGGCGCAGGTTCATGCAAGTGCTCTGGTTGGTCTTCAGGAATTTGGTGAGCTTGTATTCCTTCTCATCGCCGTGGAAGCTCACGATGCGCTCGTCGTCGGTGCGCTTGTAGTCGATGATGATCTTGTCGGCATCGACGCTCTTCACCACTCCATCACCTTCGGCGGTGAGGAGCACGCGGCTGTCGCGGGCAACGAATTCCTCCAGGCCGGTGCCCACGATGGGGGCTTCGGGCCGCAGCAGCGGCACGGCCTGGCGCATCATGTTCGAGCCCATCAGGGCGCGGTTGGCATCGTTGTGCTCGAGGAAGGGGATCAGGCTGGCCGCAATAGAGGCGATCTGGTTGGGAGCCACGTCCATCAGGTTGATCTCCGATGGAGCTACCACAGGGAAGTCGCCCATCAGGCGCGCCTTCACGCGCTTGGTCTCGAATACGCCTGTGTCCGTCAACTGGGCGATGGCCTGCGCGATCACCTTGTTATCCTCTTCTTCGGCGCTCAGATAGATGGGATCGGCCTTCAGATCCACCCTTCCGTCCTTCACATGGCGGTAGGGAGTCCCAATGAAGCCAAGGTGGTTGATCTTGCTGTACACGCAGAGCGAGTCGATCAGGACCGATGTTCGGTCCTTCTGGGGTCTCAATGGTGCAGAGACGGCCGTAGTGCGTATAGTGTACGTCGCGCACCTCGAAACCGGCGCGCTCGCGGCTTAGACCTCCGGGGCCAAGGGCCGACATACGGCGCTTGTGGGTGATCTCGGCCAGCGGATTGGTCTGATCCATGAACTGGCTCAACTGGTTCGTTCCGAAGAACGAGTTGATCACCGAGCTCAAGGTCTTGGCATTGATAAGGTCGGTGGGCGTGAACACCTCGTTGTCGCGCACGTTCATGCGCTCGCGGATGGTGCGGGCCATTCGGGCCAGACCCACGCCGAACTGGGCATGGAGCTGCTCGCCCACGGTGCGAACACGGCGGTTGCTCAAGTGATCGATGTCGTCCACATCGGCCTTGGAGTTCACCAATTCGATCAGGTAGCGGATAATGCTGATGATACCCTACTTGGTCAACACCCTCACGCTCAGCTCACTTTGGAGGCCGAGCTTCTTGTTGATCCGATAGCGGCCCACTTCACCGAGATCGTAACGTTGTTCGCTGAAGAACAACTTGTCGATCACGCCACGTGCTGTTTCCAGATCGGGCGGTTCTGCGTTCCGCAACTGGCGGTAGATCACCTCCACGGCCTCCTTCTCGGAGTTCGAGGTGTCCTTCTGCAGGGTATTGTAGATCAGGGCATAATCCGCCGCGTTGACGCCTTTTACGATCGATATAGGCGTACATGACGCCGTTGATATCCGTGGCGAATTCGATCCACGACCCTTTGAAGGGGATGACACGGGCGCTGTACAACTTGGTGCCGTTGGCGTGGCGGCTTTGGCCGAAGAACACGCCGGGGCTGCGGTGCAACTGGGATACGACCACCCGCTCGGCACCGTTCACCACGAACGAGCCTTTGGGGGTCATGTAGGGTATCTGGCCGAGATACACGTCCTGCACGATGGTCTCGAAGTCCTCGTGCTCGGGATCGGTGCAATAGAGCTTCAGCTTGGCCTTGAGCGGAACGCTGTAGGTAAGGCCGCGCTCGATGCACTCATCAATGCTGTACCGGGGCGGATCGATGAAATAATCCAGGAACTCCAGCACGAACTGGTTGCGGGTGTCCGTGATCGGGAAATTCTCCGAGAACACCTTGAACAGGCCTTCGCTCTGTCGGTGTTCAGGCAGTGTCTCGATCTGGAAGAACTCCTCGAAGCTCTTCAGTTGGATGTCGAGAAAATCGGGATAGGGAGTGGGCAGGGGATTCGATCCGAAATCGATGCGCTTGCTCTTCTTGGAATGGGTCTTCGCCTGGGCCATGGGTTGCGATCGGGGAAAAAGGAACGAGAAGGACCGGACTACGGGGCGGGACCGGAAGCTGGACCTCCGGACGGCCGCTTATGCGGGCAGGGAACGACGTGCGACCACGGCACGAACGGAAAGGCCCTTTGCGGGGGCCTGCCCGATCCGCCGTGGTCGTTGCGTCGTCAGGAGCTTTACTTGACCTCGACGTCGGCGCCGGCTTCGGTCAGCTGCTGTTTGATGGATTCGGCGTCCTCCTTGGACACACCTTCTTTCAGCGGCTTGGGGGCACCGTCCACCAGGTCCTTCGCTTCTTTCAGGCCCAGGCCGGTGAGCTCTTTCACGAGCTTCACCACGGCCAGTTTGTTCTGGCCGCCATGCTTCAGGATCACGTCGAAGGCGGTCTGCGCAGCGGCTGCTTCGCCACCACCAGCGGCACCACCGGCCACCATGGCCACAGCGGCCGCAGCGGGTTCGATCTTGTATTCGTCCTTGAGGTACAGGGCCAATTCGTTCACCTCTTTCACGGTGAGGCCAACGAGCTGATCGCCCAGGGCTTTAATATCTGCCATCTTGCGGGGGTTGTTACTGTTTGTTGAGAAGCTATCGTGGAAGTGCGTAACGCGTTTTCCGGGCGACGTTCACGTCGCCCTGGAGGAGGGTCTATGCTTGGGCGCGGTCCTGGAGGGTCTTCACCAGCCCGGCGATCTTCTGTCCACCGCTGGCCTGTAGACCACCGATAACGTTCTTGATCGGGCTCTGGAGTAGCGCGATGATGTCGCCGATGAGCTCCTCTTTGCCTTTCAGGTTGCTCAGTATGGCCACTTGTTCGTCGCCGATGAAGACGGCCTCATCGATCCAAGCGCTCTTCAGCAAGGGCTTCTTATGCTTCTTGCGGAAATCCTGGATCACCTTGGCCGGGGTATTGCCCTTCTCGGCGAACATGATCGAGGTCTGGCCTTTCAGCGTGGCGAGCAAGCCGCTGTAGTCCCGGCTTTCGATCCGCTCCATCGCCTTCTTCAGCAGTGTGTTCTTCACCACCTTCATGCGGATACCGCTGTTGAAGCAGGCGCGTCGCAGGTTGCTGGTCGCCTCGGCGGACAGGTCGCTGCTATCCGCCAGATAGATCACATTGCTCGCATTGAGTTCCTCCACCAGCGTGGCGATCTCTTGGTCCTTTTGGGTTCGGGTTGCCATGGTTATCGTGCTGTTGGGATCACTGCATGGTGCGGGTGTCCACTTGGACGCCCGGGCTCATGGTGCTGCTGATGGCGATGCTCTTGATATAGGTGCCTTTGGCCGTGCTCGGCTTCAGTTTGAGAAGGGTCTGGATCAATTCGTTGGCGTTCTCGCTGAGCTTCACCGCATCGAAAGAGGCTTTGCCGATCACCGCGTGGATGATACCGGCCTTGTCCACTTTGAAATCGATCTTACCGGCCTTCACCTCTTTCACGGCCTTGGCCACGTCCATGGTAACCGTACCGGTCTTAGGGTTGGGCATGAGGCCGCGAGGACCGAGCACACGACCCAACGCCCCCACCTTGGCCATTACAGCGGGGGTGCAGATGATCACATCCACATTGGTCCAGCCCCCTTTGATCTTCTCGATGTACTCGTCCAGTCCAGCCATATCAGCACCGGCGGCCAGGGCCTCTTCGCACTTGGCGGGATCGGCGAGCACAAGCACGTTCACAGCGCGACCTGTGCCATGCGGCAGGCTAACTACGCCGCGCACCATTTCGGTGCTCTTCTTGGGGTCAACACCCAGACGCACAGCGATATCCACCGTGGCGTCGAACTTGGTGGTGCTGATCTGTTTCACGATCTGTGTCGCCTCGCTCAACCCGTAGGCCTTGGCGGTGTCGAACTTGGCCATTGCGGCCTTGCGTTTCTTGGATAGGGTCGGCATGGCGTCAGGCTTTTTCCAATGGGTTCTTGCCGGACACCGTGACACCCATGCTGCGGGCCGTACCGGCCACCATGCTCATGGCGCTTTCCACGGTGAAGCAGTTCAGGTCGGGCATTTTGTCCTCGGCGATGGCCTTCACTTGGTCCCAAGTGATGCTCCCCACCTTCTTGGTTTGGGGTACCCCACTGCCACCCTTGATCTTCGCTGCATCGATGATCTGTACAGCGGCGGGCGGCGTCTTGATGATGAAGTCGAACGACTTATCGCTATAGACCGTGATCACCACGGGCAGCACTTTGCCTGCCTTGTCCTGCGTGCGTGCATTGAACTGCTTGCAGAACTCCATGATGTTCACGCCCTTGGCGCCGAGCGCGGGTCCGATGGGCGGCGAGGGGTTCGCGGCCCCGCCTTTTACCTGGAGCTTGATCAGCCCCGAAATTTCCTTGGCCATGTTGCTTGGTTTGTGTCCTTGTTAGCGCCTTCCTCCCGGTCAGCTCGGACGGGTTTTCGTTTCGTCAGACTTCTTTTTCGACC
Organism: Flavobacteriales bacterium; assembly: GCA_016712025.1. Lineage (GTDB taxonomy): Bacteria > Bacteroidota > Bacteroidia > Flavobacteriales_F > PHOS-HE28 > PHOS-HE28. Next base: position 18,959 of record JADJRW010000008.1, read on the forward strand.
TGCATGAAGCTCAGTTCGAGGGGTGTCTTCCTTCCGAAGATCTTCACCATCACTTTCAGCTTCTTCTTCTCTTCATTGATCTCTTCGATCACGCCATTGAACCCGTTGAATGGGCCATCGATCACCTTCACACCCTCGCCCACATGGTAAGGGTTATGGATCGACTCCTCGGTCTCAGCCAACTCGTCCACCGTACCTAGAATGCGGTTCACCTCGCTCTGCCGCAAGGGCAATGGGTCCCCCCCCTTCTCTGCTCCGAGGAAACCGATCACATTGGGCAGGTTCTTGATGCTATGCGCGATCTCGCCGGTCAGGTCCGCTTCCATCAACACATAACCTGGGAAGAAGTTGCGTTCCTTGCTCACCTTCTTGCCATCGCGGATCTGATAGAACTTCTCCGTGGGGATGAGCAACTGGGAGATATAGGTGCCCATGTTGGAGCGCTTTACCTCGCCCTCAATGAGTTCCTTCACCTTCTTCTCCTTGCCGGAGATGGCGCGGATCACGTACCACTTCTTGTTGCCGGTCGCGGTGGTGGCCATCAGCTCATCAATTTGTAGATGAACCCCAGGATCCCTTTCCAGAACGAGTTGTTCGTCATGTTATGCACGCCAAAGACGTAGTCCATCACGAACACCAGAAGGGAGATGATCAACGCGGTGACGAGCACCACGATAGCGCTGCCCTGCAACTCCTTCCATGTGGGCCAGGAGACCTTGTTGACGAGCTCGTTGTAGCTCTCGCTCAGGTATGTCTTGAAGCTTGCCATTCGTCTGTTCGGTCGGGTCGCTGTTGGCACGGGTGGCAGGAATCGAACCCGCAGCCTAAGGTTTTGGAGACCTTCGCTCTACCAATTGAGCTACACCCGTAGATATCCTGTTTCTGTGGTTCTCCTTTCGGCGGCGAAGGCCCCGACCGAGTCGGGGCCTCGCCACCAAAAGCTATTTCGTGATCCTTACTTGATGATCTCGGTCACCTGGCCAGCACCCACGGTGCGACCACCCTCTCGGATGGCGAAGCGTAGGCCTTTGTCCATGGCGATCGGAACGATCAATTTCACACTGATCGTCACGTTGTCACCTGGCATCACCATTTCACGGCCAGCCTCCATGGTGATCTCGCCGGTCACGTCCGTGGTGCGGAAGTAGAACTGCGGACGGTACTTGTTGTGGAAGGGAGTGTGGCGGCCACCTTCCTCCTTCTTCAACACGTAGATCTCGGCTTTGAACTCGGTGTGCGGCGTGATGCTGCCGGGAGCGGCGATCACCATACCGCGACGGATGTCCTTCTTTTCCACCCCGCGCAGCAACAGACCGCAGTTGTCGCCAGCCTCACCGCGATCGAGCAGCTTCCGGAACATCTCCACGCCCGTGCAGGTGCTGTTCATCTTGGTCTCCTGCATACCGATGATCTCCACGTTGTCACCCACCTTCACAACGCCCGTTTCGATACGGCCAGTAGCCACGGTGCCGCGACCGGTGATGGTGAACACGTCTTCCACGCTCATCAGGAACGGTTTGTCGACCTCACGGGGAGGAACCGGGATCCAAGTGTCCACGGCGCCCATGAGTTGCATCACGGCGTCCACCCACTTCTCCTCTCCGTTCAAAGCGCCCAAAGCACTTCCGCGGATCACCGGAGTGTTCTCGCCGTCGTACTCATAGAAGCTGAGAAGCTCGCGGATCTCCATCTCGACGAGGTCGAGCAATTCGAGATCATCGACCATATCCACCTTGTTCATGAACACGACCACTTTCGGCACACCTACTTGGCGACCGAGCAGGATGTGTTCACGGGTCTGGGGCATAGGGCCATCGGTCGCAGCTACCACGAGGATAGCACCGTCCATCTGGGCTGCACCGGTCACCATGTTCTTCACATAATCGGCGTGGCCTGGGCAATCCACGTGAGCGTAGTGACGGGCTTCCGTCGAATACTCCACGTGGGCTGTGTTGATGGTGATGCCACGCTCCTTCTCCTCGGGGGCATTGTCGATGGAGTCGAAACTGCGCTTTCCGAAAGGCCTTTCGAGGCGAGCACGGAAGTGATGGCCGCGGTCAACGTGGTCTTACCATGGTCAACGTGACCGATGGTGCCGATGTTGACGTGCGGCTTGTTACGTTGAAAAGTCTCCTTAGCCATTTGTCGTTCGGTTGTTGTTCGTGTTTCCTGATCGGTTCGTTCACTGACTGTACTTGCCTACCCGCCTATCGGCGGTACTCTGCTCGCTTTTGGAGCCTTTGCCGGGAATTGAACCCGGGACCTCTTCCTTACCAAGGAAGTGCTCTACCCCTGAGCTACAAAGGCCGATGTCCTAGGTGGAGCGGGAGACGAGATTCGAACCCGCGACATTCAGCTTGGAAGGCTGATGCTCTACCAACTGAGCTACTCCCGCAAAAGTGGTTGGCCGTTTAGCGCGTGCCCTGCTTTAGAGCGGCTCCGTGTGAAGCGTGGGGAGAACAGGATTCGAACCTGTGAAGCGATGAAGCAGCAGATTTACAGTCTGCCCCCGTTGGCCACTTGGGTATCTCCCCTAGTCCCGTTCACGGAGCCAACGGGCGGATTCGAACCCCCGACCTGCTGATTACAAATCAGCTGCTCTACCAGCTGAGCTACATTGGCGTGTACAGCAAGCGAAAGAACGCCTTTTGCCCGCTTCCAAAGATGGTTTACTTTGGAATTGGGCCTGCAAATGTAGGAAAGTATCCGGTCCCTCCAAACGCATGCAGGACCGCACTTTCGTACGGCCCTGCACGGATCCGCCCCTGGCGCGGGACGGCGGAGGTTGCGATAGGATCAGGAAGCTTTGTTCACCCGGGGCTTGGCGCGTTCCAGTTGCCTGCGAATGGCTTCAGCTGCCTGGTCGGTGGCCTCTTCAAAGGTCTTGCTCTGACGCTTTGCGAAGAGTTCCCGGCCGGGCACCAGCATCTTCACCTCCACGACCTTGTTCTCGCGATTCTCGCCGTCGTGCTCCAGTCGGAGGAAGACCTCGCCGCTCAAGATGCGATCGTGGAATTGGTCGAGCTTGAGAAGGCGCTCCCGGATGAAGCCTACGAGCTTGTTGTCAGCGTCGAAATGGATCGAATGCACGTTCACGTTCATGATCTAGGTGTCTTTTGTGGTTCTTGTAGGTGCCCCCCGCCGCGAGGGTGCGCTTGCGCATGCACTTTGCGGAGCTTCTCCACCGTGTTGTGGGTATAGACCTGGGTGGCTGCGAGGCCCGCGTGGCCCAGCAATTCCTTCACGGCGTTGAGATCCGCCCCATGTTCGAGCATGTGTGTAGCGAAAGTGTGCCTTAGCACGTGGGGGCTTCGTTTCGTTCGTGTGGTGACACGGCCCAAGGCGCGTGCCACAAGTCTTTGTACGCTGCGACGTGCAAGGGGTTTTCCCGTCCTTCCCAAGAGGAGTGGTTCAGCGCCCGCAGCCGTTCGCATCCAAACCGGTCGAACCGAAAGGTAGAACGCGATGGCATCGCTCAGGCCTTCCCCGATGGGGATGATCCGCTCTTTGTTGCGCTTGCCAAGCACCCGGATCGTGCGCCGGTGCAGATCCACAGCGTTCAGTTCCAAGCCTACCAATTCAGCGAGGCGGATACCGGTGCCGTAGAAGAGCTCCAAAACCAGCCGTTCCAACGGGTCTGAGGCAGGTATCCCTTCGGCGACGGACGCGAACATTCGTTCAACTTCGCGCTCCGGAATGAATTCGGGCAAGCGCCCAGGCGTTTTAGGCGGGTCAATGAGTTCGGTTGGATCCGCAGAAACGGCTCCGACCGTGCGGGCGAATTTGTAAAACGCCCGCAGAGCGCTGAGTTTGCGGTTAACAGACCGGGCAGCCATGCCTCCGTCCAACAAGTTCATAACCCAACCCCGCACCGCACGGGCGTCGGCTGATCCCAGCGCGGGCTGTCCCGTGTGCTTCTGAAGGTGTTCACTGAACTGGGCCAAGTCCCGCCGATAGGCGGTCTGGGTATGCGGACTACACCTTTTTTCGTACGCTAGATGGTCCAGGAAGCGCTCGGTCAACATCCGAGAACAAGATAGGCGAAAGTTCCGTGAGGAACCTTCGCCTATCCCAATAGAGCCGAGCGGGTACTATTGTTCGACGCTGTACGTCTGCAGCTTATATGAAGCACGAATGATCTCCTTGCGGCGCTCCACGGAAGGCTTGGTGTAGCTCTGGCGGCGGCGCAATGCGCGCATCGTGCCGGTCCGCTCGAACTTCTTCTTGAACTTCTTGAGCGCCTTGTCGATGCTCTCGCCTTCCTTGACCGGGATGATCAGCATGTACTTTTTTCTCTAAGGGGTCGCAAATATAGTGGGAGGACCGATCCCTGCAACACCAATGCCGTGGATCTACCGCAGTATCTCGCGACCGATCACCACCTTCTGGATCTCGCTGGTACCCTCGCCTATCGTACACAATTTACTATCGCGATAGAACTTCTCCACCGGAAAATCCTTGGTGTAGCCATACCCGCCGAAGATCTGGACCGCCTCGTTGCTGGCCCAGACGCACACTTCACTGGCGTAGTACTTGGCCATGGCGCTCTCCTTGGTCATCTTCTTATGCCGGTTCTTAAGATCAGCCGCTTGGAGGATCAATAATTCCGAGGCCTCGATGCGGGTGGCCATGTCGGCGATCTTGAAGCTGATGGCCTGGAAGTTGGCGATCGGCTGCCCGAATTGCTCACGCTCCTTGGCATACTTGACGCTGGCCTCGAAGGCGCCCCTGGCGATCCCCAGGCTCAGGGCCGCTATGCTGATACGGCCTCCATCCAGGACCTTCATGGCCTGTTGGAACCCCTCGCCAACCTGACCTAGAATATTTTCCTCGGGAACACGGCAATCCTCGAAGATCACCTCGGCGGTCTCGCTGGCGCGCATACCAAGTTTGTTCTCCTTCTTGCCCGCTTTGAGGCCGGGCGTGCCGCGCTCGATCACGAAAGCCGTCATGCCCTTGCTGTCCAGCAGTTCTCCCGTACGTACGATGGCCACCACGGCATCGCCGCTTTTTCCATGGGTGATCCAGCATTTGGTGCCGTTCAGCACCCACTCCTTCCCTTCCTTCCGGGCGGTGCACTTCATGCGCATCGCGTCGCTCCCCGTGTTCGGCTCGGTGAGCGCCCATGCGCCCAGCCATTCGCCGGTGGCTAATTTGGGCAACCACCTTCTTTTCTGCTCCTCGTTGCCGAACTGGAGGATGTGCCCGGTGCAAAGGCTGTTGTGCGCGGCCACGCTCAGGCCAATGCTGCCGCAGATCTTCGCAACCTCAACAATGGTGGAGACATACTCGAAATAGCCTAGGCCCGCACCGCCGTATTCCTCAGGCACCAGCACACCGAGCATGCCCGCCGGGCCGAAGTGGTTCTTGAAAAGGTCGAGCGGCATGTGCTGCACCTCGTCCCATTCCATCACATGGGGACGTAGCTCGCGTTCGCAGAGATCGCGCACAGCCTGGGCGATCATGGTCTGGTTCTCGGTGGTAACGAATTCCATGGGGTTCAGTAGGTGACTAGGCGGAGAATGTCGGCGCCATACTGGCGCAAGCGTTCCGCCCCGCCCAGGGTGGAAAGTTCGATAAGGAAACTGAAGGCCGCTACCTGGCCGCCTTGCATTCGGATCAGTTCAGCCGATGCGGCCGCAGTGCCCCCGGTAGCCAGCAAGTCATCGTGTACGAGCACCCGCATCCCGGGCCGCACCACATCCACATGCATCTCGATCTCGGCCGAACCGTATTCCAGGTCGTACTTGTAGGAAACGGTCCGGTATGGCAGCTTGCCCTTCTTGCGAACGGTAAGGAATGGCACTCCGAGCCGAAGCGCCAAAGGCATCCCGAACAGAAATCCACGGCTCTCTATCCCCGCTACAGCGTCGATCCCCTTGTTCTGAATGGAGGCGACGAACGCGTCGACCACCGCATTGCTGAGCCCCGGGTCTTCCATCACCGGAGTGATATCGCGGAAAAGGATGCCGGGCTTGGGAAAATCCGGCACCGCGCGGATGGATCCCAGCAGGCGCTGCTGCAATTCGCTCACTCCGTGGAAGAATAGGGCGCAAGTTTACGGCAGAGCGAGTCCTCAATGAGGACACAACCGCGAATGCCTGCTACCTCCTTGAAAGGGCCGTGTTGGGTGCGGTACGCGATCAGCGCTTTGGCGAGCTTCCAATCCACATAGGGGTGGTCGGCAAGTTGTTCCACAGTGCAGCTATTGATCGGGATCCGGATGATCGCTAGCGTATCCACAACCAAGAGGTCGCGCAGCAGAACCAACGCATCCGGCTTGTCCTTCAACACTTTCACCTCGGCCAGTTGATCAAGATCCGTATAGCCACCAAGCAAGCTCCGATAGCGCAGGATACCCCGGGCGAAAGCTGGCCCCACGCCGGGAAGTGCCACAAGTTCCACACTATCGCATGTGTTCACTTCCAGCCTCCTGGGCACCGCGCGAGCCGCTGGATAAGCAGGCCGCTCCTTGTGCGCGGTATCGCGTGCGAAGACGGTGCGCTCACCACTTGAAGATCCGCGCGAAGAGCTGCGATCCTCCTTGCTGGGCAACTGGATGTAAGGCAACAGGGCGCTCACTTGATCCGGGCGCAAGCTGCGCATGCGTCCGAGATCCTCCCGGAACCGGAAACTCCCGCCGTTGGCCAGGTAGTTCGCCAAACTCCGCGCCTGCTTCAGTGTCAAGCCAAGACGCTGCCATTCTTCCGAGGTGGCGGTGTTCGGGTCAAAAGGGAACAACGCAACCGCTACCGTTTCATTCTCGGATCGTTGGACAGGCCGACTTGATCGCTCTGCGAGCCATGAATCCATACGGTGTTGAACCTCCACCATTTGCTTTGGATCCGGACCACGCCAACGGGCGTATGTGATCCATGCGGCGCAGCCAACTATGAACAGCATAATGAGCAAGGCACCCTGGCGTTCACCTCGGTGCATCGTTAGCGCGTTCTTGACGGGCTCGGAGATCTTCCAGGCCATGGCTGTGCCGGAGTTCGGCCGGGCTACAAGGTAAATGCGGAACTCACACCAACTGCGACCGGACCACGGCGAGCCCTGACTCTAACGGAAGCGGCGCATAGCCCAGATTCCTTCGCGCTTTGTCCAGCACGAAACCAGTGCGTGGTGGCCGCTTGGCCGGTTGCGACAAACTCGCTGAAGTGATCGGCCGGATCAAGCTGGGATCCAGATCGAAAAAGCGCGCTACCCGCTGCACAAGTTCAAGGATGCTCATGCCGTCCGGCCCGCTGAGGTTGTAGATCCCCGTAGCCCCTTGCTTGGCGATCCGGACACAACCATCCGCTAGGTCTTCGGCCAGGGTGGGCATGCGCCATTGATCGTCCACCACATTGATCGGCTCGCCTTTTTCCAAGGCGGCTTTGGCCCAGAGCACCACGTTGCTGCGGCTCAAGCCCGGAGCCACGCCGTAGACGATGATGGTGCGCACGATGCACCACTTCGTCAGACCGCTGCCGATCACCATCGCCTCCGCATCCAACTTGCTCTGTCCGTAAGCGCTCACTGGGTGGGGGCGATCCTCTTCACGATACGGGCCTGCCTTTCCGTCGAAAATAAAATCCGTGCTCAGAAGAACGAAGTGGCTCTTGTGCCGTTCGGCCGCGCGCACGAGATGGCCGGTGGCCCCCACGTTCTGAAGCCGGCATGCGACAGGATCGAGTTCGCAAGCGTCCACGTTGGTCATGGCCGCGGTATGGAGGACCACTTCAGGACGCGTAGCATCGAAAACGGTGGCGACATCGGCCTGGCTCGTAATGTCCAATGTGCGGTACCTATCCAACAACGGCTCCGGGGTTCGATCCAGCCCACGGCTGGTAGCGATCAGCTCCACCTCCGGATCGTTCCGCAAGGCAGTGATGAGCTTCTGGCCCAGCAACCCGTTCGAGCCGGTGATCAGGATCCGCATTGCCGCGAAGGTCGCATTCCTCCGATCGCGTTCAGCAACCTAGCGCTTGGGACCCTGCAACCCCATCTTGGGGGTAGGCGGCGGAGCTTTTTTCTCCATCGGCCCGCGCAAATGGATGATCAGCCCATTGAGGAAGTTGCGCAGGATCTGGTCCCCGGCCGGCTTGTAGTTGGGATGGTCCTCGCTGCGGAACAGGGCGCTCAATTCGCTCTCGCTCACCTTGTAGTCCACCAAGGCGAGGATCTTGATGATGTCCGTGTCCTTCAACCGAAGGGCCACACGGAGCTTCTTGAAAATGTCGTTGTTGGTCATGCCCGCTTCAGCGTATGACGGATCACAGCTCCCATACCGTGCTGCGCTTCGCCAGCGGCCGCTTGATCCGCTCTTTGTGTTGCAGCACGAAAGCCATGATCAGGTAGAGCACGAGATGCAGACCGGCGGTCACAAAGCTCAAGTAGATGAAGCTCAACCGCACTTGTTCCGTTTTGATATTGAGCTTCTCACCCCACCATGCGCAGACTCCGAACGCTTGGCGTTCGAACGAGGTCTTGATGCGATCGATCATGGTGGTGGAAAGTGGATCTCCGGGGCGAGGGGCGGCACATTGCGCATGAGGTGGCGCCCGACACCGCAAAGTAAGCACTTCCGCGGGGTGCAGTAAACGTTCCGGAGTTCGAGGAGCGCCTGGCCACGGGCCGCGTTTCCGGCTTTCAGGCCCAAAACGGCCCATTGGTCCGTAACGCTGTTACGTTCAGCGGGCATCTGTTCTAAAAGGCGCACCGCGCGGTCCCGCAACTCCTGTCCGCCCTTTACCCGTCCGAGCAGAAAGAGCATCGGCACAACGGCATTGATGATCAAATGATCGACGGTAGATGCACCCATCCGCTTGGTTCGAGGGGCACTGGGCCGATCGAACAGGTAGTGAGCAAGCCAATAGGCTGATGGTTCGGCCTCCAGATGTGCGCGCAGAAGGACAAGATCATCGCAGCCGAGAAGGGACATAATGTCCCCTTCCAGCCGCCCGAGCAGAGCGGCCAGTTGAGCGATCCGCACCGTCGGAAAGTTCACGGGGCGCATGCGGCCGAATTTCCAAGCGGCCATCGGGGCCGGAAGCAGGTCGTATAAGTGGGCCAGTGCGGCGTGCTCAGCTTGCAGCATGCGCGGGTATTCGTCCAGGAAGTCCACTTGGAGCAGGCCCGCCTGACCAAAAAGGAGCGCTTCGAGCCGAACCGGCCGGTCGCGGTTGCGCGAGACCACCTTCCAGGGCAGTGCATATGCGAGCATGCCGAAAGGTTCCGCATTGACGCGAAGGCCGAAAGCTCGGAGCAAAAGATGGTAGAACGTGGCCGATGCGTCGCCACCGAGCTTGGCGAACAACCCTTCGGCGCATTCCGTCTTCCGGATCAAGCGCTCGATCAGGACGCTCTCCAACCAAGCGTTCAGACGCGCTGTATCCAACTCGGGAAGGAAGCGGGCGCAGGGCACCGCTTTCCGCGACCGCATCAGGTCCGCGAAAAAGGCAAGCCTGCTCGTGGCGATCCTCGGCATCAATTCCAATGTGGGAAGCGAACGTCCGTTCGAGGTGCGCACCTCCGAGTCGTGCTCGAACACCACATGCAGCACGACACTATCGTAGGCCGGATCGTTTTGATGGCCATGGGTATTCCATTCGCTGCTACGCACATGCACCTCCACGTTCCCTGCCCAATGCTGGCCAGCGATCTGAACCCGAGCCTCCTGCAGATCAGGGCCGCTATCCCGATGCGACCGACCGGGTCGGATCACTACTATTGGCAGCCCGGCCGTGGTGCGAAGGGCGTTACGATCGAAGAGTTGTGCTTCCCAAATGAACTGGAGGAGGTCCTCCCCCATAGGAAAGGCAGGGTCGAGGAGGATCGCCTGCGCATCGTTGGAGTCTTCGTCGACATAGGGTCGCCCCCGGACCATGCGGAGGGCCCCGACAGCACGAGATGGCAAAAGCGAAGCAGCGTAAACCATGGGCGGGCACTGCCGGTATTTCTGCCGATCAGTGAACGGATAATGTAGGAAGTACCACGCGATCCGCCTCTGACCTTCGAACCCACCGCTCCTTTGGAACGGCAGTTGCCAGGATCACGAACTATAGGATCGACCTGCTGCGCAATGCCACTTCCATGGCCCGCTGCATTTCTTGAGCGGCCCTTCGAGCGGCGGGTATGGCATCCTCTCCCTGCCCAGCGTAGAGGATACCCCGGGAGTTATTGATCAGGAGGCCCCCATCGCTGGTAAGGCCAGCCTTAAGCACGTCCGCAAGGTCACCACCTTGCGCACCCACACCCGGCACGAGAAAAAAGTGGTCCGGTGCTATCGTACGGACTTCCGCGAGTATCGCTGGCCGAGTGGCGCCGACCACGAACATGAGTTCTTCCGCACTGCCCCAAGTGCCTACCTGCTTGATCACATGCTCATAAAGTGGCCTTTGTCCGTCGACCCGTAGAAATTGAAAATCCTCCGCACCCGCGTTGCTGGTAACCCCGAGCACGACCGCCCATTTCCCGCTGCGACCCAAAAAGGGAAGGATGCTGTCCCGGCCCATATAAGGGGAGAGCGTGACCGCATCCACGTTGAGGTGGTCAAAAAAGGCCTCTGCGTATTTCCGGGCCGTGTTGCCGATATCGCCCCGTTTGGCGTCGGCGATGATCAGACAATCCCCCTTGCTGCGGATGTAGGCGATGGTGGCCTCCAGGTCGAGCCAACCCTGGTCCCCGAGGGCTTCATAAAAAGCAAGGTTGAGTTTGTAAGCGACCGCCAGGTTGTGGGTCACCTCGACTATAGCTTCGTTGAAGGCCCGGACAGGATGGCTCTCGGCGCGGAAATGATCGGGCACCAAATGGTCTTCGGTATCCAAGCCCACACAGAGCAAGCTGCGCTTGCGGAGGATTGTGGCGACGAGTTCAGCACGGGTCATTGGGAGCGAAGATCTGCGATGTCGAGCGATCCGGATATCCGCATCATTCAGACACCGGCTTCGGCTTTCAGCTTCTCCGTGCGTTCGGCGAGTTGGAGCGCGTCGATGACGGTTTGTAGATCACCGTTCAAGATGGCCGGCAAGTTGTGCGCGGTGAATTCGATGCGATGGTCAGTGACCCGGCTTTGGGGGAAATTGTAGGTGCGGATCTTGGCGCTGCGGTCGCCACTGCTCACCTGGCTCTTGCGTTGGGCCGCGATGGCCTGCTCCTGCGCGCGCACCTTGTCCTCATAGAGTTTGGACCGAAGCATCTGCATGGCCTTGAGCCGGTTGCCTAGCTGGCTGCGTTCGGTCTGGCACATCACCACCAAGCCTGTCGGGATATGGGTGAGGCGCACCTTGGTCTCCACTTTGTTCACGTTCTGGCCACCCGCGCCACCGCTGCGGGCGGTCTCCATTTTCACATCGCTATCCTTCAGTTCCACATCGGTTTCTTCCGCTTCAGGGAGCACATTCACCGTGGCAGCGCTCGTGTGGATGCGCCCACTGGCCTCCGTGTTCGGAACACGCTGCACGCGGTGTACACCGGCCTCGAACTTCAACGTTCCGTAGGCCCCTTCACCGATCACATTGCACACCACTTCCTTGTACCCTCCGACAGTGCCTTCGCTCACGTCCGCCACTTCCATACGCCAGCCCCGGCCCTCGCAGTAACGGCTGTACATGCGGAAAAGGTCGCCTGCGAAAAGGCTCGCCTCATCCCCGCCAGTGCCAGCGCGCACCTCCAGGATGCAATTGCGAGCATCGTTCGGGTCTTTCGGCACCAGCATGATCCGCACCTCTTCCTCCATCGCTTCGATGGAGAAGCGCAACGCATCGCGCTCCGTTCGGGCCATATCGAGGACGTCGCTGTCCTTCTCGGTCCGCAGCATCTCCTCGGCACCGATGAGTTCCTCGTGCAGCCTGCGGAATCGCTCGAATGCCTGATCGATGGGCTCCAAGTCCCGGTAGCTCCGGTTCAATTCCACAAAACGCTTCTGGTCGGCGATAACGCTCGGATCGGCGAGCTGCTTGCCGATCTCTTCGCGGCGATCGTGGAGGGAGGCGAGTTTGGAGAGGAGGTCGCTCATGGGAGAAGTGCATCCGCCGATCCCGCGGATGACGCGGATGAACTCACGTCGTGTAGGTGAAAGTGCCGTTCGGGCTGGTGAGCACCACCTCCTTGGATGGGGCGGCCTCCACCCGGCCGATGACCTTGGCTTCGATGCCGAAGGACTTCGAGATGGCGATGATCTCCGAAGCGCGCGCCTCAGGAACGTAGAACTCCATCCGATGGCCCATGTTGAAGACCTTATACATCTCCTTCCAGTTCGTGCCGCTCATGTGCTGAATAGCGCTGAACAAAACCGGAACGGGAAAGAGATCGTCCTTGCGAATACGAAGACCTTCCACGAAGTGCAGCACTTTCGTTTGGGCACCACCGCTACAATGCACCATGCCGTGAACCTCGCTGCGCATCGCCTTCAGAACTTGTTGAACAACGGGTGCATAGGTGCGCGTGGGTGAGAGCACCGCCTTGCCGAAGTCAAGCGGAGTTCCCTCCAGCGGATCGGTCAACCGCGCCTGCCCGCTGTACACGAGCGCTTCTGGTGTCCCTGGATCGAAGGTCTCCGGGAAGAGCGATGCAAGTTCCTTCGCGAAGACATCATGCCTTGCGCTTGTCAGGCCGTTGCTACCCATTCCGGCATTGTAGGCATCCTCGTATGCGGCCCTTCCATCACTAGCTAAGCCCACGATCACATCGCCGGGCTGGATGCGGGCATTGTCGATAACCTCCCTCCGATGCATACGACATACCACCGTGCTGTCCACGATCACGGTGCGCACCAGATCACCAACATCGGCGGTTTCCCCGCCGGTGCTGCGTATGCCGATGCCAAGGGACCGCATCTTCTCCAGAAATCGCTCGGTCCCTTCGATGAGCGCACGGAGCACTTCGCCCGGGATCAAGCGCTTGTTCCTACCTATTGTGCTGCTTAGAAGAATGTTGTCCACGGCACCGACGCAGAGCAGGTCATCCAGGTTCATCACCACCGCGTCCTGGGCGATGCCATGCCATACGCTCAGGTCGCCGGTTGTGCGCCAATAGGCATAAGCCAAGCTGCTCTTGGTGCCGGCGCCATCGGCGTGCATCACCAGGCAATGGTCGGGATCTCCGGTCAGGTCATCCGCGACCACCTTGCAGAAAGCCTTTGGGAACAGGCCCTTGTCCAACCCGGCTATCGCGGCATGCACGTCCTCCTTGTCGCTGCTCACGCCGCGCTGCGCATAGCGATCGTTGGGGTTCATGGCAGGAACGAAAAGAGCATCCCGATAAGTCGGGATGCTCTTTTCGATGGGTTCGTCACTAGTTGTTCGGTGCGGGCGAAGTGGGCGTGGCTCCTGGCTCCTTGGGAACATGGTCGAAGCTCAACACACGGAACTCGGTCCGACGGTTCATTTGGTGGGCCGCCTCCTGCTCCTCCTTGGTCTTCATCGCTTTGATCTCCGCGTCGCTGATCCGGAGCTTGCTCTCTCCGTAACCTACCGCTTGCAACCGCGCGGGGTCGACCCCTTTGCTAACGAGGTAGTTCACACAACTCTTAGCGCGGTTCTCTGAAAGAACCTGGTTGCGCTTGTCGGTATCACGTGAATCCGTGTGGGCCGCGAGCTCGATCACAATGGTCGCGTTCTCGGTCAAGGTGGCATAGAGGAACTCAAGTGAATCCTTACCAGCCTGTGTCAGCGCGAAGCTGCCCAATTCGTATTGAACTTCCGGCATCGCGATCACCACGTCCTTGCGAGCGGGTTGTAGGAAGTACTCCTTCACGAAGGTGGTGCTCTCGTCGATCCCAACGGTGGTCACCTGATCGTTCACGACAAGGTATTCGTCCTTGCTGGTCCGAATGGTATAGGTGGTGTTCTCCTTGATGAAGCGATCCTTTCCGTTCTCGGCGAAGTTGAATCCTCCGTTATCGTCGCTCAGTGCGCTGAAACTGCTTCCGTCAGTACCGACCACTTCGATCTTGGCACCCGGTAGCGGTTGGTTGGTCACTTTGTCATAGACAGTGCCTTGAAGCGCGAACACCAGATCCGGCATGTAGAAGCGCCAGATATCGTCCTGTCCCTTGCCCCCGGGCCTGTTACTGGTGAAGTAGCCCCGCTCTTCGGTCCCATCGAAGATGATCCCGAAATCGTCCATGGAACTGTTGATGGGGAACTTGACGTTCTCCACTTGGCCCCATGCGGCATCTCCGGTTTTTTCCGCACGGAATATGTCCATGCCACCCATACCCGGGTGCCCGTCGCTGCTGAAGTAGAAACTGCCGTCATGCCGGTTGAAGGGGAACATCTCCTCCTTGGGGGTGTTGACCTCGGCGCCCATGTTGCTCGGAGCACCCACGGGCTTGCCGTCCTTGTCCAGCCTAACCATCCAGATATCCTTACCGCCTCTACCACCCTTCATATTGCTGCTGAAGAAGAGGGTCTGATCATCCGGTGAAAGCGCGGGGTGACCAATGGTGACCACCGGGGTATCCAACTTACTGGTACCGCTCTTCGCAGGGCGAAGGGCGAGCATTTCTGGTTCGCTGTAGTTGCTCCCAACCTTCTTCGAGATCCAGATATCGCAGCCATGTACCTTGTTCTTCTCGAAGGGACAGCGCGTGAAGTACATGATCGTGCGCTTGGCGTTGAAGGTGGGGGCCCCCTCGTTACCTTCCGTATCGATGCTCGGGGGTAGTTTCACCGGTTCGCTCCACTTGCCGAGCTTATCCCGGCTGCTGCTGAAAAGATCACTGAAGCTCTCCCCGATGATCTGATCCGTATTGGTGCCTGTGCTGGCGCTGCGGGTGCTGGTGAACACCACATCGTCGTTCTTCTTGTCCGCGAATCCGGGAGTGAAGTCATATTGCTGCGAATTCAGCAACACCTCGGGATCCACGCTGTACCGGGAAGGATTGTCCTTCCATTGCTGGGCGACCTGGCTTGCTGCGATACCAGCGGCAGCGCGCGCATCACCCGGGTTCTTGTCCTTGTATTTGTTGTAGGCCGCGATAGCTTCGGCGTATTTCCCCTGCTCCTTAAGGGCTTCGCCCAAGTAGAAGTAAGAGACTGGATCGTTGTACTGGGCCTTGTTCGCCTTCTCGTACCAGACCTCGGCCTGCTGCGCGTCACCTAGGGTGCGATAGCATTCGCCGACCTTGAAGATCAACGCGGCCTTATCGCTGGCCTTCTTCTCCACGGTGTAGGCCTTCTTGTACAGCTCGATGGCATTGAAATAATACCCTTTGCTGAAAGCGGCATCCGCTTCTTCCGCCAGTTTGGACTGGCCCATCGCCACTGTGGAGATCAACAGGCCAGCCGTCAGGCAGGCCAGGAACTTGCTCATACGCATCGGCAGTTGCAGGATAGGTCCGGTGGTTGGTTCCGGGCGAAAGTAAGCAAATGTCGCAACGGCGATGGAGGAAGGCTCATAGCCGCTTGTTCACGCGGATCTGTTGATGGTCGCTTAAGGCTGGATCAACGGGTGAAGAGCAGCTCGCGCAGTTTCGGCAAAGGCCACAGTTCATCGTCCACCGTGAGTTCCAACTTGTCGCTGTGGGAGCGGATCTCGTCCAGGAAGGGACGCACCTTGTCGCAGTAGGCAATTGCCTTCGCCCGGTGGTCCTCGATGGTGTTGGCCTGTCGGCGGGCTTCGATCATCGCGTCGGTGAGGGACTTCATCCTACCGACATGCTCGCTGATCTCTTCGATCAATTCGATCTGCGTGGCCGTGGCCTTTTTGGCCTTTTCCGCACCCAGGACCTCTCGAAGGCCGCGCACGTTCTCCAGCAAACGGTTCTGATAGCTGATAGCCGCAGGAATGATGTGGTTCACGGCCAGATCGCCGCAAACTCTGCTCTCGATCTGGATCTTCAGCACGTAGCTGTGCAGTTCGATCTCATGGCGAGCCTCGAGTTCCACCGCGCTCAACACCCCCATCGCCTTGAAGAGCTGCTTGGTCTCCTTGCGGCCCCACAGGTCGAGCGCGCGCGGCGTGTCTTGGATATTGCTGAGCCCACGCTTCGCGGCCTCCTTCTTCCATTCCTCCCCATATCCGTTCCCCTCGAAGCGGATGGCCTTACTCTCCACGATCAGGTCTCGGATAACCCGCAGAACGGCTTCGTCCTTCTTCGCGCCCTTCTTTATCAGCGCGTCCACGGTTTTTTTGAACTCGCGGAGTTGATGGGCCACGATCGTGTTCAGCACGGTCATCGAAGCCGCGCAATTGGCGCTGCTGCCGACAGCGCGGAACTCGAACTTGTTGCCGGTGAAGGCGAACGGGCTGGTGCGGTTGCGGTCGGTGTTATCCAGCATTACAGGCGGGATCCGGCCGATGTCGAGCTTCAGTTCGGTCTTGCTCGTCGGGCTCATCGCGCCCTTGATGTTCGTCTCCAGCCCATCGAGGAGCTTTGTGAGGTAATCCCCGATGAACACGCTGATGATGGCTGGGGGCGCTTCGTTGGCACCGAGGCGGTGATCGTTGTTCGCGCTTGCGATGCTGGCGCGCAGCACATCCGCATGGCTGTGGATGGCCTTGATCGTGTTCACGAAGAAGGCAAGGAAAAGCATGTTCTCCTTCGGCGTCTTCGCCGGGCGGAGCAGATTCTTGCCTGTGTTGGTGGCCAAGCTCCAATTGTTGTGCTTCCCACTGCCGTTCACACCCGCGTAAGGCTTCTCATGGAGCAACACCCTGAAGTCGTGCTTGCGCGCGGTCTTCTCCATCACGTCCATCAGCAGCATGTTGTGGTCCACAGCGAGGTTGAGTTCCTCGAAGACCGGAGCGCATTCGAACTGGTTCGGGGCCACCTCGTTATGGCGGGTCTTCACGGGAATGCCCAGCTTCAGTGACTCCGTCTCGAAATCGCGCATGAAGGCTTGGGCGCGCTCGGGGATGCTTCCGAAGTAGTGGTCTTCCAACTGCTGGCCCTTGGCCGGACTATGACCGAAGAGCGCACGACCGCACGCCATGATATCCGGACGCGCGTAGTACAAGGCCTCGTCGATCGAGGAAAATACTCCTGCTCCCAACCCAAGGTGCAGGTGACCTTGGTCACCTCCTTGTCGAAATACTGGCAGACCGCGGTCGCGGCTTCGTCCACGGCCTTGATGGCGCGCAGCAGCGGCATCTTGAAATCGAGCGCTTCACCGGTATAGCTAATGAAGATGGTGGGCACACAAAGCGTGCGGCCCATAAGGAAGGCGGGGCTGCTGGGATCCCATGCGCTGTACCCACGTGCCTCGAACGTATTGCGGATGCCCCCGCTGGGGAAGCTGCTCGCATCGGGTTCTTGTTGAACGAGCATACCCCCATCGAACCGTTCAACGCTCCGACCATTGCCAATGGGCTCGAAGAAAGCATCGTGCTTCTCGGCGCTCGTGCCGGTGAGGGGCTGGAACCAGTGGGTGTAGTGCGTGGCACCCTTGCTGGCAGCCCATTCCTTCATACCGCTCGCCACCTGATCGGCAAGTTTGCGATCGATCCGCGATCCTTGATGGATGGCCTGCCG
Organism: Flavobacteriales bacterium; assembly: GCA_016712025.1. Taxonomy (GTDB): domain Bacteria; phylum Bacteroidota; class Bacteroidia; order Flavobacteriales_F; family PHOS-HE28; genus PHOS-HE28. Next base: position 36,420 of record JADJRW010000008.1, read on the forward strand.
CACCGCGAAATAGGCGTCCTCGGTCAGGAACATGCGCATAGCCTCCTCATTGAACACACTGCTCCCGAAGTACTCACTGATCCGCTGTCCGGTGTTCTCGGTGTGCTTCGGACGGCGGTCGAGGACATCTTCTAAGGCTTTTGCGCGCAAATGGGGGGTGGGCATGGAATATTGGTTTCTATTGGCCACGAATGTATCATTCCATAGGGGGTAGGATGCTGAAAAAGGACGATTATTTTTCCAACACCCATCATTATAGGGGTCGCTCAAGCTTTCACCAAAAATGCGAGATGGATCGTATCGGCGCCATAAGTTGCACAAGAGGATACCCTCTCAGCGATTTCAACGGAGGGGCCAGCAAGCCGCCTACTTGGCCACTTCCCCGCCAGCCTCTTCGGGCGCAGGGGCTGAAGGGCTGTCTTCACGACGGGTAGCGGCCGGGGCGTTGGACGCAAGAGACCGGGAACCCTCGGGAGGTTCTGCACTTAAGCCGCGCTTCTGGGCGTCCACTTCGCGCTTCACCTCCATGGCGCCCTTGCGGATCTCGCGCTGCACATCGTCGGTGGCATCGCGAAGTTGCCGCATCGTACGACCAGCCGTGCGGGCGATATCAGGAATGCCCTTCGCACCGAAAAAAAGAAGCACGAAGAGTAGGATGACGAGCAACTCGCCGCCACTGATGTCGAAGATGAGGGCGAATGACATGGGCGGCCTAAAAGTAGGAAGTCCCGCTCCGGGGTTCGGGCGGGACTTCCTTGGGGATCGTTGTGATCAGGCAGCTACAGGCACCGCCTCCCCTTTGTTCTTCCTGCGCACAAGTAGGTCGACGGCAGCCGCGGAGGCGATGAAGATGGACGAGTAGGTGCCCACCAGTGTACCTACGAACAAGCCGAATACGAAGCCTTTGATCGATACGCCACCGAAAAAGAAGATGATCAGGAGTACCAACAAGGTGCATACCCCGGTGTTCAAGGTGCGGCTCAACGTACTGTTGATCGCCTTGTTGAACAAGGGGATGGGCGCTTCTCGCTCGTGGTCCTGAGTGAACTCGCGGATACGGTCGAACACGACAACGGTGTCGTTGATGGAGTAACCCACCACGGTGAGGATCACAGCGATGAAGGCCTCGTCGATCTCCATGGAGAACCCGACGAATCCCCAGAGCAGAGAGTACAAACTGAGCACGATCAGCACATCATGCACCAGGGACAACAATGCGCCGGCGCCATACTGCCAGTTGCTGAAGCGGATGGCGATGTAGATGAACATGAAGAGCAGCGCGATACCCACGGAGGTCAACGCCTTCGTCTTGATGTCATCGCTGATAGTCGCATCCACCTTCCGGGATTCCACGATCGTATAAGGGTTGTTCAAGAGGTCCAGCCCCCCTTTGAATGCGGCGTCCACGCGTTCATCAGCACCTACTGTAAGGTCGTCCACCAAGTAGTTGGTGGTGATCTTCAGTTGGCGGTTGCTGCCATACGTTTTCATTGCCAGGGAGTACTGCCGACCGTTCGCATCTTGAAACTTGGGCTCCATGGCCTTGCGAGCGGATTCCACGTCCACCTCTTCCTTGAACTCCACCACATAGGCTCTGCCTCCAGAGAAGTCCACGCCCCAATTGAAACCACGGGTGGCCATGGAGGCGATCCCGATGCCGATGACCACCAACGAGATCAAGTAGAACATGCGCCGCTTGCCCATGAAATCGACCTTGGCCCCGTCGAACAGGTTCTTGTTCCAGGTCTGCCAGAAGGAAATCGTCTTCCCGCGGTCCAAGCGCCACATCATCAGCAGGCGCGAGATGAACAGCGCCGTGAACAAAGAAGTTAGGATACCTAGGCCCAAGGTGGTGGCGAAACCGCGTATGGGGCCTGATCCGAACAGGTAGAGGATAACGGCCGTGGCGAACGTGGTGACGTTCGAATCTATGATGGCTGATAGCGCACCTGAGTTGCTGTAGGCGGTTTCCAGGGCGCTCTTCAGCATTCGCCCTTGCTTCATCTCGTCGCGAACACGTTCATTGATGAGCACGTTGGCATCCACGGCCATACCGATGGTGAGCACGATACCGGCGATACCCGCCAAGGTCAGTGTCGCCTGCATCGAAGCCATGGTACCGATCAAGAAAAAGACGTTGGCCAAGAGGGCCATATCCGCGATCCAGCCAGCGCGAGCGTAGTAAGTCACCATCACCAAGAGCACACAGAGCAAGGCCACGCCGAAGGAAATCAACCCACTGCTGATGTTCTCCTCGCCCAACGAGGGGCCTACGATGGTCTCGTCGATGATGCGGGCCGGTGCAGGTAACGCACCCGCCTTGAGGATGTTCGCAAGGTCGTCCGCCTCTTGGATCTGCTGGTTCAGGTCACCGGAACCCATGGAGATGCTGCTGCGGCCTCCACCGATCTCGCTGATCACCGTGGGCGCGCTGTAAACCAGTTCGTCAAGCACGATGGCGATGCACTTGCCGACGTTGTCCCCGGTCATCACCTTCCAGGTCTGTGCTCCTTCAGCGTCCATCTGCATGATCACCTCCACATCGCCCTTCATGTCGAAGTCCTGGGCGGCGTTCACGATGGATGAACCGTCCAACTTCGGCTCGCCACCGCGCGGTTCCTTTATAGCGAAGAGCGTAAGGACATCTGTGCCTTCGATCGGCTTCGAACTCCATAGGAAGCGCAAGTCCGCCGGGAAAACATCGGCCACCTTGGTGCCACGAAGCACTTGGTTCACAGCTGCGGTATCCGTGGCGCGGGCATTCCCTATGGAAGGACCTTTGGCCAACCGATAACCCTGACCTTCTCCTCCGAAAACGCTCGGCGTCAAAACCGCGAAGAGCGGGTTCTCCTTGATGAAGTTCTCCCTGCCTGCCGCCGTGTCCAGTGCCGTCGAATCGCTGTCCGCCGCCAAGGACTCCAGCAGATCCTCCCCGGCAGCGCTGTCCGCTTTGGCACTATCCGCGGCAAGGGCGGTGGTATCCAGCGGCAGTGCGGTGCTATCCGCTGCAAGCGCTGTGCTATCCGCAGCCGCTAGCAAACTGTCCGCAGCGCTCCCGGCGGAAGGGGCATTGGAGCGGAGCCGCTTGTTCGCCTCCTCCAAGAGGGGATATACGTCCGCATTATCATAGGTCTCCCAGAATTCCAAATTGGCGGTGCTCTGCAAAACTTTGCGCACCCGTTCCTTGTCCTTAACTCCGGGTAGTTCGATCTGGATGCGTCCGCTGAACTGCTGCTTCTGGATGCTGGGCTGGGCGACACCGAACTTGTCGATACGGTTGCGAAGGATGTTCTCCGTGTTATTGATCGCGGTGCGCGCTTCACGGCGCAGGGCCTCGACGATCTCTTCGTTGCTCGCTTCGCGGGGAAACATGTCCTTCTTGTCCGCTGAATGGAAGACGGCCGCCATTTTGGAAGTGGGGGCCTTCGCCTGCCATTCTTGGGCGAAGAGGGAAATGAAGTCCTCCGTGCTGGAACGCTGACGTTCGCGTGCGCTCGCCATCACCGCCGCGAACGTGGCATCATCGCTGTTCTCGCTCAAGTTGGCGACCAGCTCCGGTATGCTCACCTCCAACGTAACGGCCATGCCTCCCTTCAGGTCAAGGCCCAGATTGATCTCCTTCTCCTTGCACTCGTTGTAGGTGTACCCGAAGAGCGGGTAGATCTTCTCACGGCCCCTTTCGCGAAGAATGCGGTTCTCCTGCACCAGGAGCAACGAATCGCGATCGAGCCCGGTACTGCCGCCCAGTGCGAGCACCGAATCGGCACTGAAGCCCGCGTCCTGGCGGGCCTTGCTTTCCACGCGGGAGGTGAACAATGAGAAGGACAACTGCCACAAGCACGCGAGCGCCAGCAGGATGGTGAAGATCCACAGCGCACCTCTGTTCTGCATGACCGATAGGGGGATTTCGATGGTCGTCCTCCTTCGCGATGTGCGAAGGCCGGACAATGGGGCGGCAAATATAGAAAGGTGGGCCATGCGGCCGACCCGCGATCATCCGGTCTAGTTTTGCGGTGCAAAAGCAACGCTCCGAATCACCGCACCGTCCATCCATCGACCCGCTTTCCATGACCATCCACAAATTTTGGGGAGCCGCATGGCTCCCGTTCCTGAGCCTCCCGGTGCAGGGGCAGTTCCTGCTTCAGCATGATGGAAGTATCCCGGTTGTGCGGGACACTGCAACCCTCGCAATGCCTTGGGCCGGGGGCCTTAATTGGTGCCAGGTGTCCCAGGCCGATCTGGACCTGGACGGCGAGAAGGACCTTTTCGTTTTCGATCGCTCAGGGAACGAAGTGATCGCACTGATCCACCAGGGTGGTGCGGGCAGTAGCGCCTACACCTACGACCCGACCATCAGCTCCACCTGGCCCTTCAATGATCTGGAAAGCTGGGCTTACCTGCGGGATTACAATTGCGACGACAAGCCGGACCTCTTCAGCTACTCTCCGGGGCAGGGCGGCTTCTCCGTGCATAAGAACGTGAGCTCCGGCAATAATTTGGAATTCGAATTGGCCTATTCCCTTGTAGGTAGCAACTATGTACCCACCTGGAGCCCGAATCTTTACGTGACCCAAGTGGCCCTTCCCGCCATTGACGACATGGATGGCGACGGCGACCTGGATGTGCTGACCTTCAGCATATTCGGGGCTTATGTGGAGTACCACCGGAATCTGAGCATGGAGCAGTACGGCACCTGCGACAGCCTTGCCTACGAAGTGCGGAACCGCTGCTGGGGTTACTTCTCCGAGAACATCAACAACAACAGCGTTACGTTGTACGATTCCTGCGGCTTCAACGTACCCAACCCGGAGTTCGTGATAGGGATCGAGAAAGCCGTGCAGGAACTGAAAGCACAATATCACCAACCGACCGAAAGGACCGAACGCGCCTCCGCCCATGCTGGCAGTACCCTTCTGACGATGGATCTGGACGACGATGGAGACAAGGAATTGACGCTCGGGGACATTTCCCATGAGAACCTCACCACCCTCTTCAATGGAGGAGCAGTGAACGATGCGTTGATCACTGCGCAGGACAGCACCTACCCGGATTACGATCTTCCTTTGCAACTACCCATCTTTCCGGGGGCCTTCCATGTGGATGTGAACCTCGACGGTAAGCGCGACCTGGTTGTGAGCCCCAATGCCACCTCCCTCGCCCAGAACTTCGAAAGCATGTGGTACTACTTGAACACGGGCACAGATGAGGTTCCGATCTTCGACCAGCAGGCGAAAGACCTTTTCCAGCGCGAAATGCTTGACGTCGGCGAGGGTGCATACCCTGTGCTATTCGACCACAATGGGGACGGCCTGCTGGACCTTGTAGTGTCCAACTACGGCTACTATCAACCGGGCGGGGATTACCCCGGCAAAATGGCACTGTTGGAAAACACCGGGACAGCTACCGCACCGAGCTTCATTTCGGTAAATACCGATTGGGAAGGCCTATCCACCAGCGGGATCGGGGCGGCGATGTATCCAGCCTTTGGCGATCTGGACAACGACGGGGACAAGGACATGATCGTCGGCGACCTCCAAGGCCGCATGCACTACTTCCGGAACATCGCAACCGGGCAGGTAGCGGACTTCCAACTCATTACCCCGAACATCACCGATGACCAGGGTGACAATGGACGTTGGCATGTTCGCAACGCCCCAACTCTTCCTGGTGGATGGGGACAATTTGCTTGACCTGATCGTGGGCGAGCGGAACGGCAATATCAACTACTTCCGCAACGCAGGAACGGCCAACGCACCGCTTTGGCATTTGGAGAACGACACCATCGGCGGTCTGGATGTGGCCGAGTATTGGAACGTGACCGGCTATAGTGTGCCGTGCATGTTCCTGAACGGGAATAATGAACGCGAACTCTTGGTCGGTTCCGAGTCGGGCTGGATCCACCACTACGACAACATCGATGGGAACCTGAACGGCACCTTCAACCTGCTGGACAGCACCTTCCAAAATATCAAAGAGGGCTCCAGAAGCAGCATGGCGGTGGCTGACGTGAACGGCGATGGTTTTATGGACGCTTTCACAGGCAACTATCGCGGCGGGCTGGGTTTCTGGCGGAACGACTTCGGTGTGGGTGTTGGTCAAGCAAGTCTCGACCTCGTCGGGTCATTGCAACTCAGGCCCAACCCGGCGAACGACCAGGTCGAGATCCTCCTCAACGGGAATCCCGCTCCCGACTCGCGCTATCGCGTGGTGAACGCATTGGGTCAGGAGCTGATGGCCGGGAGCCTCACTCAAGGGCGGACGGTTCTGGGGGTCTCTGACCTGCGCGCAGGAGCCTACATCCTTTTGGTGGAAAGCCCCGCTGCTCGGGCGAGGGCCCGATTGGTTATAGCGCGTTAGAACACCGCTTCAACCTTGCAGAACGAAGGAAGGCGCCCGATCAGGCGCCTTCCTTCGTTCTGGTTCGGTTTCGTGCCGGTTTTCAGGCCGTTACGCTGTTCATCTTGTCGAGCACATCCATTACCTCCTTCACCGACTTGCCGCTCGCAGCGCAGAGATCCATCTCTTCCTTGGTGAGCTTCAACTCGATGATCCGTTCCACGCCCTTCCGGCCCAGGATCACCGGCGCGCCCATGTAGATATCCTTCAGGCCATACTCACCCTGCAGCCAAACACAGCAGGGGAACACACGCTTCTGGTCGCGAACGATAGCCTCGACCATCTGGGCCGCTGCGGTACCCGGTGCGTACCAAGCGCTGGTACCGAGCAAATTCACGATCTCTCCCCCACCCTTCTTGGTACGTTCAACGATGGCGTCCAACTTATCCTTGGAGATCAGTTCCGTCACCGGGATGCCACCCACGGTGGTATAGCGCGGCAGGGGCACCATGGTATCTCCGTGCCCGCCCATGAGCACCGCTTGAATATCCTTCGGACTTACACCCAACTCGGTGGCGAGGAAGGCGCGGTACCGCGCGGTGTCGAGAATACCGGCCATACCGAACACGCGCTGTGCCGGGAATTTGCTGGTGAGGAAAGCACAATAGGTCATTACATCGAGCGGGTTGCTCACCACGATGATGATCGCCTCCGGGCTCTGCTTCACCACCTGCTCAGTTACCGTCTTGACGATATTGGCGTTGGTGGCAATGAGGTCGTCACGGCTCATGCCGGGCTTTCGGGGAAGGCCGCTGGTGATCACCACAACATCGCTATTGGCGGTCTTGGAGTAATCGTTGGTGCTGCCCGTCAGGCGACTATCGAAGAGGCTTATTGGCGCGGTCTGCCAGATGTCCAAGGCCTTGCCTTCGGCGAAGCCCTCCTTGATATCCAGCAGCACCACTTCATTGGCCAGTTCCCAGCGGGCGCAGGCATCGGCACAGGTCGCACCCACATTGCCAGCCCCTACAACAGTGATCTTCATGGCGATCGCGTTCGCGTGTTTTTACATCCGGACATCCGGACATGGCGCGAAAATAGGCGGCGCCCCGATCCGGTCGCGGATGGGTTGTCCACGATCCCCAAGCCGAAAGGAACCTTCCGACCCAATGTCATACCCGCCCAGGCATCCTTTTTCAACGGGTTGCGTCTTCCATACACGGATGACTACTTTCACGGCGATCCCGATACCGCGCATCATGCACGGCCTGGCAACCCAACCGATCGAGCGTCGTCTACCGGCCACGGAGCGGATGGAAGGTGCCCTGGAACCCGGCATGATCGGCCTTGATCGACGGGTGCGTCGCGAACGAGTCGCGTAGCCAACAGAAAGTGTACGAGTTGTTCTATGGCAAGATGATGGCCGTGTGCCTGCGCTATACCAAGAACGCGGACCAGGCCAAAGACATCCTACAGGACGGTTTCATCAAGGTTTTCAAGAGCATGGACCGCTTCAACAGAAGCGGCTCCTTCGAAGGCTGGATCCGCCGGATCATGGTGAACACCGCCATCGACCACTTCCGGCGGACGAAGAACGCATACCTCCTACTGGGCACGGATCGGAGCATCGAGGACTTCGAGAACCAGGATGAGGAGGACATATTGGAGGACGTGAGCCAGGAGGAGGAACTGGACCTGAAGCCGGCCGATGTGATCAACGCCATGCAGAAGCTGACTCCGGCCTACCGAACGGTCTTCAACCTCTACGTGTTCGAGGAAATGACCCACAAGGAGATCGCCGACACCCTCGGCATCAGTGTGGGAACTTCCAAGAGCAACCTGGCCAAGGCGAAACATAACCTCAAGAAATTGCTTAAAAAGGAACACAAACTGCTCTGAGCGGCGCGTGTACGCTAGAACATGAATTCCATGGACGCTTTCGAGAAACGGATCAAGGACTCCCTAGAAGAGTTCGAAGTCCCCTACAATTCCGCTGATTGGACCCAGTTGCAACGATCGCTGAAGGGTGGCAGCACCAACGGACGCTGGGGATCAGTGGGTCTCTACCTGTTGCTGTTGAGCGGCGGATTGGCCATCGGGGCGGGAGCCTATTCGCTCCTCCAAGACGAGCCGATCGCTGGCATTGGTACGGAGAGGTCCCTACCAGTGATCGATCAGGTCGAAGTTTCGCCTGCGGTCACCGCTGGGCGAACATCCGCAGCCGAAGTGGCCGTGGTACCGATCGGAGCGCAAGGTGATCCGGCTCACCATGCCGCGAGCGAAACAGCACCCCACAATACTGCCCATACCGACGGTCCCAGTGCGAAGAGCCTCGCAACCGTGGTAGCAAAGACCTCCGATGACCGCAGTGAATTAGTGAACACGACCAACCGCCCGAACGATCTGGCCTTCCGCGCCAGCGCAACGGAAGGGTGCCCGGGAACTTCGATCGAGTTCGCCGTGAACAGCATGCCGGAGAACGCCATTTATCTCTGGAACTTCGGCGATGGTAGCTTCAGCAACCAGAACGACCCTGATCACACCTTCGCCAAATCGGGCAAGTTCGAGGTGATGCTCTCCCTGTCCAACACCGGAGGCGGCAATATCCAAAGCAAGCCGAGCAGCGATCTGATCGTGATCCACGAAGCGCCGCAAGCCACCTTCACCACCATGAAGATGGAGTACGAGGGCCACATCCCTTCTGTGCATTTCGAAAACCGTTCCCAGGGTGGCCAGAGCTACCACTGGGATTTCGGCGATGGGACCACCTCGGCCATCGCACATCCGGACCATGTGTTCCTTAAAAAGGGCGTATACCCGGTGGAACTGACCGTGACGAACGAGAAAGGCTGCGTGGACAAACAAGAGCGCGAGATCCGGATCGATCGGGACTACAACCTGGATGCCCCGGCTTCGTTCTCGCCGAATGGTGATGGCCAGGACGACCTTTTCATGCCGGACGCCTTACGTAAGCTTGGCGTGCGCTTCCAGTTGGCTGTGCATGATGCCAATACCGGCCGAAAAGTCTACGAGACCTCCGACGCCACCAAGCCTTGGACCGGTCGTGTAGACAACCGCACTGAGGCCTGCCTCGCGGGCGACTACGTGTGGATGGCCCAGATCAAAGAAGGAGCCCACTTGGGTGAGGTCACCTTCAATGGTAAGGTCAGTTTGGTGCGCTGATACTGAACAGTCCTCGAGCAATGAAGGCCCCGCAGCGCGGGGCCTTCACTTTTGGCACACACTGCGCCGACTTGAAAACTGGGGCGCGTAGGTGCCGTCGTATCGACGCATCTTTGCGAAGACAGGCACCGCGAACTCTGGTGCGCACGTCTAGACTCCGAATGCACCACCGCTCTTTCAGCCCGCGCCTAGTAGATCGTCATAAACGGTCTTGGCTGGGATACTTCAGCCTGCTTCTTCTGATGGCGATCGGGACGGTTTCGGCACAGCCGTTCGATCAGGCCAGCTATGACGCATGGAAGCTGGTCAACCACCCGGCCCTTCCCGCACCTCCGAACGGCACGGTAGGGAACGACCCTTACCTGCAACGTGGTGGTTCGGGCACCACCTGCGACTGCTGGATCGCACCCGATGCGAGCTATACCACGGTTAACAATAGCAATGAGTGGGACGCCAGTGGGTTCCACAATGCCGATGATGGTAGCTACGGCCCGATCGTTCTTCCGTTCCAGTTCTATCTGTACGGCCAGTTCTGGAACACCGCTTATATCAATATCAACGGGAACGTAAGCTTCGGGCAGTATTACGGCACATTCAGTTCCACCGGATTCCCCTTCTTGGACTATGTGATGGTAGCTCCGTTCTGGGCCGATGTGGACCTGCGCGGGCCGGGGATCGGCAACAACATCGTTCAATTGAAGTAAACAGCCACGGCGTTCTATGTGAATTGGACCAATGTGGGCTACTTCATGTCCATGACCGATAAGGTGAACACCTTTCAATTGATCATCACGGACGGGACCGATCCCGTCGTACCCAATGGCGCCAATGTCAGCTTCTGTTACAAGGATATGCAATGGACCACGGGCGCCGCGAGCGGTGGGGTGAACGGCTTCGGGGGAACACCGGCCAGTGTGGGGGCCAACCAAGGCAATGGCGTGGACTATATCCAGTTCGGTCGGTTCGATCAGCCGGGTGCCGCTTATGATGGTCCCTTCGGGCTCAACGATGGGGTGAGTTTTCTTGACGACCAGTACTTCAGTTTCAGTACCGATATCACTACGGCGAACGTTCCCCCGGTGGTAAGCGGGCAAAGCGTTTGCGATTCGCTCATACTGTGCGTTGGCCAACCTGCGCTTTTCGAGATGGTCTTCCTTTCCCCTGAACCTAATCAGATCACCACCCCTAACGCCTTCGCTCCCACGCTTCCCACCTTCGCGATCATTTCCAGCATCCCCGGGCTTGCCGCCACGATCACCGCCGGTTTCACTCCAGCACTGACCGATGTGGGCTACCACTATGTGACCTTCGAGGGCACCGATAACGGAAACCCCGTTCTCACTTCCAGCATCACGATCACGGTGCATGTGCTTCCGGCCATCGTGGTCCCTCCGGCGACCGATACGGTTTGCACCCTACGATCCACCGGTGGATCTCTTCGCATTGTTCACCACACCCCCGCAAACAGGAGGTGACTGGCTCGATCCCAATGGCGACCCGCATTCAGGGACCTTCCAGCCCGGTGTTGATACGGACGGCATCTATGTCTACGCCTCCCCTGCACTGGGCGGTTGCCCCGAGACCGGACAGGTCACCATGACGACGAACAGTCATACCAGCGTTTTGGTGACAACGGACTTGCTGTGCAATGGAGCTAGTTCCGGAACCATAGCGATCAGCACAGCTGGGAACGCGGGCCCTTGGAACTACACCTGGACCGATCAAAGCAACGCGATCGTGCAGACCACGACCGCGGCCAACGCGGATACGTTCACCGGCCCTGCGGGGACCTATGCGGTGGTGGTCACTGAAGGTGTGAACGGAAATGGCTGCAGCGACACGCTCACAGCCACCATAAATGAACCACCTGCGGTGACCATCAACTTGCTCGTGAACGATACCACGATCTGCAAAACAGGGAACGCGCTGCTCAACGCTTTCGCACAAGGAGGCATAGGCACGTTGCAACAACAATGGTCCAATGGGTTGGCGGGGAATGGTCCACATAGTGTGAGCCCGAACGGCACCACCACCTACACGGTGTTCGCTCTGGACGTGAACGGATGCAGTTCCGACACGCTCGACGTTACCGTGACCGTGCGACCTTTCCTACAGTTCGACATCGTTGATACCGTGATCACGTGCCCCGAAGTGCCTGTTGTGCTTGCTCCGGTGAACGTGATGGGCGGCGACGGGAGCTATGCGTACGACTGGGGACAAGGACCGGGACCCGATGCCAGTGATACGATCGTGCTCACAGCTTCACAGTTGGTATGCATGGTCCTTTCTGATGGTTGTGAAACCCCCACACTGGAGCGTTGCACCTGGGTAGAGGTAACGCCGATCCCGGTGCTGATCCTTAGTGTGGACTCCACCCTTGGTTGCGAACCCTTCGCGGTGACCTTCACGGTAACGGACACTACTGGCGGAGCGACCGTGGAATGGGACTTCGGAGATGGTGTAAGTACCAGCGGGCCACCAGTTGTAAGTCACGCCTACGGCGATATCGGCGCCTTCGATGTGGGCGCCATTGTTACCTGGCCGAACGGTTGCACGGACACTACGCTCATCGTGGATCTCGTCACGGTTCTTCCCCTGCCGGAAGCGCAATTCAGTTGGTCCGAAAACCCGGCCAATGTTCTTTGGCCGCATGTGCAGTTCAACGAGCAGGCCGGGCCTTATGCGGTGACGTACGATTGGGATTTCGCTGGGCTGGGCACTTCACAAGAGCCCGATCCCGCATTTTCTTTCCCCGATCAATTCGGTGCGACCTACCCTGTCACGTTGCTAGTGACCAACGTTCTAGGCTGTGCTGATTCCATCACGCGACTGGTAGAGGTCGAGGATGAGTTGCTCGTGTATGTTCCCAACACCTTTACACCTGATGGCGATGGCCTGAACGAGACATTCTCGGTTACCGGGAACGACATCTCCAAAGCGGATTTTGAACTCATGATCTTCGACCGGTGGGGTGAGATCGTCTTCCGTTCTGCGGATCCGGCGCTGGCTTGGAACGGCACCATGAACAATGGCGGCGGCGCAATACTGGCCGAAGGCGTGTATCCCTACAAGTTGCGTGTAAAGGCCGGATATTCCCTGGAGAAGCGGGAATTCGTGGGCCACATCACCTTGCTGAAATGACGCGTTCGGCGCAGGGGTAGTCCTGATCCTTCGAAGTTCCGGCTTTCCGTCGTCCATATCGCGGTGTTCGCCGAATAGGCCGGGGCGGTCCGCTGTGGTTGGAAAGATGGTCCTATTTTCATCGCGTTCCACACATCGGAACACGTGCAGGGCCAGTTCCACATAGGTTCGCCATGCAGGCTTCTTGAAAGAGCCTTTCGCCGCCGCGACCCGCACTACCGGAGTTCGCTCGCACGCGGCGGACTACTGATCGCCGGTTGGGTGCTTTCGGTTGCCTTGACCGCGCAAGCGTATGTGATCTTCAATGGGACGGACAACACCTGCGTGGGTGCCTTCCTGGACAGCGGTGGTCAAGGTGGTGCTGGCTACTCGAACAATGAGGACTATACCTACACGATCTGCCCGGACAATCCCGGGGACGCCATCTCGGTGAATTTCATCACCGCTTTGATGGCGACGAACGGCGCAGCGCCGATCGATAACATGACCATCTACGACGGCGACAACACCGCCGCACCACTGATCGGAAATTGGACCGGAAACACGCTCCAAGGGCAGGTGATATCGGCCAGTGTCGGCAACGTGACCGGCTGCCTCACCTTCGTGTGGCACTCGAACAATGCGGGGCTGGGCGTCTTCGCGGGCAGCATCAGTTGCACCACACCGTGCGCGCGGCCTACCGCAGTGGCCTCCATGGTGGGCGGAGCCCCGGCGAAGATCTGCCCGGGGAAGCTGTGAACTTCAATGGCAGCGCATCGTTCGCGGCACCCGGCTTCGCGATCGCGCAATGGCTTTGGGATTTCGATGATGGCGCGACCAGTTCCACAGGCCCTGTGGTCAGCCATGTGTTCAACAACCCGGGCGAGTATGTGGTACAACTCTCTTTGGAGGATAACAACGGTTGTGCGAGCACCAATCTGGTGGACCTCCAAGTACTCGTTGGCACGGAGCCCACGTTCGCGGGCACTGGCGGTGATCAATACGGCTGCCTCGGTGAAACACTTTGCATGGACGGTGATGTGAATGCCGTGACCTGGAGCGCCACACCCGACGCGAACTATGGTGCTGGTGTGCTTTTACCGGACAACGTGGGTTCGTGTTTCACAAGCGAGATCACGTTCAACCAATTCGCACCCGGTCAAACGCTGAACAACATCAACGATCTCAACGCGATCTGCTTCGACATAGAACACTCCTTCCTTGGCGATCTGATCATCTCGATCATCAGCCCGAGCGGTGAGACCGTGATCCTCCATCAACAAGGTGGGACGGGCACCTATCTCGGCATTCCGGACGACAACGACGACGCGAACCCCAACCCAGGCACTTGCTGGACCTACTGCATCGACCCCTTAGCGGTGAACGGCACCATGGCCGCGAACGCCGGTGTCACTTTACCAGCAGGATCGTATGAAAGCGTGGACCCGCTCACAGGCCTGCTCGGCAGCTCGCTGAACGGCACATGGACGCTACAGATCTGCGATATGTGGGCGCTGGACAACGGTTTTCTGTGCGGCTTCTCTCTGGATTTCGACCCATCGCTTTTTCCCGGCCTTACCGAGTTCACCCCGGTTTATGGGAACGCGTGTGACAGCACTTGGTGGACCGGACCGAACATCACCTCAACGTCCGGGAACTGCGATCAGATCTGTGTGACGCCGCCGGGTGTCGGGAATTTCAACTACGTCTACCACGCCACGGACAATTTCGGCTGCACCTATGATACGACCGTCACGGTCACGATCATCCCCGGGCCCACTGTTGATGCAGGTGCCGATTCAAACCATCTGCACACCGGGCGATGTGCAGTTGAACGCGGTGGTGAACGGGATCATTCCGCCCGCCCCCTGCACCTACACGCTGAATCTTTTCGACACGTTCGGCGATGGTTGGGACGGCGCCACGGTCACCGTAACGGTGAACGGAGTACCCATGGTCTATGGCATGGCCAACGGAACGAACATCAGCTACGCGATCAACGTGCTTGACGGGCAATCCATCCAGATCAGCTACCAACCGAGCCTGCTTTTCAATGCGGAACACGCTTACGAGTTGCTGGATGGGAACGGCAACACGGTTTTCGCTGACACGCCACCAATGGCTTCGGGAGTGACCTTCAATGGCTTCGCGGACTGCGCGCCTGGCAATGGTTCCATCATTTATGCCTGGACCCCGGCAACAGGCCTGAACAATGCGGGTATCGCCAACCCGATCGCATCGGTGTCCACTACAAGTGTGTACACCGTGACGATCTATCAGGATGGATACACAGGATGTCCAGCCACTTCCACGGTCACGATCACCGTAGGCTCCACTGTGGATGCGGGCACCCCAGGCGCCGTCACACTCTGTAGCACCGATGCGGCCGTAAGTCTCTTCGCACAACTTGGCGGAACACCTGATGCCGGTGGTGCTTGGAGCGGTCCGAGCCCAGTAGTTGGTGGCATGTTCAACCCTGGCAGTATGAGCGCTGGGGTATACACCTACACCATCACTGGCACGGCACCTTGTCCTGATGCGACCGCCACGGTCACCACCACGATCAACACACCTCCGGATCCCGGAGTGGATGGCGCCCTCACCGTGTGCAGCACCGATGGTGCAGTGGATCTCTTCGCGCAGCTTGGCGGAACACCGGACGCCGGTGGTACTTGGACCGCGCCGGGGGGCGGTGCCTTCGGTGCCACTTTCACACCTGGTACTGATGCCGATGGCGTGTACACCTACACCGTCAATGGTGTTGCACCCTGCCCCAGCGAGACCGCCACGGTCACCATGACCACCAACACGCCGCCCGACCCCGGCGTAGATGGTGCGATCACACTTTGCAGCACCGATGCGGCCGTAAGTCTCTTCACACAACTTGGCGGAACACCTGATGCCGGTGGTGCATGGAGCGGCCCCAGTGCAGTAGCTGGTGGCATGTTCAACCCTGGCAGTATGAGCGCTGGGGTATACACGTACACCATCACTGGCACGGCACCTTGTCCTGATGCGACCGCCACGGTCACCACCACGATCAACACACCTCGGACCCCGGAGTGGATGGCGCCCTCACCGTGTGCAGCACCGATGGTGCAGTGGATCTCTTCGCGCAGCTTGGCGGAACACCGGACGCCGGTGGTACTTGGACCGCGCCGGGGGGCGGTGCCTTCGGTGCCACTTTCACACCTGGTACTGATGCCGATGGCGCGTACACCTACACGGTCAACGGCATCGCTCCATGTCCCAGCGAGACGGCGACAGTGACCATGACCACCAACACGCCGCCCGATCCAGGTGTGGATGGTGCCATCACACTTTGCAGCACCGATGCGGCCGTCAGCCTCTTCCCGCAACTTGGAGGAACGCCTGATGCTGGCGGCACATGGAGTGGGCCAAGCCCGGTGGTCGGTGGCATGTTCGATCCCGCAGGTATGACCGCTGGGGTATACACCTACACCATCACCGGCACCGCGCCCTGTCCTGACGCGAACGCCACGGTCACCACCACGAACACACCTCCCGATCCCGGTGTGGATGGCGCCCTCACCGTTTGCAGCACCGATGGTGCAGTGATCTCTTCGCGCAGCTTGGCGGAACACCGGACGCCGGTGGTACTGGACCGCGCCGGGGGCGGTGCCTTCCGGTGCCACTTTCACACCTGGTACCGATGCCGATGGCGTGTACACCTACACCGTCAATGGTGTTGCACCTTGCCCCAGCGAGACCGCCACGGTCACCATGACCACCAACACGCCGCCCGACCCCGGCGTAGATGGTGCGATCACACTTTGCAGCACCGATGCGGCCGTAAGTCTCTTCGCACAACTTGGCGGAACACCTGATGCAGGTGGTGCATGGAGCGGCCCAAGTCCCAGTAGCCGGTGGCATGTTCAACCCTGGCAGCATGAACGCTGGAGCGTACACTGTACACCATCACTGGCACGGCACCTTGCCCGAATGCGACCGCGACGGTCACCACCACGATCAACACACCTCCGGATCCCGGAGTGGATGGCGCCCTCACCGTGTGCAGCACCGATGGTGCAGTGGATCTCTTCGCGCAGCTTGGCGGAACACCGGACGCCGGTGGTACTTGGACCGCGCCGGGGGGCGGTGCCTTCGGTGCCACTTTCACACCGGGTACCGATGCCGATGGCGTCTACACCTACACCGTCAATGGTGCTGCACCCTGCCCCAGCGAGACCGCCACGGTCACCATGACCACCAACACGCCGCCCGACCCCGGCGTAGATGGTGCGATCACACTTTGCAGCACCGATGCGGCCGTAAGTCTCTTCGCACAACTTGGCGGAACACCTGATGCAGGTGGTGCATGGAGCGGTCCGAGCCCGGTAGTTGGTGGCATGTTCAACCCAGCGAACATGAACGCTGGAGCTTATGTGTACACCGTTACCGGCACTGCACCGTGCCCGAACGAAACAGCGACAGTCACCACCACGATCAACACACCTCCGGATCCCGGTGTGGATGGCGCCCTCACCGTGTGCAGCACCGATGGTGCAGTGAACCTCTTCGCGCAACTTGGCGGAACACCGGACGCCGGCGGCACCTGGACCGCGCCGGGGGCGGTGCCTTCGGTGCCACTTTCACACCTGGTACTGATGCCGACGGCGTGTACACCTACACCGTCAACGGTGTTGCACCTTGCCCCAGCGAGACCGCCACAGTCACCATGACCACCAACACGCCACCCGACCCGGGCGTAGATGGTGCGATCACCTTCTGCAGCACCGATGCGGCCGTCAGTCTCTTCGCACAACTTGGCGGAACACCTGATGCCGGTGGTACGTGGAGTGGTCCGAGCCCAGTCGTTGGTGGAATGTTCAACCCAGCGAACATGAACGCTGGAGCCTATGTGTACACCGTTACCGGCACTGCACCGTGCCCGTACGAAACAGCGACAGTCACCACCACGATCAACACACCTCCGGACCCCGGAGTGGATGGCGCCCTCACCGTGTGCAGCACCGATGGTGCAGTGGATCTCTTCGCGCAGCTTGGCGGAACGCCTGATGCCGGCGGCACCTGGACCGCGCCCGGTGGTGGTGCGTTCGGTGCAACGTTCACACCAGGCACCGATGCGGACGGCGTCTACACCTACACCGTGAACGGTGTGGCGCCGTGCCCCAGCGAGACCGCCACGGTGTCCATGACCACCAACACGCCGCCCGACCCCGGCGTAGATGGTGCGATCACACTTTGCAGCACCGATGCCGCTGTAAGCCTCTTCACGCAGCTCGGCGGAACACCGGATGCTGGCGGCATGTGGAGCGGCCGAGCCCGGTAGTCGGTGGCATGTTCGATCCAGCGAACATGAACGCGGGAGCGTATGTTACACCGTCACCGGCACTGCACCCTGCCCGAACGGAACAGCGACCGTAACGGTGTCGGTCAACACGATGCCGGATGCAGGGATCGATGGGGCCATCGCGTTGTGCGTGACGAGCCCGGCCATCGATCTCTTCGTGCAACTTGGTGGTTCCCCGGATCCAGGAGGCACTTGGTCCGGCCCGAGTCCCGTGGCGGGTGGCATGTTCAACACATCGAACATGAACGCTGGGATCTATACCTACACCGTTGTGGGGATCGCACCATGCCCGACCGCAACGGCAGCCGTCGATGTGAACGTGGTGACCAACCCGGATGCGGGCTTGCCTGGAGCGATCACGCTATGCGCGACGGATGCGCCCGCCGACCTCTTCGCACAACTGAACGGAGCACCTGATGCCGGCGGCAACTGGACCGGCCCAAGCCCCGTGGTCGGCGGACAGTACGATCCGGCGAACATGAACCCGGGGGTATACACCTATACGATCACCGTACCGCCGCCGTGTGTGAGCGGGAACAGTACCGTGACGGTGAGCGAAGTGCAACCGCCCGATGCGGGCATCGATGATGCCCTCACCTTGTGCATCAGCAGCCCGGCCGCTTCGCTCTTCGCTTCGCTTGGTGGCAGCCCGGATGCCGGCGGGTCCTGGACCGATCCCAACGGCCTTGCACATAGCGGCACTTTCAACCCAGCTAACGATCCCGCAGGTGATTATACCTACACAGTGAACGGGACCGCGCCGTGTCCATCGGCATCCGCAGTGGTAACGGTGAGCGTTGTCGCTTTGCCCGATGCAGGTCTTCCCGGTTCGATCACGTTGTGTACTACGGATGGCCCCGCTGATCTCTTCGCACAACTGAACGGAACGCCCGATGCGGGTGGCAACTGGACCGGCCCGAGCCCGGTGGTCGGTGGGCAATACGATCCGGCGGGCATGAACCCGGGCGTGTACACTTACACCATCACCGTTCCGCCGCCATGCGTAAGCGTGAACAGCACAGTAACGGTGAGCGAAGTGCAGCCGCCCGATGCAGGCATCGACGACGCACTCACCTTGTGCATCAGCAGCCCGGCCGCATCGCTCTTCGGTTCGCTCGGCGGAAGCCCTGATGTTGGCGGATCCTGGACCGGACCCAACGGCCTTGCGCACAGCGGCACGTTCAACCCAGCGAACGACCCAGCGGGTGATTACACCTACACGGTGAATGGGACAGCGCCTTGCCCAGCGGCATCCGCAGTGGTAACGGTGAGCGTTGTCGCGCTGCCCGATGCAGGTCTTCCTGGATCGATCACGTTGTGTACTACGGATGGCCCCGCTGATCTCTTCGCACAACTGAACGGAACGCCCGATGCGGGTGGCAACTGGACCGGCCCGAGCCCGGTGGTCGGTGGGCAATACGATCCGGCGAACATGAGCCCGGGCGTGTACACTTACACCATCACCGTTCCGCCGCCATGCGTGAGCGTGACCTCCACCGTCACCGTTGCTCTTTCGGCACCACCGAATGCCGGATCGGATGGCGCGATCACGTTGTGCGTCTCAAGCCCGCTCACCGGTCTTTTCGCTTCACTTGGCGGATCACCGGATGCGGGTGGTTCATGGACCGACCCCAACGGCAATGCGCACAGCGGCACCTTCGATCCTGCCAACGATGTGATCGGCGACTATACCTACACAGTAAGCGGAACGGCTCCGTGTCCTTCGCACTTCGCCTTGGTGACCGTAAGTGTGGTAAGCCTTCCGGATCCTGGTCTTCCTGGCGTGATCACATGGTGTACCACTGATCCGGTAGGCGATCTGTTCGGTGAATTGGGTGGAACACCGGATGCGGGTGGCACATGGACCCATCCCAACGGAGATCCACTCATCGGCACCTTCGATCCAGCTACCGATACGCCGGGCATCTACAGTTACACGATCACTGTTCCTCCGCCCTGTCTGAGCGTTACTTCCACAGTGGCGGTATCGCTTTCCGCACCACCGGATCCTGGTATGGATGGTTCGCTCA
The DNA here is from genome assembly GCA_016712025.1 of Flavobacteriales bacterium. Classification (GTDB taxonomy): domain Bacteria; phylum Bacteroidota; class Bacteroidia; order Flavobacteriales_F; family PHOS-HE28; genus PHOS-HE28. The sequence continues at coordinate 56,424 of JADJRW010000008.1, forward strand.
CGTTGTGCATATCAAGTCCTGCTGAAGATCTATTCGCCTCGTTGAGCGGGGCACCGGATTTGGGAGGCACATGGACGGACCCCAATGGCTCCGCGCACAGCGGCAACTTCGATCCTGCGAACGACATCGTTGGGGATTACACCTATACGGTAAGCGGCATATCGCCCTGCCCGGCGGCATCCGCAGTGGTTACCGTGAGCGTGGTAAGCTTACCGGATCCAGGCACGCCAGGTGGTGTGACATGGTGTACCACTGATCCGGTCGGCGATCTGTTCGCTCAACTGGGCGGAACACCGGACGCGGGCGGATCATGGACCGATCCCAACGGCGATCCCTTCAGCGGCACCTTCGATCCGGTACCGATGCACCAGGCACCTACACTTACACGATAACGGTTCCTCCGCCTTGTGAGCGTTACTTCCAGCGTAGCGGTCGTCGATCTCCACCGCCGGACCCAGGCACGGACGGCTCGCTCACGTTGTGCGTGTCAAGTCCTCCATCGGATCTGTTCGCATCGTTGGGCGGCACACCGGATCTTGGGGGGTCGTGGACCGACCCGAACGGCAACGCACATAGCGGAACGTTCACACCGGGCGTGGATATCGCAGGCGTCTACACCTACACCGTGACCGGCACCGCACCCTGCCCGAACGCGGCTGCGAGCGCCACCGTGACCGTGGTGAACTTGCCGGATCCAGGCACCAGGTTCGCTCACACTATGCACCTCCGATGCACCGACCGACCTCTTCGCACAATTGGGAGGCACCCCGGATGCCGGTGGATCATGGACGGATCCGAACGGCAACGCACATAAGCAGCACCATCGACCCCAGCAACCCATCCGGCCGGCGTCTATACCTATACCATCACAGTACCGCCGCCCTGTTCCAGTGTAAGCGGGACGGTGGCGATCACGCTTTCCATTCCACCCGATGCAGGTAACAACAGTGCGCTCAGCGCCTGTGCGACCGGCGCGCCGCAGGATCTCTTCAGTTTACTGGGCGGTAGCCCGGATGCAGGAGGCACATGGACCGGATCCCAACGGTGTCGCGCACACCGGGCCTGTTCGACCCCACCATCGATCCCGCTGGCAACTACACCTACACGGTACTCGGTGGCCCCATGTCCAGCAGCATCGGCCTCGGTACTGGTGAATATTGTGACGGAACCCGATGCCGGTACGGACGCGATACTGAATCTCTGTGCGGCCGGCGCCCCGTGCTGCTGTTCCCGGAACTTGGTAATGCGGATCCAGGAGGTACCTGGACCGATCCCAACGGCAACCTGTTCGCCGGTCTCTTCACACCGGGACTTGATACCGCAGGTGCATACACGTACACGGTGACGGGCACCGCACCTTGTCCGAATGACCAAGGTGTGATCATGGTCGTATTGCTCACCGATCCAGACGCGGGCATCGATGGGGCTTTAACGCTTTGCGGCAATGCTGCCATCACCGACCTGTTCCCATCGCTTAGCGGCTCACCGGATCCCGGCGGGGCTTGGACCGACCCGAACGGGCTGACCCATAGCGGGAACTTCGACCCGGCGCTGGATGTGGCTGGCACCTATATGTACTTGCTCTTCGTTCCGCCGCCCTGCGTGAGCGATACTTCGTTCGTGACGGTTTCCGTGGTGGTGCCACCGGATGCGGGATCGGATGGCGCCATCACGCTTTGCTCCAACGACGGTATGGTGCAATTGATCAATTCGTTGGGCGGAACTCCGGATTTGGGCGGTGTTTGGACGAACACGGGCGGTACCGTGATGAACGGAACGTTCGATCCGCAGTGGACCCCGATGGCACTTTCACCTATACCGTTCAGGGCACCACACCCTGCATCGATGCGGCAGCGAATGTGCTCGTTACCGTGGAGCCATTGCCCAACGCGGGGCTTGATGGGAATGTGACGGTATGTCCCGAAGCACCGAACGTGGATCTGTTCCAACTGCTCGGAGGAACGCCGGATCCCGGTGGTAGTTGGATCAACCCATATGGTGTGGCCTGTTCAGGGATCTTCGATCCAGGTGTGGATCCGGTCGGAGCCTACACCTACACGGTCTTCGGCATTATCGCTTGCCCGAACGTGAGCGCTAGCGCTACTGTGGACGTCTTCCTGATCTCCCCACCCGATGCTGGACCCGATCAAGTAAGCTGCACATTGGAGGCCACGCTAGCGGCCACAGGAGCCTGGACCTCGGGCCTATGGAGCGGCCCTTCCGATGTCAGCTTCGCCGATCCATTCGCAGCGAACACCACCATCACAGCGACCAACGGCGGCGCGCACCTGCTGTTCTGGAACGTGACCACGCCCGATGGCTGCGCTTCGCTGGACAGCGTGATCGTAGTGCTCACCACACCGATCGTTCCCATCACCGGCACAAGCGATGCGGTCTGCTTCGGTGAATGCAATGGAAGCATGCAGGTCTCCGTGAGCGGTGGCAACCCCTCGCCCCTAGGCTATACCTATCAGTGGAGTAATGCGGTGGCAGGACCAGCGGATACACTGGCCACGGGCTTGTGCGCAGGAACGTATACCGTGACCGCTTTGGATGAGAACGGCTGTTCCGCATCTGCAATGGCGATTATCGCAGAGCCCCCACCACTGGTCATCGACGCCATCACGACGCTGCCGGAGACATGTCCCGGTTCCTGTGATGGCGCCATCCAGGTGAACGATCCGGAGGGCGTCTACTACAACATCAATGGCGGGGCCTTGCAGTTCAATGGCCTGTTCACAGGCCTATGCCCTGGAGCCTATTTGATCCTCATGATGGACGAGGCCGGCTGCAAGGCCACCGATCTCGCCATCGTCGGTACGCCACCTCCGGTCGAGGCCGCGTTCAGCTATGCGCCGGATACGATCTTCATCGATGACCCCACTGTGCAGTTCTTCGACGCCTCTACTTCGAACGCGGTGCACTTCCTCTGGGATTTCGCCGGACTGGGAAGCAGCACATTGGAATATCCGGAGTTCACCTTCCCCGATGGCGAAGGTGGCATGTACGATGTCTGCCTCACCGCGAGCGATGCCAACAACTGCCCGGACGAGATTTGCACGACGGTAGTGATCTACGACCTCCTGATCGTACATGTGCCGAACGCCTTCACGCCTGATGGCGACGGTATCAACGATGGTTTCGTACCCATCTTCAACCTGCCCTGGGTGGACAAGTACGAGTTCCTCATTTTCGACCGCTGGGGCGAGCGCCTCTTCACCAGCACCACGCCCGGCGAAGTTTGGGACGGCAACTACCACGGCGTGGCTGTGGAGAGCGAGGTCTATGTGTGGGAGTTGAAGTACCGCGATATGCTGTCAAGGGATTTCGGGAAGGCCAAAGGGACATGTGACCGTGCTGAGGTAGTCCACTTCTCTCTGAAGAGCCGCAAGCCCCGACGGCTCAGGCATTCGCATTGAGCAGAACAGGGTCCGGATAGTGCGCCGACGCTTCCAACCACGAGGCAACGCTCCGTCTCGGTCCCTCCCAATGTGATCGCAACAGGGGTAAACGTCAACCTGATATGACGGAAAGGTACTTGCCCATGACCGCACCGTTCTCCCCATGAGGTCGGTGATACGGATGGCCGCGGCGTCCGGCGCAGCGCTGCGGGGTTGGGGGCACGGGCGGCCGGGGGGGGAGTCGTGTCGGCTGCCTTCCAGCAGATACCGGAATCCGGCGTGGAAGCGTACGAGGGTGTCGATATACGTCTCCGTTGGCAAGCCATTGTTCGTGCCGACGTTCACATCCACGATATCCACCCGAAGCACATCCGAAAGGGTGTCGGTCGGGCAGCAACGTACCGTAGCCCGTGACCTCCACCTTGGTGCCGGATATCTGGGCCACAAGCCCTCGTAAACGTCCTCCAGTTCCCATAGTTCAGGGGTAGTGCAGTTCGCCGCGTGGATTCAAGGTTCACAAGCCGGTGGGGCTCGCCTAAACGCTCACCAGGTGTTCCACGATCGCGTGTAGCCACGGAATTCCTGCTGGTTGACGTGACGGTATCCCATGGCGCACCGGGATTGGCCGCGGTCAATGCGGGAGAAATCCTAAACCGCGCCGGCCTGGGAGAATGGTAAAGTTCCCAGCGCTTGTCCAGCCATGCTGGAATCCCGGATAAGGCATTGTTCCGGTGCCAAGAACCGGTGGTTGGCCGAACGATCGCAGAGGCAGCAGGAGAAGGATCAGAAGGGTTCGCATGGATTTGAGTCGGGCCTACTAGAACAATGTATGCCTAGAGCATAGTCCTGAAAGCAGAACGCTCATCGGGCTCTCTTGTGCTATATCCCCAGGCTGGGCCTGCAGAGTTCTACACATCCAACTTCGCGTAGATGGCGTTCTTCTCGATGAACTCGCGGCGGGGCGGCACTTCGTCGCCCATGAGCATGCTGAAGACGCGATCGGCCTCGGCACCGTTCTCAATGGTCACCTGGCGGAGGGTGCGACGGCTCGGGTCCATGGTGGTTTCCCAGAGCTGTTCAGCGTTCATTTCACCGAGACCCTTGTAGCGTTGCACGCCCACGCTGGCCTCCTTGTTCCCGGCTTTCATGCGCTCGATCACCAGATCGCGCTCGGCCTCGTTCCAGCAGTACACCTGCTCCTTCCCTTTCTTCACCAGATAGAGCGGGGGTGTGGCGATGTAGAGGTAGCCCTGTTCGATCAGCGGCTGCATGTGGCGGAAGAAGAAGGTCATGATCAACGTCTGGATGTGGCTGCCGTCCACGTCGGCATCGCACATGATCACGATCTTGTGGTAGCGCAGCTTATCCATGTTCAGCGCCTTGCTGTCCTCCTCGGTGCCGATATGGACGCCAAGCGCGGTGTAGATGTTCCGGATCTCCTCGTTCTCGAGGATCTTGTGCTGCATGGCCTTCTCCACGTTCAGGATCTTACCGCGCAGCGGTAGGATCGCCTGGAACTCGCGGTTGCGGCCCTGCTTGGCGGTACCACCAGCGGAATCTCCTTCGACCATGAAAAGTTCGCTCGCGCTGGCATCCTTGCTCTGGCAATCGGCCAGTTTCCCGGGCAGTCCACCGCCTGTGAAGGCGCCTTTGCGCTGTACCAACTCACGCGCCTTCTTCGCAGCGTGGCGGGCCGTGGCGGCCAGGATCACCTTATCCACGATCTGCCTGGCGTCCTTCGGGTGCTCTTCGAGGTAGTTCTCGAGCATTTCGCTCACGGCCATGTCCACCGCGCCCATCACCTCGTTGTTGCCGAGCTTGGTCTTGGTCTGGCCTTCGAACTGGGGCTCCTGCACCTTCACGCTGATCACGCAGGTGAGGCCCTCCCGGAAGTCATCGCCCGCGATCTCGAACTTCAGGTTTTTGGTGGCCCCGCTGTTGTCCGCGTATTTCTTCAGCGTGCGGGTAAGGCCCCGGCGGAAACCGGCCAGGTGCGTGCCACCCTCGTGGGTGTTGATGTTGTTGACGTAGGAGTGCAGGTTCTCGGTGTAGGAATCGTTGTACACCATCGCGATCTCCACGGGGATATCCTGCTTCTCCCCTTCCATGTAGATCACGTCCTCGATCAGCGGCGCGCGGGTGCCGTCCAGGTATTGCACGAACTCCACCAGGCCACGATCGCTGTAAAAGGTGTCGTTCACAAAGCTGCCATCGTCGTTCGTGTGGCGCTCGTCGGTCAACGTCAGCTTGATGCCCTTGTTCAGGAAGGACAGCTCGCGCAAACGGGCCGCGAGGGTGTCGTAGTTGAACTCCGAGACCTGGAAGATGGTGGCATCCGGATGGAACGTGACGATGGTGCCCCGCTGGTCGGTCTTGCCGACCTCCTTCACCGCGTATTTGGGCTTTCCCTCGCTGTACTCTTGTTGGTAGATCTTGCCATCGCGGTGTACCTCTGCCAGCAGCATGTCGCTCAACGCGTTCACGCAGCTCACACCCACACCGTGCAAACCACCGGACACCTTGTAGCTGTCCTTGTCGAACTTGCCCCCAGCGTGCAGCACGGTCATCACCACTTCCAGGGCGCTCTTGCCCTCTTTGGCGTGCATGTCCACGGGAATGCCACGGCCGTTGTCCTTTACCCGGATGCTGTTGTCGGGTAGGATCTGCACATTGATCGTATCGCAATGCCCGGCAAGGGCCTCGTCGATCGAGTTGTCCACCACCTCGTAGACCAAGTGGTGCAGCCCTTTGGTGCTAATGTCGCCGATGTACATCGCGGGGCGTTTCCGCACCGCCTCAAGGCCCTCTAAAACCTGGATACTATCCGCCGAATAGCTGGCCGAGGCCTTCTTCTTCTTCTCGCTCATTTCCACTGCTGTCTCTGACATGTTCCTTGGGTTCAAAAGCCCTGGTTCCGAAGGGCACGCGAAGATACCTGAACGCCCCCTGCCGCCGAGGTCATTTTCCCAACAACGACGCGGGTTTTGTTGATATTTAACGAACCCCTTGGGCTTGCACGTCCCGAATGGATCCTTATGGCCCATAAGGAACGTCCTTGTTGCCGCGTGAAGCGCCTTAGAAGGCGTAGCTCGCGCCCCCCAATACCAGCCCCCGCTGTACCGGGTAGCTGACCCAACGCTCATAGCGGCTCAGGCTCAAATTGCTGGCTTGGAGGAAGACGCTGAGGCGTTTGGTGTAGCGGTACTCCACACCCAAGTGCAGGTCCACAAAGCCGTTCAACTCCACGGTCTCGGTCTGGTCCGGGCTCTGGTCCAGCACACTATCGAACACAGGTGTGAAGGCTTTGCGCTTTCCCATCAGCATGGCATCCAGTTCAATGATCAGCTTGTCACGCAGGCTGTAGCGGGCACCGATGGCCACTTGGTAGGGCGGCAAATTCCAAGGCTCAGCCTGGTCGTCGGTATCGTAGTTGAAGATGTCCAGACGCCCGTGGAAGCGGATGCCCTTGCCCGCATCGTAGGTTAGGTCGCCGCTCACATCCAGCACTTTCACATCATCATACACGGTGTTGAACTGGTTGCCGAAGGAGTAGAACCCATCGGTGATGTAGAGCAAGCGGTCCCGCCAGCCGGTGTAGCTCACGCGCACATCGAAGCCCAGGGCGCTGCTCAGGCTGCCGCGCAGGCCCCCGTAGATGTCGTACAGCTTACTGCTATTGGCCAGCACCGGACCAGGGATGGTCCAGGGGTTCTCTTGGGTGATGCTGCGGAAACTGTTCCGCTGGCGCTGGCCATCCACACCGGCATAGGGTACTAGAATGTCATCGAAGAGGCTGTAGCTGAGGTAGGCCTGCGGATAGAAGTGGAAGGTGGTCTTGGACATGGCGTCCACATAGATGCCCGCACCTACCCGCACCACGTAGCGTTCGCCGCGCGTGCTTACTGTGGGCGTTAAGCCGATCAAGGTTCCGTTCTGGCGGAACGAGGGCAGGGTATCGTTCGGCACACCGGTATACGCGTTGTTGTCGATCAAGAGCACCGCGCCATAGGTCTCGCTGTCCAAGCGCTTGCTGAGATCAGCGGAGAACTTCACTTGGGTTTCCTTGCTGCCGGTGCGGGCGGTGTAGTAGCGGGCGTCCAATTTCACGTCATGCGCCAGGGCGGTGCTATCGCCATAGATGCTCTTCACCTGGGCCGCGAAGCCGAGATCGTTGTAGACCTGGAGGATATCCCCGGGCACGGGTAGGTCCAGCGTGTCGAAGCCTTCCTCGCGGAAGCCGTAGTAGTTGACGCCTCGACGCGCGTAGTCGGCGCGGAGCGTTACAGCGTGGTTGCGCAAAAGGCGGGTATAGAACGCATCGGCATTGTTGAAGCTATAGCCGCTGTAGCCGACATCCTTGAGACCACCGTTGCTGCTCATGTGTTTGAGGTGGATACCGTAGCTGTTCTTCTTGTTGCGGCCCTGGTCGTAGTAGAGCTCACCCAACGGGGTATTGAAAATGCCATAGCCGAGCTTCACAAAACCCTTGTACAAGCGCTCATTGGTCTGGGAGATGCCCAGTTTCGCCGGGGCGATGCTGTCCACCTTGATCGGCAGACGGGCCTGGGTGGGTATCACTTGGTAGGTCACCACACGTTCTGGAAGCACGGTATCCAACGCCTGCGGTCGCCGATCCACCTTCTGCACATCGGCGATGGTGGGATTGAAGATCCCATGGATGTAGTACTGGCCGCCCGGCGTGGAGCCCTCTTGGGCAAGCAAGGCGATGGGCAGCAGGGCCAGGAAGGCACCGCATGCGGGGAGAAGGACGTGCGTTTTCATTCGTCGTTCTCTCTTGGGTTGCTCTCGTCGATCGGCGCTTCGATGTCTTCTTGGGGCGCGGGCGTGGTCTGTTGCACTTCGCTGGCGAGGATCGTGTCGAGGCGGGTGCGGGCCTGGGCCACCAGCTCGGGATCGCTCACATGGTCGATCACGCTCTGCAACGTGGCTTTGGCCTGGAAGCGATCGTTCAGTTGCACATAGGCATCAGCGAGCAGGATGAAGCCACGGGCCTTCCATTGCTCATAGCTGGGGTACTTCTTCACCAGATCGAAGACCTCCTTTTCGGTGTCGGTGTACTTGCCTTGCATGTACCGCACATAGGCCATGTGGTACTTGGCTTCCGCGCCTGCTTCACTGGTGCTGGCTGTGACCACCGCTTTGAACTTGACGTAGGCATCGTCGAGGCTATTGGCCTCCATGGCCTTGCGACCTTGCAACAGACCGGCCTCGGCCCTCAGATCGTTGTTCGCACCGGGCTCGGCGATCACTTTGGAAGCCGCATCCGCCGCCCCATCGATCCGGCCCAACTCACGCAAGCACCGCATACGGCCCACTTTGGCGGCCAGCACGTTTTGTGGGATCGCCGCCACCTTTTCCAATTTGGTGTAGTGCTCCAAGGCACCCTCCCACCGCTTGTCCCGGAAGAGGATATCGCTCGCACCGAACAAGGCGCTTTCCATGAAGTCCGGCGTACCGGCTGCGATCACCGCCTCCAGGTCGGGCAAAGCGAGATCATACTGTTTGGCGCGGAACGCACAATCACCGCGATAGAAGCGTGCGTTGGTGGCGAAGGCCCCGTTCGGGTATTTGGCGAGATAGTCCCCGAACGCCCCGATGGCCTTGTCGCACTTCTCATCGAAGTAGAGCGCTTCGGCACTGCGGTAGTACTTCTCATCCAGGTCAAGTGTGGTGGGATCCACGAAGCTCAAGCTGCGCAGGTAGGTTTCGTACTCGCCTACCTTGCCTTGTTCCACATAGATGCTCTCGATGCCGGCGAGCGCATCGCGCGAACCTTCCACGGTGGGGTACTGCGCCACGATGGCTTTGAACTCCTCCAGCGCGCGCGGCGCATCGCCCTGACGCTTATGGACCAGCGCGGTCTGCAACAAGCTCTGCCGCACATGCGGGCTGTTCGGGTGCTGCTGCACCACTTGCTCGTAGTACGAGACCGCCTCGGCGTTCTTGTCCAGGTTTATGTAAGTCTCCCCGAGTTGAAACTTGGCGTCAGCAGCGAAGCGTGAATTGGGCCGCTCGGCCGCGAGCAGGGCTTTCAGCACGGTGATCTTCTCCGTGAACTTCTGCTCGAGGCCGTAGCACACGCCTTTCTGGTACATCGCATAGTCGCGCTCGGTGCTGCCCGCCTTGATCGCTTGATCATACCAGGAGATGGCCTGCTCCTCATCCTTCGCCAGGTAGAAACAATCGCCGATGCGCATGAGGGCATCGGCGCGTTGCTTCGCTTCCGTGCCACTTACGCCAGCGAACCGACGCAAGGCGGTCAATGATTCATCGTAGCGCTTCTGTTTGAAGTACGCATAGCCCATGCTGTAGCTGGCCTGCTCGTACAACTCCGTGGCGTAGGCTCCTGGAGAATTCCGCAGGTCGTCGTACTTGGCGAGCGCCTGATCGTAATCGCCGGCACCGTAATAGGATTCACCCATCCAGTAGTGGCAACGCGCGTTCACTGCTTGGTCCATCGGGTACTTGAGCGCGCGTTGGAACGCCTTCGCAGCCTCCTCGTACTTGCGGCCATCGTAGAGTTCGGCGCCACGGTCGTGGGCGAGCCGTTGGTACGTTTCCTTCAGCACGAAGTCCTTGTTCTGGATCTCGTCCAGCGCCTCCAACGCCGCATCGTAATTGCGCGACTTCAGGAACACGTCTACCAGGAATCCGTAGGCCTCGTCGCGGCGCGGCGTGTTCGGGTACTTCTTCAAATAATCGCGCAATGCGACGATCGCCTCGCTGTAGGGGTCGAAGGAAAGCTCATAGGCGAGTTTGGCATAGTTGAAGAGCGCATCCTCCGTCACCTTCGCATCGAAGCCCAGTTCGTAGGCACGCTTGAAGGCATTGCGTGCGTAGTTCTTCTCCTTCAGTGCGAGGTAGCAATCGGCCATGTGATATACGGCCAGCTGGCTTAGGCTATCGTCTTCGGTGGTGACGAGCGTGAGCTGCGTCAGGGCCTTCTGGTGTTCACCGGCCTTGTAGTAAGCATGGCCCAGTTGATAGCGCTCCGTGCGCCCCACCCCGGCACCGCGCGCGATCGCCTTCTCCAAATATGGCACCGCTTCGGCATAGCGACCGGTGCGGTAGTGCGATTCACCGGCGAGCCGGTTGATATCGCCGATGCGCTTGGTGCCCTCAGGATCCTCGAGCAACGGCTTGGTGTACGCGATCACTTCGTCGTAGTGCCCCTGCATGAACTCGATCTCGGCGATGTAGAAGGGCACGACCTTCCCGAACGCGGGATCGTTCTCCAGGGACTTGAACACAGGAAGAGCTACGGCGTAGCGCCCGCGTTCATAATCGATGTGCGCAGTGTAGTACTTGGCCGGCACGGCGTATGGGCCCGTGCCATCCTTCACTTTGCCGAAAGCGCTCTGCGCATGTTCGGTGTGACCTTCCTGGAAATGCGCGTAGCCGGATTTGAAACGGAACTCCTCCACATCAGCGGCGCTTAGGTCTTCCTCGTTTACCTGCAGCGCCCAAGCCAGGCAATCCTTCCAACGTTTATTGGTGAAGTAATGGCGGAAGAGTTCGAAACGGACCGCGCCTACGTGCAGGTCCTCGGGATGATCGGCCATGAAGGCCAGCAAACGCACAGGCGCATCGCTGTGGAAGAGCCGAACCGCACAGATCGCGCTGAGGTATTCCGCTTCGATGCGGGTCGGTGCGTGCGGATCGCGCGTCGTTTCTATTAGGCGGTCCAGTTCGTACTGCGCCGCCGCATATTGAGCTCTGTGGAACAGACCGCTGGCGTGATCGAAAGCGGCACGGGTATGTTCGTAGTGCGCCGGTCGCTGCGCCAGGAGCATGGAACCGCACCACGGGCCGGCACAGAGGCTAGCCACGAGCAATGCGGCAGAGGCGGAGAGCTTCATCAAGTGGTCAAAGTTCCTGGGGGGGGATCCCTGGCAAGGCTGGTGCCCTGCGTACTTATCCACGCGGGGATGTTCATGCGAAGCGATAGCCATCCACTACCACAACGCAAGGCGCGGCGCGGAAATTTTCCACCTTTGGCACGCCGCGCCCAGCGCGGGAAGAACGATGACCGCGACCACCGAAGGACCTGTAATCCAATTGCGCGGGGTGCGCATCTTCCAAAGCGAGAACCTGGTGTTGAACCAAGTGGACCTCACGCTGGACCGAGGCGAGTTCGCCTACCTGATCGGGCGCACCGGCAGTGGCAAGAGCAGCTTGATGCGCACGCTCTACGGGGATCTTCCACTGAAAGAAGGCACCGGCAGCGTCTGTGGTTTCGACCTGTTGAAATTGAAGCGCAAGCAAGTGCCTTACCTGCGTAGGCGCATCGGCATCGTGTTCCAGGACTTCCAACTGCTCGGCGACCGATCCGTGCAGGAGAACCTGCTCTTTGTGATGAAGGCCACGGGCTGGACCGATGCGAAGAAGATCGACGCGCAGGCGCAGCTGGTACTGGAGAAGGTCGGCCTGGCGAACAAAGGCTACAAGATGCCGCACGAACTGAGCGGCGGCGAACAACAACGCGTGAGCATCGCCCGTGCGCTGGTGAACGATCCCGAACTGATCCTCGCCGACGAGCCCACGGGCAATCTGGATCCGGAGACGACGGGCGAGATCCTCGACCTCCTCTATGCGATCAGCCAGAGCGGCCGCTGCGTGATGATGGCCACGCACGATTACACGCATATGAAGAAGCTCAATGCCCGCGTGATCCGTTGCCAGGATGGGAAATTGCTCGAACTGAGCGAGGCCGCGAGCTAGTCCAGCAACGCGACGATCATCTCCGCGTTCTTCTTGTTGCAGAAGCGTTCTTCGAGCACCGCGATGCGCCGCTCCAAGGTGCTGCCGTTGGCGGGCTTGGCCATACAGGCCTGGATGCTGAGGCGCATGTGCTCGGGATCGTCATGCACCAGGCAGAGATCCTCGAGGCCCGAATCCTTCACCATGGGTGTGTTGCACACCACATGCCGGCCGGTGAAGAGACAGAGCAGCAATTTCAGCTTGATACCGGTGGCTTGGAACGTGGGCAGTACGTTTACTTGGGCCGAGCGCACGAGTTCGGTGATCTCGGCGGTCGGGATATGCTCGCGGAGCTTCACGTTGTTCGCCCCGGCGACCGCCGTGCGCAATTCCCGGCTCGCACCGCTGCCGGCGATCACCAGAGGAACAGGCAGTTCGTTGAACACTTCGTTCACCAGGAACAATGCGGCTTGGTCGTTCTCCGGCACGCTGAGCGCACCGTGGTAGAGGCAGAAACGACCGAGTCCGCCCGGTACATCCACATGCGCGCTGGGATGGAACGCAGGCACGTGCACCGCGTTGTTGAAGTGCGCGGCGAAGTGCTTCTGGTCGTTCGGTGAAATGGTGAGAAGCACATCAGCCTCACTGAGCACGGGCTCAAAGCGCTTCAACTTGCGTGCCTCCTGCGCGAAGTAGGTGCGTTTGAAAGTGGATCGTTCCGCCTTGGCGAGCGCGTCGTAGTAGTCGTGCTCCACGTTGTGCGTTCGCACCATGCGCTTGCGCCCAGCCAGGCGTGGGTCACCCAAAAAATGACAGGCATGCAAGCCCTCGAACAGGATGGGGTGATCATCTTGGAGCAGCCGGTCGAGCAATTCTTCGCTCTTGCGGCTCACCACGACATACGGCAGTGCGCTCAACAAAAGGTGCTTGCTCGTGCTTCGTGGGTAGTAGTGGACACTTTCGCAGAACTGCTCCAGCTCCGCAGCGGGCTTGCGGCCGTAGCTATAGCAGTGCAAGTGCACCTTCACGCCGAGCTCCGCCAGCGCGGTCACTTTGTAATAGACGTCGATCACGCCACCATAGTCCGGCGGGGCGGGTACATCGAAGCTGACGATATGCAGATGGCGTTCGGTCAAGGCGCTAGGAGAACCCGCAACCGATCCTGTTCGCGGGCGCCGTCATGTGTACGGGCCGCGAAAGTAGCGTTCGCCCGCAACGCGGCCAGACGGGCTGGATCCGCCTGCAATTCCCGCACGGCCAGCGCGATTGCTACAGAGGTCGGCGCTTGGATCACCACCCCACAATCATGCGCCCGCACGATGGCCGCCACCTCGGGCAGATCGGTCGCCAGCACGGGGATACCGGCATGCAGGTAGTCGAACAATTTGTTGGGTAGGCTGAAGCGATAGTTCAAGTTGGTGTCCTTATCGAGCGTGAGGCCCAGATCGGCGTTGCGGGTGTAGCGCATCATCTCCATGTAAGGCAGGCGACCGATCAGCCGGACGCGATCCTCAAGGCCGTTCTCCTCCACCAGTCGTTGCAGCACTGGCCAGGCATCGCCGCTGCCGATGATCAGCAGCAAGCAGCTAGGCAGATCCTTCATCGCCAACACCGCCTCCTCTCCTCCCCTTTCCACGTTGACACCCGCGCCTTGAAGGATCAGGATGAAGCGGTCCTCCGGCAGGCCAAGGGCCGTCCGCGTCATGGCAGGCCCCAGGTCAACCGGCACGGGAATGTTCCGCACCACGGCCACCTCCTTGCCATAGCGCTCCTTGTAGGCTCGGGCAATGCTCGCGTTGACCGTGATGATCCGCTTCAGCTTGGGGAAGATCCAGCGCTCGATCGCCAGCCAGACCGCCCGCACGCGCGGCCGCCCGACCAACTCGGGCACTTCGGTGTAGAACTCGTGCGTGTCATAGACCAGCTCGATCCCGCGCAGCCGCGCCACCAGGAAGTTGGCCAGCAAGGTGTCCAAGTCGTTCGCCACCAACAACTGACAACTGCCAACTGACAACTGCAAAAAGAACAACCGCACATTGTACTCCGCATAGAACAGCGGCCCCTTGCGGAAGAGCAGCCGCATCCGCTTGGTCGCGTAAGGCCGCTCCAGCGGCGGGCTATTGGGAAGCAAGCGCCCCACTAGCAGCACCTCATAGCCCAGCTCCCGCAACACCATGCAGGTGCGGTGTACACGGTTGTCCGTGGCCAGATCGTTCGTTACGGAAACGATGGCGCGCTTGGGCCGGGAGGGCATCGGGCCAAAGTAACGCGCGCCTTCCTGTAAACTTGTAGGGCATGAGCCTACGATGCTTTTGGATGATCGAAGGCTCCGCAAATCGTTGCGGACGCGATGACGCCACCCAGTGCGTAACCCCTCGCGCGGTTACTCCGCCAAGGAAGCCATCTCGGCGGTATGAAAGGGATCGACTATCTGAACTATTGGCAGCAGCGCCATGACGGATGCAACAAGGTGAAAGCTTAAGCAGCATTGCTCCGGTGAACTGAAGACTCAGGGATCAGATGGTCGACCAGCTTGTTCCGTGCTGTTGCACAAGAAGCCGATGAAGACGTCGCATCATCGAATTGAAAATGGCTCGGTTGTCAAGCTGAAGTGGATGGGCTACGCCGTTTGACTTCGCCGCCGGGAACACCATCTCAAAGGATAGCGCAGATGCTGATGCCCAATCTTGGCACCGATGCTCGCAGGAACACTCTCTAGCTCAAAGCCGTGTTTTTCCATCAAAGCGGCCTGGGGCAGAAATGCTCGCTATTGCTAGGTCTCCAGGTCAGACGCCAAGAACCACTGGCCATGTCCCCTCTTGATGCGCTCGGTCGATTGAACTACGACTTCCGAATTCATCGCGAAATACGGCGAAGTGCTCGGCCGTCCTCCTCTTTGCGCTCGCGTGTTTCGCGAGTGCCGGATCGAATAGGGCCTCTGGCCCTCGCCCAAGGCGGGCTGGAAGCCCTAGATGGAAAGCACTCCGGAACCGCTCCACAGCTCGGCGCGGCGCGACCTCTTAAGAACGCTTAAGCACAGCCACCCTCCGTAAACTTGCCGCCCATGCACTTGGAGCGCAATGCCGACCTGCGGACGCTGAACACCTTCGGCGTGGCGGCCCGTGCGCCCTGGCTAGGGCGCTTCCGGACGGTGGATGATCTGCGCGCTCTGGTGTTCGCACCGGAGCTGCAAGGCCAACCGCGGCTGGTGCTGGGCGGCGGCAGCAATATCCTCTTCACGCAGGATCCGCAGGGCGTGGTGCTGCTGAACGAATTGCCCGGCATCGCGGTGGTGCATCAGGATGAGGAGCATGTCTGGGTGCGTTCCGGTGCGGGTGTGGTCTGGCACGAACTGGTGCTGCACACCGTGGCCCAGGGCTGGGGCGGCTTGGAGAACCTGAGCTTGATCCCCGGCAAGGTGGGCGCAGCACCCATGCAGAACATCGGCGCCTATGGCGTGGAGATCAAGGACACCTTCGATCACCTGGAAGCCTTGCGCGTGGAGGACGGCGAGGTGCAGGTCTTCCGGCGCAGCGATTGCCACTTCGGCTACCGCGAGAGCTTCTTCAAGCGCGAAGGCCGCGAGCGCTTCGTGATCCTGAATGTCACCTTCAAACTGAAGAAGCGGCCGGAGGTGCATACCACCTACGGTGCGATCCAGGAAGTGCTCGCCCAGCGGAACATCACTTCGCCCACGATCAAGGATGTAAGCGAGGCGGTGATCCAGATCCGTCGCAGCAAGTTGCCGGACCCGGCGGTGCTCGGGAATGCGGGCAGCTTCTTCAAGAACCCGGTTGTGCCGCAGGTTGTGGTGGACCGGATCAAAGCGGAACACCCAAAAGTGGTGAACTATCCCGCTGGCCCCGGTGAAGCGAAGCTGGCGGCCGGCTGGCTGATCGAGCAGGCGGGCTGGAAGGGCTTTCGCGAAGGGCCGTGTGGCGTGCACAAAGACCAGGCGCTGGTGCTGGTGAACCACGGCGGCGCTACCGGATCGAACATCTTCGACCTTAGCACCCGCATCCTCGAAAGCGTGAAGCAGCGCTTTGGCGTGGAATTGGAACGCGAGGTGAACATCATTTAAGCAAGACCCATGGATCGCAGGATCGTTCTCGCTGTCGCGTGTTGTGCGACGCTCTTCGTTTCGGCGCAGGAGAAGCTCAAGCCGCTCACCCTGCGCGACGCCGTGCTGAAAGCCGGTACCGACCTGGCGCCGGAGCGCCTGCCGCAACTCGCCTGGGTGAAGGATGCCGAGACCTACAGCTTCGTGAAGCGCGACACGCTATGGGAGAACGGCGTGGGCAAGATGATGGACCAGGCGGCCGTCACGCTCACCGACCTGAACCGCGATCTGCCGGACAGCGCCAAGTTGAAGGGAATTCCCTCCGATCACATGGGAAAGCCCGACGCGTTTCCGCTTCGCGCACAACAGCCACATCTACACCTGGGACCGCGGCCGCCGTCTACTTAACGCCCGCGTGCGCCTCCTTCCCGATGCCGCGAACGAAGACATCACCGACAAAGGGCGCGTGGCCTACACGGTCGAGAACGACCTCTACATCGGTTCACCCGGCGAAAGCCAGGCGATACGCGTGACCAGCGATGGTACGGACGGGATCGTGAACGGAGGTTCAACCGTTCATCGCAATGAGTACGGGATCGAGAAGGGCACGTTCTGGAGCCCGAGCGGTGAAAAGCTGGCGTTCTACCGGATGGACGAGAGCATGGTGACGCCTTATCAACTGGAGGACATCAACAGTAAGCCAAGCACCTTCAAGAAGATCCGCTACCCTATGGCGGGCGGCGCAAGCCATCATGTGCAGGTCGGCGTGTTCGATGTGCGCACTCGGAAGACATTGTTCCTGAACACCGGCGAACCGCTGGACCAGTACTTGACGAACATCGCCTGGGGGCCGGATGAAAAGCACTTGTACATCGTGCACCTGGACCGAGCGACCACGAAGGCGCGGCTGGTGGAATACGACCTCACCACCGGTAATGCGACCCGCACTGTGCTCGAAGAGAGCAGCGAGCGCTATGTGGAGCCACTCGTGCCCATGCGCTTCTTGAAGCGGGATGCGAACCAATTCATCTGGACCAGCGACCGCGATGGTTGGACACATCTCTACCTCTACGATCTGCGCACTGGCCTGGTGCGGCAGTTGACCACCGGGAACTGGTGCGTGAAGAACATCGTGGGCTTCGATGCGAAGGAGAGCGGTGTGATCGTGGAAGGGACCGCGGTGGGAGAAGGCTTTACGGGAGCGGGCGGGATCGAAACGCAGCTCTATCGTGTGGAACTGAACAACGGCCGCTCCACAATGCTCACCAAGACCAAGGGCACACACCACGGCGTGCTGAACAGCGCGGGTACTTCGCTGCTGGATCTGTGGAGCAGCTTGGAGGTCCCCGGCCGCGTGGAAATGCTCGACGCGCGCACGGGTCAAGGTTTGAAGACCCTGCTCGACAGCAAGGACCCCCTGGTCGGTGTGCAACATGGCAAGGTGGAGCTATTGACCCTGCCAGGCGAGAACGGTGACATGTTGCACGCGCGCCTGGTGAAGCCGAGCAACTTCGATAGCCGTCAACGTTACCCGGTGATCGTGTACGTCTACAACGGCCCGCATGTGCAGCTGGTCACGAACTCCTTCCTGGGCGGTGCTTCACTGTGGATGCTGGAGGCTGCCGAGCGCGGTTATCTCGTGTTCACAGTGGATGGACACGGCAGCCAGAACAGGGGCCGTGATTTCGAGCAGACGGTGCATCGCCGACTTGGAGAGGTGGAGGTCAAGGACCAGCTGCACGGGGTGGACTACCTGAAGAGCCTCCCCTACGTGGACGGAGACCGCATGGGCATCCATGGATGGAGCTACGGCGGATTCATGACGATCAGCCTGATGCTGAAGGCCCCCGATGTGTTCAAAGTAGGCGTGGCTGGAGGCCCTGTAATGGACTGGGGCCTGTACGAGATCATGTACGGCGAGCGCTATATGGACACGCCCCAAGAGAACCCCGACGGCTACGCGGCCGCACAACTCACGGATAAGTGCGATTCGCTGAAGGGTGAACTGCTCATTATCCACGGCCTGCAGGACAACGTGGTACTCCCCGAACATTCATACACCTTCCTGAAGGACTGCATCACAAAGGGCCAACAGGTCGAGTTCTTCACCTATCCCGGCCATGAGCACAACGTGCGCGGTAAGGACCGGCTGCACCTGATGACCAAAGTGCTGGACCGTTTGGACCGCACCTTGAAGCCTGGGACCTGACAACCTGGTTCGTCGTTGGGATCCCCGGTTCCGCCGATCCTTGGTGGGTCCATGAGCGGGTGATGGTCTTTCTTTGAGCAAAACATCGCCCATGCGTCGGATCCTTACGCTGCTTACCGCTCTTCCTTTTACGCTCCTCGCGCAAACCACCTGGCAAGTGGATGTTGGGGGGAGCACATTGCCCGGCAACCCCGACCCCTACTATGCGCCTCAAGATCTGGTCATCCAACTCGGGGATATCGTAGAATGGGACGAGAGCTCCGGAACGCACAACGTCGACGGGCGCACGCAAACCTTCCCGAACAATCCGGAGACATTCTACTCGGGCACCCCACAGAACACGACATGGCCTTTCTCGCACACGTTCCTTGTGCCCGGTTTCTACGAATACCACTGCAACCAACAAGGCCATTCACTGACCCAGTTCGGCAGCATTACGGTGATCGACCCGAACGGCGTTCAGAGCTATGAGCGTCCGAACAACATCGTACTGTTCCCTATCCCGGCGGATGATGTGCTGATGGTCGCCCTCAACGGTTGCACCGGTGTTGTGCGCGGCGAAGTGGTCGATCTGAACGGCCATGTGGTGAAGAGCCAAAGGCTGATGGACGCACGCACCAATCCCTTCGACCTGAGCGGTGTCGCCCCTGGACAGTACTTCCTGCTGGTCTATGGCAGCACTGGCAAGCCGCTGATGCGCGCTTTCGTAAAGGGCTCTTAGGCACTATTGCCGGCAAAAGCCGGGATCACGGCATGACGACCGCGCGCGCGGTCCAACTGTGTCCGTGGTCGTCATTGCATTGCACCAAGTACCCGCCGGGCGGCAGGTCGTTCAGATCAACGCTGAACGCGTTCCTGCCAGCGCGCAGTTCGCCCTCGAAGATGCTCCTCACCGGCCGACCGAGCGCGTCAAGGACGTTGACGCTGCCAGGCGCCGCATCGGATAAACGCAGCGTGAGGTTCAACAAGCCTTGCGTGGGCACTGGCCAAAGTTCCAGCCCGGGTTGTAGAACACCGGAGATATCCGACACGCCTGTCCCCCCTGAAACCGGGATCGCCAGATGGGCCAGGGTACCGAGGCTCAACTTGGCCAGTTGCTCATAGTAGGGTACATCGAAGTACTGTACTCTATCGTTCGGCGTGTGGTACCGTGGGTTGGGGTCGTTGTCGAAATCCTCGATCACGAGAATGGCGCCGTAGGCCTCCGACCAGAACGACGCGTGGTCGCTGTATTGCGCGCCCGGGTTGTTGATGGCGATGTTCGCGCCAAGCCCATACGCCGTATTCACCAGAAGCGCGGTGTCTTTGATGGCGATGGAATTGGCCACGGCCTTCGTATGGATGCGCATGAGCCCATCGCCGTTGCCGTCGTAGGCGATGGCATCCATGTTCACCACGCCCACGATGGTGTCATCGTTGGCCGCCGAGGCCCCGGCATAGTACTCGCTTCCCACCTTACCTTGTTCCTCCTCATCCCATAGCGCGAGCACGATCGTGTTCTCGAATTGCTGACCGGCCAACACGCGGGCGGCTTCGAGCACTGCGGCGGTGCCACTGCCATCATCATCGGCCGCAGGTGCAGCGGCGATACCACCGGGGATGGCGTCGTAGTGTCCACAGAGGATCACCTTCCGTCCTGGATGCACCTGGCCGGGGATCTCCACCAAGATGTTCTCACCACTGCCGGCACTGAATCCCTGGATGGTGGGTGTGTATCCCCACGATGTGAACTTCTGCTGGTAGTAGAGCGCGGCGAGTGCATTGCCCGCGTTGTCCGAATGCCGGCTCACGATCAGCTCCGGCCCATTGCCGACATCAATGGGCACCTCGCCGCTCATTTCGTTCACGTAAACGAGCATACTGTCCACGCTCATGGCATCGAGGAGCGTGGTGACCGAGGCGTATTGGCCCTGGCTGGTAAATGGGATCAATGTGAGCGCTACGCAGGCAGCTACCATTCCGAGGTTCCTCATGCCGGAAAGATAGTTGGACCTGCGGCCTGGCCATCCCAGCACTGACCTCTCGTTCAGCCTACTGCGCCACAACCTTCTCGATAAAGGTGCGCTCGTCGGTGCGGATGGCTACGAGATAGGTGCCGGGGCCCGCGTTCAGTGAGATGGTGAGCGTACCGGAGCGTAGCTGTGGCCGCGCCACCTCGCGCCCGCGCACGTCGTACACCACGATCTCCTTCACCTTCCCGCTCACCCCGTCGATGCGCAACTGGCCGTCGCGCACCGGGTTGGGGAAGATGCGCAAGCCGAGGTCCTCAATACCATCGATACCGACGGAAAGGTCCGTGAACGTGACCTCCTTCACCAGCACCGGCTTGCCATCCTGGGCATCGTACATGGTGCGGAAGGAATCGATCGGCGCGCTGTTGTTGTCGAACATCTCCTCCATCCACCGCGGCGGCGCGGCCTGGTACCAGCACCGGACATACACCTGCACAAGTCCGACGTATCCGTTCATAGGCACATGGTAATGCACGATGTCCGAGCCACTTCCCTCCACGCCGAGCGCGTCGCGGTTGAAATCAAGGTCGGTGGGGGGAACCCCGGCGATCAAGGTCGTATCGTAGGTGATGTGGCTCGTGCTGAAGCCGAGGGGGGTGATCCGGTTATCCTTCAGTGGGGCGTCGGCGCGGAGCAGCACGGTAGTCTTGTCACCGTTCACATCGGCCATCACATGCTCGTAGATCTGGGCCTGCCCCTGATCGGTGATCACGTCATGATGGGGCTCCCAGCTCGCATCGTGGCCGACCACCTCGTAAGTGTTGTCCCAACCCCCGCTGCGAAAAATGGTGTCGCTGCCCGTAGCGTCCAACACCACCACTTCCACGAAAGCACGGCGGGCAGGATACCCGCTGGGGAATTTGTGGCCGGCTAGGTTCACCAAGGACACATCGATGAAGGCGGTATCGGTGGTGCGGTCCATCATAGTCGCCTCCATCATCAAGCTGTTCTGCTGCAGCATGCGATAGGTGCGGGCGATGGTGCTGTCGAAGTGAACCTCATCCGCGCTGAGACCCAGGGCCACGCGATTGTCGCGCAGCAGTTCGAGCATGAATGTGTTGGCCCCAGCGAAGTGGTGCATGCCGAACGGCGATTTGCCTTGCAAGAAGAGGTAGTTCGCGGAGATCACCACGGCATCGTCGATGCGGGGAACATGGCAGCCCTGGCAGGAAACGATCGTATCCGGGAAGGTCGGCTCCGCGAAGCTGGAATTGAGCCACTCGTGGTAGGTGGCTTGTTCGGTGAAGATGTTGCCTGTTGGAGTACCGGTAAGATCCACCGTTTCGGTTTGCAGGGTGTGGCACCCTGCACAAAGCCCCGCGTCGTTGATGTGGGCACCGTAGGTGGGTTCGTACCCAACGAAATTGGTCATGGGCGCGGCGAACAGGTTGCCGTAGGGGCCATAGAGCGGCCGTCCCAGCGTATCGAACTTCAAGTGGCCGGAGAACTGGATGCCGAGGCTGTCGGCGGATTGAATATGGCAGGGTACACACGAAACCCCATCGAGTGCGATCGGGTCCTGTTCCATCTCGGCGATCGAATACGGTCCGCCACCGGTGAGGTATTTGTCATGCCGACCCATGGGCGCATGGCAGCTGGTACACTTGTCCTCAATAATGGATTGAAGGCCTGGGTTCACAATACCTTCATGGCTCACCTTGGCCCTCCAGAATGGATCGTGGGCGCTATTGGCCATCATGGTGCTGCGCCAATCGTCCACCACGTTCACGTCCGTGCCGTCGTCAGCCACCATGGCGAACGCGGTCGCATCGTGGCCATGGCAGCCTTCGCAATTACCGCTGGCCATGAAGTAGGTGTTCTGCCCGAAAGGCAGCAAAGCACCGCCCCCCCGGAACGCGTCCAGTTCAGCCTTTGTGTGATGGGCATGAGCCACTGGGGCGCCGTCGGACCAAGCCACGAACACGGCCACCGTAGTGAACAGCACGATCAAGACCGCTGCGCGGAAGAGGGCGGGGTTGAGTTTCTTCACGTTGGTTCCTCTTAAAGGTTCGGGCAAGGTAGCAGGTCGGTACGTCGGCGGAAGGACAAGGTTCCGGCATCCTTGCGTTTCAGTGTACCGCACGCAAGCGGCGCAGTTCATCGGCTACGGCACCTGCGAGGTGGGTCACAGCGGCCTTTCCCAGATCGAAACGCACACCGGCGGCAGCGTAGATCTCCGGCAAAGTGCGCGTGTAACCCAAGGAAAGCGCTTCAGCATAACGCTCCACGGCGGCTTCCGGTTCGCGTTCAGCTTGGGCCCACAGACCGATGGCGCCGAGTTGGGCGATGCCGTACTCGATGTAGTAGAAGGGCACCTCGAAGATGTGGAGCTGCTTGTGCCACAGCGAGGCGCGCTCCTCCTCCAGCCCGGACCAATCCACTACCCGACCGGAAAAGCGCTGATGGATCCGCGTCCAAGCCTCAGCCCGTTGCGCACGATCGTGGTCCGGATGCGTATACACCCAATGTTGGAAAGCGTCTACGGCGGCTACCCATGGCAACACACCGATCACACGTTCCAATTGGTCGCGCTGGGCTCTGCGCAGATGCGGGATCCGGATAAGCGAGATCCCAGTGGCGCATACTGAGCAGTTCCATGCCCATGCTCGCCAGTTCGGCCACTTCGCTCGGAAATTGTTTGAACGCGGTGAGCGGCAGCGGGTGGGTGCGGAAGGAATGCACTGCGTGCCCTCCTTCGTGCAACATGGTCACAAGATCATCCGCAGTGCCCACCGCGTTCATGAAAATGAACGGAGCGCCAGAGCGGTATAGCGGATAATTGTATCCGCCAGGGGCCTTGCCTTCGCGACTTTCCAGATCAAGCAGGGCCTTTTCGCGCATGGTCCGCAGGTGGGCCGCAAAAGAAGGATGCACCTTCTCGAAGATGGCCGTTGCTGTGGCCAGAAGTTGCTCCCCGGTGCGGAAGGGCCGCAATGGGGAAAGGCCTGCACTGTCCACGGCCAGGTCCCAAGGCCGCAGCCGATCCACACCAAGCTGTTGCTGCCGTTCGCGTTCCAATTCCTCCACGAGCGGCACGACGACTTCGGCCACGCTCGTGTGGAACGCTTCCGCATCCTCAGGGCTGTGGTCGAAGCGACCGAGCGCTGCGTAAGCATAGTCGCGGTAATTCGCGAAGCCCGCGTTCACTGCCATATGGTGACGATCACGCACCATCGCATCGAACAGATCGTCCATGCGGTCCCGGTCGTGCAGGCGACGCGCCGCGATCGCACGGAAGGCGCGCTCACGCAGAGTACGGTCATTCTCTTCAGGAGGCGGCCGCCTTGGGTAAGGTGATCTCCTCCCCTTCCCAAGGGATGGTCATGGCGGCTATCACGATGCTATAGTCCTGCGCCAATTTGCGCAGGCCGGCCTGGAGCGGGACGTTTTCTTCACGAAAGATCCGCAGCTGCTCACGGATTCCACGCAGCATGACGGGATAACCGCCCTCTCGGAGTTCGCCAGCAAAAGGGACCGCCGCGAGTTTCCGGTTGAGCCGATCGGTCCACGTCTCCACGAAGGGCTGTACTTCAAGGGTGAATCGCTCGTAGCGTTCACCGGCTTGGTTGTCCCGCGTGTCCTGGGTCATGCGGATATACCGCCAGGCGCCTTCTTCGCTTAAAGCGGCCTCCAGATCGCTCCAGTCCAAGAGCCATTGCTCCAAAGCTGGACCATCGGGGAGCGCACGGTCATACAGCGTTTGGTAGTGCGGTTCGATCGCTCAGTAGTATCAAGCACAACACCATCAGGCAGAAAAGCCTGCCCGGCGGGAACCACTTCGCTCATAGGCAGGGATCAGCTACCGCGTTGGGAACTTTTGCGCAGCGTTGTGCCGGCGCTCTTCGCTTTGCTGCCAGCGCCCGGTTTGGGAGCATTGGCCTTTTTCACGGCAGCGGCGGCCTTCGTGGCTTTGGAGCCCTTCTTGCCTGCGGTCTTTGCAGCCTTGCCGTCCTCCTCGGACTTGTCCTTGGCTTCTTCCTTCTGATCGAACACACCGGCTTTCAGCAGGAGGTCGTACCAGCTGAAGAGCTTGCGCAGATCGGAGGGATAGATGCGCCCGCGATCGTGCTCAGGAAGTACCTCGCCCAGTTTTTTCCAAAGCGCCTCCTCATCCCCTTTCGGGTCGCCCACACTGGTGCCTTTACTGGACGAATGGAGCTTTTCGAGCACGCCCTTCAGGGGCACATCATCCCCTGTGGTGAAAATGCTGATCTCCTCCAAGGAGTTCACGCGCACGGAGGAAGGGATCGGAACACGTTTGCCGTCCTCAAGGGATTCGGCGATAACGGCTTGGCGGGCTTGCGCCACAACACGGAACAGACCGGACTTGCCGGCCACGGAGATGATCTTGCTGAGGTCCATGGGCGATAGGTGGGCAAAGCTAGCAAAGGGTGCGCGCGGCGCGCGACGGCGGCCGATCAGGTCTTCTGCTTTCGTTTCCGCGCTGCGGGAAAGAGGATGTTGTTCAGGATCAACCGATAGCCGGCGCTGTTGGGATGCAGGCTCAGGTCCGTGGGTGGATCGCCTACCATGTGCTGGTAATCCTCCGGATCATGCCCCCCATAATAGGTCCATTGCCCCAAAGCATATTCGCCGTGGATGTATTTCACGGTGCCTTGGGCCTTGTTCTCGCCCATCACCGTGATACCGGTCTTCACCAATTGCTTGCGGAACGCGGTGGTTTGACCCATGAACCCGCGCACCACCTGCTCGTGGCTTTGGCAGAGCATGGTGGGCACGATGTCCCATTTCGCGCTGAAGTCGAACAAGGTGAAGAAATCGCGCTCCTGTCCGATAGGTTGATGGATGTCGGTGGCGTCGATGTTGCTGAACTCGTAGATCATCGGATCCGTGACGAGCCGAAAGTCCTTGAAGGCGAAGGTGCGGTCGAAGTCGATCTTCTGCTGCGCGGCGGGATCGATCGGGTCGTGGTCGAATTCGGGTGTGCAGATATCCACGCCTTCCGCCGCGAGCGCGATGTCATAGCTGTCCGTGCCGGAACACATGGTGAAGAGATAGCCTCCACCGGCCAGATAGTCGCGGATGCGGAGCGTAACGGCCAGCTTCATGCTGCTCACTTTGGCGAAGCCCAACCGTGCGGCCATCTCCTCGCTCTCCTTCACCTGGGCTTGGTACCAGGGTGCATTGCGGTAGTTGCGGTAGAACTTGCCATACTGCCCGGTGAAATCCTCATGGTGCAGGTGCAACCAATCATATTGGGGCAACACGCCGGCGATCACTTGTTCATCGTAGATACGTTCGTAGGGGATCTCGGCATAGGTCATCACCAGGGCCACCGCATCGTCCCAAGGCTGGAAGCTCTCCGGCGCGTACACGGCGATCTTGGGCGCTTTCTCCAGCTTCACCACTTCCATGTTCACCTCGGGATCGGCGATCTCGGAGAAGATGGCAGCGGCCTGAGCATCGGCGATCACTTGATGGGTAACGCCGCGCACGCTGCACTCCTGCTCGATCGCTTCGAAATGATCGATGAGAAAACTACCGCCTCGATAGTTGAGCAACCATTCCACAGGGACATCGCGTTGAAGTGTCCAGTAGGCGATCCCGTAGGCCTTGAGGTGATCACGCTGGCTATCGTCCATTGGGATCAGCAGCTTGGTGGCGTGAGCACCGATCGCGGTAGCAACTACCACAAGGGTGATCACGAACCGCCGGAGCGGATCAGAAAGGGGCGTCTTCGTTGGCATCGTCGTTCATCCGGCTGGGGCGCGTAATCGTCCGCATGCCATCGGATCCCGTGCCGCCAGTGTCAAAGGTCACAGGAGAGGTTTCCAGGTCAGCGAATTTAGCCAGCTCGGGAATGAAACGCAGCAACACGGTATCAAGTGCGCCGTTGCGGTGTTTGGCGATGATCACCTCGCCGATGCCCAAGGTGCTGCCGTAGTGGTCCTCATAGATCTTGTAGTACTCCGGCCGGTACAGGAAACAGACCAGATCGGCGTCCTGCTCGATGGCGCCCGATTCCCGCAGATCGCTCAATTGGGGTCGCTTGTCACCACCGCGGGTCTCTACCGCCCGGCTCAACTGACTGAGGGCGATGATGGGCACGTCGAGTTCTTTGGCGATGCTTTTTATCGAACGACTGATCTGGCTGATCTCCTGCTCTCGGTTGCCCCCTTTGTTGTCAGTGCCACTGGTCATCAACTGGAGGTAGTCGATCACGATCAGCTCCACGTTGTGCTGCGCCTTCAAGCGGCGGCATTTGGCCCGCAGTTCGAAGATGTTCAGTCCCGGGGTATCGTCGATGAAGATCGGCGCCTTGTCCAAGCGGGCCATGTGCTGGTGCAGAATGGCGAATTCGCCATCGTTCAGTTCGCCTTTCCGCAATTTCTCGCTGGCGATACCAGCCTCACTGGACAGCAAACGCGTGACCAACTGGGTGCTGCTCATCTCCAAACTGAACACAGCCACGGCGCGCTTGTGCTCTACGGCGATGTTGCGCGCCATGCTCAGCACGAAAGCCGTCTTACCCATGCCGGGGCGGGCGGCTACGATCACCATATCGCTTCGCTGCCAACCGGCGGTGAGTTTGTCGAGTTTGACGAAGCCTGTAGGGACGCCGCTAGTTCCTCCACCACTGTTCTTGGCTCCTTCGATCTGCGTCATAGCGGCGCCGAGCAGGTCGCTCATCGCGGCATAGTTGCGTTTCAGGTTCCCGCTGGTGATCGCGTAGAGGTCCTGCTCCGTTTTGTCCAGTAGGTCGAAAACATCAGCGGTCTCATCAAAGGCATCGCGCATCGTTTCCGATGAGATGCGGATCAACTCGCGCAGAATGTGTTTTTGGCTGATGATGCGCGCATGATACTGCACGTTCGCACTGCTGGCCACCTTGTTGGTGAGCTGGCTGATGTAATAGGGGCCGCCCACCAGATCCAGTTCCCCACGCTTCCGGAGTTCTTCTGTGACGGTGAGGATATCGATGGGCTGGTCGTTCCGGAACAAGCCTTGGATCGCATCGAAGATGCGCCGGTGCGTATCCACATAGAAGCTCTCCGGGTGCAGAATGTCGATCGCCTCGTTCACCGCGTTGCGCTCGAGCATGAGGGCGCCCAATACGGCTTGCTCAAGATCGGGCGCCTGGGGTGGCAACTTGCCAGCCTCGAGGGCAGGATCGATCAGGGACGGAACGGTTCTGCGCTTGCGATCGGCGCGGAGCGAGGAGGTATCAGGCATCGGACGAACAACGGCGGATCAGGAACGGGTCGCCAAAAGTAGACGCGATCCGGGGCCATCGGATGGGATACGTTCAACAACTCGTTCATAGCCCGTCAACATTGCGATCGTTTACAACTACGGCCGTTCCGAGGATGCGCAGCTCACTGAAGGAGCGCGATCGTCCATGGTCGCTATGCCTCGGTGCGTTAGCAGGAAAATTCGGGCTCTACGGCCAGCCCGCGGAAGCTTCACGCTTTGGCCTTCGTCTTGGAGGCGGGTCTGGCCTTTTCAACCATACCCATAGCGCAGAATTTCTTTATGCGGCGCTCAACGAGTTTGTCAGGATCCGTCTTCGACAATTTTTCCAAGGAGCGCACAACCTCGGCCTTCACAAGGAGGCAAGCTCCATCAATGTCCGCATGGGCACCACCCACAGGCTCGGGAATGATCCCATCGATGAGCTTGTTGGTGAGCATATCCTCGGCTGTAAGCTTCAAAGCCTTGGCGGCCTGCTCCTTGAAATCCCAACTTCTCCAAAGGATGCTGGAACACGATTCTGGCGAGATCACCGAATACCACGTGTTCTCCAACATCAGAACGCGGTCGCCAATGCCGATACCGAGGGCACCGCCAGAGGCTCCTTCACCGATCACAATGCAGATCACGGGCACGCGGAGCCGCATCATTTCGAAAAGATTCCGTGCGATGGCTTCCCCTTGTCCACGCTCTTCCGCCTCCAAGCCGGGGAAGGCTCCCGGAGTATCAATGACGGTGACGACGGGCTTCCCGAATTTCTCGGCCAGTTTCATCAACCGAAGCGCTTTCCGATAGCCTTCGGGGTTCGCCATTCCGAAATTCCGGTACTGGCGCATCTTGGTATTGATACCCTTCTGCTGGCCGATGAACATCACCGAACGTCCTTCAACCATTCCGAAACCGCCCACCATGGCTTTATCGTCCTTCACCGTGCGATCGCCATGGAGTTCCATGAAGGTGCCACCGGAGATCGTATCGATGTATTTGAGCGTGTACGGTCGGTCCGGGTGCCGGCTTACCTGCACCCGCTCCCAAGGCGTGAGCTTGGCATAGATCTCCTTGCGGGCGACGAGCAGCTTCTTCTCCAGATCACGGAGTGTGGGGTTCACATCCACGTCGCTTTGGGCCGCCACCTCCTTAAGCTTTTCGATCTGCTCAATGATGTTCTGGATAGGCTTCTCGAACTCCAGGAACGTCTGCATGGGTGGCCGTTGGGAGGACGAAAGTAGTAGCAAGGCCGGAATGAGGTCCGCATTGTCCAGCGGGTCGTTCTGAGCGTGGGGAACAGATGTCCTAACCTTGCCCTCCCATGGTGGTGTTCCCCTTCGCCAAGATCAACCTCGGCCTCAACGTGATCCGCTTGCGGCCGGACGGGTTCCGGGATATCGAAAGCGTCATGCTGCCTATTCCCCTCGAAGAAGCCCTGGAGGTGCTTCCCGATCCGAACCTGCGGATGGGTGTTGTGGAAATGGTGCGTTCCGGACGTCCAGTGCCAGGGGACGTGAACATGGACCTTTGCGTGCGGGCGTATCAGGCGCTTCACGCAAGGCGCCCCCTGCCGGGCGTGCGGGTGCATCTGCACAAAGCGATCCCCATCGGTGCCGGACTGGGCGGTGGTTCAAGTGATGGAGCGCATATGCTCCAGGCGCTCGACCGCCTCTTCAAACTCGGCTTGGCACCTTCCGAACTGCATGACCTTGCCGCTTCACTGGGAAGTGATTGCGCCTTCTTTCTGGAACGCGAGGCGCAGCTAGCACTTGGGCGTGGGGAGCGATTGCAGCCTGTCGAATTGAACATCGCGGGGATGTGGTTGGTGCTGGTGGACCCGGGGATACATGTGAGTACCGCCGATGCCTATTCATCCACACCGCTAAGTGGTCGGTCCGTTGACCTGCCATCCATTCTTCAAGCAGCCGCTTTCGACATGGAGGAGGGCGCTCGTGAACACCATGGAAGACCCGGTCTTCCGCAAGTTCCCCGAACTCCGTGCGATCAAGGAAGCCCTATACCAGGAACGGGGCGCTTTATGCCAGCATGAGCGGTTCGGGCTCATCCGTTTTTGGGCTCTTCCAGGAGCGCCCGGCAGAAGAGCACACCCACGGAAATAGGCGTCAGTGGATCCTTCAGCCCCAATCCAAGATCAAAGACACTGATCCAGACCCAGCGACGAGAATAGGTCAGGGTAAAAGACCGCTCAACAAGGCTCTTGCCTCACTGTGGTCGAAAGGTTTGGCGACGATCTTCCCGTGATCGTCGATCAGGAAGAACGCTGGGGTCCCTTGCACTGCGAACACCTTAGCCGCTGTAGAGGCCCAGCCCTTGAACTCCGAGAAACAAGGAAAGATCAAGGATTCATCACGGACCGTTTCAGCGAACGACGCGGGGTCCTCGTCCAAAGACAGGCCCACGATCTGCAGTCCCTTCGGCCGGTAGAAAGCATAGGTCTCTCGAAGACCCGGCATCTGCTCATGGCAGTGATCGCATGAACTCGAGTAGAAGAAGAGAAGAGTGAAGCGGTTCGCCGCAAAGATCGTCGTGAGAGCGATCGTGTCGTTGCCCGACGATGGCAACTCCAGTTCTGGCGCCGTCTGTCCCAGGCGCACGCGCAACGCCGCACGGACCTTTTCGCGGATGACCTCTGGAAGACGACCAACAGCCGCTGTATCGGACAAGTAGTTGTCCAGGACATGCTGCAAAGCGAGATCGGGGCCGTAGGTGCCGAACACCTCCACAAGATGCGAAATGAGGAACGATCGGCACGCTGCGCAAGGACCGGCGGTTCGGATCAAAGTGTCCGTGGCGAAAACGAAAGCTTGCTCGCTCACTGCCTCCAGGTTCCGCAAGTACGTGAGCACGGCCTGGGTATAGACCGCGCTGTGCAACAAACTTTCGTCATCGAAAGCAAAGGCGTGGAGCACCTGGCTCGGTGTTCCACGCTGGACAGCCATCAGCGCACGATCGACCTGAACGACATGCGCGAAGTAGCTGTCAGGGGCCTTCTGGACCATCTGGTCCAGATGCGCGTTCCGCATAGCGTCCGCCCGTGCTGAAAGGGTGTCCAATTCCCTGCCGCGGACCACTTGGTCCGTGCGTAACGAACGGCGCTCGGTCTCCACCGCTCTTTGGATGGCATGGACCTCCCGGCTCACGGCTTTGTATTCCCAAAGTCGCAGATTCTCCTCAGAGCGAAGCACCCTGATGTGCTCTTGGAGGGGTGAGCCGCTGAACTCCAACACCACTTCGGCTTCACGGGGATCCAAAATAAGATCCACGCGATCCGTATCGTGAACTGACAATTGGTAAAATCCAGCAAAGGCCGTCCCCTTGGGGCTATCGAATCTGAAGCGCCCCCTGGAATCGCATCGCACGGAATCCAGTGCGGTATGTGAAGCTCCCCGCGTATCGAGCAGTTTGATCCATTGGCGGTCCTGAACGCCGACCAAAGTCCCTCTGAGCACTTGGCCAAGCAGCGGGAAGCACAAGAAAATGAACGCAGTGAACAGCGCTAAGATCCGCATGGAACGATGGGACAAGGATAAAAAAAAGAGCCCCGACCATTGCTGGTCGGGGTTCAGATCGGCGACGACATACTCTCCCAGGCTTGTGGCCCAGTACCATCTGCGCTGGTGAGCTTAACTTCTCTGTTCGGAATGGGAAGAGGTGGACCTCACCGCAATAGTCACCTGAAATCGTAGATGCGATTTCGAAGTATTGTCGGACCGAACCAAAACAGACGGAGATCGTTCCACGAGGAGACGTTCAAGGTTAAAGTCTACGGGTAATTAGTACCGCTCGGCTTTGCCATTGCTGACTTTACACCTGGAGCCTATCAACGTAGTAATCTTCTACGACCCTTATGAAGAAGTCTCATCTTGAGGTGGGCTTCGTGCTTAGATGCTTTCAGCGCTTATCCCGTCCGAACATAGCTACCCAGCGATGCAGCTGGCGCCACAACTGGTACACTAGCGGTTCGTCCACCACGGTCCTCTCGTACTAATGGTAGCTCCCCTCAAACTTCTAACGCTCGCAACAGATAGGGACCGAACTGTCTCACGACGTTCTGAACCCAGCTCACGTGCCACTTTAATCGGCGAACAGCCGAACCCTTGGGACCTTCTCCAGCCCCAGGATGTGACGAACCGACATCGAGGTGCCAAACCATTCCGTCGATATGAGCTCTTGGGAATGATCAGCCTGTTATCCCCGGCGTACCTTTTATCCTATGAGCGATGGCCCTTCCATATGGAACCACCGGATCACTTTGCCCTAGTTTCCTACCTGTTCGACTTGTCGGTCTCACAGTCAAGCTCCCTTATGCCAATATACTCAACGCACGGTTACCAAGCGTGCTGAGGGAACCTTTGGAAGCCTCCGATACTTTTTTGGAGGCGACCACCCCAGTCAAACTACCCACCACACACTGTTTCCCTGTTTCGCAGGGATTAGACATCAGATGAACGAAGGGTGGTATTTCAACGTTGACTCCATCACGCCTAGCGACGCAACTTCAAAGTCTCCCACCTATCCTACACATCGGGCAGCCGATGTCAATGTGAAGCTATAGTAAAGGTGCACGGGGTCTTTCCGTCCCGTTGCGGGTATCCGGCATCTTCACCGAAACTACAATTTCACCGAGCTCGTGGCTGAGACAGTGCTCAGATCGTTACACCATTCGTGCAGGTCGGAACTTACCCGACAAGGAATTTCGCTACCTTAGGACCGTTATAGTTACGGCCGCCGTTTACTGGGGCTTCGATTCAAAGCTTCGCCTTGCGGCTGACCTCTCCTCTTAACCTTCCAGCACCGGGCAGGTGTCAGGCCTTATACGTCATCTTTCGATTTCGCAAAGCCATGTGTTTTTGTTAAACAGTCGCCTGAGCCATTTCATTGAAACCCACCGAAATGGGTACCGCTTATTCCGAAGTTACGCGGTTAATTTGCCTAGTTCCTTAGCCACGGATCACTCGAGCGCCTCAGGATACTCTCCTTGACCACCTGTGTCGGTTTGCGGTACGGGCGGCGTGTATCTGGAGCTTAGAGGTTTTTCTCGGAAGTCTGATTAAGGTCAATACGATCGGCCGAAGCTTCACGTTACTGTCGGGTTTCAGCAACACCGGTGGATTTTCCTGCCAGCGCTATACCTACACCCTTTACCGTACATATCCGTCAGTACGGAGACCGTTCACTCCTTCGTCACCCCATCGCAATGCACGTCGGTTCTGGAATATTGACCAGATGTCCATCAGCTTCGCCGTTCGGCTACACCTTAGGACCCGACTAACCCTGATCCGATTAACGTTGATCAGGAAACCTTGGTCTATCGGCGGGCATGTTTTTCACATGCCTTATCGTTACTTATGCCTACATTTTCTTTTCCGGACGCTCCAGCATGCCTCACGACACACCTTCAACGCAGACCGGAATGCTCTCCTACCGCTCCTTACGGAGCCCACAGCTTCGGTGGTATGCTTGATGCCCGATCATTATCCATGCCGGACCGCTCGACTAGTGAGCTGTTACGCACTCTTTAAATGAATGGCTGCTTCCAAGCCAACATCCTAGCTGTCAATGCAGTCCGACCTCGTTAGATCAACTTAGCACACACTTGGGGACCTTAGCCGATGGTCTGGGTTATTTCCCTCTCGCGCACGGACCTTAGCACCCGCGCGCTCACTCCCGGATATCGTGTTGTGGCATTCGGAGTTTGTCCGGGTTTGGTAGGCGATGAAGCCCCCTAGCCCGATCAGTAGCTCTACCTCCACAACAGTACGTCCGAGGCTGCACCTAAATGCATTTCGGAGAGTACGAGCTATCTCCCAGTTTGATAAGCCTTTCACCCCTAACCACAGCTCATCCGAAGACTTTTCAACGTCTACCAGTTCGGACCTCCATCCCGTGTTACCGGGACTTCATCCTGGCCATGGTTAGATCACTCAGGTTTCGCGTCTGCCGCCACTGACTATGCGCCCTGTTAAGACTTGCTTTCGCTTCGGCTGCGGGCTTGAAGCCCTTAACCTTGCCAGTGACGAGCAACTCGTAGGCTCATTATGCAAAAGGCACGCCGTCATCCCCGAAGGGACTCCGACCGCTTGTAGGCGCAAGGTTTCAGGGTCTATTTCACTCCTCTGTTCGAGGTGCTTTTCACCTTTCCTTCGCAGTACTGGTTCGCTATCGGTCTCTCAGCAGTATTTAGCCTTGGCGGATGGTTCCGCCGGATTCAGACAGGATCTCACGTGTCCCGCCTTACTCAGGATACCACTAGGTAGCAGATACATGCCGTGTACGGGACTATCACCCGCTATGGTCCAACTTTCCAGAAGGGTTCCACTATGTATCTACAGTCCACGTTGTGGTCCTACAACCCCGGTTGCGCCTAAACGCCCCCGGTTTGGGCTGTCCCCTGTTCGCTCGCCACTACTGGGGGGATCACTGTTTTGTTTTCTTTTCCTCCAGGTACTTAGATGTTTCAGTTCCCTGGGTTTGCTCCCTTTCGGGTGACTGGTCTTCAACCAGCCGGGTTGCCCCATTCGGAAATCCGCGGATCACAGGATATTATGCTCCTCCCCGCGGCTTATCGCAGCCTATCGCGTCCTTCATCGCCTCTGAGAGCCAAGGCATCCACCTTACGCCCTTAGTAACTTTTCAACCTTCGAGGTCTTGCTCGGTGGACCGATCTCTCGGTCTGTTTTGGTCGGTCTGACAATAAGTCAAAGAACGGTTTGCCCTGGATGGGCGCGGTGGAGAATATCGGAGTCGAACCGATGACCTCCTGCTTGCAAAGCAGGCGCTCTAGCCAGCTGAGCTAATCCCCCGTTCCCTAATCCCTGGTAGTCCTGCGCAGATTTGAACTGCGGACCTCTACATTATCAGTGTAGCGCTCTAACCAACTGAGCTACAGGACTAGGAGACGGTCACGGAAAAAACCGTTAGCATATCATCCATCCGAGAAAGCAAGGC
Organism: Flavobacteriales bacterium; assembly: GCA_016712025.1. Taxonomy (GTDB): domain Bacteria; phylum Bacteroidota; class Bacteroidia; order Flavobacteriales_F; family PHOS-HE28; genus PHOS-HE28. The sequence goes on from JADJRW010000008.1 coordinate 90,996, forward strand.
CGCCCCCGATCGCTCGGGAGCAAAGACCCATCAAGAGTTATCCTCTAAAAAGGAGATGTTCCAGCCGCACCTTCCGGTACGGCTACCTTGTTACGACTTAGCCCCAGTCACCGGTTTTGCCCTAGGTAGCTCCTTGCGGTCACCAACTTCAGGCACCCCCGGCTTCCATGGCTTGACGGGCGGTGTGTACAAGGCCCGGGAACGTATTCACCGCATCATGGCTGATATGCGATTACTAGCGATTCCAGCTTCACGGAGTCGGGTTGCAGACTCCGATCCGAACTGAGACGAGTTTTAGAGATCGGCATCCGCTCACGCGGTAGCTTCCCTTTGTTCCTCGCCATTGTAGCACGTGTGTAGCCCAGGACGTAAGGGCCGTGATGACTTGACGTCGTCCCCACCTTCCTCACCGCTTACGCGGGCAGTTCCGCTAGAGTCCCCGGCATTATCCGCTGGCAACTAGCAGTAGGGGTTGCGCTCGTTATGGGACTTAACCCGACACCTCACGGCACGAGCTGACGACAGCCATGCAGCACCTCGCACATTGTCCGAAGAAGAGGATGTTTCCACCCCTGTCAACGTGCGTTCGAGCCCGGGTAAGGTTCCTCGCGTATCATCGAATTAAACCACATGCTCCACCGCTTGTGCGGGCCCCCGTCAATTCCTTTGAGTTTCAGCCTTGCGGCCGTACTCCCCAGGTGGATCACTTAACGCTTTCGCTAGGTGACTGACCGTATATCGCCAATCACGAGTGATCATCGTTTACGGCGTGGACTACCAGGGTATCTAATCCTGTTCGATCCCCACGCTTTCGTGCCTCAGTGTCAGTTTCGCCTTCGTGAGCTGTCTTCACTATCGGTGTTCTGTGCCATATCTAAGCATTTCACCGCTACACGGCACATTCCGCCCACGTCAAGCGTACTCAAGAGCGACAGTATCAATGGCAATTCTACGGTTAAGCCGCAGGATTTCACCACTGACTTATCGCCCCACCTACGCACCCTTTAAACCCAATGAATCCGGATAACGCTTGCACCCTTCGTATTACCGCGGCTGCTGGCACGAAGTTAGCCGGTGCTTATTCCTCCGGTACCGTCAACCCAGGACACGTCCTGGGGTTTCTTCCCGGTTAAAAGCAGTTTACAACGCGTAGCGCCTTCTTCCTGCACGCGGCATGGCTGCGTCAGAGTTGCCTCCATTGCGCAATATTCCTCACTGCTGCCTCCCGTAGGAGTCTGGTCCGTGTCTCAGTACCAGTGTGGGGGATAACCCTCTCAGGCCCCCTAACGATCGTAGCCTTGGTGAGCCATTACCTCACCAACTAGCTAATCGGACGCATGCCTATCCTGCACCGCCGGAGCTTTCAAAACAAGGAGATGCCTCCTCGCATGTTATGGGGTATTAATCCGGATTTCTCCGGGCTATCCCCCAGTGCAGGGCAAGTTCCATACGTGTTACGCACCCGTGCGCCGGTCGCCGGCGATGTATTGCTACACCCCGCTGCCCCTCGACTTGCATGTGTTAAGCCTGTAGCTAGCGTTCATCCTGAGCCAGGATCAAACTCTCCATTGTAAAGATCGTTCGATCTGGACTCGATGTGGTCTTTCTTCTTGACTTGCATCAAGAAAACCTTCTGCTGTTCTCAGAATGGACAATACTTCAAAGAACGTTATGTGTTCCGGCGAACCGGTCTACAGACGTTGTCAAAACCCCTTGCGAAAAACGTTTTGGCGAGAGGGACGGCAAAAGTAAACGATCTGGGCGAACCAGCAAGTTTACCTGCGGGTCTTTTTTAACACCCCGCACTACCAGCCATCCTCGCCCCCATTCCACCGGGGCCTTCTAAAGAACGATTCCGTTAAAGCGGGTGCAAATGTAGATGGATGGCACATACGGTCCACATATCCTCAGGATATTTTTAACATTCCTCCTTAAGGAGTGCTCAATGCCAAAGGCAACACCTTGCCATTGAAGAGGTTATGACCTTCCAGTGCGAACCTCGCAATGAACTTACCCACCTCGGTCGCCGATACAGGCGCTTGATACTCGGGGAACGCCTCCCGGAACATTTCGGTGTCCACGGCCCCAAGCGCCAAGCAGTTGCAATGAACACCATGCTGCTTCATCTCTTCGGCCAGGCACTCGGTGTAACCCACCAACGCAGCCTTGCTCGCGCTATAGCCGGCCAGCCCCGGGAACTTGGCAGCGCCTTGGAACCCACCCATACTGGCAATGTTCACCACATGGGCTCTAGGATCGGTGAAATGTCCGCAAAGCGCCTGTGCCAGCATGAACGGAAGATGCGCATTGACTCTGAAGACCTCTTCCAGATCGGCCATGGTCCAGTTGCCGAAAGAGCGCCTCATCAGAAGGCCTGCGTTGTTGACCAGCCCGGACACACGATCCCCGCCCAATGCGGCGATGATCGCCGGAATGGCATTGGCTGAAGTAAGGTCGACCTGGATGGTACGCAGCGCACCTTGCATCCCAGCCGTCTCAGCAACGAGATGCCGCAGGTGATCTTCATTGCGCCCCACGGCCAAGACCGACGCACCATGATCACGGCATAGCGAGAGTGCCGTTTGTCGTCCTATCCCTCGACCGGCGCCTGTAACGATCACAATACCCCAAGAAGCGTTCATGAGCGGCGGCGTTTCTTCTTGTTTAGGTTCCGTTCCACTTCGCGCTCGGCTTCCTCCCTCGCCTTCGCGCGAACTTCAGGGTCCAGTTGATCGCCCAAGTTGCTCATTTGGCGATGGATCCACTGTTGCCTTCCACGGACGAACCCGGACGGACGATCACATCGATATCGTCGCGGGGCAGGAAGCACCGTAGCGAGCAGGGCTGACTCTGAACTGCTCAAGCGGGCCCCCTTGCCAAGCAACGATGCGCCGCGGCCTCGGCCCCGAAAACCCCACTGCCCAATTCGGCGACATTAAGATACACTTCCAGGATCCGTTCCTTGCTCCAACAGATCTCGATCAGCAAAGTGAACCAAACCTCCAATCCCTTCCGCACATAGGTGCGTCCTTGCCAGAGGAACACGTTCTTGGCCACCTGTTGACTGATGGTGCTCGCCCCTTTCACACGCTTGCGTCCTCGGCGGGTCTCGTTTTGGTCAAGCGCTTTTTCAATGGCTGCGAGATCGAAGCCGAAGTGGTACATGAACTTCTGATCCTCCGATGCGATCACCGCGTTCGGCAGGCTTCGAGCGATCTCATCCAGATCGCGCCAAGAGCGACGGATGCTACCCTGCTCGAACCGCTGGCTGATCATCGTACTAGTAACCGGTGGATCGACCACCGCCAACAGCAGTACCCAGAGCACGCTGAGCATGATGCACCAGAGAATACCTGAGAAGAGCCAACGGAGAACGGAACGCAAGGCGCGCATGGGGGTACAAATGAACGGAGCGGGACGATCGGTCCCGCTCCGCATTGTCCGACGACCTTTCTTACCCCTGTTGCTTCCGCCGAACGAGAAGATGATGCGTGATCAGTGCAAGACCACCGCATAGGAGTACCATCATGAAGTAGGGCAATGGAGAATCGCCCATATCACCGTCCACCCCATAGCCAGGCATGCGCGTGTCCAAGAGGTAGCCGAAAAACAGGCCGACCCCAACACCGACCATGAGAAGGCCGTTGCGGAGCGTACGAAATGGCACTTCCTTTTCCTTCAATGACTCGAGGTCCATGCCTTTTTCGATCATGGCCATGCGCTGACGATGCTTGGACATCACGCCAACATACACGCAGCCGAAGATCATGGCGAACATGGCGATGGGGACGAGTACTTCAGTAGGGTTCATGGCGGTGGTGTCTGTGTTCTTGATCCATACGACGCGCGCTGCGGGCATCCGGTTACACCACTCATCCGGTGCGGCACAAGACCCTCAACCGGGGTCAATGGCGGTTCGTCGTTGCCGCAGGCGGCGGTGTGGAAGAACTTCACCTTCGTAACCGAGGATCAGGGAAAAGCGTCTCATCCGCGTCGGCCCGTGAATGAAGACCAAGCCATAGCTCTTGCCGCATCCGGTGACCACGGCGTCTTCGCAAGGCTCATTGGGCAGTACAAGCATATGGTGCATACGGCCTCCTACCGGATACTGCGCAATCAAGAGGAGGCGGAGGAGGCCACCCAAGACACTTTTATGAAGGCCTACCAGAATCTGGGCGGCTACCAGGGGGGTAGCAAGTTCAGCACTTGGTTGTTCAGCATCGCCTACCGGACGGCGATCTCGCAGTTACGCAGGCGGCGCATCCCTACCGCCTCCATTGACAACCTTGGAGTGCTCGAACCGAATGCCCACGACCCTTTGGCTGTAGAAACAGTAGATCGCTCCGCAGCGCTGAACAAAGCGCTTGCCCAGCTTCCCCCGGAGGACGCGGCGATCGTGAGCTTCTTCTATCTCGAGGAGCTGAGCGTCGAGGAGATCGTAACCGTCACCGGTTTGGGTGCGTCCAATGTGAAAGTGAAACTCCACCGGAGCCGAAAACGCCTTTTGGAGATCTTGCAGCGCGAATTGAAAGAAGAGGTATGGACGCTCATCGGAGATTGAACGACCAGGACGCCGACAAGGCGCTGCTTGAGTTGTTCCACACGAGCGGCAGGATCGCTGCTTCCGAAGGTATCGAGACGCGCATACTTGAACGGATCGCCCATTCAAACAGACCCATTGCACCTGCATCCGCATTGATCCCCGGCTGGGTATGGGCCACCCTGGCCGGAGGCGCCGTGACCCTCACCGCATATCTCTTCGCGGTAGCCACCCCGACCATCGAAGTGGGGCCTATTGAGCGCGCGCTCACGAACCTACCCAGGTTCCCTCTCGATAGTATGCTCTCTTCTCCCTGGCTTCTCGTTACGGCCACCAGTGCTATTGCGCTTTTAGCAATGGACACCGTGCTGAACCGGATGCGGCTTGACCCGCACGTCAAGCACTAGCGCTTGACCATTAAAGAAGGCCTCGTGCGGCTTCCAACGCAGCTTCATAGTTGGGCTCGTGGCCCAGTTCGGCGCTGAGTTCGTGGTACCGGATGACCCCTTCCCTATCGAGCACCCAAACGGCGCGTGCAGTGGCTGCCTGCAAACCGCCTTCGGCGATCTCAACGCCCCAGTTGCGCGCGAGGTCATGGAACCTGAAGTCGCTACCGGTGCGCACATTCTCGATCCCCTCGGCCACGCAGAAGCGCTTCATCGCGTAGGGCGTATCCACGCTCACGAGCAGCACTTGCGCGCCGAACCCTGCCGCAAGTTGGTTGAACGTCCGCATCTCCAAGGCGCATGTGCTCGTGTCCAAGCTGGGCACACTGAGGAGTATGACCACTTGCCCGCGCAACGAAGCGAGATCCGAATTCGACCTGTCCTGCAACACGAAGCGTAGTTGCGGGGCCGCGCCGCCCAGGGGTGGGATCGTTCCGTTGAGTTTCGGGTGGGGCATTCCGAATGGTCGCTGCGAACAATGGGTCGATCAACCGGATCCTACTGTTCGGCCATGATCTTCGGGATGGCCTCCTCATAGATCTTGCGCGCATCCTCGATAAAGCCGAAAGGCTCGTCATCCACCACGAGCTTGCCCTTGGTGATATGACCGAGCAAGATGAACGGAACGCGGCTGGCGCGCATCAGATCCAGGAAATCGTTCTCCTGCGCTTCGTTCACGGATACCACTGCGCGTCCCTGTCCCTCACCAAAGAGGAAGGCATCCGGACGGATCTCGCTATCCGTGACGATGTCGAAACCAAGCCCATGCACCAGACCCATCTCCACAAGCGTGACCCAGAGCCCGCCATCGCTCACATCGTGCGCCGAATTGATGAGGCCTTTGCGGATGAGCATTAGGAGCATGGTGTGCAACCTCCGCTCTTCTTCCAGATCAAAGTAGGGGGCCGGGGACCGTTCGATCCTGTGGTGACGGACCAGGTACTCACTGCTCGCCAGGTCCTCCGTCACCTTGCCGAGTAGAAAGAGCAGGTCGCCTTTCTCCTTGAAGCCAAGGCCCATGCGCTTGGTGGCATCCGGAAGCACACCGACCATTCCGATCGTAGGTGTAGGGAAAACGGGTACGGTGCTCTTCTCGCTGACCGTCTGGTTGTAAAAGCTCACGTTCCCGCCGGTCACGGGTGCATCGAACGCCCGGCACGCATCGCCCATGCCCTTGATCACGTTCGCGAACTGCCAGTAAACCTCTGGGTCGTGGGGATTCCCGAAGTTCAGACAGTTGGTCACACCGCAGGGTTCGCCTCCAGAGCAGGCGATGTTCCGCGCGGCCTCGCTCACAGCGATCATTGCGCCCAAATAGGGATCGGCATGCACATAGCGGCCATTGCAATCCACCGTGACGGCCAGGGCCTTGCCGGTCTCTTTGATCAACACCAAACCCGCATCGCTGGGATCGTTGGTGCTCATGTTGTTGGTGCGCACCATGCTGTCGTACTGCTCGTACACCCAACGCTTGCTCGCTATGTTCGGGCTCGCCAGCAAGCTTTTTGCGACCGCCTTGATGTCGTCCGGTTCCGGCACTTCCGCAGCCTTGAACTTCTTGTTCTCCGCGATGTAGGCAGGTTCCTTCGTGGTGCGCTCGTACACCGGCGCACCGCCACCAAGCACTAAACTCTCGGCAGGCACTTCGGCCACCAGCGCGCCGTGCATGAAGTAACGCAACGCGTTACCCTTTGTCACTGTGCCGATCTCCACACAATTAAGATCCCACTTGTCGAAAATGGTCTTCACCGCCGCCTCATGGCCTTTCTTCACTACCACGAGCATGCGCTCCTGGCTTTCGCTCAAAAGGATCTCCCAAGCGCGCATATTCTGTTGCCTGGTGGGAACGCGGTCCAGATGGATATCCATGCCGCTCTCGCCCTTCGCGCTCATTTCGCTGGTGCTGCAGGTGATGCCCGCCGCGCCCATATCCTGCATGCCGATGATCGCGTCCGCTTGGGCGAGTTCGAGCGAGGCTTCGAGCAGGAGTTTCTCCATGAACGGATCGCCCACTTGAACCGCAGGCAGGTCGTCCATGCTGGTGTCGGTGATGTCCTTGCTGGCGAACGAAGCACCGTGGATACCGTCCTTTCCCGTCGCGCTACCCACAATGAAGATCGGGTTGCCTTCCCCATGGGAAGTGGCGCTGATCACCTGGTCGGTGCGTACGATCCCAACGCTCATGGCATTCACCAGTGGATTCGTTGTGTAGCACGGATCGAAATACACCTCCCCACCTAGCACGGGCACACCGAAAGCGTTGCCGTAGTCGCCGATCCCTTTCACCACACCACGCATGTGCCAGCGGCTGCGGGCCTCCTGCGTGATATCGCCAAAGCGCAGCGAGTTGAGCTGGGCGATGGGCCGTGCGCCCATAGTGAAGATGTCGCGGTTGATGCCGCCCACGCCGGTGGCCGCGCCCTGGTAGGGTTCTATCGCGCTCGGGTGGTTGTGGCTTTCGATCTTGAAGGCGCAAGCCCAACCGTCTCCGATATCCACCAAGCCTGCGTTCTCTTCCCCTGCTTCAGCCAGCAGCTTCGGGCCGGTTCGCGGCAAGGTCTTCAATAGTAGGATACTGTTCTTGTAGGAACAATGCTCGCTCCACATGGCGCTGTAAATGCTGAGTTCGGTGAAGTTGGGCGCACGGCCCAGCACTTCGATGATCTTCTGGAACTCTTCGGGAAGCAGACCAAGCTTGCGCGCGGTGTCCAAGGAGGCCGGGGCGAGATCGGGGTCTTTCACAGGGGGAGCGGAGGGGGATGCCATGCAGGCACAAAGAAAGCGCGATCATGGCGTCCGCTCCCGTACGCTGTTCCAGCAGCCGCACAATCGGAGATGGTCCGCGATCCAAGCCGACTAACTTCCGCCCCGATGTCGGCCGTGCTGCTCTCGCTGGGCTACCTCTTTCTCTTCCTCTTGTCGATCCGCAAGCTGCGCTTCTTCCGCGCGGAAGGGGCTTCAGTAACCATGCTGTCGGCGTTCTTCCTGCTGAAGGTGATCGGCGGCCTGGCATTGTGGTGGGTCTATACCTATCACTATCGCGATCGCGGCACCGCCGACCTGTACAAGTATTTCGACGACAGTGCCGTGATGTTCAGTGCCTTGCCGGATCGGCCAATGGACTACGTGCGAATGCTGCTTGGTGTGGGCAACGACAGCCCGTATTTCACGGACCATTACTACATGCATATGAACAACTGGTTCAGGCAGTACGAGGGCAATTTGTACAACGATTCGCACACGCTTATCCGGCTCAACGCCTTTCTCCGTCTCTTCTCCGCAGGGCATATGCATGTGCATACGGTCATGGCCGCCTTCATAAGCTTCATCGGGTTGTTCGCCCTTTGGAAGGCGTTCGCCCCATGGTTCGGCGGGCGTGAAAGGTTGTTGGCCCTTCTCCTGTTCCTACCCCCTTCGGTGCTCTTCTGGGCCAGCGGACCGGTTAAGGAGAGTCTGCTCTTCTTCGCGGTCGGGCTGCTGTTGTGGCAGGTGTTCAGCATGCTCCAGCATGGGTTCCGCGCTCGGGGTATGGTGATCATAGCAGGCTGTGGTGTCCTCCTCTTCTACCTCAAATTCTATGTGCTGATGAGCATGTTACCCGGACTGGTAGCGCTCATTTGGTGCGCCTGGCGCCCAGGGCGCACCTTCTTCCGGTTCGGACTTGTGTTGGTCTTGTTCCTCGTTGCCGCGCTGAACATCCATCATCTGGTCCCCGGGTTCAACATGCTCGAAGTGCTCTTTTGGAAGCATCGTGACTTCATCGGCCTGGCCGATCTGATGAACAGCGGAAGCTATGTGGCACCGCCGCCCTTGCAGCCGACCGCAGATAGCTTCATCCGATTCGCGCCCTATGCCTTGTACATCACCTTTCTGGGGCCGTTGGTGCACCTAAGCGGTGGCGCCGCAGGACTTCTCGCGGGAATGGAAACCGTCGTCTTCCTCTTGTTCATCGTCCTGTGCCTGGTGTGGCACCGACCGTGGCCCTTGATCGGCAAAGCGCAGGTGCTCTTCTGTCTGAGCTTCGTGCTATTGCTCGCGCTGGTGATCGGCTATACCACCCCGGTGATGGGCGCGATCGTGCGTTACCGAACCCCGCTCCTACCCTTTGCGTTGATCGGCGCTGCGCTGGTCACCGACCCCTCGCGCTGGCCTTTCATTCGCAACCATCGATCATGATGTTTTCTCGGTGCGCCTTTGCACCCTTGCTTCTGCTCCTCTCCAGTTGCGCCTTCCAACAGGAAGAGGCCGACCTCGTGGTACACAACGCAGTGATCCATACGCTTGGCGAAGGGCAGCAGACCTTCCAAGCCATGGCCGTGCGCGATGGCCGGATCGTGGAACTTGGCGCGGAACGCCAGATCCTGAACAAGTACAGCTCAGACGAAAGATTGGATGCCGCCGGACAGCACGTCTACCCCGGCTTCATCGATGGCCACTGCCATTTCCTGGGCTACGGTCTCAACAAGCAGAAGGTGGATCTGTCCGGTGCGAAGAACTGGGCGGAAGTGCTCGAACGCACCGTGGCATTTGCCAAAACGCACCCGGACAATGCATGGATCCTTGGCCGTGGTTGGGACCAGAACCTCTGGGATGACAAGAACTTCCCGGATAACACCCGATTGAACGAACTGATCCCGGACCGGCCGGTGCTGCTACAGCGCGTTGATGGCCACGCGGCGGTGGTGAACGCGATCGCATTGGAGCGTGTCGGCCTGGATGCTAAGAGCGTCGTGGCCGGTGGGATCCTCGAAGTACGCGATGGACACCCCACGGGACTGCTGGTGGACAATGTGGTGGAAGTGTTCCAGAAGATCTTCGACGATGCCGAGGAAGCGCTGAAACGCAGTGCCTTGTTGGACGCGCAACGTGACTGCCTCGCCGCAGGCCTGACTATGGTGAGTGACGCGGGGCTCGATGTGAACACGATCGCCTCATCGCGCAAATGCAGAAGGAAGGTGCGCTGAAGATCCGGATCTACGCGATGGTGAGCGACAAACAAGAGAACCTGGACCACTTCGCGGCGAAGGGGCCGATCCTGAGCGATCGCCTCATCGTGCGCGCCGTGAAGTGCTACGCGGATGGTGCGCTTGGTTCGCGCGGCGCGCTACTGCTTCAACCGTACAGCGACGTGGATAGCACCTGGCACGGGCTGCTCCGCTCCACCCCGGAACACTTCGCGAACGTTGCGCAGTGGTGCAAGGAACACGGCTTCCAAATGGCCACGCATTGCATCGGCGACAGCGCCGACCGCTTACTGCTGGGCATCTATGCCAAGGCGCTCGGTGGCACCAACGACCTGCGTTGGCGCATAGAGCATGCCCAATGCATGGATCCCGCCGACTTCGACTTCTTCAGCCGCTACACAGTGATCCCGAGCGTGCAACCCACCCACGCCACCAGCGACATGCTTTGGGCCGATGAGCGGCTCGGGCCCGACCGCCTCGCGCATGCCTACGCATACAAGCGCCTTTTAAAGCAGAACGGGATGATCGCGCTGGGCACGGATTTCCCGGTGGAAGGCATCTCACCGATCGCCACGTTCTACTCCGCCGTGGTCAGAAAGAACAGCGCCGGGGTTCCTGAAGGTGGCTTTCAAATGGGCGAAGCGCTTTCGCGCGAGGAAGCCCTATATGGCATCACGCTTTGGAACGCGATCGCGAGCTTCACGGAGAAGGACCTCGGCAGTTTGGAAACGGGCAAGTTCGCCGACTTCGTTGTTCTGGATCGGGATCTACTCACCGCACCTGCGGAAAGCCTCCGTGATGCCAGGGTGGCGTACACTTATGTGAACGGGGAGCGAATGCCTTAACACGCATACGGGCTGCTCGCTTCAAGTGCGCTAGTTAGAGCGGATGTTCTGCGACACGAGCCGTAGAACCATCGGGGTGTTCACTGAGATAGGATCCCAGCGCGCATTAGCGCACGCTGAACCGCACCGAACGTGCACCTTGCTCGCCATCGATCCGCAGGGTGTAAAGTCCGCTTGCCCATCCGTTCACGTCAAGGACGAATTCCTTGGTCGTAACGGCGAGTAAGCGCTTGATCGATCGCCCTTGCGCATCGAGCACATCGATCGTCACTTGTGCGGCCGGGGTGTTGGTGGGCCACTGCACATGCAACTCGTTCGCCGCAGGCACGGGCCACACCCGCATGTCGGATGAGGGATCGGCGAGTCCCGTGGAAAGGACGAAGAGCGTATCGCTTATGGCGCCGCACCCTTCAGCATCCGTGATCGAAACAGCATACGTGCCGGTGAGGTACACCTCGTAGGTCTGCTGATCGGCACCATTGATCGGGGCACCGTTGAGCCACCACTGATAGGTGGCAGCAGCGGTGCTCTCCAACGTGTTGCCGAGTTGGGGTGATCACTGGGGCTGCTGGCAATGGCAGTTCGACGAACGTCAGCGTATCGGAATAGCCGAAGCAACCCGCATTGTTCGTGCCCGCGATGGTATACTGGCCGTTGATCGCTCTGATAGAAGGGCGCGTTCTGTAGCCCGGTGTTCCAAGTGTAGTCCACCAGATCAGCGGGCGCGGTCACCAACACACTGTCGCCATCGCAAATGGTGGTGTCCACGGTGAAGGACATGTCCGGCCCAGCGGCGAGCAAGGCGTTGAACGCATCGAGCTTGCCATGCCCCCAAAGGTTGTTCGGTGTGGCACCCGTGAAATTGTCGCTGCGGACGGCAGCGATGATGGCCTCTTTCGCGTCGAACCAGGTCGCATTGGGGCAGCGCTCGAAGAGTAAGGCCACTGCTCCCGTCACAACTGGAGAAGCGATCGACGTGCCCCCGCTGCGAATGTGGAAACCACCTACATCCACTTTCGCGGGATCATTGGTGATGAGCAAATTCAACCATTCCAGCGGAGCGGAGCTGAGGGTGATGTCCCCCGTAGCGGAGATGTCCGGCTTCAAGCGATTGTCGCGCGTGGGGCCCCCACCGCTCGTGATCACCAACTCGCCGGGTGTACCGGTGAACGATTGAAGCGTGTTCGTATAGTCGGTGTAGGAGATCTGGTTGCGATAGTTGCCCACGGTGATCACCTTGTCCGAACAAGCCCACGAATCGACCACCCGCTTCTCCGCGTCCGGCAAGCGATAGTGTGCGCTATCGGTGAAGTCCACCAGGGCACCCAGGTTCGAGAACATCTCTGAGGTCCCGAGGTAGCTAGAGCTCCACACATCGAACTGCCCGGAACCGGTGGCGCTGAAACGGAACTTGTAGGTATCGGAATCCGGTTCGGCGAGCATCACGTCCATGCGGTACTGGCCACCGCGCAGTTCTGCGTAGTAGTTCACCACCGCCAATCGGTTGCCGCCTCGATCGAATACAACGTATCCTCGACCAATGTCCCAAGGCGTCCTGGACGGTACGATACGGTGCGTCACCACGGTGCGGGAACGCCATTGCCGGTGAAGAGGTCCGCGCCAATGCTGAAGTGCACCTTGTCGAAGTCCGCCGTATCGGCCCATAGTTCAAAGTAGGCGCAAGGGAAGCCAAAGCCGCTGGCATAGTTGGTAGAGAACCAGGGAAACCCGTGTCGCTGGTGACAGGATAGGCGAGGTGGTAGTTGGGAATGTTCCCGCTATTCCCCGAAGCACAGACCATGGCCCGGCCAGGAGCCGCGTCCAACATGCTGTCGATCATCAAGGCCGCTGCGTCCAAGGCGTCGTGGCTCCCATAATAGTCGCCGAGGCTGGCATTGATCACGGCAGGTTGTCCCAGGGCGGCCGCATGGTCGAAGATGTACTTCACCGCATCGGCCACAGAAGCGCGCCAGTTGGGACGACCAAAATCACTGGTCACGATGATCAGGTCGGCATCCGGCGCCACGCCTTTGTGCCGCCCGTTCGCAAATCCATTGCCCGCAGCGGTGCCAGCGACCGTGCTGCCGTGGCCGTATTCATACCAAGGATCCACAGCCGGGCAATCACCCGCGTTTATCGTCGCGCTATCATAGGCCTGGCCATAGCCATAAGGCGGCGGCGCGAGTTCCAATGAATCGTTCAAGGTCTGGTCCCAGTAGTGCAGCACGCGCGTGTTCCCGAGGCTATCCTGGAAGTCAGGATGCAATAGCTCCAGCCCGGTGTCGATGATGCCGATGACCACGCCGTCGCCCGTGTACCCTTGGAGCAATGGAGGCATGCCGGCCTGCACCAGGTCCACGCGGTTGCGCACGCGCATGGAGTCGTTCATCGTCCGGCCACGTTCCATGCTGAACTCGATGCCTTGCAGTGCGGGGCATTGGGCCAGTTCGAGGACGCGGGACACTGGGACGGTCGCGCTCACGCGATCGGCCAAGGTCATTTTCACGCGGCCTTCCACCTGCTTCACCGCGTCGCCCAGGATCCGCGCATCGCCGCGCAGCAGCAGGTCCACTTCCTCATTCGCCATATGCGGGCGCTTGAGGAAGTACTCCAGCTGAAGGCCGAACGGTTGGGGCCGTTGCGCCGCGGCTTGTGCGGCGAACGCCATGAAGAGAAGAAGGGCGAGCGTGCTACGCATGCCCCAAATTTAGGGGTGCCGAGGCGGTCATGGCGTTGTAGTCCGGGCAGTTTATCAAGGAAGCGTATTTGATCGCGCGCTCGGTCGATGGCGCACGCGTAATGCGCACAGCCGTTCGTTACCAGCAGCAGCGGCACGCGGAACACAAGGTTGTAGCGCGCCGCTTGATCGAACGTGGCCTGCACGATCTTCACAGTGGGGGCCTTGCATTCCACCAATGCGAGCGGCGCCCCATCCGGTCCGTGGATCAGCGCATCGGGCGCGTTTGCTGAGCCCGTTGAGGGTGAGACCGCGCTCCACGGCGATCATCGAAGCGGGGCAGCCAAGATCCTGCACCAGGTGGTTCAGGAAGTGCTGCCGCACCCATTCCTCCGGCGTAAGGGCGACCCAGCGGCGACGCCAAGGATCGAACACGAGGGGCCCTTGGGGTCCTTGTTTAGTTTTGACGCCGTGGTCCGGCAGGTCGAGCGCGATCATGCCGTCCCATTCATCCCACAAAAGTGCGCACCAAGGAAGAGATCGTCACCAACTGGCTGCCCCGTTACACGGGGGTGCCCCTCGCGGACTTCAAGCCGTACGTGCTCCTCACCAACTTCGGCAACTACCTGGAGCTGTTCTGCAACCTCACCGGCGCGGTGCTGCAGGAAGCAGGCAAGCCCATGCAGGTGGCCATCGCCGAGGATATGATCATGATCAACTTCGGTATGGGAAGCCCCACGGCGGCCACAGTGATGGACCTGCTGAGCGCGATCAACCCCAAGGCGGTGCTCTTCCTCGGCAAATGCGGCGGGCTGAAACGCAAGAACGAACTGGGCGACTTGATCCTGCCCATCGCGGCCATCCGGGGCGAAGGCACGAGCAACGACTACCTCCCACCCGAGGTGCCGGCACTCCCCTCCTTCATGATCCATCGCGCCGTGAGCGGACGCGATCCGCGACATGGACCTGGATTATTGGAGCGGCACAGTTTACACCACCAACCGCCGCGTGTGGGAGCACGACGAGGAGTTCAAGGAGCGCCTCCGCAGGGACCGCTGCATGGCGATCGACATGGAAACGGCCACGATCTTCATCGCAGGCTTCGCGAACAGCATTCCCACCGGTGCGTTGCTGCTCGTTAGCGATCAACCCATGGTGCCCGAAGGGGTGAAGACCAGCGCCAGCGATGCGAAGGTCACCCTCGGCTTCGCGGAAACGCATGTGAAGGTGGGGGTCATGAGTTTGCGCGACATCATCAATGAAGGGCGTTCGGTGAAGCACCTGCGCTTCGAGTAAGGCCTCGCGGCCCCATGTCCTGGAAGATCGCCCTCGTCGTCGCCCTGCTCAACGCCGTGATCACGGCGCTGGTGGCCATGCCCGTGGCCGATCGCGTAACCCGCGCGATGGACGTGTCCGATTTCGAAGGAGGCCGCGGCATGGCGATCGTGTTCATTTTCATCCCGGTCGCCTTCATCGGTGGAGGTTTCCTGCTCGGCTTGCTGGGCGCCAAGCTGGTCCATGCGATGGAATGGGCGCACTTTTGGAAGGCCTCCGGCATAGCGCTGCTCCTGGGTCAGGGCTCCCTTTTTGGCATTGCCGGGCTCGCCTTGCTCTCCGTGGTGCATCCCCCTGTGCTCGACGGCCACTACCTGGCACTGCGCATCGAGGTCTACATGCCTGCCCGTCTGTTGCCGAACGGGAAACTCGATCGCGACAAGGTCAAGATGAGCCTCTACGCGGGCGACAAGGACAATCGCTACGCGGAGATCGACACCGCGCATATCGTACACGAGGGCGATACGGTGATGATCCCCGCGGAAGCGACGTTGAACAGCGCGTCAGCGTTCCGGATGCTCTCCATCACCGTAGAGGGCACGGACGGGTATGCCTTGGATCCACTTCCCTTGCCTCCGAAGCCAACCGCCAAAGACCTTGAGTGGACCGCACGCATGCCGATGCGCGAGGCCAAATTGACGGGCACGAGCTACACTTTCACCGACGTGCTGTTGCGCTACCGCGTGGTGAAGAAAGAGAAGGTGGCGGAAGACTGACGCGCGTAACGGAGGGTGCCTAAGTTTGGCATGTGGAACCACGCCGCGATGCGGCGGAAAGCCGCAACACAATGATCTTCCCATGAGCGTATTGGACGGTTTCAAAAAGGTGATGGCCGAAGTGCGCTCGGGCAAGTTCAAACCCGTGTACCTGCTGCATGGCGAGGAGCCCTTCTTCATCGACCGGGTATGCGGCGAGATCGAGCGTGGGGCCGTGGAAGAACATGCGCGCGACTTCGACCTCACCGTGCTCTATGCACGCGATTGCGATGCGGACCAGGTGAAGGACACCTGCCTGCGCTATCCCATGATGGGAGATCGCCAGCTCGTGGTGCTCCGGGAGGCCCAGGGGTGGCGGATCGACCAGTTGGAGAAACTCGAACCCTACGTGCTGAAGCCCACCCCAACCACAGTGTTGGGTTATCTGCTACAAGAACAAGAAGGTGGACGGGCGGAAGAGCTTCAGCAAGAGCGTGGCGAAGACCGGCACGGTGTTCACCAGCGACAAGTTGAAGGACGAGCAACTACCCGATTGGGTGCAGCGCTACGTGACCCATCACAAACGTCGCATAGCGCCAGCGGAAGCCCACCTGTTGAGCGAGCACCTCGGCGCCGACCTGGGCAAGGTGACCATGGAGGTGGAGAAACTCTGTCTGGTGACCGAAGAAGGCGGCACCATCACGGCGGACATCGTACAGCGCTATGTGGGCATCAGCAAGGACCACAACATCTTCGAACTGCAGAACGCGATCGGCAACCGTGACCGCGTGAAGGCGCTGCGGATCGCCAAGCACTACGGACAGGACGCCAAGAACCACCCCTTACCAGTGACAGTAGCCACGCTGAACGGTTACTTCACCAAACTGGTGTTGATGCACACCTTGGGCGAACGCCCCCCGCAGGAATTGGCGAGCATGGCCAAAGTCCCCCCGTTCTTCCTGAACGACTACCGCAGTGCGGCCCGCAACTATTCCTTGGACCACCTGCTCCGCGCACAACACCTCTTGCGCACCTGCGACCTGCGCAGCAAAGGCATGGGAGGAAGCAGTGCCGAAGAAGGCGAACTGCTTCAGGAATTGTTGATCCGCGTGATCGACCCCTGAACGAGCGGCCGGACCTGTATATCGCGACCGCTCAACGACACCACCTTCCGCCCCGGGACCGCTCGGCAGTGGGGTCGATCCAGCTACTTTAGCGCGCCCAAAGGCAGGGCCTCCTGCCAAGGGATCAAGGTATCGCATGATCATACGTCTCCTTACGCGGGTCGCACTGGGTTGCGTCGCCGTTCTCGCCCCCTTCGCCCTGCTCGCACAGAACACCACGGGCACCATTCGCGGTTTCGTGTACGACCAGGACAATGGCGAACCCGTGATCTTCACCAACGTGATGCTCAAAGGCAAGAGCATAGGCGGCAGTACCGACGTGAACGGGTACTATTCCCTCTCACGCATCCCACCGGGCGATTACACCCTGATGGTGATCTCCATGGGCTACGACACCCTGCGCAAGGAGGTAAGCGTTCGCGCCGACCAGATCCTCACCGAGAAGCTATTCGTGAAGAAGATCAATCTGGAACTGAAGGAGTTCAAGGTGACCGCGGAGAAACAAGAGGCCCAGACCGAAGTGCGCATGGGTGTCACCAAGTTGGACCCCAAACAGATCGATCGCCTGCCGGCCATTGGCGGGGAGGCGGATCTGGCCCAATACCTACAAGTGGTGCCCGGGGTGATCTTCACTGGCGACCAAGGCGGCCAGTTGTATGTGCGTGGGGGCTCGCCCATCATGAACAAGGTGATGATGGACGGCATGGTGCTGTACAATCCCTTCCACAGCATCGGTCTGTTCAGCGTGTTCGACAACGACATCATCCGCAACGCGGACATCTACACGGCGGGCTTCAACGCGGAGCACGGTGGGCGCACCAGCTCGGTGATGGACATCACCGCCCGCGACGGCAACAAGACCCGGATAGCAGGGCGTGTAGGCGTAGGCACCTTCGCCAGCAAGTTGCTGCTTGGAAGGCCCTCTGAAGAAACAGAGCGCACCGGGGAAAGGCTCCAGTTCGTTCCTGCTGAACCTGCGCCATAGCTATCTGGACCAGAGCAGCAAAGTCTTCTACACCTACGTGGACACCGCTGGCCTGCCATTCTCCTTTACCGATGCCTATGGCAAGGTGAGCTTCAACAGTGCCAACGGGAGCAAGTTCAACCTCTTCGGCTTCAATTTCCACGATGCGGTACAGTACAAGGGCGTGGGCGACCTGAACTGGAACAACTGGGGAGCGGGCACCAACTTCGTGCTGGTACCAGCGGGCAGTGCGGTGCTCATCGATGGGGTGTTCAGCCTGAGCAACTACCGCATCGAACTCGCAGAGGGTGCGTTGCCCGCACGGAGCAGCGAGATCGCCGGCTTCAACGGCGGCCTCAACTTCAAGTATTTCGTGCGCGACGATGAGATCAAATACGGGCTGGAGGTGCTCGGCTTTCGCACCAACTTCCAGTTCTTCAACAGCAGTGGCCAGGAGTTCGTGCAGAACGAGAACACCAGCGAACTGGCCGCCTATGTGAACTACCGGAAGAAGTTGGGCAAATTCATCATCGACCCGGGGTTGCGCGTGCAGTACTACGCTTCGCTCACCGTGATCAACATCGAGCCGCGCATGGGTCTGAAGTGGAACATCACCAACAACCTGCGCTTCAAAGCCGCTGCGGGCCGCTACAGCCAGAACCTCGTAGCCGCCAACAGCGATCGCGATGTAGTGAACCTGTTCTATGGCTTCCTTTCCTCACCGGACAACCTGCAAGAGGACTTCACCGAAGAAGATGGGACCACGCGTAAGATCAAGGACCCATTGCAACGTGCGAACCACTACCTGGCCGGTTTCGAGGTGGACATCACCAATGAGATCACCCTCAACCTGGAAGGCTACCTGAAGGACTTCCGCCAAGTGACCAATTTGAACCGTGACAAACTTTTCGAGGACAGCCCCGATTTCGCGGACAAACCGGATGAGTTGAAAAAGGACTACGTGGTGGAGACGGGCAAAGCCTACGGCGGTGACCTGCTGCTGAAGTACGAGAAGGGCGGCTTCTACTTCTGGGGGGTGTATTCCTACACCATCGTAACGCGCTGGAACGGCCGTTACAGCTATAACCCGATCTGGGACAGGCGCCACAACGCGAACCTCGTGGTGAGCTACACCTTCGGAAGGCACGATGCGTGGAAGCTCACCGGGCGCTGGAACTTCGGGTCGGGCTTCCCTTTCACGCAGACACAGGGCTACATCGAGGGCAATCCGTTCGGCAGCGGCATCGGCACGGACTACACCACGAGCAATGGCGAATTGGTGCTGCTGTACGGTCCCTTGAACGAAGGTCGACTCCCCACCTTCCACCGTTTGGACCTTGGAATGACCAAGACCTGGAAGCTCAGCGACCGGAGCATCATCGAGCTGGATCTGAGCGTGACCAACGCCTACGACCGCCAGAACATTTTCTACTACGACCGCACACGCGGCAAGCGGGTGCCGACCGCCGATCCTTCCGAGCGCCGAGTTGGGTGGGCTCCTGCCCCGGCCGCGAGGGGGGGTTTGTGTTTTTTTTTTCTTGTCGGCCGCCCCCCCCCCCTCCCGGGCCCCCCCGCGGGGCGGCGGCCCCCGGCACCGCAGGGGGGCGCCCCCCCCCCTCCTCGCCGCGGCGGGAGGGAGGGGAGGGGGGGGGGGCCGGGGCGGGGGGGTTTCCCGTGCCTCGGCGGCCTGGGCCGGCTTGGGATCCAGGGTCGACATGGCCTGGCTCTTTCCACGCCTCCGCTCCCGCCGACTATCTTTACGCCCCGTGATCACCATTCCCATTCAGGGTCGGGTCGCAGCGTGATGACGGGCTCCACCAAGTACATTTTCGTTACCGGCGGCGTGACCTCTTCCCTCGGGAAAGGCATCATCAGCGCCAGCTTGGCCAAGCTGCTCCAGGCACGCGGCTTCACCGTCACCATCCAGAAGCTCGACCCCTACATCAATGTCGATCCTGGCACGCTGAATCCCTACGAGCATGGCGAGTGTTTCGTAACGGAGGACGGTGCCGAGACCGACCTGGACCTCGGCCACTACGAGCGCTTCCTGGACACGCCCACCTCACAGGCGAACAACGTCACCACCGGGCGCATCTACCAGAACGTCATCAACAAGGAGCGCAAGGGTGAATACCTGGGCAAGACCGTGCAGGTGATCCCGCACATCACCGACGAGATCAAGCGCCATATCCAGGCCTTGGGCCGCAAGGGGATCTACGATTTCGTGATCACCGAAGTGGGCGGCACCGTCGGCGATATCGAGAGCCTGCCCTATGTGGAAGCCATCCGCCAGTTGAAGTGGGAAAAAGGCAAGGACTGCCTGGTCGTCCACCTCACACTCCTTCCCTACCTGGGCACCACCGGCGAGCTGAAGACCAAGCCCACGCAGCACAGCGTGAAGGAACTGCTCAGCCTCGGCGTGCAGCCGGACGTGTTGGTGTGCCGTACCGAGCACCCCATGCAGAAGGGCATGAAGGAGAAGATCGCCCTCTTCTGCAACGTGGACGCGCATGCGGTGATCGAGAGCCGCGACGCGGAAACGATCTACGACGTGCCGCTGCTCATGCAGGACGAGAAGCTCGATGAGGTAGTGCTGGAACGCTTGGGCGTTACTGGTTATCCTGCGGCGGATCTGGCACCGTGGAAAGACTTCCTGCGCCGGTACAAGCACCCGAAAGGCGAAGTACACATTGGCCTGGTGGGCAAGTACGTGGAGCTGAAGGACGCCTACAAGAGCATCAAGGAAGCGCTGGAACATGCCGGCGCGGAGAACGAGATCAAGGTGCACATCAAGTGGGTGCATAGCGAGAAGCTCACCCCGAAGAACGTGGCCAAACATCTCGGTGGGCTGAGCGGCATCCTCGTGGCACCGGGATTCGGCCACCGGGGCATCGAAGGCAAGATCGATGCGATCAGATACGCCCGCGAACACAAGGTGCCCTTCCTCGGCATCTGCCTGGGTATGCAGTGCGCCGTGATCGAGTTCGCACGTAACGTGCTGGGCATGGCCGAAGCGAACAGCACCGAGATGAACCCCGACACCACGGCCCCAGTGATCGCCATGATGGAAGAGCAAAAAGCCATCGTGAACAAAGGCGGCACCATGCGCCTCGGGGCTTATCCCTGCGCCATTGCCGAGGGATCGCTCGCATCACAGACTTACAAGAAGAAGCAGGTAAGCGAGCGCCATCGCCACCGCTACGAGTTCAACAACGCGTACCTGAAGGCCTTCGAGAAAGGCGGCATGGTGGCCACCGGTATCAACCCACAGGGCAAACTGGTGGAGATCGTGGAAGTGAAGGATCACCCCTGGTTCGTGGGCGTGCAGTTCCACCCGGAATACCGCAGCACCGTGGCCAAACCGCATCCGCTGTTCGTGGCCTTCGTGCAGGCGGCGGTGAAAGCGGCGCGCGTAGAAGTGCCCGCTGCCGCGAAGGCGGTGGAGGCCTAAGACAACCCATCCTAGCACGACCGGGCCACTCCGATATCTTTGCGCCCCTTCGCCCCCGGCGCCCCTTGCGCTTGAGGCAGTTCCATGGACCGCAATTCGATCTTCGGCTTCGTACTTATCGCCGCCATACTTATCGGCTGGACGCTGTGGACCGCGCCGAGCGCTGAGGACATGGCCCGCGCGCAACACGAGCAGGACAGCCTGGCGCAAGTAGAACTGGAGAAGAAGGCCGCTGAGGCGGAGAAAACCCCGGTTACAGCGCCCGTCACGCCGGTAGTGGACGAGTTGCTGGCCGCTGTGCCCGACAGTTTGCGCGACAGCGTGAACGTGGACAGCCTGCGCGACCTGGCCCTGGTGCAACGCTACGGCCTCTTCAGCGCAGCAGCGGAAGGCAAGGCCGAGCAAGTGCTGATCGAGAACGACAAGTTGCAGATCGGCATCAACACCAAGGGCGGCCGCCCGGATGTGATCCGGTTGAAGGACTACAAAACCTACAAAGGCCAGCCCCTGCTGCTTCAGGATCCTGATTCGGGGACCTATGCCTATCAGTTCTTCCTGGGCAACTTGGATGTGAGCACGGCGGACATGCACTTCACCGCGGAGCAGTTGGGCCCCGATGCGGTGAAATTGACGGCTGCCACGAGCGATCCGAAGAAGTACGTCACACTTACCTACCGGTTGGACAGCGCTGGTTACTTCCTGCACAGCGATCTGGAATTGGTGGGATTGGAACAGGAAGTGGATCCCTCGAACCTCTTCTTCCAATGGGACCTCTACGGCTTGAACCATGAGAAGCACTTGCCGAGCGAGCGGCAGAAGAGCAGCATCTACTACAAGTACTTCAATGGCGACCGCGACTACCTGAGCGAGACCGACGAAGAGGACAGCGAAAAGCTCGAGGGCCGCACCAATTGGATCGCCTTCAAGCAGGATTTCTTCAGCATCGCGCTGGTGAGCGACCAGGGCTTCGCCAGCAGCGGCTCGGAGATCGCGGTCGCGTTCCGCGAGCAGGACACGGTACACACCAAACGGTTCAACGCGAAAGTGTTCTTCGAGCACGAACGTTCCGCGTCAGTGAAAGTGCCCATGCGCATGTACCTGGGCCCGAACCATTACAACACCTTGCTGCGCACCGGTATCGATCAGTTCGACCGGATCATCGATCTGGGCTGGGGCATTTTCGGTTGGATGAACCGCTGGCTGGTGATCCCCATCTTCAACTTCCTGGATGGATGGAACTGGAGCTACGGCATCATCATCCTGGTGCTCACCCTCGTGATCAAGCTGCTCCTGATGCCGCTCACTTGGAAGAACTTCGTGGCCAGTGCGCGCATGCGGGTGTTGAAGCCCGAGATGGACGCCATCAGCGCCAAGCACAAGGACGGTGATGCGCTGAAAAAGCAACAGGCGGTGATGGACCTGTACCGCAAAGCGGGCGTGAACCCGGCCAGCGGCTGCGTGCCCATGGTGGTGCAGATGCCCATCCTCTACGCCATGTTCCGCTTCTTCCCCAGCAGCATCGAACTAAGACAGGAAAGCTTCCTCTGGGCCGATGACCTGAGCAGTTATGACAGTGTACTGAACCTGCCGTTCGTGATCCCCTTCTACGGCGACCACGTAAGCCTCTTCACCCTACTGATGGCCGCGAGCACGATCGTGTACTCGCTGATCAACCAGCAGCAAATGCCGCAACAGCAAGGCATGCCCAGCATGAAGCTGATGATCTGGCTCTTCCCCATCATGATGCTGTTCTTCCTGAACAACTTCAGCAGCGGCCTGAGCTACTACTACCTGCTCGCGAACTTGATCAGTATCCTCCAGATGACGTTGTTCAAACACTGGTTCATCGATGAGGACAAGATCCGCGCGCAGTTGCTGCTGAACATGAAGACCCCGAAGAAGAAGAGCAAGTGGCAGCAGCGCCTGGATGACCTTCAGAAGCAACAACAGCAAGCCCGCAAGCGCTAGATCGAGCCAACACCACAGGCTCGTGATGCGGCATTGGTGTTGCTATCGTTCGACACCGACCACTGAACCGTTCATCCCATGCGCATGATCCTCTCCCTGGCTACCGCAGCTTTTCTTTTGATGGGTGTCGGTTGCGGCAACACCGCGAAGAGCACTGTCGGCCCTAGCGATCAGAGCACCTCGAAGTACGGCGGCACCAACCCCGCTGATTCCCTCTTCTTCTCCATCGAGCGCACCCCCTGCTTCGGCAAATGCCCCGCCTATCGGATCAAGGTCTATCGCAGCGGATACGCCACGTATGAAGGCATCAGCAATGTGGAGCGCCTCGGCATGAACCGTGGACAGGTCGGCTTGGACACCTTGGCCGTACTGTTGAAGGAGGCAGAGGCCATCGGCTACTTCGATCTTCAGGACAGCTATGATCGCCAGGTGACCGACATACCCAGCACCCGCCTGCGCATGGTGAGCGGTGCAAGGGACAAGGCCATCCTGGCGCGTGCCGGTGTGCCGCCGGAACTGAAGGCCTTCGCGTTGCGTGCGGATGAGCTGCTACTCCCGATGAAATGGGAGCGCGCGCCTGAGCTCGGGCAATAGTCCATCACACCCTCCGCTTTTCGTCCCATTTTCAGGCCTGCCCGGCCGCAGTGGGCTGCTACCTTTAGCCCCCCTTGTTCGCACCAGAACCTACACCCATGAAGAAGACCCTTTTGCTGCTCTACGCAGCGCTACTTACCTGCAGCACCACCTTCGCCCACGAGGGCATGTGGATGCTGAACAAACTGAAGCAGATCAACGAGGCCGACATGCAGGCTTGGCTTCAAACTCACCGCGGAGGACATCTACGACATCAACCGCAGCGGTGTGAAGGATGCGGTGGTGCGCCTTGGCGGTGGCTTTTGCAGCGGCGAAATGGTGAGCGCCGAAGGCCTTTTCCTCACCAACCACCACTGCGGCTACGATGCCGTGCAGAGCCTGAGCAGTGTGGAGCACGACTACCTCACCGACGGCTTCTGGGCGATGACCCGCAAGGACGAAGCACCTGCCGGCTTCAACGTGAGCTTCCTACAGCGCATCGATGATGTGACCGATCGCGTGCTGAAAGAACTCACCGCCGATATGAGCGAAGCCGACCGCCAAGCCAAGATCGCCGAGATCGGCCAGACGCTTGAGAAAGAAGCCGCTGAAGGCAATGGACTCAGCGCGAGCCTCAAGACCATGTTCGAGGGCAACGAGTTCTACATCTTCGTTTACAAGACCTACCGCGACGTGCGCCTTGTAGGTGCACCGCCCAGCGCCATCGGCAAATTCGGTGGCGATACCGACAACTGGATGTGGCCCCGCCACACCGGCGACTTCAGCATGTTCCGCGTGTACACGGGCCCCGACGGCGAACCCGCCGATCCCAGCGAGGCCAACATCCCCTTCAAACCCAAGTGGCATTTCCCGGTGAGCTTGAACGGCGTGAAAGAGGGCGACTTCGCCATGGTGATGGGCTACCCCGGTAGCACCGATCGTTTCCTATGCAGCCAGGGCGTGAAACTCGCGCTGGATATCGAGCAGCCGAGCCGCGTGGAGATCCGCGCCAAGAAGCTGGATATCTACAAGCAGCACATGGACGCCAGCAACGAGGTGCGCATCAAGTACGCCGCGAAAGACGCGCAGGTGAGCAACTACTGGAAGTACTTCATCCGGCCAGCAGCGCGGGCTGAAGCGCCTCCATGTCTACGACAAGAAGAAGGCACAGGAGGATGAGCTTATGGCTTGGGTGAATGCGGATGCCGGTCGCAAAGCGAAGTACGGAAAGATCGTGACCTTGCTCGACAAAGGCTATGGCGAGCGCACCAAAGTGGAGAAAGCGAGCACCTACATGCAGGAGGCGGCCTTCGGCAGCGAGGTGGTCACCTTCGGCTTCCGCAGCTTCGGCCTGTTGAACCAACTGCGCGAAGACCCGAAGAACGCGGAGAAAGTGGCCGCCGGCGTGGCGCGGATCCAAGCCGCTGCGGAAGAGTTCTGGAAAGACTACGATCCCGCCACCGACCAGGAGGTGACCGCCGCCATGTTCCGCATGATCCACGAGGATGTGGATCCGGCCCTGCAGCCCGGCGTGCTGAAGACCATCCAGACCAAGTACAAAGGCGATTTCGATGCCTGGGCGAAAGCGCTCTTCAGCACCAGCTTCCTCACCGACCGCAAGCGCCTCGATGCCTTCCTGGCCAAGCCCACCTTGAAGGCCATGGAAAAGGACCTCGGCGTGCAATTAATGGAGAGCTGCCTCACCCACTTCCGCGGCACCATCGGACCGATGAGCGATGCGCCCCAGGCGGACATTGACAAGGGCTACCGCCTGATGGTGGCCGCCATGCGCGAGAAGGACCCGAACAAGATGTGGTACCCAAACGCCAACAGCACCATGCGCCTCACCTACGGCACCGTGGGCAGCTACGTGCCCGGTGATGCCATGTTCTACAAGGCCACCACCACCGCCGATGGCATCCTGGAGAAAGAGGACGCCACCAACGCGGACTTCATCGTGCCCAAGCGCCAGCATGAGCTGCTCACCAAGAAGGACTACGGCCGCTATGCCGATGCCAGCGGGGAATTGGTCACCTGCTTCATCAGCAACAACGACATCACCGGCGGCAACAGCGGCAGCCCGGTGATCAACGGCAACGGCGAACTGATCGGCATCGCCTTCGATGGCAACTGGGAAGCCATGAGCGGCGACATCGCCTTCGAGCCCGAACTGCAGCGCACCATCAGCGTGGACATCCGCTACGTGCTGTGGACCATCGACAAATACGCCGGTGCCACGCACCTGGTGAACGAGATGACCCTGGTGCAAGGCACCAAGGAAGAGGTGAAGGCCGAAGCGGTACCCGTGCCAGCAAGCACGACCACCGCGCCGGTGAAGAACTAAGAAGGACGTTTTGGTGGAATGAGCGGGGCGGCCACTTGGCCGCCTTGCTCGCTTCCATACAACTCCCCTCCTGCGCGTGGAACACTCCACGCGCCGGGCAAGGAGGGGCAGGGGTGGTTTCAACTCAGTTTTCAGGAATGCGGTGCGGAACCCACCCCAACCCTCGCGAGGCTCCGCGAGACGACACCCGCATCGAGCTCGGGGAGAGGAGCGGGATCACACCCGTGTTCGCGAGTGCCGAAGGCGCGAAGCGATCTCTAATTCCTCCGGGCATCAACTCCGCCGGGTCCTCTTCGAGTGACCCTACGTGGACTACAGAAGCCCATAGGGGCATTATGCGATTGCGAACCAAGCATGGGGATTGCCGGCCCTCTGCTTCATTTAATGGGCTGACCTTCAACCGTGCCAGCCCACGTGCGATGTTGATAAGTGGATCCTTTCCGGGCCTGGCGCGGCCAATTGGATCCATTTTGGCATCCCTTTGATGCGGCGTGCAAGAAAATCACTTGCGTCGCACGCTTCTTCATCCTAACATTGGATACGGGCCAAGGGGCGCGCTCCTAAATGGAAACCGCCGAGGAGATTCCTCGGCGGTTAACCCCAAAAGGGAGGCCACATGTTCAAGTTTCGGCTTCGAGTCAGGTGGGGTAGTCTGTTCGTCTTCTTAGAGGTCGGCTAACAGACGCCACCGAATCAGGCAGCCCCGCGATAGCGGGGTTGCTTGTTTTTTGAAACTATGTCATGTGGTTCCCTTTTGAGCAAACCCAATGTGGGGGGTTCTTGAGACGAATGTCAATATAAAATCCTTGATTCTTACAAAGATTTTTGCCCAGATGTTCACCGTTGGGGCATAATGGCACTCCGTTGGCTGCAACCGGCCCCAAATCTGGCGCAAGTCTGCCGCGCGTGTGGATTTGTGCGGGGCAGGCGGGCGACATGTGCCTCTCCATGGATCGTTGGTCATAGCTTAAAGCTCGCGGAAGTCTTTGACTTCCGAATGGATCATCGTAGCGCACTCACCGGCCCACGCACAATTAAAGATCGCTTGCGCCCCGACGCGTCGGGGACGCTCACGAACGCGTTACTGCACCACCAATTTCGCCCCGCTTATCCATTGCTTGGCATCGCTCAAGTACGTGGTAAACACCTGGGGCCAGACCGCCGGTCCAGAGCGTGTGGGTAGTCTCCGCAGCGGCAATCGGTTCTTCACTCA
The DNA here is from genome assembly GCA_016712025.1 of Flavobacteriales bacterium. Taxonomy (GTDB): domain Bacteria; phylum Bacteroidota; class Bacteroidia; order Flavobacteriales_F; family PHOS-HE28; genus PHOS-HE28. The sequence goes on from JADJRW010000008.1 coordinate 118,135, forward strand.
ACAACTGCCCCAACGCATCTACTAGCGTTATGCGGAACGCACCCTCCGGCTTGAAGGCACTGGGCAGGCCCAGCCAACTTGCACCAATTCCGTTGTGCCACTGATTGGGGGCTAGATGCATTGCCCCGTGCAGGTTTGTTATCTGGCTCTCCACACCCGTTATTAAATGGCAACCCGGCTCTAAACAACCCATGCTGTCCACCTTTACTACCCATGTGTCTTGCCCGTATAGTCGGGTCGTTCGGGTTGTTGCTGGTGGCGAAGGCTGTGCCTACAGCTATGAAGCCATTGTCCAGTGGCACCACATCGTAGAAGCGGCCCTTGCCTTCGGTCCAGAGGCTATCGTAATAGTGGTAGTACCGCAGCCAAAGGCTGTCCCCTTGGCCATCGGTGCGCAGCAGGGCGCCATGCTCGTAGAAAACCGGGGCAAAACTCACGCCTGCGGCGATCAGGTCCCCGCCGGGATCCACCTCTTTCACCGTGAAGAGGGCCGCGCTGAAATGACTTGCGCCATAGGTCTTTGACCAAATAAGACCGCCCGCGCTATCCACCTTGGTCATACCCAACTTGTTATACTCATTGTTGTTTTGTGCCCACCCCGTCGCGAAAAGCGCGTTGCCGTCAGCCGAAGCTGTCACATGCGCGTTCGGACCGTCGTCGAATGTGGATCCGTACTCCTCTTCCCAAAGCACGGCACCTGCACCATCCACGCGCAAGAGCCATTGATCGTAATTGGTTACGGTGATCGCGCGTTGACCACCAGTAGTAACCGCCACCAGGAGCAAGATCTACGGTAATGATGTATTCGGATTTATTGGTCAGCCCATGGGTCTGCACCCACTCCTGGTTACCCGCACTATCTGCTTTCAGCAGGAAGCCATCCAAGGAAGTGCCAGAGGCATTGGTTTCACCGCAGATCACATACCCACCATCTGAGGTTTCCTTGGCTTGTCTACCGACCCAATCCTGCCCCGCAACACCATATTCGTATAGTGCAGTCGCTTGCCCGTTTGAACCGAAAAGAAAAAGTACCGGACGGTCAGTGTTCGCGGTGTCTTTGCTGCCGCCACCAATGCCAAAGGCGCCATCCTCAAGTAGGAAGGATGAGTTGGCCCAACCAGGATACGTTGAGCAGCACGTTTGGAACGCCGTATTCGTGTCCAAGGGGTTGCCGTGCGCATCTAACCACAAACTGGTAACAACAGAGGTGTAGACAATACTATCCACTGCTTGCCTAGAACTGATAAATACCATGTAGGTGCTATCTGGGCCGAGTTCCACACTCAAAGCTGATTCGCTTCTTTGTTGGCCCGAAGAATCATAACGCCTCAGGAATGACTGACCATGGGACAGCAATGCCTGTCCCATGGTCAAGAAGATTACCACCCCCCGCACGCGGCGCATTAGTGGACCAATTCAAATTTAGCCACGCCGATCCAGATGCCATCCGCCTCCAAGTATGCACTGTACACACCGCTCGCTAGCTGGCGCGTGTCTAAGTCGAGTACTTGCACCTCTCCCAAGAACTGTTGCTGGTGGATGGTGCGTCCCAACGGGTCGCGCACCACCAGCGCACCGCCTGTGGCACCCTCCGGGAGGTTGCACACCACCACCACTGGACCGTTGCTCGGGTTGGGGTGTACATTGACGAAAACAGGCGGTGAGGCCACTGCTCGTTCCCTGGCGCGTGCGCTGCGTTGCTGGTTGTGTGTTGGCAGAACGACGTGGTCCCCGAAGCTACCGCCCAATAGCGTGAGCCAGGCTTGCGCATGGCCGGAACCGTTGACATGGCTTAGAGCAAGGGGCAATAGCGCCTGTTGCCCACCCTCATCCAGAGCCTCCGGCCTTTGCCGTTCTCGCGTAGGCTGAGGTATAGCTCCTGCACTTCCCAATAATCGCGGTCGGGGCTTACATCCAGTTCATTGTCTACGATCTGGCGCGCGCGCTCCAGGTCGCCCAGCGCGTAGCTCAAGCCCACGATGCTCTGCGGTGAGGTGTTCACCGGATGCTCCTCATGCCAGATGCGGGCGTTCGTAAGATCCGTGCTGCTGCCACTGCGCAGGGCTTGGCGCGTCAGATCACCTAAAGCGCGCGCATGTTGGTTCCTGAAGTGAGCGATCTCCCCCAAGTACGTGTTGTGCATGCTCGTACCCTCGTTCTGGGCATCGAGCACGAGCGCCTCGTAGTAGGGATGGAAATCGTATTCCGGAAGCATGCGCAGTACCGCAGCTTGCAACGGGCTGTTGGCTAGAAGGGCCTGTGCGATATGCCAGGGGTTCATGGCTGGGATGCGCTCGAAGACCTCTTCCCACGCTTCGACGGTGACGGATGGGGCTACGAGCATCAACTCGTTGCGCACCTCGTAGCTATCGTTGTCGGAGTCTTGAATGAACTGGATGAGGTGTTGTGAATCACCGCCATCCTTCCAATTGTCGTAGACCTCAACTAGGGTCTGCTTCTGTTCCGCGGCGTAGATGATCTCGTCCTCCAGATCCTCCTCATCCAATTGGAAGCTCAGTTGTGAAGGACAAGATCCGGTCACAGGGTCACTGGAGTATTGTGTCGGGGCTTCCGTATACCATGAACCCAGCGAGTCTGAAACCAGGATAGGCGGCGAAGCACAATCGGGCACCAGTTCTATCTGCGATTCATCTGTGTGATGCACATAGTTGAACGTGCTCACGTTGCCATCCTCCACGTAGATGTGCTTGTCCGGCTCATTGGTGCAGTTGTTCTGGAGGTTCGCGTAGATGTTTCCCGCCGGACTTTGAGCATTCTGGATAGACCCTTGCTGCCCCGCCACAGTTACCTCCTCATCAGTAAAGGCTACATCATGATCGTTCTCATTGGTGGTGCTGAAGTTGTTGCACTTCCATGTAAGCCCAATGGTATCGAGCGCCGAACTGTTCGGCCCGCTCATGATAAGACCCGCGCTGTACCGGTCGTTGCTGTTGCCGGTAAACCCATCATACTTGTTGTTGTAAACGGATTCGCTGCTGGCGCCCAAGGAGCTGAAAATGCTCCCTGCCTGCGGGCCATCTGAAGCCGCCCCCTTGAACACGTTGTTCTCGAACTCGAACCAAATGCTGTTGTACATGTACGTGCCGTAGTCATTCCACGGCGTGGAACCCACCTCCACTGTATTGCGCGTGAATGTGACGTTGTTGGTGGCTGTTACGAACAGGGATCGCGCGCAGCCTTTGAAGGCAGCCGAATCCACCACAAGGATCGGGTAGTTCGCGATAGACATGTGGCCTACGCCAAAACACAGGTTGTGGAATTTGTTGGTCGGCGCGCCGTCGGTCAGTGGTTCAATGATCACGTCAGCTTCTGCGGCTGTGATACCGAACAGGCCGCGCTGAATAGCGTCCGAGGGCAGATCCAAACGATAGTTCCCGAAGCTGCAACCATGGAAGGTGGTTCGACCCGTGCGGTACATACTTACATGGGTGTTGGGAAAGAGTTGCGGATACGCAAGCGCACGGTTGGTCAAGAAGGAACAGTTGTTGACCACCTGATCCACTGAGTCCGTGTAAGGTGCTCGCAGCACATCCCGCCAGTTGTTGTCGAATATGGCACCATTCAGCACAAGCATACCGCCACCACCGGGGCCAACAGTGGTCCCGCCAGTAGGATCGAGGTCCGCGCAAAGCACGGCGGTGAACGCATTCGCGATCCTAGCCCCCGCCGGTCATCTCCACCAGCCCGGCCCCAATGCTGGTGCTGTCACCAGGTTCTTCACCCCATCCCACATCGCGCCGCCGCAGCCCGTCGCACGCTGGCGAGCAGGGCGTTGTTCAACACCCGGAGCGTGCCACCGGGCTGCACCACCACATTCGTAGTGGGGTTGTTGTCAACCCGGCTATCCGCAAAACCGATAGTGGCTCCGTCCACGGTGAGCGTCTTACCGGCATCCACCACCACGCTGCCCAGCACATTCATGTCCTCATTCCAAAGCGTGTCTTGGGTGATGTGATACTCATCGTCGTTGTTAAGCGGCAGGTTGGCATACTGCGTGTTGAGCTTGAAGAGGACAATACTCTCCCGGGATCGAGCGATACCGTGTCCGTATAGATGTTGCCGTACACATCGCTCCAGCAACCGTCCAGGTGAACTCCTCCATGTTCCGCGGATCAGCTTCCGTGCCGGGCGATCGCAGTTGTGAATAGGATGTCTCGAGAGCGATCACTTCGTCAAAATAGTCCGGGGCCAGTTCGCACTTGCGAACCGACACGTCGTCCAGGTAGATGGTGCTGCTGCTGATGGCATCAAGCGCATACTGCATGTTCTGGAACGCGGTCACACGGTGGTCGGTGTTCGTCCCACCTGGGGTCACTTCCGCTACCAACTCGTACTCCCGCCATTCCGGTGTGACACCGAAATAGGCCACATCCCGGAATCGGAATTCATCGTCGTATGTGGCGGCCAGCCGCATCGCGTCCACCCCATCCGCCTTCATGCGGAAGCGGAAGACATGGGTGCCTAGGTGAGTGCTGTCGCTATCGTCCAGGTCCGCGCACTCAGGACAATATCGCTCCACGAAAACGCAGTTGGGACTTCTGAGGATATCGTTCGACCCTTCCTGCACCGTGGTAGCGGCACCACAGCCGCCGGTCCAATCCCCAAGCGTGCCGCTAATATTGTCATCCGCCAGGCCGCTGGGTGGGATGGTATCCTCGACAAGAATGGAATAGTCCTTCCCGTGCAAAGGACTGGTGTACGAGTTCAGGTCCTGACCGGTGGCCGCCTGCCAGCCGCGCAAGGTCCAAGGAATCTCACGGGGGCCGAGGAAGTCGGTATTCGCAGTGGTGTAGTAGACGTTCTGCCGCACGATCACCTCGTTGAAGGGGTTGTAGTAATGGTTCGCACTGAACTTCCCGAAGTTCACGAGGCGCTCCGTGCCCGCGTAAGAATCCGCTTTTACTTGATCCTGCGCCAGGCAAGTCTGTTCGGCGCCCAGGCAGTACAGAATGTTGTGCTCATACCGGGTATCGTAAAGGCTCTGGTACGTGCTACCGAGGGTGCCAAGGTCTTGGATCGCCATTTGCGTGCCCCGGCAGTTGAAGACGGTGTTACTGTCCACCACATTCCCGGTATACCCGGGTTCGTGGTCCACCAGAATGCCCGTGCCACACCCCGTGATGGTATTGTGAACCACGCGAGTATCGACGATGTTATCGAAACCGAAGTAAATACCCACGGAACGGTCGCTGCTCTGTCCGTTCGTGGCCGACTTCTCCGCACTAGGCACCATCCCAGCGATGATATTGTCCCGGATGGTGAGGCCATCGCTTTGGTCGAAGGTGATAGCGGCATGATCGTTCAGCATCACCAAAGCCGAATCGATGTAGTTATTGATCACCAAAGCCCGTCCTGCCTCGGTCCGCTGGCCGCCTGCGGTGATACCCGAACCACCGACGAACTGTATCCGGTTCCCCTGGACCAGCGCATCATCGCCCTGGCATTTGATCGCCGTATTTCCGAGGAAATCCTGTCCGGACTGCCCGGGTATGGTGCCGATGTCATGCAACACGTTGCCGATCACATCAGCGTGTGCGCTCGTCATCTTCAATGCGTTGCGATACACGCGATCGAAACGATTGTTGAGCACCTGGATGTTGTAAACCGCATCGCCACCACCTTCATCGTTCACCCCGATGCAGGTCCCGGAACTCACAATCGGCGATGATGATGTCATGCGCGCCTTCTTTCAGGGAAATGGCCACGCTCATCGGCGAGGGTCCGCCATTGCTCTTGGATGTAGCGTCAGTGAAGTGCTCGAACGCAAGCTACCGTACTTCAAGCAACGCGCAAGGGACGGTGTTGAGTTGTTTGAAGTCCATGCCGGTTGCGCACACTGATCCGAACGTTCGGCGGTGGACCAGCAGAGAATGGATAGTAATAGAGGATCGGGTTGGACCCATCGGCGTCGGCCACATGCCACTCGCCTGCGGAGTCCAATGCTTCCAACTTGTTCTGGAGGTACAAACCCCAGTCTTGGCCGTCGTAGTAGCCATTGATGCCGGAATACTCGAGGCTGTCACCGTTGTAGACCACTGTATCGCGTATCGCATAGCCCCAGTTCGCGTAGCGCACCACCAGGTTAGCTCCGTTCCAATCTATGCCGGTCAAAGCCAGGTCGGTGCTTTTCAACGACGTGTCCGTCATTCTGCAGGAACGATACCAACCCGCATTGGGCTCGCGGGCCATGGTCTGCGAGGCACGGTCATCGTAGAGATTGAAAATATCGCTCAGTCCAAGGGAGTCTAGGGCCAGCTTGTACACCGCAGGGTTGAGAAAACCTGGATCAGTGCTATCCACTGAGTACCAATTTCCCACGTCCACCGCATCGCTCCCGGTGAAAACTGGTATTTGGCCGGGTGCGGCCATGAACACGACGGGGGCGACTTGGGTTCCTTGAACACCCAGAACATTCAACAGCGCGGTGTAGTCTCCTGTCAGGAAGAAACAAGTATCGCCGGGCACCAAACCATCGGCATTAATGCTCCCTTGCAATTGGGTCAAGGTCCAAGGCTGACCGAAGCTACCAGTGCCCGCTGTGGTACCGCGTATATGTAGCGCGTGGTTTGCCCGAAAACCGCGCCCGAACCGGCTCCGCTGTTTGTGAACGGAAGGTGGCAAGGCGTTATGCACACCGCCACGCAGGCGGTTTTGAAAAGCTCCGGTAATGCATCGGTATCGGGGTTTGGTGAGGGTTCTTGTTCGCACGGCCGATAGGAGGATAGGAGATATACCCGAGCAGGGGCGCATCGAGCCAGCGCCGCTGCTATCGGTTTGGTGCCCTCGGTTGAAAACTTATTTCGGCTGCCGTGAGGTCCGGTCTGCGGGTGTCCGCGCACCACCTCCCCACACGAATTGAAGTCCGCTTTCGTCCCGGACACGCCGGGATCCTCAAACGCGATCGGTAGTAGTACCATTTCGCAATAAAGGGCGTCCAAAGATGCGCCGCTATTTTTTCGCAGGACGATGAAAAGAGGTCGTTGCATAGCGGGGCTACGGAACGACCTCTTGGGAGAAGGCATGCGGAAAAAGGGCAAGCAGATCGGATGGACCTTTATTGCGAAACGGTATAAGGTGGCCGTTACGCCCTGGGCCCTTTGGGCTATGGCGACCGAAAGAGGCCAAAGGCTTGCAGGCCTGCTGGCAAGAGGTGCATTTGTGCCGCCCAACCTCCACACCAAATGACCTATGGGCTCCGCCCACCTTTTTATTCCGTGGCCACTATCGGTGCGAACGCCTCGAAACACAACCGTGTGCGCACGCAACAGCCGCATGGCGACTCATGCCGTGCGGTTATCCGGCCACCAGGGCCATGGCTTGGTCCAGTGCTTGTGTGCTACCCAAAGCACTCGGGCGCCGAAGGGATGTACCACCGGGTCGCTGCCTTTCAGATGGAAGACCACCGGTAGTGCCATAGGGGCTGTGGGCTGTCGATCCACAACTCCAGTTGCAAGTGGCCAGCGAGGGTGCCATCCGGGATGTGCGTTCCGCCACCCGGCAGGCGTGCACTATAGAAGATGTAGGGATCGCGATCCACTTGGCCGAGCAGCAACCGCAACGGCCGGTGTTCGCCGGGCCGCCGTTTGTCCTGCAATAGCACGGAGCGGAATTCAGCGGGCATTGCGTGGGGGGAAGGGAGGTGGTCCCGCTTCAAAGGCAGGTCGCGAACCGGCATGCGATCGCAGGCTACGCGCATCCACACCCGGGGCCGCGTGCCCTTCATCAGCGGTATCTCCGCACCCACGTGCTTGAGGCACATGGAGCACAAAGGTTCCGAGGAGACCTGTAGGGTCAATACCTAGTTTTAGGGGTGGGCCGGAACGTTGAGCTTAACTGGGTACCTCGAAGAACCTCGAACGGATGGCACGCATGGCTATCGTTCTGCCAGGCAAGGCGTGACGAGGGAGGATACTGGAAGTCTCCGACCGAGGAACAACGCGGCATGGCGGAACGAGAGCCATGCGCCCAAGGGTCACTGCGGAGCGGTGCTAAGGCCGGAACGAGGTTCTTCGAGGTACCCAACTGGGGCAGAACGCTATTTTCCTGGACAAGTGTGCCACGCCTACGAAGAAGGTAGCCGCAGGTAGGAACATGTTCGCGGCAACCATGTGCGTGGTGCCCACTCCTTTGTAGCAGTTCGCCGCATTGTTGCACATGGTTGAGGATACCCTGTGCATGTGCGCGGCATTGTTGCACATGTTCGGGGCCACCTTGCGTAAGGTCACGGCAACTATGCACAAGTATGCCACACGTTTGTACAAGGTCCCGCCAACTATGCACTTGGTTAAGGCAACTGTGTACATGGTAGCGGCAAGCTTGTGCATGCACGCGGAATAGTTGAACAAGGATGCCGCGGCCTTGTGCAACAAAACGATCCACCTGTTCAAGAGAACGATCCGGATGATCCTCTTCTGGACGCCCACTTTCACGCAACCCGTTCGTAACAAGTGTTAAATATCGCGCCGGTACACATATGCGAATGTCTTGCTGTACAAGGGCCACAGGCCGTCCGGGGTTTTCAACATCAAATACGGGCGCAACACGACAAGGGGGCCTTTACGAACCAACCCCCGGCCAGCGACAACCCGGTTAACAGGAACGCCGAGGCCACAGTCAACCAAAGGACTCGAAACCCAAGGACCACGCAAAAGAGCAAACCCATGAGGATCGTAAAAGCAGGACTACAACGCCTGAAGCCCGCCGATATGGTAGGTAAGAGCGAGCATGTGGAAGGCGCGATGACCGGCAACGTGAATTTCGCCACCCCCACGCCCAGCATCGCTTCGATCACTGCGGCCCGCACAGCCCTGGTAGCCGCCATCGCGGCCGCGGAGGGCGGCGCCCACGCAGCGGTGGCCACCAAGAACCAGGCGGCGAAGAACCTCGCCAACATGCTCACGAAACTGGCCCGCTATGTGAACAGCGTGGCGGCCGGTGATGTGGACATGGCGGTGAGCAGCGGCTTCGAGCTGGCGAAACTTCCTGATCCGATCGACAAGCTGGAGGCTCCCACGCGCTTTGAAGGCACCACCGGTGCCATCGAGGGGCAAGTGGAGCTTCGCTGGAAAGGTGTGCGCGGCGCGCGTATGTACCAGGTGTACATCTGCGATGGCGACCCCACCACCACCGGTATCTGGCGCATCGCTGGCATGTCCAGCAAAGCCCGGTTCACCGCGAAAGGCTTGTTGACGGATAAGAAGTACACTTTCAGGGCAGCGGCGATCGGGTGATCGGCGAAGGCCCCGTATGCGACGCGGTGACGGCGAAAGCCGCCTAAGCGCACCAGGTGCGCGAGCACCCTTCTTCCTCTTCAGTGCAACCGCCCCCGGGACGCCGGGGGTTGTTGCGTTTTGGGGGTAGGGTCCGCCCAGTACGCGCGGCGATCTTGCTCAGTTAAACAGAGTGCTCTTCGAGTAACCATGGAGCCTTCAAGCCTTACTCCTCAACCCATCGCCATTTGAGCGAATGTGGTGATGAGACTCCCCACACTCGACAGGTTCCCGAACCGGCCGATCAGCGTATCAACATTTAACTGGGGCTTGACCCCATGCGCCGCGCAAGCATTGATCTCCTCAAGGAGTTGTTTCAATGTTGCACGATCACCGTCCGAGAGTGATTCATCCTTGCCTGCTTCCTGCATGATGCGGTCCGCCAGCATAGCCCCGCTACCCATGTTGAGCACGCTAGTCCCCGGCGAATGGCTGACTACGACGACTTGCTGGCTGCCACTAATATTGATCGGTGAACTAGCCAAGGGCTGCATGATATTCCCGTATGACCGCCCCTCGCAGTACTCCACGCCATATGAGTTGATCTGCATGGCCATGTCACCCATCGCGAGCCCTATGGCGTCGATCACGCCGTCCTTCTTCAACCGTTGACCTAACTCGATCACTTCGTCCCTCCCGCCGATAGACAACTCAAGTTCTTTCGGGATGTTGAATAACATGTACCGGTGGCCATCAAATCGTCGGTCGTAGAGGTAGCGTAGTATAGTGTCCAGCTTTTCAACCTGCTTCATCTCCAGCTATGGTGTTTCGTCCGTACCCTCCACCCGCCACAGCGGTCACAATCGATGTCAACGACTCATCCGGCAACAGTTCAATTCCTTCAATAGCGAACTCAACTGTCCAGTATTCCGCATGCCGATCGTGCTCGGGCTTTTGAGGTTTGGCAACGAAGCAGTCTAAGTCAAGGAACGCCTGTTTCATGTCGTTGCGCAGGTAGGCGTGCAGATGCACCGGCTGTTTAAAAGCAGACTCTCAGTATCATTCCGATCAAATGCCCGAATCGTAATGCTGAGAATTCCTGACCCACGCGCCTAAGACCGTCCGCATCTTGCGTACCAAGAGCGATGCGTCCAACATTGATTCCATCAAAATCGTAGGCGCTCCACGTTTGGTTATCCGAGAAGGCAAAATCCAGTTGCCGTGGTGTGTTGGGCTGCAACTCGCCCATAATTGTTTGTGTGCTCATTTGGACTGGTGGCGTCGGCAATAGGACTCGATAGTGAGTCAAAATTCGGCCTCATCCCTTACCAAAGATGGCTCTATTGAAGAGGGACAATTGGAGTCTTTGTTGAATCTGTTTCCATGATCGATCGTTCGTAACTCACTAGTCCAACGCGCCGCTTCCAGCCCAACTCCTACATTGGCCTTCATGTCCGATCGCGGGTTCCTGAAGGCGCTGCCCGAACTGGAGGCGCAGGGCTTGCTCAGCGCCGAGCAGGCCGAGCGGATCCGCGCGCACTACCAGAGCCAGCCGGGCGCGGGGAGCAACCGGGGCATGGTGCTCTTCAGCATCCTGGGCGGCTTGCTGATCGGTTTGGGCGTGGTGCTGCTGGTGGCGCACAACTGGGATCAACTGGGGCGTGGGCTGCGCACCGTGCTGGCCCTGGCCCCGATGGCGATCACGCAAGGGCTCTGCGCCTGGGTGCTTTTGAAACGTGCGGATAGCAGAGGCTGGCGGGAAGGCACAGCGCTCGGGCTGGCCTTCATGGTGGCTGCGGCGCTGTCGCTGATCGCGCAGATCCACCAGATCCCTGGCGAGTTGGAAGGCTTCCTCTTCACTTGGGCCTTGCTCATCATCGGTGTGGTCTATGTGATGCGCTCGGTGGCGGTGGCCCTGGTCTATCTCGTGGCGATCACGTGGTATGGTGGCTCGCTCGCCTTCGACCGAAGCACCGCCGAGGATCCACCGTGGCTGTTCATCCCGCTCCTGCTGGCGATCGCGCCCTTCTTCTTCATGCAATTGCGCCAGCGCGGCCGTTCGGTGGCCTTCGGTTGGCTGGCGTTCTTCAGCGCGTTGGCCCTGGGCATCGGGCTTCAGTTCTTTTGGGAAGACTTCCGCTTGTGGCATATGCTCGCACCGGTGGCGTTGGCCAGCGGCTACACGCTTGTTCCCTGGCTCGTACCTGATCGCGAAGCGCGCGTGGGTGCCTTCACCTGGCTCGGCGGCGCGACGATCCTCGGCCTGCTCTTCGTCCTGAGTTGGCTCGACTTCTGGACCGCGATGGACAATAACCTGCGGTTCGTGTCGGGTAGCGATTTAATCCCGTGGGCCGTGCAGGTCGGTCTGGGGATCGCCGCGTACGCGCTGGCTTGGGGCAAGCGCCGTCCTTTCGAGCGGGTCCTCTTCCCCGAGGTGATGTGGGTGCTTCCGCTGCTGTTGGTGATCGGCCTGTGGATGCCGGGCATCGCGTGCTTGCTGGTGAATTTGGGCCTGTTGGCGATCGGCGTGGTGATCACCCTGCACGGATCGCACGATGCCGCCATGGGCCCGCTTGAACCTGGGCCTCGCGGTGATCGCCACCACCATCGCGATGCGCTTCTTCGATCTGGACCTGAGCTTCGCGTTGCGCGGCCTCTTGTTCATCGCGCTCGGGATCGGCTTCCTCGTTATGAACCTGCGCACCTTGCGCGCCAAACGCAACAAGGCCCATGCGTAAGGCGATCCTCCTCTTCGCGGTGGTGGCGCTGGCCCAGTGGGCGGTTCCCTTGTGGACCATCGCCACGAAAGAGCAGGTGCGAAGCGAAGGGGAAGCGTTCTTGTTCAAGCTACAGCCGGTGGATCCCACCGATCCCTTCCGTGGCGAGTACGTGGTGTTGCGCTACGAGGAAGAAGGACGCGATATCGTGCAGACCCAAGGACCGAACACGGTGGGTGAACAGGTCTACGCGACCTTGATCCCCTCGGGCTATGCGGTGGAGATCGATGAAGTGCTATCCGAACCGCCGACGGACGGATGGCTCTACGTCACCTGCACCGTGGCCAATTCGTCGCTTCTGGACAGTGCCGTGGTGAGCGTGGACCTGCCCTTCGATCGGTACTATTTGCAGGAGGGCGACGGTGCGATCGTGGAGACCTTGATGCGAGGGCGGTTCGTCGGACCGGCGCCGGAAGCCTATGCCGTGGTCCGACTCCTGAACGGCGAAGGCGTGATCGAGGATCTCTTGATCGACGGCCGCAGCGTGGGCGCACTGATCCAGGAATACCGCGATACCCTCAGTACGCCATGAGCACGCGCATCCTGATCGCGGACGATGACGCCCTCACTGTGGAAGCGCTGCAAGCGCATTGCGGGAAACTGCTTCCCGAGGCAGCGATCGTACACGCGGCGGACGGCACCGAAGCCTTGCGCCAGATACGCGCGGGTGCGCTTGACCTCGTGCTGTTGGACCTGGCCATGCCCGGAATAAGCGGACGTGAACTCCTCGAGGCGACCGATCCCGGCTGTCCAGTGATCATCGTCACCGGCGATCCGAGCTTCGCACTGGAGGCCTTTCGCTTCAACGTGGTGGACTACCTGGTGAAGCCGGTGTCCTTCGAGCGATTGGCGCAGGCCTGGCGCAAGGTGGAAGGGCGAAGCGAGACGCACACCGATCGCGGCGAGGGCGACAAGGACCTCGTGTTCGTGCGCACCGGGCAGGAGATCGTGCGGCTCCGCTTGAGCGAAGTGCGCTACGTTAAAAGCGATTCGAACTATGTCCGCTTCGTGCTCGATGGCCGCGAGGTGACCAGCCTGATGAACCTGAAGGACCTGGAGGCCAAATTGCCTTCGACCTTCGTGCGCGTACATCGCAGCTACATCATCAACCTAACGCACGTGGAGAAACTGGATACGATGGACGTGAAGATCGGCCGCGACCTGATCCCCGTGAGCGAGACTTACCGCCAGGACCTCATCCGACGGTGGACCTGAAGCGCTCTTCCATTGCTTCCCAAGAGGTCGCCCTGGACCTGCTGTAAGCGTCGCCTTGGAAAAATCGGAAGGATGGAATGGGTGCGATAACGCAGCTTGCCGAAGAAGCGCGATCCAACAGGCGATCGGATCGCGCGCACATCGCTTCCCACTACGAACGCATCGAGCAACGCGCGGCCTTGCGGCATGCCAAGCAGGTCCAGGTGCGGGCGCAGTTTGTGCCGGACCGCATCCAACGCGATCTGGTCCAACGCATCATTCGCCCGGTGGAGATCCGCACGCCATTGGGCGAACTCGCGCCGGTAGTTCCGCAAGGCGCGCACAACTTTCTCCGGTACACCATCGAACTGGTTCTCCAATGCGCCCAGATCCGGGCGCTCCGCACATCCTTCGTCCGAGCGGCCGGTCCAGAAGGCGGCTTCCGAAGCGAGCAAGCCGCGATCCACCGGTTTAGTGATGCGCCCGTTCATGCCTGCCTTCCAGGATCTCCTCCAATTGATCGGTGTCCACAAAAGCGGTGACAGCGAGCATGGGCACGTAGCGGTGTTTCGCAAGGCCATGAATACGCATCGCCAGTTCTGTGCCGCGCATATCGCCACCTAGATCGATGTCGATCAGCATCAAGTCGAAGCGGTCCTCTTCGCACGCGGCCAGGGCTTCCTTGGAAGTCGCACAGCTGATCAAGGTCCATTGCAGCGCGGCGGCCCATTCGATCGCGAAGCGCACGGTTCGTGGACACGTCATCCACATGCAGCACGCGTAGTCCGCGAAGGTCGAAGGCTTGGGCAACGCTCGGGGTGGCGACCGCGATGGCTTGTTCCGGAATTTCCACAGTAAAACGGCTGCCCTCACCCACCCTGCTTTCCAACCGGATAGTACCGCCGAGCAGTTCAACCAGACGACGGGTGATCGCCAGGCCAAGGCCCGCTCCTACGCCTTCATCCTGGGCGCGCTCAAAGCGTTGGAACATACGCTCCTGTTCTTCAGCGGCAATGCCCACCCCGGAATCCGCGATGCTCACGACGAGGTGCGCGATGCCTCCGACCTTTTCCGCGCGGACGCGCACATCCACATGTCCTTCTGCGGTGAACTTCACCGCGTTGCCCACGAGATTGTCCGCGATGCGATGGAGGTGCAGGGGATCGGTGGCGAACCGCTGTGGCGCGGATACCAGATCGAGCCGCAGTGCGAGGTGCTTGCGTTCCGCCTCTGTGCGATGCGCTTGCGCTATGTCGGAGAACAACGTGTGAACGTCCACTTCGGTGGCTTGCACACGGGCGCGTCCCGCATCGATCCGTGCATGGAGCAATAGATCATCCACCAGTCCGTGGAGGCGTTGCGCCGAACGCTGCACGATCGCCACGCGCTCGCTATCGGCAACGGACAAGTGCGCATGATCGATGGCATCGGCCATTCCGAGGATGGCTTGGAGCGGGTTGCGCACGTCATGGCTCATATTCGCCATGAACTCGCGGCGCGCGCGATCCGCGTCCTCCGCAACGGCCCGGGCTTGCTGCAGGTCGGCGACGCGTTCATCGATCCGCTGCTGCATGCGCTCCAGACTTCGCGCGAGGCGTCCCACTTCATCGTGCCGCCTTGAAGGCAGTCGATCGGTGCCTTCACCGGCTGCGTAGCGTTCCACCTGCAACGTGATCCGATCCAAACGCCCGGCCAGGGATCGGGCGAAGACGAGCCCGAGCAACATGAAGCCGAGCGCGATGCCAAGGGTGAGCAGCACCGCGCGATCCCTCCGTTCGCGCAAGGCGGCGAGCAAGGGCGCGGTATCGGTGGCCAACCCGACACGCAAGGTGTAAGGCAGGGGCGGGAGCGCAAAGGAGCGGAAGGTCCAATAGCGATCCCCGATCAGCGCAACGGAATCGTTCGGCGGCAGCGGTCGTCCGAGAAGTGCATCGAGCGTGCTGGGCGCAGCGAACTCAGAGCGGAACATCAACGCTGTGTCCGGGTGGAGTATGATCTCGTCATCCTCGCGGAGCAACACCAACGTTTCCCGGCTGCGCCGTCCCGCGATCAATTCCGCGAAAAGGGGACGCAGGTCGGCATTGATGATCATAAGCCCCACCTTCCGTCCGTCGGGCCCGAACAACGCGGTGGCGGCGCGCAGTGTGGGCATCAACGGCAGGGACAAGCGGCCGTGCTCGCGGTTCAGGTCGATCCGGGAGAAGTAGAATTCCCCAGGACCAAGAAGCATGGCTTCCCGATAGTAGTCGCGATCCCCCTTCGCCTGCAACGCGGAGCCGGGCACACGCACCACACGATCATCGGCGCGATCGAAGCGCACGAGTTCCATACCGAGGCTGTCCGTAGCCAACAAGCGCACTTGGGCGAGCTGGTCGCGACTGCGCAGGAAGCTCTCCATCAAGAGCGCAACATGCTCTATGGTCGCCACATGCACCAAGCTGTCCCCGAGGGTGTCCGCTGCGAAGTGCAGCACCGGGTCGTTGTTGCCAAGGAAAGCGATGTCGTTCCCGATCAGGTCCATGAAAGCGCGAAGGCGCACTTCCGTGAGGTCCAGATCATGCCGCAGATCGACACGGGCCGTAAGCTGCACTTGCTCACGCACCGCGCGATACACCAGATAGCCGGCCAGGGCGGCCGCGCTCACCACCAGCACCGTGAAGACCAGCACCGTTCGCGTAACGATGGAGCGCCACCAGGGTGTGTGTTCCGCGAAGGGCTTTTGCCTGGTGGACATCGGAGGATCAACGCGAGTAAAAGGAGGCACGAAGATGCGGGTCGCTCATCACCTGCGCGATGGGGAGAAGGAAGGGCGCGTTCATGTCCGTTGGTGAATGCGTTGCAGCGCTCCTTCGCGTTCCAAGGCGAGCACGGCACCGACGGCTCCCAACAAAGGTGCGAGCATCGTGCCGAGCAAAGGGATCTTCATCATCAAGCTGAAGGCCATGCCGTTGCCGATCGCCCGCAAGGGTGGTCGTTCACCACATGCACGCTATCGGCGATGCGCAGCTTTTCTGCGTTCACACATAGTCCACCATGGAAAAGCCATAGAAGTAGGCGGATAGCAAGAAGAGCAGCACCGCGTTCACCGGCAACAAGATGGGGAGCAATAGACCAAGGATGCCGATGAGCACCACCGCGAACAGCTCGACCGTGCCGTTGCGCAAGGCGAGCAATGATCCTCGGACGGCATCACGGAAAGCTGCGGCCAACTGAAAGGGAACGAACGCCCGGAAATGATCTCCTCCGCACGTTCGCTGGCATAGGCCAACAAGGGTGAAAGGAGCATCAGCACCAAATACTTGTTCACCGTGAAGAGAATGAGGATCGTGATCACCTTCAGGGCGATCCATACCAATGCATCGCGCGTGGCGTTCAGGATCGCCTTGGCCGTATCCCACCAGGTAGCGTCGGCCCCCGACGAGGGACCACCTCCACGCCCAGCCGTTCTGCCAACCAAGCGCTGAACCACGCGGCGGGCGCTTCCAGCAAGGTGAACAACCCATAGGCGAGCACCACCCAAAGCAGTGCGGGCACCAAGAACATCCACGCCATACGGTGGCGGAGCATGAAACCGTAGGCGCGGAGAAAACCGCCGAAACCGTGTACGATCCCGTTCATGGCCGGACGAAAGTAGCCCTGCTGGGGGCCTCGACGAACCTCGTTGCGCACACCCTTCCGTTGACCCAAGGCGCACCGTCAGGTGCCTAGGGGCATGCACCTGTCCCCACTCACCGCCATTTCCCCGATCGACGGGCGTTACCGGGAACGCACGGCGGAGTTGGCCATTTGGTTCTCCGAGTTGGCGTTGATCCGCTACCGGCTCATGGTGGAACTGTCCTACTTCCGTTTTCTCTGCGAAATTCCGCTACCCGAGCTAAAGGGCACCGACAGGTCGAAGTTCGATGGGCTGTTCGGCCGGATCGCCGCGCTCTCCGAAACGGACGCGCAAGCCGTGAAGTCGATCGAGCGCGTGACGAACCACGATGTGAAAGCCGTGGAGTACTGGCTCAAAGAGCGCCTCGACGAGCTGGGCCTGGGTGCGCAGAAGGAATTCGTCCATTTCGGCCTCACCTCGCAAGACATCAATAACACGGCGCTGCCGCTTCTGTTGAAGGAGTTCGTGTTCGTGTACTACCTGCCAAAGCTCACGGCATTGAAGGACCGTCTGCACGGCCTTGCGCTGGAGTGGGCACAAGTGCCCATGCTGGCACGCACCCATGGCCAGCCTGCTTCGCCAACGCGACTGGGAAAGGAGGTCCAAGTCTTCGTAGAGCGGCTGGAGGCACAATTGAAGCTGCTGCGCGAAGTGCCCTTCAGCGGAAAGTTCGGCGGTGCCACGGGCAACTTCAATGCGCACCACGCGGCCTATCCGGAGTTCGATTGGGCGCGCCTCGCGGATCGGTTCCTGGAGGAACGGCTCGGGCTTCTGCGCCAGCAGTTCACCACGCAGATCGAGCACTACGACGGGATGGCGGCGCTGTTCGACGCGATGCGGAGGATCAACACGATCCTGATCGATCTGTGCCGCGACGTCTGGCAGTACGTGAGCATGGACTACTTCCGCCAGCGCACGAAAGCGGGCGAGGTGGGCAGCAGCGCGATGCCGCACAAAGTGAACCCCATCGACTTCGAGAACGCCGAGGGCAATCTCGGTGTCGCGAACGCACTGTTCGCCCACCTCAGTGAGAAACTTCCGATCAGCCGGTTACAGCGCGACCTCACCGACAGCACCGTGACGCGCACCATTGGCGTACCGATGGCCCATACCCTGCTTTCGGTGGATTCCATCGCCAAAGGCCTGGATAAGCTCCTGCTGAACGAAGCCGCGATCGAACGCGATCTGGACGCCCAATGGGCGGTGGTGGCCGAAGGGATCCAGACCATCCTGCGCCGCGCAGGATATCCCGGAGCCCTACGAGCGATTGAAAGAACTGACGCGCGGCAAAGAGCGCATCGGAGAAGGAGGATATCAAAGCCTTCATCAATGGGCTCGACGTGAGCGAAGCGGTGAAGCAGCAGCTCCGCACCCTGTCCCCGCGCCACTATACGGGCATGGATCTGTTGGGGCGCGTAACGTCCTAGGTTCAGAAAAAGTCGAGATCGCCGAAGGCCAACTCGAAGGGTTGTGCCGCGAGCGCGGCGGTCGTGGACCTCATCCTTGCCCTTCACCAGCAGGTTGAATCCGCTGGAACGGTGCAGCGCGGGGCTGTTGGAGGCGATGGCTCCCCGGTTGCCTTCTTCCTCCAATACCAACAAGGCAAGGCATCGGTGTTGCCATGCGGCCTTACGTGCCGCGCGCAACAGTTGGGGAGCGAGGTCCGCGGTTGTAGGCACCATGTCCAGGAGAAGCATCACGGGCACACCCTTCTTGCGGATGCGTTTCAGGAATATGCTACCCAAGAGGCGGTCGTCCATTTCACACGCGATGCAGAGGTACTCCCGCAACGGATGGTCGATGAAACGCCACTGGTCGAAAGCGGCATCCTTGTGCATGCGCCAGGTACCATCCCGCGTCGCAGTGCGTTCCGCTCCGGCACGCAACAGCGCGTTGGATCGGAGCCCGCCCGGCAAGGGAAAAAGGATCGCCATACGCGGCGGATCCACACGCCGATAGCCGAACTTGCCAAGAAAGATGGGTGTGCTCGCCGCATTGGTCACGGTGAGAAAGAAGTCAGCACCGTGATCCAAACAAGCGCGTTCACTGGCGCGATAGAGTTTTCCGAATATGCCTTGGCCGCGCGCTGCTCCGTCGGTCAGCACTTTCTGTGGCATCGCGACAAGGGCCGAAGTGCCCGCACGCTCGAACCGATGCGCGGTCATGGTGGCCATCCCTAGAATGCGACCATCGCGTTCACCGGTGATCACCGTACCACCTTTCACCGGACCTTGGAAATACCAATGGCGGAGATATTCCGGCGTGCATCGATCCTGCTGTTGCGCGCGCATGAAACCCGAAAGCGCGGGCGCATCGCTTTCTTGCGCCGCGCGCACGATCAACTCCTCCGTCCGGCTCATAGCTGCGCGAAGTTGATCATGGTGCGATCACCGAAGACAGGCCCGTGGCGCAGGGCTTCATACTCCGCGATGCAGCGCTGGAAGAAAGGCTCCTTCGTCCCCAACGTGGAAGCATACATGGCGCGTAAAGCGTCATCCACGCGGTAAGGATGGACCATGACCTCGACCACCTCCTGCGCGTTGGTGGTGGCCAGCAGGGCTTGGTAGGTCCCCGCGGTGTAAGGGCCTGGGCTGTTGAGGTCGTGGATGGAGACCAGGGAATCGTTGGTGCGCAGCGCGTGGCGGGAGCGATGGCGGCGCGCATTGCGCAGGTTCAGGGCCTGTTTCAGCAGTTTCACCGGTCGCGCCCATGCACCGAGCACCATGCGCGCGGGCGGATGCACCAAGCGCACGCCCAAGCGGCGCTCGGCGATCACGGGTGCGACAGCATCGAAGACGGCCGGTAGCATCATCACATGCTGGTGGCTATCGCTATGCGTGAGCGATACGCCGAGCGCTTCCGCACGATCCAGTTGCGCTTCGAATTCACGCCGGAGATCCGCGCTTTTCACCTGGCCACGCATAGCCCGCATCGCAAGATCCTTGCGCGGCCCGAACATACCGGCACCATCCGTGAGGGACGATGGGCCTGTGAGCGCGCGTCCTTCAGTAAGCGTGAAGTGGAGCCCGACGGCCAATCCTGGGTGATCCTTCAGGCGCTCCACAGCATCTGCAGTACCGGGCATGGCGACCATCAAAGTGGCGCTGTTCAAATTGCCCGCGCGGAACACTTCGAAGATGGCATCGTTCACGGAAGGTGCCAACCCGAGATCGTCCGCGTTGACTATGATGCGTTGTGCCATGTTTTGTCGCCGGTTCTTGGCAGGAACCAACAGTAGTGGCGATGAAAGTACGTTCCTCGCGGGATCGACTCAGATCCCGAACTCCACCTGCAACATGGCGTTCCATGAATTTCCCGGATGATCCAGGGCGGCATCGCCATCGGTCCAGCGATAGCTCACGTTCAAATGTGCCTTGATGCGGTGTCCGTTCAGGTATTTGGTCACACCGAGGATGGCCTCTTCGCTCTTCTTCACCGAGGTGAGCAGCCGGGCCGATGGCTGCACGAAGGCATAGCGGCCGGCGAGTTCCCAATGCTTGGACCAGCAGTAGCTCAGTTGGCTGTTCACGGCCGCGCCTTCCAGGGCGATGCGCCGCGCGCCTTCCGCGTCGTAGGTGAAGGGATCCGTTGTGCGCCGATCGAACACTTCGACCAGCGCTCCGAAGCCGTGCCATTTGAACATGAGGTCGGCGATGAAGGTGGCCATATCGCGCGGGGCATAGAGATCCGACCCGAGTTGACCGCCGGTGCGCACGGCATCGTCGTTATAACTGTAGCCGCCCGCAACGGATAGTTTGGGGGTGGGCTCGCGTTCCAGGTCCCCTTCGCTGAGATCACCACCACCTTCGAACTTGCCCAAGGGGAGGAACTCCAAACGGCCGGTATAGGCCATGCCCGAATTGATCGCCGAGGCGTTCCGCCCATCGCCTGTGCTCACCGCACCTTTCACATGGAAAAGTGTGGCACCTGCGGGAATGGTCCAATACCCGAACACGCCGAAATCACGGTCGAGGGTAAAGGCCCCGTTGGCGATGGAGCGATCGGCGAACTGCAGGTTGCCGCTGCTCACCACACGCTCCCGATTGCCCGGCAATTTGCTCTGCCCGAAGCCCACGTAGAAGTTCGGGGAGAAGTTGTAGTAAAGGATGGCATCGCGGATAGGTTGCGCGATCTCCCCGTTCTCCAGATCCATATCCGCCTTGGAGAAAGCCAACTGGATGTAGTACTGCACCTTGCGGTTCAGCACATGGCCATCGAATCGGAGCCGGAGCCGGCGGATGCGGCCTTCCACTTTGTCGGTGCTCAGGTCCTCGCCGCTCACGGTGTTCAACCCGAGGCGGGCCTGCATGCGGAAGCGTAGGTTGAGCAGGAACTTGGGTTCCTTGCTGATGCTGATGCCGTTCTTCACATCCAGCAGGGCACGCTCATCCGATTCGGTCTGGGCGGCGGTAACAAGTCCGAGCGCGACCCCCGCTGTGCAGAGCATCGAACGGATCGCGGGTAGGGTACATCGCATAGGACAAAGGAAACCGCTCGAACTGAACGGCCAACTGACTTGCCGATCGTACCTGTTGATCAGCGCGTACGCTGGAAGTGGACCAGATCCGTCCGCGGGATATCCTCCAGACCCAATTCCCGCATCTGCGTCACCACTTGCCCGCGGTGGTAAGAAGAATGGTTGATGCAGTGCATGATCATTTGCCAGGCGGGCTGGTTGTAAGAGGTGCCCTTCAGGTCCTTGTAGGTGCATTCCCGCAGAATTCCTTCCATGGGCAAGGCAGTGACATGATCGCGGAAGCGCGCGGCATGCGCCATGACCGAGGCCAGGGTGGTGAGTTCCTCCGCAGGCCAGCGCACGGGTTGGCCGTTCAAACGAGCGAGCCAAGCGGCCTCGGCATCCCGGATGTGCAGCAGCGTACCTCGGATCGATGGAAAACTGCTTGTGGCCGGACGGTCCAGCGTATCGCCGGGCTCGCGTTCGAGGCGTTCCACAAAGAGCGCGGTGGCCCAATGATCGTAGGTGGCGTATTCGTGCAGCAGCGCGGCCAGATCCATAGCAAGTGGATAAAGCTGTTAAAAATATCTGAAGCACCGGTCGAAGGCGCACCGGGGGTTGGTCGAATTTCGCGGGGACAAAGCGCGCATGATCGCCACTCTATTCGGAAAAAAGAAGATCACGGAGGACCGTTTAGCGAACGTGTTCGTGAACGCGTTGCTCCAACTCGTGCAGCAGGGTTTCGCGGATGTGGCGGCCGAACTCAACGAAGCACCGGAACTGGCCGGGGCACAGGTGGTCGATCCCGAAGGGGATGAGACCTTCCTCCATGTGGTGCTCGCCGGCAACTTGATGGAACTGCAACGCCAGTTGCAAGCCGGCCAGGACCAACGGGTCGCCGCCTTGGTGATCTCCAAGTTCGCACAGGCCTTGGGCACGCGGACCTCGGATGTGGAGCGGAGCATTACCACGCTTCAGCAAATGATGGCCCGCCTCAACCACCCGAGCAAGAACACGGTGTATGCGATGAGCAAGGCCGTGTTCCATCAGTACGACCTCTTCCGGTTCCAAACCGATGAGTTCTTCCGTGATCAGCGCGTGCCGCACCCGGTGATCCTGAAGCGGGTGAACGGGTTGATGGGCTTCTTCCTCTGGGACTGGGAAGGTTTCCACGAGCAGTACCGCGTAGCGCAGTGACGGGGTTCGTTCTCGCTCAACGCACCGATCCTCCCACACGCAACTCTTCCATCGCCATGCGGGTGATCTCGCCGCCTATCGCCAGGGCTGCGGTGGCAGCGGGCGAAGGCGCATTGAGCACATGGACGTGCGTGCCCTTGCGCTCGATACGGAAATCATCCACCATGGCACCGTCGGTTCCGAGCAACATGGCGCGCACACCTGCGCGGCCGGGCTTCAGATCCTCCATGGTGAGCGAAGGCACCAGTCGGCGCAAGGTTTTCAGGAAGAGCTTCTTGCTGAAAGCACGGCGGTACTCGTCGATCCCGTAGCTCATGTTATTGAGGAAGAGCTTCCAAGTGCCGCCGTAGGTGAGCGCGTCCAGCGTGTCGTTGAAGTCGAAATCGGTCTTGCCATAACCTTCTCGCTTGAAGGTGAACACCGCGTTCGGGCCGCACTCGATGCTACCGTCGGTCATGCGCGTGAAATGCACGCCGAGGAAAGGGAAACGCGGATCGGGCACCGGATAGATCAGGTGCTTCACCTTGTGCTTGCCCTGGTCGCTCAGTTCGAAGTAATCGCCGCGGAAGCCCACCACGCGTTCGGGGAAGGTGACGCCATCGGCCTTTGCGAGCCGGTCGCTCTGAAGACCCGCACAGAAAACCGCGTGCTTGGTGCGGTACGATGCTTTGGTGGTGCGGATGATGCTGATGCCTTCGCCATGTTCGGTGCCCGTTACCGCCTCGCCGAGATGCACGGCGCTCTCCGGGTTCAAGCCGCGTGCGAGCTGTGCCATTTTGTTCGTGGCACCGCGGAAGTCGATGATCCCCGTACAACCCACGCGGATACCTGCGATGCCTGCGCACTCCGGTTCGATCTCACGGATCTGCTCCGGTGTTACGCGCTGCATGTCCTCGATGCCGTTGGTCTGCCCCGTGTTCCAGATCTTGTCCAGGCGCGGCAGTTCATCGTGCGTGGTGGCGACGATCAGCTTGCCGCATATATCGTGAGCGATGCGATGCTCTTTCGCGAAGGCCACCAATTCGTGGCGACCTTCCACACAGTTCTTCGCCTTGTAGCTGCCCGGCTTGTAGTAGATACCGCTGTGGAGCACCCCGCTGTTGTGCCCGGTCTGGTGGTCCGCCAGCGCGTCTTCCTTCTCGATGAGCAGGATGGCCAGCTTGGGGAAGCGCACCTGCATTTTGTACAGGGTGGCGGCGCCCACGATGCCACCGCCCACGATCACCACATCCCAGATCTTTTCCACGTTCATGGCCGATGCTGCTAGAAGCGGCGAAGGTAGAGCGACGATCAGCCGCGGCTCTCGACGGGCACCTCCGTGCGCGGCACCAGCAGGAGCAAGATGAACCCGACCACGAAGAAGCTGCCGATGATGATCACCGTGTTGCGCAGATCGCCCGTGAGTTGATAGACCAAACCGTAGGCGAAAGTGCCGAGCACCGTGCTCACGTAGTAGCTCACATCGTAGAAAGAGAAGTAGGATGCGTGATCGATCGTTTCGGGAAGGAACTTGGAATACGTGCTCCGCGAAAGCGCCTGCGTGCCGCCCATCACCAACCCTACCCCACTGGCCAAGGCATAGAACTCCCAAGCCCAATGGATGCGGTAGGCCGCGATGCAGAGCGCGATCCAGATCACACAACCGATCATAAGCGCGGTAAGGTTGCTGAAGCGCTTGCTGAGGTACACGAAAAGGAAGGCGCCCACCACCGCCACCAGTTGGATCAGCAGGATGCTGATGATGAGGCTGCTATCGCCGATCGGCCCGGCCACACCGTTCGCGTCGAGTTCCTGCACTTCCGCCTTGGCGTAGGTCACGGCCAGGTACATCACCGTTTGGATGCCCATGTTCACCACGAAGAAGGCCATGAGATAACTGTTCAGTCGGCGGGTGCGCCGCAGTTCCTGCCACGTTTTGCGCAACTCGCGGTAGCCGTTCCCGATCAGGTTCCCCGTTGGTTCGCGGCCGTATGGGTTGTCCGGGAATACACGGAACGCGAACTGGGCGAAGCCCGCCCACCAGATCCCCACGGTGATGAAGGTGATCCGCGCGGTCAATCCATCGCGATCGGGTATACCGAACCACGCGGGTTTCATCACCATCAGCAGGTTCACGATAAGCAGCAGCACACTCCCCAGATAACCCATGGTGTAGCCGCGTGCGCTGATGCGGTCGTGGTCCTTGGGCTCCGCGATCTCCGGCAGGAAGGCATCATAGAAGATCAGGCTGCCGCTAAAGCCCACGCAGGCGAGCATGACCAGAAGCAGACCCGGCAACAGGTTCTCCGCGCTGAAGAAAAAGAGGCCCGCGCAACTCGCGGCTCCGAGGTAGCAGAAGCCTTTGAGAAAATCCTTCTTGCGGCCCGTATGGTCCGCGATGCCACTGAGCACCGGGGTGATCAAGGCCACCAGCAGGAAGCCTGCGGAAAGCGCGTAGGAATAGAGGGATTGGGCAGGCAAGCCAAAACGGGCGGCGACCAGGTCCGTGGCACCATCCATGGTGATGGCCGCATAGAAGATCGGGAAGACCGCGCTGGTAATGGTGAGCGAATAGACCGAGTTGGCCCAGTCGTACATGGTCCAGCCGCGAATGACGCGCTTGTCGCCTTTCTGCATGGTGGGCAATGTAACGCGAAGGCCGGAGCGCACGCTCCGGCCTTCGCCAGGGATGGATCACCTACGGTCCACTATTCCAACTCGAATTCCACCCTCCGGTTCTTGCTCAGCGCCACTTCATCATCGCCCGCATCGGCAGGGCTTTCAGCTTTCATTCCGATCACAGTGACACGCTCGGCGGAGATACCGGCTTCCACGAGCACGGCCTTCACGCTCTCCGCCCGGAGCTTACCCAGTTCGAGCAGGTCGGGGCGCATGCGGGTGCGGTCCTCTTCGAGCGCATCCGCATGGCCTACCAGGCGCACTTTCACGTTCAGGTCGGCCTTCAGGGCTTCGATCACGTCGTTGAGCGGCGTGTCCATGGCACCATCGATGCTCTGCTGGAACCGTTTGAAGTAGATCACCGTGGCATCCACCTGCTGGTCCGGTTTCAGGGTCTTGTTCACTGTGCTGCGCTTGCTGTAGATGAACTCGCTTTCGGCCTTGTCGAGCTGCTCGCAGGTGCATTCGCTC
The DNA here is from genome assembly GCA_016712025.1 of Flavobacteriales bacterium. Taxonomy (GTDB): domain Bacteria; phylum Bacteroidota; class Bacteroidia; order Flavobacteriales_F; family PHOS-HE28; genus PHOS-HE28. The sequence goes on from JADJRW010000008.1 coordinate 143,773, forward strand.
AACAGCTTGATGGGCGTAACGGAGACGTCATCGATGAAATAATAGGCCTTGAAGACCTGCGGCCGTACTTCGCCTTTGGGTCGCTTCACTTTGCCGGTGACCACCTTATCGTTCGCGGCCATGTTGCCGAGGATCAGGTATTGCTCATCACCCTTGGCTTCGTATACGCCGCACACCCCTTGCCAGGAGTAGATATCGTCATAGATCTTGGTGCGCAGGTTGGGCACCTGCATCTCATAGGTGAGGGCGCTCTCATCGTCCTTCTTCACCATCACCTTGCTCACATAAGCGCCCAGTTCGTTCGCCGAATACTTGCTCAGGTCGCTCAAGCTCACGAAGTAGCGGACGCAGTATTTCTGTCCTTTGGTGAGCATCTTCTTGAACTTGACCTGCATGTAGGCACGCGGCTCCTTGTTCATGTAGCTCCACCACATCAAGCCGGCGTAGTTGCTACCGTTCAAGGCCCCTTGGTCGCCGTACTCATTGCGCGGGGCGGAAGCCGGGCCAATGGCCACCTTGTCGCTGAAGAGGTCTGCCTTGATCAGGGTCGGGCTCTTCCAGCCGTTCGCCATTTCGATGCTGCCTAGGCGTTTCAGCTTGCCTTCGAATTCCTCGAACCCGCCGTTGGGGACCATGTTGAGGCTGTCGGTGGGGTCATCACTGTCCGGATCCTTTTCTTGGGCGATCAACGTGAGGGCACCGAGGGCAGTGGCACAGAGCAGGGTAAAGCGGGCGGTCATGGGCGATGGGTTCGGGTATTCCGGGCGGGCAATTTAGGCCAGCGGCCGGGAACCCGCAGGAAGCGGGCAAGCGCGCTTGGCAAGTCGCATGCCAGGCAATGAAAGGGCGCAGGGTTCGTTATCTTCGAGCTATGGACAGGACCTCGACTTTTCGGCATGTGGTGGCCACCTTCCTGCTGAGCGCTCCACTCAGCGTGTTGGGGCAATGGTCGGCTGGGGTGATGGGTGGTGCTGGGCTTGACCATGGATGGACCGGCCCCAGCCATTGGGCCGGTGGCCTGGTGGAACGGAGACTGAGCGATAGTTCCTCCTTTGTGTTACGGCTCAGCGGTCAATGGTACACGCCGATCGATCGCGTCTACACCGAGCTGCGACCGGACAACGGCGGTTCCGTGGATATGGAGATCGCGGATCGACCGCTGGATGGGGCGAGCTGCTCTTGGCTTGCAGTATGGGACCCGCTGGGGATCGCCGTTCGTAGAAGGTGGGATCACGCTGGCTTCAGATCCTTATGCAGGGGAGCAGCACTGGTTGTTCCCGGGGCAGATCGGGGTGCAGGTGGGCTACCGGTACAGCTTCAGCAAGCGATAGCGAAGGCTGCCGACCCGATCTGAGGCGGGGATACGAAGTTCGGTCCGACCAGAACGCACCGCTCCCGAGATTTCGGGAGGATCATTTTCGACCACTTGCGTGTGGTCCACGACCATTTGCTCTTTGGGACATGAGTTGGGCTTGTGATGGCGGTTGCTTCGACCCATCAACGACCCCGAGCCATGAACCGTCAAGCCTTCTCCCCAGCACCGAAGCAACTCGCTATCACCTGCGCCCCTTGGAGCGCGCTGGCCCCCTCCTTCCGCATCCTGCTGCGCGCTCTTGCGGTGGTAAGCTGTATGGTCGCCTTCGGCGTAGGCCGCAGCCATGCATCGCACTTGAGCGGTGGTGAGATCACCTACACCTGCCTGGGAGGCAACAACTACCAGTTCACACTCACTTTGTTCGCGGATTGCTCAGCAGGCTTCCCACCTCAAGCGGCGCAAACGATCGCATTGACCAGCCCTTGTGGGAATATGCAGTTAGTGGTGAACCAAAGCGCTTCGACCGAAGTCTCACAACTCTGCCCGCAGGATCTGGGCAATAGCACCTGCAACGGCGGAAATCTCCCCGGAGCACGACAATACACTTACACCACGGCTGCGGTGAACCTGCTGCCCTGCGACACCTGGACCGCATCCTGGTCCTCGTTGAACGAAGGCCAGCGCAACGCGGCCGTTCTGAACTTGGTGAACCCTGCCAGCCAGAGCATGTTCTTCACCACGACGGTGAACACGCAAGCAGCAACGTGCGACAACGGTCCAGTGGTGCAGAGCGCGCCGATCCCCTACGTATGCCTCAACACACCGGTGAGCTATTCCTTCGGCGCGGTCGATCCGGACGGTAACACGCTTGCCTATGCACTGGTGAGCGCTCAGAGCGCTGAAGGTGTCGTAGCGCCCTATACGCCTGGGTTCAATGCCAGCGCGCCGATCCCTGGTATCGCTATGAACACCGCCACGGGCGAGGTCACCTTCACCCCGACCCAGCAAGGCAGTTATGTGGTCACTGTGCAGGTGCAACAGTTCGACGGCAACGGCAACCTCATCGGGACCATGGTGCGTGACATGCAGTTCGTGGTGGTGCCTTGTGCAGGCACGCCCCCCGACCCCAACGCTGGTACAGTAACGAACCTGACCGGGAATGCGCAAGCCAACGGGGCTTATGACATCAGCCTCTGCGGCAGCGGTAGCTTCTGCTTCACGGCAGTGTATACCGATGCCGATGCTGCGAGTTCATTGCTGCTGGAGAGCAACATCGCGCAAGTGCTGCCGGGCGCCACGGTAATGGTCTCCGGATCGAACCCACTTTCCGCGATCATCTGCTGGAACGGCGATCCCAGCATCTCGGGGACCGTTCCTTTCACCGTCACCATTTCGGATTGCTCACCGGGCTCGCTGGCCATTCTGCAGAACTACACCTACTCAGTGACCATCACCCCGACCAGCCCAATGACCTTGACGGTGAGCAGCGACACCACCGTGCAATGCACCGGGCAACCTGCCACGGTGGCCCTGCTGAACATCGCCGGTGGCGCGGCTCCGTTCACGACCACTTGGACCGATGCACAAAGCACCTTGCTCTCCAATGCACTGAACATGCAAGTGATCGTGGACCAGGATGCGAGCTACACGGTGACCGTCACGGACGCTTGCGCCGGCACCGCCTCGGCCACCGTGAACACATTCGCACCGCAGTACGCTCCCATGGTGCTCTCTCTTACCGAAGACACCGTACTGTGCAACGGTGGCTCCATCCTGCTAGAGGCTGAAGTAACGGGCGGCTCCGGTATCCACACTTTCCTTTGGAACGGACTGAACACCAATGACAGCACGGTGCTGGTGAGCATCACTCGAGGCGAATTCCTTCACGGTGCAGGCCACCGACCTCTGCGGGGAGGTGCTCAGCGCTTCAGTAACGGTGGGCGTGGAAACACCGGTAACGAACATCACCGCCATCAGCCAAGGTCAGGACGAGTGGCTGTTCACATCCGCCAGCACCCCAAGTGCCGATCAGTTCGATTGGAACTTCGGCGATGGCAACACCAGCGCTGAGGCACAGCCGAACCACCGCTACCTGGACACCGAGTTCCATGGTGGAACTCACCATCACCACCGCCAACGGCTGCACCGCCACCGACACGGTACACCTCCTGCCGGCCGCCCATGTGTACTTCCCGAACGCCTTCACGCCGGATGGCGATGGCATCAACGATGTGTTCGGCGCAGTAGGCCATGAACTGAGCGAAGTGAGCTTCATCGTCTTCGATCGCTGGGGCGCGCAAGTGTTCGCTTCATCGACCATGGGTCAAGGTTGGGATGGTCGCACGGCGAATGGGAGCATGGCACCCACCGGGGTGTACGTGTTCCGCTTCCATGTAAAAGGAGAGCGGCTGCCTGCCACCGAAGGTATCGGGCATGTCACACTACTGGGTAGCGAGACAGCGGCGAACTGAGCTCACCCAGGTAAAATGCGAGGAGCCGCCCAATGGGCGGCTGCTCTCATTGACCGTACCAGGAGTACCTGGACCCCGCGAAATTTCGTTCGACAGACACCATGGCCCATGCTCAGGCACCTCCCACGCTTCTTTCCCTTTAGTGGCGGCTCCCGGGGCCGGTGCCGGCCTCCAACAACGGCCCATCCTGCGGGTAACTCAAACCGGGCCCACACCACCACCGCCGTGTCACCACTCGCGTGGCCCACAGCTCAGCCCAGATCAACTTCGATTCCCTCTGGACCGTTTGGAATGACACCACGCAGCCATCGGTGGATCGCTTGCGGGCCATGAGCTACATCAGCATCGACGGATATCTCCACACCAAGCCCGACAGTGGATACCTCCTCGCGGTGATGCAATACGACCTGGCGGAAAAGGTGGGCAATGAGCGCTACCAAGGATTGGCCTTGAACACACAAGGCGAGTACTTCGGCATGAAGGGCGATTTCCCGCGGATGCTGAACTGCTTCGAGCGGTCCAGAGAGTTCTTCGAGCGCGGGCAGGACACCGTGGCGCTCGCCAAGATCCTGGGCAATATGGGCGTGCTGCTCCAACAGTTGAAAGCCTGGGACAAAGCCGCGGAATACTACGAGCGGAGCGCTCGGATGGCGCGCATCGCGCGCGATACAGCGACCATGGCCGCAGCCGCCATCAACATCGGTTCCTTGCGTATGGACCAGGGCGATACCGCGCGCGCCATGGTGGCGTTCGACGAGGCGGTGCGCTACCGCCACCGTGGGTTGGGTGACCGCGACCTGAGCATCGTGCTGGGCAACATGGGCATCGTACACAGCCGCGCCGGGCGCTACAAGCTGGCGGACTCATTACACACCTGGAGCCTTGCATTGGCAGAGGGGTTGGAGGAGGACGACCTGCGCATCATGGCACTGAAGAACATCGGAGGGCACTACCTGCGGATGGGCGATAGAGCACGAGCCATCCACTTCGGCGATCGCGCTCTGGCGCTTTGCCGGTCCGCCGGCCTCCCCAAGGAAACCTCCGAGACCGCCGATCTGCTCTACCTGGCGCACAAGGGCGAAGGCCGCACCAAGGAAGCCCTCGCCATGTTCGAACTATCCGTGCAGATGAAGGACAGTTTGCGGAACGCGGAAGGGGAGCAGGAACTGCAGCGCTTCACCTTCGAAAAAAAAGCCCTGGCGGACAGTTTGGAAAGCGCAGCACAACTGACACAACTCGAGAACGAACGCACCATCGCGGAACTCCGCAGCGAGCGCATCCGCAACCGTTCGTGGGCCGCAGGGGCGGCGGTGTGCTGTTGCTCGGCGGCCTCGGGCCTGGACCTACACCGATCGCAAGCGCCGCAAGGAACGCTTCGAGAAGGAGGCCGCCACGTTGGAGACCCAGGCCCTGCGCAGCCAGATGAACCCGCACTTCATCTTCAACGCGCTGAACAGCGTGAACGCCTATGTGCAGGAGAACGATACCGCGAACGCGACGAGCTTCCTCACCAAGTTCGCCCGCGTGATGCGCAGCGTGCTGGAGAACAGCCGCCATGCCGAAGTGCCGCTGCAGGAGGACCTGGACACCCTGCGCGGATACATCGATCTGGAACGGAAGCGCATGCAGGACAAGTTCGACTACAGTGTGGAGGTCGATCCCGCGATCGATCCGCTGGAAGTGATGGTGCCTCCCTTGGTCGTGCAACCCTTCGTGGAGAACGCCATCTGGCATGGCATGGCAGGCAAGGAGGGCAAGGGCCATATCCTGCTGAAAGTGGAGCAACGCGGCCAGCAACTCGTGTGGACCATCGAGGACGACGGCGCAGGAAGGCACGCGAAGAAGGTCGCACCCACAGATGGTGCACCGGTGAAGAAGACCAGCCTGGGCACCACGATCACGCGTGCGCGACTGGACCTAGTGCGCAAGCAGTACGGCGGTGAGGCGGGTTTCCGCTACACGGACCTCCCTCCAGGCACGCGCGTGGAAGTGGAGATCCCGTTGATGCGGGCGTGACCCTAGCCGCAGGCTCCAAGCCTCAAGCTACAAGCTCACCACCGTGATAGAGCTTGTAGCTTGGGGCTAGCGGCTTGAAGCCATGAAAGATCCCGGTCCCGAAATCGGATCAACCGACGTGCTGCGCCCGGATGATGTTCAACGCGCCACCCGCTTTGAACCACTCGATCTGCTGCGCATTGTAGGTGTGGTTACACAGGATGCTGTCGCTACCTCCGCCCTTGTGCTTGAAAAGGAGCGTAAGCGGCTTGCCCGGCGCGAACGCCGTAAGATCCGTGAAGTCGACGCGATCGTCCTCCTGGATCTTGTCGTAGTCGGTCTCGTTGGCGAAGGTCAACGCGAGCATGCCCTGCTTCTTCAAGTTGGTCTCGTGGATGCGGGCGAAGCTCTTCACGAGTACCGCACTCACTCCCAGGTGACGGGGTTGCATGGCCGCGTGCTCGCGGCTGCTGCCTTCACCGTAGTTCTGGTCGCCTACGATGATACTCGGCACCCCAGCCGCCTTATAGCCGCGTTGCGTGGCAGGCACCGGGCCATACTCATCGGTGAGTTGGCTCTTCACTTTGTCCGCCTCACCATTGAAAGCGTTGGTGGCACCGATCAGCGTGTTGTTGCTGATGTTGTCCAAGTGCCCGCGATAGCGCAACCAAGGACCGGCCATGCTGATGTGGTCCGTGGTACACTTCCCTTTCGCCTTGATCAGCACTACGGCGTCCGTGATGTTCTTGCCATTCCATGCTGGGAAGGCGCGAGCAATTGCAGGCGCTCGCTGTCGGGCTTCACCACCACGTTCACCGTGCTGCCATCGGCTGCGGGGGCCTTGTACCCCGCATCGCCTACATCGAATCCACGAGGAGGTAGTTCGATGCCTTTGGGTTCGTCGAGGCGCACCTTCACACCTGCTTCGTTCACCAGTTCATCGGTGAGCGGGTTGAACGTGAGATCCCCTGCGATGGCGAGCGCCGTGACGATCTCCGGTGAAGCCACGAAAGCATGCGTGTTCGCGTTGCCATCGTTGCGCTTCGCGAAGTTGCGGTTGAAGGAAGTGATGATCGAGTTCTTGCGGTTCGGGTCGTCCGTGTGCCTGGCCCACTGGCCAATGCAGGGACCGCAAGCGTTGGCAAGGACAACGCCGCCCATGGCGTCGAATGTCTTCAGCAACCCATCGCGTTCCGAGGTGAAACGCACGACTTCGCTACCGGGGGTGATCGTGAATTCGCTCTTCGCCTTCAGGTTCTTGTCGATCGCTTGTTGGGCGATGGAAGCGCTACGCGTCAGGTCTTCGTAGCTGCTGTTCGTGCAAGAGCCGATCAGCCCCACTTCCAATTTCGCGGGCCAGTTGTTCTCCTTCACCGCTGCGGCGAACTTGCTGATCGGCCAGGCGAGATCCGGAGTGAATGGACCGTTCACATGGGGCTCCAGGGTGCTCAGGTCGATCTCGATCACCTGATCGAAATACGCGCTGGGATCCGCGTAGACCTCCGGGTCGCCTTGCAAGTGTTCCTTGATGGCATCGGCGAGCGCGGCGACATCGGCGCGGCCGGTGCCTTTCAGGTAGCGGCTCATCGAGTCGTCATAGCTGAAGGTGCTGGTGGTGGCGCCGATCTCCGCCCCCATGTTGGCGATGGTGCCTTTACCCGTGCAGCTCAAGCTCTCCGCGCCGGGACCGAAGTACTCCACGATCGCACCCGTTCCACCCTTCACAGTTAGTATACCCGCCACCTTCAGGATCACATCCTTGGAGGATGCCCAGCCACTGAGCTTTCCGGTCAACTTCACACCGATGAGTTTCGGCCACTTCAGTTCCCATGCGAGCCCGCTCATCACGTCGCAGGCATCGGCACCACCCACCCCGATCGCGATCATGCCCAAGCCACCGGCGTTCACCGTATGGCTGTCCGTGCCGATCATCATGCCGCCCGGAAAGGCGTATTGTTCCAGCACCACCTGGTGGATGATCCCCGCGCCCGGCTTCCAGAAGCCGATGCCGTATTTGTTGCTGATGCTCTCCAGGAAATTGAAGACCTCGTTGCTCTTCAACAAGGCGTCCTGCAGATCCTGCTTCGCTCCTACCCGTGCTTGGATCAGGTGATCGCAATGCACCGTGCTGGGCACGGCTACCGTTTTGCGCCCGGTGGTGCTGAACTGCAACAAGGCCATTTGCGCGGTGGCATCCTGCATGGCCACGCGGTCCGGTGCGAAATCGACATAGTCCTTGCCACGACCGAAGGCCTTCGTGGCATCGCCGTCCCAGAGATGCGCGTAGAGGATCTTCTCCGTGAGGGTGAGCGGCTTGCCGACCGCTTTACGAGCAGCAGCGACGCGTGAAGGATAGCGGCTGTAGACCGCCTGGATCATGTCGAGGTCGAAGATCTGGGCCATCGTTCGGGATCGGTGGGGTTGTGACCGCGAAGGTAGCCGTGACGGCGTGAGCAGCTGGTGTCATAACCCTGAAGTTCATAAACCAGCCTCACCCCTCTTTCTCCTTCCTGCGGCGTTGGATCATTTCGGCATAGCCATCGCTATGCCGTGCATGATCCGCCTTGCATGAAGAAGAAATAGGAGCAATTCTTTGGTTCACGAACTTCAGGGTTATGACACTAGGGGCCTTCAGGAAACCCTTCATCCACGCGGCCTCCGGTTTCACGCACCGGGGCTTGGCGGCTCCACCACCGACTGCGCCGCATGTGGAACATTCCGCTGTAGGCGAAAGCCCCGATCAAGCAACCCATGGCGATAGCGGCCAAAACGAAACAGAACCGGAGCAGGTTCTCGGCGGTTCCCTGGTCGTCCATGGCGATGCCCGTTACACTCGCTAGACCGAAAGAGCCCGGAGCCAACAACCAGAAAGCCGGAAGAAAAGTGACGATGGCGGGCGGGCCTTTGAAACGGTACTCGATCGTAAGCGCGGTGAAGGTCATAAGCACCGCCCCGAAGAACGCTGAAGCGGACCCATGGAGGAATTGTCCTGCCAATGCTTGTCCGGCATAGGCCATGACCATGGTGAGCGTCATGGCGAACAAGGAACGCGGACGGCTGCTCTTGTACACATGAAGACCGGCCGCGAATAGGAGAACACCGATCCAGGGGATCCACATCGGCAACCGGTCCAGTTCAGCAGGTGGCGGGATGGCCGTGAGCCCACCGAAAAGCTGGAAGCCTCCGAGCAACCCAAAAGCGAGCAGGATGAGTTGCGCGAACCCAGCTACCAAGCGGCTGGCACCACTGACCATGTTCGCAAAGGCGAGTTCCACCACCGCGATGGTGAGCGTGCTGCCGGGGAGAAATACCACCAAGGGCGGGATCAGCAGATCGATGGCAGGGACTTGAAGACCGTAGCGATGTGCGATGGCCACGACCGAGGCCAGGAGGAACGACATGACGACCGGCATCACGGCGCTCCAGGCTGGCTGCCTGCGCACGCCCATGAGCAGTAAACCCGCCATGAGCCCCAATGCCGCTGAGACCGCAAGACCCACCGGTGTGCTCCGGAGCATGAGGGCCACACCCACCACGGTGAGGCAATAGCCGAACACGAAGCCGATATCGAGGTAACGATGCTTCATGCTCCACATGGCATCCAGTCTGCGCAGCCCCTCCACTGGGCTGATCTCCCCTGCGCGTGCTTCACGGGCGATGCGCAACACACCCTCGATCTGGTCGAAGCGCAGATCGCCGGTGCGGTAGGGGCCGAGCGCCATGCGCACATCGTGGCCAGCATCATCGTCCAACTGTAGAAAGAGCACCGTGGGGAGCACGCTCGCGGTGAAGCCTTCCACCCCGTTCGCGCGGGCGATCATGCCCAGGTCTCGTTCTACCAGAGCTACCGCGTTACCCGCGGCGAGTTCGGCTTGGCCTAAACGCGACAGGAAGCGGATCAGGGTGCGGCGCTCGGCGGCGTTCCGTGACATCGGTTGGGCAGGCCGAAGCTAACCTTCGCGGAACGTAAGTTCGCCCTCCCGCCAAATGCGGGACAAAGACGCATGCATGCTGGACGACGGTTCACTTTGCGCGAAGTCCTTTGGTGGACGCGCCGCGACATAGTTTGGTTCCTTACGCTCGCGGTCGTGCCAACCGCCCTGTTCGAGCTGGTCGGATGGACCTGGCTCACGATCCCGTGGGTGCCGATAGCCCTGGTCGGCACGGCCGTCGCGTTTGTGACGGGCTTTAAGAACAACGCTTCCTACGATCGGCTCTGGGAGGCGCGCCAGATCTACGGTGCCATTGTGAACAGCAGCCGTGCATGGGGCATCATGGTGAAGGACCTGGTGACCGCGAAGCATGCCAAAACACCGGCCAGCGTGGACCAATTGAAAGAAGTGCACACCCGGTTGATCCATCGGCACATCGCCTGGCTGCATGCGCTCCGGTTCCAATTGCGCGTTCCCCGCGCTTGGGAGCACATGATCAAGGTGTACAACCGGGAGTACCGCAAATGGTACACGGTGGATGAAGTGGAGAACAAGATGGAGGACGCGCTCACAGGCCTGATCACCTCGGAAGAGAAAGCGTTCGTGCTGGCCAAGAGCAATGCAGCGACCCAATTGATCGCCCTCCAGAGCCAGGATCTGCGTGAATTGTTGGACGCGGGTCTGATCGAGGACTTCAGGCACATGGAACTGGAAAAGATGCTCGTGGACCTCTATGCCCAACAAGGCAAATGCGAGCGCATCAAGAACTTTCCCTACCCGCGGCAGTTCGGCACGCTGAACCTGATGTTCACGAAGCTCTTCATCACCTTGGTACCCTTCGGCATGCTCGGCGAGTTCGCCAAATTGGGTGGCGGATTCATCTGGCTGACGATCCCCTTCAGCGCATTAGTGGCGTGGGTGTTCAACATGATGGAGAAGATCGGCGAGAGCACGGAGAACCCCTTCGAGGGCGGTGCGAACGATGTGCCTATCACGGCGATCACGCGCACCATCGAGATCGACCTGCGCGAAATGCTCGGGGAAGCGAACATACCACCTCCGTTGAAGCCCTCGAACCAGATCCTGATGTGATCAAAGCTCAGTGGACCTCCACGCGCGTCGTGCGGTCCAGATGATCCACATCCATGGAAGCGCCAAGCCCCGGTCCCTCGGGCACTCGGATCGACCCTTCCGGACCATATAGGATCCCACCCCGGACCGGGTCGCTGGTTAACATGAGCGGCGTGTCCATGTCGCAATACCGGACCGCATCACTGGTCAGGCCAGGTGTGCCGCAGCCGTCCACGCCAGGCGCGATTCGAGGAAACCGCCGATCTGCACTTCCATCCCCGCTTGCTCGGCCAGTGCGATGATCGTGCGCGCCTTGAACAAGCCACCGCTCTTGCCAAGTTTGATGTTGAACCGCTGGCATGCACCAAGGGCGATCAAGCGTTCAGCGTCATGGTGGTCGCAGCAACTTTCATCGGCCATGATCGGGATGGGTGAAGCCTCCTTCACACGCCGCATCTCCATGAATTGCCAACGCGGGATAGGTTCCTCGCAATGCTGGATGTTCCGATCCGCCAATGCGTTGAGCACTCGGATCGCCGTATCCGGATCCCAGCCCTGGTTGGCATCGATGCGCAACGGGGTGATCGAACCGATCCTTTCGCGAATGGCCTGGATCCGTCTGATATCCAGATCACCTGTACCGCCGAGCTTCACCTTGATCACCGGGAATCCATTTCGCACGATGTTTTGTGCATCAGCCGCCATCTTCTCTGGTGATCCCAGACTGACGGTGTAGTCTGTTGTGAGTTGTCGGTTGTCCGTGCCCCCCAGGAAGCGGAAGAGCGGAAGCCCAGCAGCTTGTGCGGCGATATCATGCAGCGCGATATCGAAAGCGCTCTTGATGCTGCTGTTCCCGAAGATCAGCCGGTCCATTCGCGCATGTGCACCCTCGATATCGGCGGCGTCGAGACCGATCAGGGTCTTCGCCAGATGCTTGCCCACTGCCAGGCAGGTCTCCTGGGTCTCCCCATTGATGGACCAGAACGGGTTGCACTCGCCCCATCCCACCAGGCCATCATCGCAGGTCGCGCGAAGCACCACGCTCTGCACTTCGCTCAATGTGCCGAGCGACGTGACGAAAGGTGCCTTCAGTGGAATACCGAGCGGAAAGAGTTCGAAGCGCGTGATCCTCATGGGGCACAAAGAAAGAGGGGCCTCGCGGCCCCTCTCCTATTCTGATCACGTATGGTCACTCTTCCACCACCTCGAAGGGGATGGTGCGAATGACATCGCGGTGGAACACCACTTCGGCCTCGTACTTGCCGAGGGACTTAATGGCATCGCCTTTCAGCTTGATGTTCTTGCGGTCCACATCGAAGCCGAGCGCGCGGATGGCGTCAGCGATCTGGATGGTGTTCACGCTGCCGAAGATCTTGCCCTTCTCACCGGCTTTCGCACCGATGCGCAGGGTTTTGTCCAGCAGGCCGTCCGCGATGCGTTCGGCCTCCGTTTTGATCTTCGCCTCTTTGTGGGCGCGTTGCTTCAAGGTCTCGTTGAGCTGCTTGCGGTTGCTCGGTGTGGCCAGATCGGCCAAACCGCGCGGGAGCAGGAAGTTGCGGGCGTAACCGTCGCGCACCTTCACCAGGTCATTGGCATAACCCAGGTTCTCCACGTCTTTTTTCAGGATCACTTCCATGGTCGTAGCTGTTGGGTGGTGATCACTTGAGCATGTCGGCCACGTAGGGCATCAGCGCCATATGGCGGGCCCGCTTGACGCCTGCCCCACCTTGCGCTGGTACTTCAGGCTGGTGCCGGTGAGGCGACGGGGCAGGATCTTGCCCTGTTCGTTCACGAAGCGCAGCAGGAAATCGCCGTCCTTGTAATCGATGTAGGTGATACCCAGCTTCTTGAAGCGGCAGTACTTGTCCTTCTTCGTCTCGATCGCGATCGGTGTGAGATAACGGATCTCACCACCGGGGGCGTTGTTCTCGGCCATGGCTTAGCTGTTCGGTTGGTTGGCGTTCTCCTCCTTGCGGCTGCGGGCGGGGCGCTCGGCAGCGGGGGCTTCCCCGGTGCTTCCGGCGCTCTGCTTGTTGCGGCGGCGATCGGCGAAGGCCTGATGGTGCTTGTCCATCTTCACGGTCATGAAGCGGAGGATGCGCTCATCGCGGCGGTACTCGGTCTCCAGCTTGTCCACAAAAGGGGCTTCGCTTTCGAACTCGAACAGGTGGTAGAAGCCCGTGGACTTCTTCTGGATGGGATACGCGAGTTTGCGCATCCCCCAGCTCTCTTCGTGGTGGACTTTGCCACGGCCTTTCTTGATAAGGTCTTTCACTTTTTTAACCGCCTCCTTTGTCTGGTCCTCAGACAAAACGGGAGTAAGGATGAAGACGGTTTCGTACCGGTTGGTCATAGCTACCTCTTGGTAAATGGGCTGCGAATGTAGGCATCTTCCCCAAAAGCGCCATCCGGTAAGGCTGGAAGGCGGCGGACCCCGGTCCCTCAAAGCCCATCCACAGCTTGTTAAGATCTCAGATCGAGCCCGCTTTGCACCCCGGCTATCTTAGCCGCCCCGATGTCGGACCGCTTCGTTGTCAGCGCACGCAAGTACCGCCCCGCCACCTTCGATACGGTAGTGGGCCAGGAGGCCGTGACCAGCACCTTGATGAACGCCATCAAGAGCCAGCACCAGCCTCCGCGTTCCTGTTCACCGGGCCCCGCGGGGGTGGAAAGACCACCTGCGCCCGCATCCTGGCGCGCACCATCAACTGCGAGAACCGGCGTGCCGACCTGAGCACCTGCGGTGAATGCGACCCCTGCAAGACCTTCGAGGAGGGACATTCCTTGAACATTTTCGAGCTGGACGCCGCCAGCAACAACAGTGTGGATGACATCCGCAACCTGATCCTGCAGGTGCAGCATAGCGCCGCAGGTGGGCACCAAGAAGGTGTACATCATCGATGAGGTACACATGCTCAGCTCGGCGGCCTTCAACGCCTTTTTGAAGACCCTGGAGGAGCCCCCGAGCTACGCCATCTTCATCCTGGCCACCACCGAGAAACACAAGATCCTGCCCACCATCCTGAGCCGTTGCCAGGTGTTCGATTTCCGGCGGATCACGGTGACGGACATCGTGGGCCACCTAGCGGAGATCGCGAAGAAAGAAGGTATTGAGGCGGAACCGCAAGCGCTGCACATCATCGCCCAGAAGGCCGATGGTGGTTTGCGCGATGCCCTGAGCATGTTCGACCAGCTGGTGAGCTTCAGCGGACGGCGCCTCACCTACCAGGATGTGGTGAAGAACCTGAACGTGCTGGACCACGAGCACTACTTCCAAGTGACGGACTACCTGCGTCAAGGCGACGTGGCCGGCGCCTTGGTGGAGTTCGATACGATCCTGAAGAACGGCTTCGACGGGCATCTTTTCGTAGCCGGGCTTGGCCACCACCTGCGGGATCTGCTCGTATGCCAGGACCCGCGTTCCGCAAGCCTGATGGAAGTGAGCGATGACCTGCGGAAGCGCTATGCGGAGCAAGCATCGCAACTAAGCCGAGCACTGCTGATCGATGGCCTGGAGCGTTTGGGCCAATGCGATGTGCAGTACAAGAGCAGCAAGGAGCCGCGGCTGCTGGTGGAGCTGTTGCTGATCCAGCTCTGCCGGGTCGGCCGGCCGAAAGAGAACGAATGGAGCCCGCCGCCCAACGCTGGAAAAAAAAGCCTGAACCCAGCCTAGCGCCGGTCCACGCTGCCTGCCCCGGCACAGCC
>JADJRW010000009.1 GCA_016712025.1 Flavobacteriales bacterium
GGTCGGGCGGGGGCGGCTCGGAAGAACCATCGTGCCGCCTTGCTGCACGTGCAGAGAATGGTATGCTCATCGACCGCCAGTTTGTCGGATCGCAGACGGATACCATGCCGGCGCAATAACCATCTTTCCTGTTCGTGCAGATGACGTATAAAGTCCACAGGTACGGATGTGCCCACCCTGGGCTGATGCGCCTTCACTTCGGCCGGACCGCTCATCTCTTTCTGTTCCATTGGTTCCGATGTCGTCAGATCGCGCGCCACGGACACATCCGATACCTATGGCCATGTTTTTCGAACAATGGACTGTGTCCACGCGTGCTACACTTCTTTGCAAGGGGTGCATATGGTGTGGAACGGGGCGGGAACACCCCAAGCCATATTCCCGCGACTTTCGGATCATCGACACGGTGCATAGGGTAGGAACCACTGCCATCCTGCTCGATAGTACACATCCCTTGCATTGTGCCTTTCCGGACACCGTTCGCTCTCCCGTTCCCGGGCTGGTGGAAGTTCCGAGAACGGACCTGCCGGGCCCGATAACCCTAATACCCACGGCCATGACAGGAGCGCAGCGAGAACACGGGTACAACCCCGAGCACGACCCAGAACAAGACCGGCACCACGCCCACTGCAATGGCAAAGCCCCCGAAAGAGCATGGTTCCACCACGGTCAAGAAGGAGGAACGCCCACCGATCAGAAGGAACGCAAAGACGTAGAAGGCAAGAACACCTGCGGGCCAGCCGGACCTAAAGCGAAGTACGACAATGGACCCCAGCGAACCCGTACCGGGCGATCCCCGGATGAAAAAGAGCAGCAGCCCTAACCCGGCACAAGTAACCAAGCCGAAGCGTAAGCGCATCGGTGCCGTGCGAGTCGATATCGACACGCACCGGTATGCCCGATACGCCTGAACTTAAGGAGGGGAAGGGATCTTCTGGGGCCCATTAGGTCATAGCGGGCGATACCGCGTTCGATCGGAGCGGATACGACCCGTCGTTACTGAGTTGCAACCACGCTCAGAACGGATACCCGATCGCGATGTTGAACACCACGTTATCGAAGACCCTCGGCTTCAGATCGTCGAAGACCCAGCGATCGCCTGCGGACAGGGAAGGTTCGCGCAGCGGGGTGGCCAGATCGAGGCGCACTACGATCACCTCGGGATCGAAACGCAGGCCGACACCAGCGCCCAGCGCCATCTCCGACAGGACATTCTCCCACGCGAACTCTCCGCCGGGGCGCTGGGGATCATCATGCACCAGCCAGATATTTCCGGCATCGCCGAACAAGGCCCCTTTCAAGTAACCAGCGATGGTGAAGCGGTATTCGAGGTTCGCCTCGAAGCGGATATCACCCGTCTGGTCGATCAATACGCCGCTGCCCGCGTCCGGCACATAGCTGCCCGGCCCCACCGAGCGCGCGCGGAACGCGCGGATGCTGTTGGAGCCCCCCACGAAGAACTGCTTCACGTAAGGGATCACTTCCGAATTGCCGTAGGGCACCGCGACGCCCGCCAGTAACCGCGCCACGAGCTGATCCCCGCGACGACCTTTGCCGCTGTAGTACCGTAGCTCCGGACGGAAGCGCACGAACTGCGAGAACCGCCGGTCGAAGAGGAGATCGCCGCCTTCGGGTCGCGGTCCGCCCAACCGGTACGCGGCGGAGAGCAAGTTCCCGCTCTCGTCGAAGCCGATGCTCGCGAGCAGATACCCGGAACCACTTCTGCGCTGCCGTGTGGAGATCGTATAGGTATAGCCCAGCCCGAGAATGAACTGTTCCTCGAAGCTGCGCTTCACCGCCAGGTTCGTATCCAGGAACGCGATGAACGCATCGCTCGCATAGTACAAGGAATTGTAGCTCACGTCGGGCACGCGCACGTCGTGCCAGATGCGCGCGTTCTGGCGCCATACGTAGCCGAAGGAGGTGTTGAAGGATTCCAGTCCGTAAAGCCCCACGCGGCGGAAAAGGCCGTAGCCCAGTTCGGCGCGTGTGGTGGGTACGGCGCTGCGGCTGGCGCGGAGCACCCTGAACGGCACGATCCGTGGGATCTGTAGGGCGAGCTTCACCCCGACTTCGTAGGCGTTGGTGCCTTTGTTCGCACCCGCCACCTGGGTCTCGAACCGCCCGTTGACATCGGCGGTGAGGATCTCCGCACCGCGGAACGCATCGCGGTCCTTGAAGCCCACGCGCAGCCCCGGCCCCGCGAAGTTGTTGCTCTTGCTCACCGCTTTCAGTTCGTAGAACAGCGACCACCGCTTTTGCGGAACGAGCACCACATCGGCGTTCAATACACCGGGCTGGAGCGTGTCCTCCACGTACTCGACGCGGGTGCTCTTGAACACGCCATAGCTGCTCAGGTATTGCGTGGTGTTGTCGGTGCGGTGCTCGGAATAGAACTGGCCCGGCCGCAGGAAGACACCACGCACGATAGCGCCGGGGCGGTAGTTGTTCAAGTAGTTGATGTAGATGAGGCTATCCACCCGAACGCTGTCGTTCGGCGGGAGCAGACCGTCCTGGTCGCCATGCACGCGCACCTGGCCGAGGGTGAAGCGCTGGCGCGCTTTCGGCCGGGCAGTTGTCTTCAGGCGAAGGCGGATATCCATGATGTGGCCACCGAGCGATGTGTCCGCGGCGAAGACGAGGTCATCGTCCTTCAGATAGTACCAGCCCGCATTGCGCAAGCTGGCCAGCACACGGGAGCGTTCTGCGTCCAGCACAGCCAGGTCGTAGAGTTGGTCCTGCTTCAAAGGGAACGCGATGCGGTGGCCGCGATGCGCGCGTTGATCGTGTCGCTTTGGTCGGCATAGGTGATGGTGCGCAACCGGTGCGGCGTACCCGCGTGTACGAAGAACGTGACCTGCGCTTTGCGCCCCTTGGCCTGCACTTCATAGCGGCTGCGCGCGGCGAAGTAGCCGTGGTTGTGCATCCGGTTCTCGAACGCCGCATTGATATCCTTGAGCGGAACGTCGGCGAGGTGGACCGGGGCGGATCCGTCTTGTACTTCCACAACCTGCGCAGGCCTTTGGGTTTGCGGGTTCCTTGGTCATGTTGTGCAGCGCGACGGTAGGCCGTAACCCGAGCATGCTGGTGTTTGGCGCGGGTCGCACCACATCCTCCAATTCACGGGTGATCCGCTTGCGTTCCTCCACCGGCGCTTCTTCCCATTCCACCTCGAAGCCCTCGAACAGCGGCCGCTCCGGTGTAGCGTACTTCAGCCCGGTGCATGCACCGAGCAGGAGCATGCCCAGGAATAGGAACGGCAGTCCTGCTGATCTCATGGCTTGGCGGGGCCGGTGGGTGCGGTGTCACCTCTTTTCTCGCGGCCGTTCCGCTGCCGTTGTAACTCTTCCTTCTGCCGTTGGCGGATGGCCTCGCGCTGCGCTTCACGCGCTATCTCGTTCTCTTCGAACTCGCGTGTGTACATGAGCGCGACACCGCTGTCGGTGATCTCCCCGTCGTACAGATCGAAGGCGTTCTCATAGAAGCCTCGTAACCGGAAGCGGCCATCGCGCGTGAGGTCGTAAAGAATGGCGTATTGCGCCGCGCGTGTGCTGCTCACGTTGCTCGCGTTCACGTTCCGTTCGTCCACGCCTACGGATCCTCCCACTTCGAAGCTCAAGCGTTCGTTAAGAAAGCTCTTGCTCACCTTGTAATCCACCGAGGTGCGCTGGTAGGTGCCGGATCCCTCCACCTGTTCCGCCGTGTTCACACCGAGCTGTATGTCCACGCCCTTCACCAGGCGACCCGTCACCTTGTTCAATTGATCGGTGAGGATGCCGTTCACCGAGTTGCGTGCGGCGTTCGTTACCAAACCGCTCGTAGGCGCCCCGCCCGCCGCTTCGTCCTGGATGAACGAGTTGAGCACCAGCAGGCCGAAGACCTGTCGGTTGCGTTCCTCCTCCCGGCTCTTCTCCGACAAACGGTCCAGTTCATCGTTCACCTTCGGATAGCTGTTCCTGTAGTCGCGGGGCAGGTCGATGCCGAAGGTGATGTCGGGTTTCTTCACCGCGCCATCGATGTTGATGATCACTTCGAAAGGCATGCGTGTCGCCAGGCGGTTCCGCTCGGCCTCGCTCAACGCGCCGCTCGCGTTGGCCACCAAGGGATAGGCCGCGCTCTCCGAAACATAACGCGCATGGATGTCCATGCGCGCACCGATGGGATCGCCGTCCCAGACCACCTGGCTGCCGGGAACAAGGTCGAAACGCTTCTTCACCAGTCCGTAGAATTCCAGCGTGTATCCCCCTTCGCTCACGGTGAAGGGACCGTTCAGGAACATATCGCCATCGGGGGTATAGCGGAACCGCAGATCGCCATCGCCTTTGAATGTGGCTTGGTCCCCGGTGGTGGGATCGAGCACGACGGCGAAAGCGGCGCGCGGATCGATGCGCATCCGGAGGTCGAGGTCCACTCTGGGCAATTGCGCGCGCAGCGAATCGCGCATGCGTTCCTCATTGCTGGCTGTGTGCGTGGTGTCTGTTCCGCTCAGGTCGGTGGTGAACTCCACAATGCCGTCGCTCTGCACGAGCTTCACCTCGCTGCCCGGCAGTACCACGCTCAGATCGGTGCCGGCGAGGATGCCCAGATCGCCTTTCACCACCGGTGCGCGGTCCGTGCCGGTGATGCGCACATCGGCGGAGGCCAGGAGGTCGCCATAGAAAAGCGCATCGCGTGATGGGGCGCTGCTTACCAATTGGAAGGAATCGGTGTGTAGCGCAAGATCGAAGCGCATGCTGGAAAGATCCTCCGTGTGTACCTGACCATCGAGGATGAACGCATTGCCCAGGCTATCGAGCACGGTGAAGTCATGGAAGTAGAAGCCGGTGGCATCGGCCAAAACGCGTTCGTTCCGCAAAGTGTAGCGCGCGCCGGTGCGCACCACGCCGAGCGCCGCATCGGTGAAGGTGAGATCCCCCTGCACGCTGTTGCGCCCATTACTGGTCTTCAGATCCACAGCACCCCGCAGGCCTCCATTGATGTCGTAGAGCACGCCGCTCACGAAAGGATGTAAGAAGGACATGTCGGCGAGGCCGATGTCCGCATGCGCTTCGATGGAAGGCTGCTCCTTTCCGCCGTCGAAGCGTGCGCTCGCGTCCAATACGTTCGGCCCGTTCTCCAAGCGTAACGTCCCTTCGTACCGCTTCTCGCCGGCTCCCTGCGCCTGCACCACCATATCCCCCAACGGATGTCCGATCACCGCGAGGTCATCGACACGCAGGTCGGCGCGCATGTGCGTGTTCTCGTTCAGCGGAAGGGTCACATCACCGCTGATGGCACCGCCCACGAAGGCCACGCTATCATCGACGGAAACGATGTTCAACACATTCCCCATGTTGAACATTTCGAGGTGGACCACCGTGCTGCCGCCGCTTGTGATCAGTTCCATGCGCTGCGCCCCGCTGTTCAAGTTGAAGTGCTCGGCCACCGGGCCCGTATCGGTGAAGCGCAAGGCGTTCTGCCGATCCACTTGCCACGCCAACGTATCGAGCACGAGTCCGTCGGCGATGTGCATCGCGATGCCTTCGTCCAAGCGTTGAAAGTCCATCGGCACGACATACGATGCGGACTTCTCGCCGTCGCGGATCCGCAACGCTGTGCGCAAAATCCCTGGACCGGAGTTCGCGGTGATCGCGAGCTTATGGATGTGGTAGGTCTGGTAGCGTGCGCTGTCCATGCGCAATGTCCCATTGAGCGCGTTGCCTTGCGCGTCCACAGCCACGCGCACCCCGGCTACCGTGAATTCCTTGTAGCGCAGTATAGGCAGGTCGATGTTCAGCAGGAGCGCATCGGTATCGCCATCGTAGTGGCCGGTGAAGTCCTTCAGTTCGATGGCCTCCAGCTCGGGCAGCACGATACCGGTGAGCCATTCCGTGCGCGGCAGTGCGACCTGCAGGTCCATGCGGGTGCCTGGTGCAGGTGTGAAGGAACTGTCCGTGCGGAAGTAGCTCAGCAGTTTCTCCTTCGCTCGCGGCAACAGGCTATCCATCGGCACGTTCGTGCTGTAGGTCACATCAAGCGCGTCGGTGTCCAGTTGGAACAGCGCCGAGTCCGAAGCGAGGCGGCCTTTCGCAACGAACTCTTCGAAACGGAACGAACGCTCGGAGTTGAACAGCACGACACTGTCCCCATTGATCGCGAACGCAGCGAAGCCATCCGTGGAGAACATGCCCGTTCCACTCCATTGCCCTTGCACGTTCAACGGATGCGCGTACCATCCCATCTCTTTCAAACCAAGTCGGTCCACGCGCAGATCCAGCGCTCCGGAGATCGTATCCCCGCCCACCGGCCAGCGCGCATGCGCGTTCAGCGTCACCGCAGCGGCCGTGGCGGTCGCGGTGACCTGCGCATGAAGTGAATCACCATCCACGCGTGCGAGGAGGCGCGTGCCGCTCAGGTCTTGCCCATGGTACCACAAGCGCGAGGTTGTCACCTCGACCCGGCCAGAACGCTGCACGGAGTTCAGCGCCTGACCATCGGCATGTAAATGTGCGCTCACGATACCGATGGCCGTATCTGCTGTGAAGCGGCCGAGGTCCACGTTGCGGATCTCGAGCTCGGCGCTCAATGCGTCCGGAAGCTGTCCACGAAAACCGGAAACACCTGCCTGCCCTTCGATATCTCCGAGATCACTGCGCAACGCGATGTCCGCCTCGAGACCATCGCCGCTTCCGCTCATGCGCACGCGACCTGATAAGCGCGTGGGCAGGGGAACATCCGCAGGCATGTAGGGCGCTACGAAACCGCGCAGACCCTCACCCAGAGTGATCTCGCGGAGATCGGCATGGAACACGGTGTTCGGCAGCGCGGCGGGATCCTGCGCATCACCAAGAAGATGAACGACGGTGCCGCGATCGCCAAGGATGTCGACCCGCACCGTATCGATCCGTTCCGCGGTTCCGCTGAAGGCGACCTGGGTGTTCCAAATCTCGTGCGCGTCCAAGGGCTTCGGAAGCGCAACGCCCAGTTGGGCCAGCAGCCTGGGCAGTTTTGCGAGATCAACGTTGGATGAAATACTCCCCTGCAAAGGCACCTGCTTCGGGTTGCGGTAGCTGGAGCTTAGATCGCCTTGCGCCGCCGTCGCCGAGAAACGGACCTCAGTACCATCCACGGCCACCATCCCTTCCTCCAGGCGGGCCATCGCCGGGGTCGCGTTCATCGCCACGCTCGCACGCAGTTCGGTCCCGTGCGCACCAGCGGCGGAGAGCGCTTCCAGCCGCACCGCGAGCAGGTCGTCGTGTACCTCCGCGTTCCGGGCGTGGAGGTCGATCGCGCTGAAGACCAAGTGGTCGGGATCCAGAAGCTCCGCGGGATCGTGGATGCCGTGCCGGTGCATTTGGAAGTCGCCGTGTGTCAGTGCCAGCTCGCGAACGCCGATGTCAAGGCCGCGTGTCCAGAAGCGGAAGCCATCCTGTTGGTCGAGCCAAGCGGGTAGGGCGGTGGTCTCGGTGGCGCCTTGGTTCGCGGAGTTGGACATCACCATGCCGAAATCGACATGATCCAGAGCAACGGATCCGGAACCGCATGCGTTGCCGATCGAGCGCGATGCTATCCACCATAAGATCTCCTTTGCCCAGGGTGATCCAAAGACTATCATCGGTCACAGCGTTCGACAAGGTGAAGGCGACGTTCTCCAATCCCATTTTTCCAGAGCAAGGTCCAGACCCGAGAACGGGTTTTTCAGATCGGGATAGGGATCGGGTCCATGCGGTCCCGGGGTGGTCCGAAGGTCGACCCGTGTGTTGGTGAGTTGGAACGAGGTGACGTGGAACAGCAAAGCCGCCGCGTCCATTTCCGCCATGTCCACATCGAGCTTGCCCAGTTGCACGCTCATTTGGAGGCCACTAGGCGCCATCGCCAGATCAAAGCGCACATCCTCCAGCATCACGCCGGACATCGAGAAGGGCGTGGGTTCCCCCCGTATCGTGTCCGCCTCGTCGACCTTCTCCTTCCGATCCCCGGCGAAAGCGCGAATGATGTAGGTGAAGTTGAAGGTGCTGTCGGCGTGCTGTTGCATGATGGCCCGCACATGCTCGAGTTCCGTTCCGTTCAGTTGGATACGGCCATCGATCAGCGCGCCGAGGCCGAGGGCGGCTTTCAATTCACCGGCGTACAACAGGGTGTCGCCTTGTTGATCGAGAACGAGCAGTCCGTTCAGAGTGACGCCGACCGGGTACCGCAGCGCGAAATGATCGAGCTGTACGGTCGAGCCGATCTTCTTCTCCAAGAAGCCGATCGCTTTCGCGCGCAGGGCGTTCTGTACCGGCGGCAGGTAGATGAGAAGGACGAGTAGGGCCACCAGCATTGGTGGTAGCAGCAGTGTCCATAACAGGCCACGCCGCAACCGCCGCTTCCAGCGCTGGCGCGAGGAAGGCGTTGCCGTTCCGTGCTCCTCAGCGCGTGGCATCTAGTGGGGTTGAGGGGGCGAAGAACATACCACGAACGGATACCTAGTGCTTGAAGGTGCAAGATGAGCAACCCCGAGGCCTGGCCGGACTTTGCGCGGGCCGAACGATCCTACGAACAACAGCCAGCATCTTGGAACGTGGCGGAACATCCGCAGCGTGGGGCGGCAACTCCCGCATCCTATGATCAGGCCTTCTGCATTCGGATCAGCGGTGAATTGACCGCTCAAGGATCCGCTTGAAGGGCTCAGATTCTCAAGTCCTTTGGGATCGCACACACCGGGATCGGTTCCATCTTGTGCCGGTTGGCCGCACGGCGTTGATCGAAGATGGCCAGCACCCTCTCCTGGCGGTCTGAAAGCTCCGTCGACCCAATGACCTGCCCGCTGTCGCGCAACCGCATGGCCCACTCAAGTTCCGGATAGCTTGCGCCGATCTGGTCCTCATCGGTGCGGTCGTCGCCGAATAGACCGTCGGTAGGCTTGGCGGTCATGATGCTTTCGATGATCCCCAGCGAGTCAGCGACCTCGTACACTTCCGTCTTCATCAGATCGGCTATGGGCGAGAGGTCCACACCGCCATCGCCGTACTTGGTGAAGAAGCCGATGCCGAAGTCCTCCACCTTGTTGCCCGTGCCCACGACCAGATGGCGCAGGGTTCCGGCGATATGGTAGAGCGCCGTCATGCGCAGCCGGGCGCGCGTGTTGGCGAGGCGAGTTGCTTCGCCATCGGTCGCCATGCTGTGGCAATGCGGCGACGAGCGTATCGAAAGTCGGCGTGAGCGCTACGGTGTGCATGCTCACGTTCGCGTGACGTTCTCGCAGCCAGGCGATGTGGTCCAGCGCGCGTTGCACTTGGGAACTAGCTTGATGGATCGGCATTTCCACGCATACCGTAGGCAGGCCGGTGCGGGCGCACAGGGTGCTCACGAGCGCACTGTCGATACCTCCGCTCACGCCCACCACGAAACCGCTGTAGTCCCCCGGTGCATAGCGACGCAGCCAGGTGGAGATATGGTCGGCGATACGGAGCGCTTGCATGTGGAGTGGAAAGAGGAAAGCCCTGCGGATCCGCGCAGGGCTCTCGATGAATTGATCGGTGGGCTTAGAAGTAGATACCGAGCAATAGTTCCAGGTAGTGGAGTTTGCCATGTGTTTCCACCTTGCCGCTACCGGTTCGGCGGAAGCGAACAGCTGGCCCTTCGAAAACGTCGGTGAATCCATTGTTGTAGTTCACCCCGAATACCATGGCCGTATTGCCGGCGAATTTGTACTCCGCACCCGCGCCAACGATCAGTGAGGCCCGGAAAGGAGATGTCTCGTCGGAGTGCTTGGCCTTTTCCTCCTGGACGAACTCGGAATAATTGAAGCCATCGGGTGTGGTGGTCGTAAAGGTGTACTCATCGCTCTTGGCCGAAATGTTGAATGCCGAACCGAAGCCAAGTTGCCCGAAGTAGGTCATATAGCCCATCTCGTTCGTCTTCAACTTGATCAAGATCGGGATCTCCACGTATTGGTACCGGCGGGCGAATTCCCACGCGGGATAGTTCAACTTCACCCCGGTCGGGTTATCGCCCGTGGTTTCGGTGCCCAACGAACCGGGCTTGGCAACCTGGTTGCCACCGGAAAGATTCAGGAACACCCCGGTGCTCAATGCGTAGTTGTCCTTGCCCAGACGAAAATCACCCATCAATCCGAAAGTGAAGCCAACGGCCATGCCATTGCCCTCCACTTCCTTGGTGTCGCTCTTGATCCAGCCCAAATTCGGTGCGACCTTGATCCCGAGTTTGAAGCCCGGCGAGTCCGTGTCCTGTGCTATACCGTATTGGCCCAAGGCCACGATGGCCGCCAACGTGAGGATACCCTTCTTCATAGTTTTACCGCCCATGTGGGGCTGGGTCAAAGGTAATCGGCGGATGCAAGGCCCGGTCTTGTCCTTAGTTGTCGGGCTCTTCCTCTCCGCGTGCGGCGGGGACGGCGGATCGCGGAACGTGGACCCGGTCGCTCTCGATCCGCCCTTCTTCCGCCTCGACCATGCGCTCTTCCACGCGGCACCGGATTCCATCGCGAGCGTGAGCTTGCGGCTATACGCGGAGCAAGGTGACTTCTACCGGCTCTATGTGGAAGAGATCTTTGAGGGCCGCACCGATCGACGATCCGCGTTTGGGTATGGCCTTGTTGCGCTTCACCCGGGATCCTGATTGGAGCGCGGTGCAACGAAGCGCGGACAGTCTGTTCGGCGATGATGGAGTTGCAACGGGCACAACTCGCCGATGCCTTCGGCCGGTTGAAGGCGTTGTTCCCGGAGCGTCCGGTACCTCGCATCGTCGTGTTCAATTCGGGGTTCAACTTCGCCATCTCGCCTACGGACAGTGTGCTGGGGATCGGGATCGAATGGTTCGTCGGTGCCGAGCATCCTGTGGTGCGCTACCTCGCGCCCGATGCTTTCCCCAACTACGTGAAGCAAAGGATGCGCCCGACGATGTTGGTGCCTTCCGCCGTGAAAGGTTGGGTGATGGTACACTATCTCGATGACGCGCATGGCAAAGACCTGCTCACCAATATGGTGAACACAGGCAAAGTGATGGCGCTGGCACAGGCGCTGCTGCCGGAAGAGGATCCCGCATTGGTACTTGGCTACACAGCAGAACAAGTGAAATGGTGCGAAGACAACGAGTACAACATCTGGAAGGAGCTCGTAGGTAAGCAGATGCTGTACAGCAGTGACGATGAGGTGATCGGCCGCATCATGAACGACGGTCCTTTCACCAATGGTTTCCCGCACGAGAGCCCCGGGCAGCTTGGGCAGTGGATCGGACTGCGCATGGTGAGCAACTATCTGAGGGACCATCCGAACACGACCTTCGCGCAACTTTTCGCTTTGCAAGATCCCCGCGATGTGCTCAAGAGCTATCGGCCGAGGTAATGGCGAAAAAGGAAAAGAGGTCGCTTCGCAAAGCCTCGCGAGGGAAAAGGGCCAAGACGAAAGACGTTCATCATTGAACAAGAACATGAAGACCTCCGATATCCATCTTTCCGTGCAGCTCGACGATAACCACGTTCCTGAGCGGATCGAGTGGGAGGCGGAGGATGGTGGGGTGAAGAGCAGCAGCAAAGCCGTGCTGCTATCGCTGTGGGACGCGCAGGAGAAGAACACCTTGCGCATCGATCTCTGGACGAAGGAGATGAGCGTGGAGGAAATGAAGGCTTTCTTCCACCAGAACATCCTCACACTGGCGGACACTTTCGAGCGCGCTACAGGCGAAGTGAAGATGGCGGCGCAGATGCGCGACTTCGGCGCCTACTTCGCCGAGCACATGCTGCCGGAGTTGAAGAAATGATCAGGGGCGAACGGATCGTGCTCCTGTTCGTTGAGTTCACTTCCAGCGCAGGTTCACCCCATCGATGAAACCGAGCAATTCCTCTCTACCGAGGTAGGTCGCTGAGGAGGTCATGAAGATCCGTGGAAGGTTGTCCCAGGTCTTCTTCAGTTCACGCCGCATGGCGGCGATATTGCTGTCCACCTTGGGTTGCTTCAATTTATCGCACTTGGTGAAGGCGAGCACGAAAGGAATGCCTTGGTCGCCGAGCCACTGGATCATCTCCAGGTCGTTCTTCTGTGGTTCAAGGCGTGCGTCTATTAGCAGAAAGACAGACTGCAGGTTCTCGCGTTCTTTCAGGTAGGCTTCGATCATGCCCTTCCAGGCGGCGCGCTCCACCTGGCCCACCTTGGCAAAACCGTAGCCAGGCAGATCGGCGAGCATCCACGGACGATCGTTCGTCAACGTGCCTTCCACCCGGAAGTGTTCCACGTTGCGCGTGCGGCCCGGGGTATTGCTAACGCGCGCCAGCTTGTTGATGCCTACGAGCATGTTGATCAAAGAGCTCTTACCCACATTGCTCCGGCCCATGAACGCGTACTCCGGCAGTGTGGGCTTCGGCCAGTGCGCATGGGTGCGGCCGCTGCCAAGATGTTCCGCGCGAAGGGTGATCATGGTCTTGGTGGTCGGTTGTTAGTGGTCGGTTGTCCGTCGCAACGGAAGGAGCTACCGACAACCGACACCATCAACTAGCCGACGACCGAAGCCAGCGTTTTGCGCAACCACGGATCCAAGATGGCGATGAAAGCCTCTGGCTGTTCCATCATAGGCGCATGTCCGCATTCATCCACCCAGAACAACTCGCTATGGGGGATCAAGTGGTGGAACTCCTCGGCCACATCGGGCGGGGTGATGGTGTCCTGTTTGCCCCAGATCAGGCACACGGGCATCTTCAGCTTCGGGATCTCCTTGGCCATGTTGTGGCGGATGGCGCTCTTGGCCAATGCCAGGATCCGCAGCAGCTTCGCCCGGTCATTGATCGTCTCGTAACACTCTTCCACCAGTTCGTCCGTGGCGTGTTTGGGGTCGTAGAAGGTGACGGCCACCTTTGCTTGATGAAGACCTTGTCTTCGCGCCGGGGGAAGCTGCCGCCGAAAGCGTTCTCATAGAGCCCGCTGCTGCCGGTAAGGATCAGGCTGCGCACCTTTTCCGGGTGCTGGCTGCAGTGAACCAGCGCCACATGGCCGCCGAGCGAATTGCCGAGCAGGTGTACCTCCGGGTATCCTTTGAACTCGATGAAGCGGTGCAGGAACTTGGCGAGCGCCCCGACGTTCGTGCTTAACATGGGTAGGCTGTACAACGGTAGGATGGGCATCACCACCCGGTACTGCTTCGCAAAGTGCGAGAAGGCCGTTTCGAAATTGCTCAACGCTCCGAACAGGCCGTGTAAAAGAATGAGCACCGGCCCATCGCCTTCCTCCACGTAGTGGAACTCACCTTCCTCCTTCAGCCCTGACAGCATCCTGGTTCTCCTGACCGGCGTTGAGCGGGTCCGTCCAAAAGTAGTGAAGCGTTCATAGGCCCTTCGCGGTCGCGCGCCGCATATCCACAACGCCCTGTGCGCAAGCTGTTGCGGCCACCGGTCGGCCCCGCTAGCAGCGATGGGAGCTTCGTGAACGGGATCGGAGGCGTTACACACTGATCTCAAGGAGGTGCGAAGAGATGTTCATTTCTCCCACTTCCTCCCACTGCCTTTTCTAGATGCTTATCGAGGATTATCAAGGGGTTTGGCAACAAATCTCCACCTTCGTCGTTCAGAAGTTATCGACATTGGGCAAAATAGTGGGAGCTTGTGGAGGAAAGTGGGACGATTCGTCTACTTTCGCTGCCGTCTCGCACGCGCATGATGCATGCTGAACCTGTTAGGGGAATACGATCTGAAGCTGGACGCCAAAGGGCGGCTGGTGCTACCAAGCGGGCTGAAGAAGCAGCTCGCCGAAGTGGCATCGAAAGGCTTTGTGATCAACCGCGACGTGTTCAAGTCCTGCCTTGTGCTGTACCCGATCGCCGAGTGGGAGCGCACCCAAGCCATGATGGCACGGCTGAACCCTTTTTTGGAGAAGAACCGGGAATTCATCCGGCGCTTCGCCAGCGGGGCTACTCAGCTCGAGCTCGATGGCAGTGGGCGCCTGCTTTTGCCCAAGCCGTTGATGGACCACGCCGGTATCGGCAAGGACATCAAACTGGCGGGCCTGCTCGATCGCATCGAGGTATGGAGCAAGGAAGGGCATGCCCGCATGCTGCGCGAGACCGTGGACCTCACCGCCCTCGCCGAAGAGGTGATGGGCAGCCTGGGTAATACCAATGGCCAGTGATTACCACGCTCCCGTTCTTTTACATGACTGTGTCAATGGCCTGAACATCCGGCCGGACGGCGTCTATGTGGACGTCACCTTCGGCGGCGGAGGACATAGCCGGGCGATCCTGGAAAAGCTGGGGCCGCAGGGCGCGTTGATCGCTTTCGATCGCGATCGCGATGCCTGGCGCAATGCCCCGGACGATCCACGCTTTACGCTGGTTCGCTCCGATTTCCGCTGGCTGCGCAACCACCTGCGCTACCTCGGCAAGCTGCCGATCGATGGTTTGCTCGCGGATCTCGGGGTGAGCAGCCACCAGTTCGACACCGGCGCACGCGGTTTCAGTTTCCGCTTCGATGGTCCGCTTGATATGCGGATGGACGCACGAGCGAAGCCCACTGCGGCGATGCTGCTGAAGGAACTGGACGAAGCGGCGCTCGCGAACCTCTTGCGCGCCCATGGCGAAGTGGATGGTGCCGGCCGCGTGGCGCGCACGATCAAGCAGGCGATCACGCAAGGCCCCATCAACACCACGCACCAATTGGTGGAGGTGTTGCGCCCGGTAACACCGAAGCGTGAGGAGAGCAGCTTCCTCGCCCAGGTGTTCCAAGCGCTGCGCATCGCGGTGAACGATGAATTGGGATCGCTCCTGCGCCTGCTCACCGAAAGCGCCGCGTGCATGGAACCCGGCGGAAGGCTCGTGGTGATCAGCTACCACAGCCTCGAAGACCGACTGGTGAAGAACTGGATGCGCGCGGGCGATGCGGGCGGCGAAGAGAAGAAGGATGTGTACGGCAATCGGCTCCGGCCTTTTCGACCATTGACCAGCAAGGCGATACAGCCGACAGACGAAGAGATAGCAAGGAACCCCCGGGCGCGCAGTGCCCGGGCCAGGATCGCGGAACGAACGTGAAAGAGAACAGAACGAAGGAAGAGACCACCGAGCAGCCGAAGGCCTCCCGCAAGGAAGGCCAGGCCAAGCTCCCACGCGCCCTCATCGGCGTGCTCAACGGATCCTTCCTTACCCGCGAACAGGTGCTCGGCAACATGCCCTTCATCCTCTATGTGGCGGGCCTTATGCTGCTGTACATCGGTTACGGCTACTACACCGAGCGCACCGTGCGCGACCTGCACAGCACAGATGCCGATCTGAAGGAACTGCGCAGCGAGTACATCACTGTACGCAGCCATCTGGACAAGACCGAACAACAAAGCCAGGTGGCGGAGGGGATCTCCGGTATCGGGCTGCGCGAGAGCCGCGTGCCCCCACGAAAGATCGAAGTGGACGAGGATCAACTCCAGGACCTGCGCTGACCATGGAGATCCAACGCACCCTCCGATCGCGCGCCTACCTGGTCTATGGCCTGCTGATCGTCTTCGCGCTCGCCATCGCCGTCAAACTCTTCACCATCCAGTTGGTGGAAGGCGACAAATGGGTAGCACGCGCCGAGCATGTCGCGACCGCCTACCGCACCGTGCAACCGGATCGTGGACACATCTATAGTGAAGATGGCCGGTTCCTCAGCACGAGCGTACCCGAGTACGAAGTGCGCATGGACCTCATGGCCGACGGCCTCAGCGATGAACTCTTCCGCGCCGAACTCGATCCGCTTTGCCAAGCCCTGAGCGAACTGTTCACCGACCGCACCGCTGCGGACTACCGTCTTGATCTGCTCGCCGCCCGCGCCCGCCACGATCGCTACCACTTGATCAAGCGCAAAGTGGACCACGAGCAGTTGCAGCACATGAAGGCGATCCCGCTCTTCAAACGTGGGCGCTATGCCAGCGGAATGATCGTGGAGAAGCGCACTGTACGCATGCGCCCGTTCGGGCGATTGGCCTCCCGCACCGTGGGGTATGTATTGAAGGACAGTACGACGATCGGGCTGGAGGGCGGCTACGACCAGTGGTTGCGCGGGGTGACCGGCAAACGGTTGGAGCGACGCCTTACCGGTGGCATCTGGATGCCGATCGATGATGGCGAGGGACAGGATCCCGTGCCGGGCAGCGATGTGCATACCACCATCGACATCAACCTACAGGACGTGGCCGACGCCGCGCTTGAAGCGCAGTTGCGAAAACATGGCGCGCACCACGGTTGTGTGGTGGTGATGGAAGTGGCCACCGGATACATCAAGGCCATAAGCAACCTCACGCGGCGCGGCGACAGCGTGTACGTGGAGGATCTCAACTACGCCATCGGCCTCGCCTGCGAACCGGGCTCCACGTTCAAGACCGCCTCGCGCTGATGGTGGCCCTGGAGGATGGCAAGGTGAAAGTGACCGACACGGTCGACACGAAGAAGGGCCAGGTGCGCTTCCACGATCGGGTCATGAAGGATTCGCACGAAGGCGGATACGGCAGGATCACCGTGCAGCGCTCATTGGAGTTGAGCAGCAATACCGGCGTGTCGCAGGTGATCAACACCGCTTACCGTACCGAACCCAAGCGCTTCGTGGATGGACTTCGCAAACTCGGACTCGACCGTCCGCTCGGCGTGCGCTTGCCGGGTGAAGGTTCACCGGTGATGCGCAACCCGGGCGACCAGGGTTGGAGCGGCGTGAGCCTGCCTTGGATGAGCATCGGTTATGAGGTGAGCATGACGCCCATGCAGATCCTCGCCTTCTACAACGCCATCGCCAACGGTGGCCGCATGATGCAACCGCAGTTCGCGACGAAGGTGACGCGCGCAGGAAAGGAAGTGGAGCACTTCGAACCAGTGGTGCTCAATGAGCGCATCTGTTCTCCCACCACGCTCGATCAAGTGCATGCCATGCTCGTTGGTGTGGTGGACAGCGGCACCGCGGTGAACCTGAAGGCCGCGCATTTCAAGATCGCGGGCAAGACCGGTACGGCGCAGATCGCGCAGGAGAAGTCCGGATACAAGTTGAGCGGTACGAGTTATCAGGCCTCGTTCGTGGGGTACTTCCCTGCCGATGCACCGCGCTATTCGGCGATCGTGGTGGTGAGCTCCCCGAGCATGAGCGGCTACTATGGTAACGTGGTGGCCGGTCCCATTTTCCGGGAGATCGCGGACAAGATCCACAGCAACCGCTTGGAGATGCAGACCGGTCTGGCGGAAGTGGTGCCCAGTTCAGCGCGCACACCGGTCACCTACAGCGGCCACGCAGGCGATCTGCGCACCGCGCTCGCTGGCTTGGGCGTGAAGAGCGAACAGATCGGCGAAGGAGAATGGGTGAGCACCACGGCGGGTGATAGTTCCGTGGTATTGAAACCACGCGGCCTTCCCGGTGACGCCCTGCGCCTCGTGCCCAACGTGCTCGGCATGGGCCTGAAGGACGCGCTCTACATCCTGGAGAACCGGGGCTTGCATGTGCGCGTGCTCGGTGCGGGTATGGTACGCCGCCAGTCCATCAGCCCAGGGCAACGCTACACGACCGGTAGCACCATCATCCTCGATCTCACCACATGAAGCTGCTCAAGGACCTGCTCTACAGGGCACGCCTCGAACAGGTGGTCGGATCCACACACACCGCTATCGAGAAGCTCTGCTTCGACAGCCGTGAGGTGGTCCCCTTCACGGCGTTCGTGGCTGTGAAAGGCACCCGCAGCGATGGGCACGATCACATCGTCACGGCGGTGGAACGCGGTGCCACGGCGATCATCTGCGAGCATCTTCCGGAAGAGCAGAAGGAGGGTGTGACCTATGTGCGCGTGGTGAACAGCGCCCAAGCGTTGGCACTGATGTCCGCGAACTTCTTCGACCATCCTTCCCGCGAACTGAAACTGATCGGTATCACCGGCACCAATGGCAAAACGAGCGTCGCCACACTGCTCTATCGCCTTTGCCGCACCCTCGGTATCAAAGCCGGTTTGATCAGCACGGTGGAGATCCGCATCGGACAACGCACGGTTCCGTCCACGC
This sequence comes from Flavobacteriales bacterium, assembly GCA_016712025.1. Taxonomy (GTDB): domain Bacteria; phylum Bacteroidota; class Bacteroidia; order Flavobacteriales_F; family PHOS-HE28; genus PHOS-HE28. The sequence continues at coordinate 17,965 of JADJRW010000009.1, forward strand.
ACACCACGCCCGATGCTGTTCGCCTGAACGAACTGCTCTCCGAGATGGTGGCGGAGAAGTGTACGCACTGCTTCATGGAAGTGAGCAGCCACAGCGTGGTACAGGAGCGTATCACAGGGCTGCATTTCAGGGTCGGGGTGTTCACCAACATCACGCACGATCATCTGGACTACCACGGCACCTTCGCGGCCTACATCGAAGCGAAGAAGCGCTTCTTCGATCAGCTTGGCCGCAATGCCCTGGCCCTGGTGAACGCGGACGATGTGAACAGCGCCGTGATGGTGCAGAACACCAAGGCCACCAAGCGCTCCTTCGCGGTGCAGGGTCTGGCGGACCACCGCGCACGCATCATCGAGAACCAACTCACCGGCCTGCATCTCAATATCGATGGCCGCGATGTGTACACGCGCCTGGTCGGGGCGTTCAATGCGAGCAACTTGCTCGCGGTCTATGCTACAGCGGTGCATCTCGGTTTGCAGCCGGTGGATGTGCTCACAGCGCTCAGCGATCTCGAACCGCCGCGGGGCCGCTTCCAAGTGGTGCGTGGCCCGAGCGGTGTGCTCGGCATCGTGGACTATGCGCATACCCCGGACGCGCTGAAGAACGTCCTGAGCACCATCAATGAAGTATGTGGCGATGATGAGCAGGTGATCACCGTGGTGGGTTGTGGCGGTGATCGCGATCGCGCCAAGCGTCCCGTGATGGCCCGCCTCGCGGTGGAGCTCAGCCACCGTGTCGTACTCACCAGCGACAATCCGCGCAGCGAGGATCCCATGGCCATCCTGCAAGAGATGCGCGGCGGTGTTGCCGCGGTTGACGCGGACCGCGCATTCGTGAACGCCGATCGGCGCGAAGCCATCCGCCAGGCCGTGTCCATGGCACGCCCCGGCGATGTGGTGCTCGTAGCGGGCAAAGGCCACGAGACCTATCAGGAGATCTCCGGGGTGAAGCACCCTTTCGATGATGCCGCTGTGCTGAAGGAAACGCTTGAACTGATGCACAAGTAATGCTGTACCACCTGTTCAAAGCGATGGACTTCGCGCTGCCCGGATCGGGGGCGTTCAACTTCATCTCCTTCCGCGCGGCGATGGCGGTGTTCGCCTCGCTCATCATCAGCTTTTGGTTCGGCAAAGGCATCATCAAGCTCCTGCGCCGCATGCAGGTTGGCGAGACGGTGCGCGACCTGGGCTTGGATGGGCAACTGAGCAAGCAAGGCACGCCAACGATGGGTGGCCTCATCATCCTCAGCGCGATCCTTATCCCCACGCTGCTCTTCGCGAAGCTGAACAACATCTACATCCTGCTGATGCTCGTGGCCACGGTGTGGCTCGGGACCATCGGCTTCATCGACGACTACATCAAGGTCTTCAAGAAGGACAAGCGTGGTCTGGCCGGCAAGTTCAAGGTGGTGGGGCAGGTGGGTATCGGCATCATCGTGGGTGCGGTGGTGTATTTCCATCCGTCCATCCGTACCAAGGTGGAGGTACCGCAGGTGCTCGCTGAGCAACTGGATCCGGCCGCCCTCAGCACCTTCATCGAAGAGGATGGTACAGCACACTTCCTGCTGGACCGCAAGAGCCCGAACACCACCATTCCCTTCGTCAAGGGCAATGAGTTCAACTACTCCTCCATCCTTGGTCTCTTCGGCCGCGAGGCGCGCAACTATACCTGGTTGCTCTACATCCTCATCGTCATCTTCATCATCACCGCCGTGAGCAATGGCGCGAACATCACCGACGGCCTTGATGGATTGGCTACTGGCACGTCCGCGATCATGGTGCTCGCCCTCGGCGTGCTCGCCTATGTGAGCGGCAACATCATCTTCTCGGAATACCTCGACATCATGTACATCCCCGACAGCGGGGAACTCGCCGTGTTCATCGGTGCGATGCTGGGCGCATGCATCGGCTTCCTCTGGTACAATGCCTACCCTGCGCAGGTCTTCATGGGCGATACCGGAAGCCTCGCGTTGGGCGGCATCATCGCCACGCTGGCCATTCTCGTGCGCAAGGAGCTGTTGATCCCTGTGCTCTGTGGCGTGTTCCTCGTGGAGAATTTGAGCGTGGTGATGCAGGTGTCGTGGTTCAAGTACACGCGCCGCAAGTATGGCGAAGGCCGCAGGATCTTCCTGATGTCGCCGCTGCACCACCACTTCCAAAAGGCCGGCGTACACGAGAGCAAGATCGTGAGCCGCTTCTGGATCGTCGGCATCATGCTCGCCGTACTCAGCATCGTAACCCTCAAGCTGCGATGAGGAAGCTGGTGATCCTCGGTGCGCAGGAGAGCGGCGTGGGCGCGGCGTTGCTCGCCAAGAAGCTTGGCATACCCGTGTTCGTGAGCGATGGCGGAAGCATCAAGCCGAATTACCGCGAAACACTCACCGCGAACGACATTGAATTCGAAGAGGGCGGCCACACCGCCATGAAGGTGTTGGAGGCCGATGAAGTGGTGAAGAGCCCTGGCATTCCGGATACCGCTACGCTGGTGGCCGCCGCCATCGATCGCGGCATCCCGGTGATCAGCGAGATCGAACTCGCCGCGCGCCACACCACCGCACCCATCGTGGCGATCACCGGCAGCAACGGCAAGACCACCACCACCTTGCTCACCCACCACATCCTGCGCAAGGCCGGGCTCGACGCCGGGCTCGGTGGGAATGTGGGCCGGAGTTTCGCGGCCCTGCTCGCGGAGCGCGACCATGCGCTGTACGTGCTCGAGTTGAGCAGCTTCCAACTGGACGGCATCCGCGCCTTCCGCCCGCATATCGCGGTGCTGCTCAATATCACGCCGGACCACCTGGACCGGTACCAGTACAACATGGACCACTATGCGGCGAGCAAGTTCCGCATCGCCATGAACCAGACCGCTGCGGACCATTTCATCCACAGCGATGACGACCCCGAGGTACGTCGCGGGCTTGCCGAGCATACCGTGCGCGCCAAGCGCTGGCCGATCAGCATCGAACACCAAGTGCCCGAAGGAGGCTTCCTCCGCGACGGCCATCTCCATATCAACGCTTCCACCCACCCGGACCCAACCCCCCTTCGCATGAGCCTGATCGAACTAGCGCTACAAGGCAAGCACAACGCTTACAACTCCATGGCCGCGGGCATCGCCGCCCGTATCCTCGAAGTGCGCAAGGAAAGCGTGCGTGAGAGCCTCAGCGATTTCCAGAACGTGGAGCATCGCCTTGAGCGCATCGGCCTGGTGAACGGTGTCGAGTTCATAAACGATTCCAAAGCCACGAACGTGAACAGCGCGTGGTACGCGTTGGAAACGATGGACAAACCGGTGATCTGGATCGCCGGTGGCGTGGACAAGGGCAACGACTACACCGCGCTCATGGACCTGGTGAAGAACAAGGTGAAGGCCATCGTTTGCCTCGGGAAGGACAACGAGAAACTGCGCAAGGTCTTCGAAACCAAAGTGCCGCACATGGTAGAGGTGGAGAGCGCCGAACGCGCGGTGAACGCCGCGTACGAACTGAGCGAGCCGGGTGACGTGGTCCTGCTCAGCCCTGCCTGCGCCAGCTTCGATCTGTTCGAGAACTACGAGGAACGGGGTCGCAGATTCAAAACCGCTGTAAAGGCACTCTGATCCAGAACGCACCGATCCATATCCCACGGACCATGGACAACGAAACACTGCACCGCCTTACCGCAGCGCGCAACGCCGCCGATCTGGTGCGTGCCCGCAGCCGCTCGCTCGACGAACTGGTGAGCGCACCGCACCGCCTTGAGTTCACCGGCACGTTGCGCGGCGTGGAGTACATCAATGATTCGAAGGCCACCTACCTCGATGCCTCCCTGGCCGCGATCGCCGCCATCGAGAAGCCCGTGGTGTGGATCACCGGTGCGCTGCCGGAGGATGCACGGCAGGAGGGCGTGCGTTCCTTTCTGCACGAACACTTGAGCGCGTTGGTGCTCTTCGGTACGGAAGGCGTGGATCGTGTGGAGGAACTGCGCCCGTGGATGGAACAGGTGTACCATGCCGCCGAACTGCGCACCGCTGTTTTCCTCGCGCATGAACTGGCACGTAGTGGCGACGTGGTGCTCTTCAGTCCGGCGTGCCCAAGTGGCGACGGCTTCGCCAACTACGAGGAACGTGGACACGCTTTCAAACGCATGGTACGCGACCTCTGATCACAATTGATGCGATGAACCGCCTCTTCCAAGAACACCTCCGCGGGGACAGGACCATCTGGATGGTGGCCCTGCTGCTTGGCATGGTCAGCTTGCTGGCCGTGTACAGCTCCATCGCATCGCTGGCGTTCAAGCGCGAAGGCGGAAGCACCTTGCATTTCCTCTTCAAGCACGGCATGATGCTCGCCACCGGTGGGGTGATCATGTACTATGCGCACCGGTTGAAGTTCGGGGTGTACTCCAAGCTGTCCCAACTTCTGTTCGGCGTTACGGTGGGCCTGTTGGTGCTCACGCTCGTGTTGGGCACGAACCTGAACGATGCCAGCCGCTGGCTGAGGATCCCCATCATCGGCCAGAGCTTCCAGACGAGCGATCTCGCCAAGGTGGTCCTCATCGTTTTTCTAGCGCGCGTACTTGGCAAACGACATGAGGAGCCTTGGACGTTCCGCGATGTCATGTTGAAACTCATGCTCCCCATCGGCGCTATTTGCGGCACCATCCTTCCCGCCAACTTCAGCACGGCCGCGATCCTCTTCCTGGTGTGCATGGTGGTGCTCTTCATCGGTGGCGTTCCGCTGAAATGGATCGGCTCAGTGGTGCTGTTGGCGGCGGGCGCCTTCGCGTTGTTGATCGCGGCGAACGAGCTGGGCGACCTCGGTGTGCTGCCGCGCGTGGAGACCTGGCAAGCGCGGCTCGAGAACCACGGTAGCGACGATAGCGATGCGAACTACCAAGTGGAGCACGCCAAGATCGCGATCGCCAGCGGTGGACTCCTGCCGAACGGTCCGGGTAGTGGCACTTCGCGGAACTTCCTTCCGCATCCTTACTCGGATATGATCTATGCCTTCATCATCGAAGAGTACGGTAGCATCCTCGGCGGCCTCGGGCTCTTGCTGCTCTATCTGATCCTGATGGGGCGTGCGGTCCGCATCGCATCGAAGTGCCCGAAGATGTTCGGCTCGCTCGTGGCGGTGGGTCTCAGCCTCAGCCTCGTGCTACAGGCGATGATCAATATGGCCGTGGCCGTCAATCTCGTTCCCGTCACTGGCCAGCCCCTTCCGCTCGTAAGTATGGGCGGCACCTCCATCTGGTTCACCTGTTTGATGATCGGCATCGTGCTCAGTGTGAGCCGAAGCGTGTACGACGAAGCCCAAGTAGATGTCCAACCCAAAACCAGAACCGCAACAGCGGCCGCTTAAGCTGATGATCAGCGGAGGTGGCACCGGCGGCCACATCTTCCCAGCGATCGCCATTGCGAACGCTGTGCGCGAGCGCGAGCCCGACGCCGATGTGCTCTTCGTGGGTGCGCTCGGGAAGATGGAGATGGACAAAGTACCCGCCGCAGGATACCGTATCGAAGGGTTGCCGATTTGCGGGTTCCAGCGCGGTTCGATCATGAAGAACCTCGCGTTGCCCTGGCGGCTGTTGCGCAGCATGATGAAGGCGCGAAGTCTCGTGCGCACATTCCAGCCGCATGTGGCCGTGGGCGTCGGTGGTTATGCGAGCGGTCCGCTGCTCGCGGCCGCACAGCGCATGGGCGTGCCCACCTTGATACAGGAGCAGAACAGCTTCCCCGGAAAAACGAACATCTACCTCGCCAAGCGAGTGGATCGCATCTGCGTGGCCTACGATGGCATGGAGCGCTGGTTCCCCAAGGAGAAGTTGCACCGCACCGGAAATCCGGTACGATCGGAAGTGGTCCGTATCGAAGGCAAGCGCGGCATCGGCATGGAGCATTTCGGCCTGAAGGAAGGGTCTCCAGTGCTGTTCATCACCGGTGGAAGTCTTGGTGCGCGTGGTATCAACAAAGGGATCCTGAAGGCGCTTCCGCAGTTGAAGGCAGAAGGCATCCAAGTGATCTGGCAGACCGGTTCGCCTTTCCTCGCGCAAGCGCTTGAAGCGGCAAGTTCGCTCGGGTACGACGCATGCGTGGTCACGGAGTTCGTGGACCGCATGGACCTGGCCTATGCCGTGGCCGATCTGGTGGTGGCCCGCGCTGGGGCGATAAGTGTGAGCGAACTCTGCTTGGTGCAGCTCCCTGCGATCCTCGTTCCGCTGCCCACCGCTGCGGAGGACCACCAGACCATGAACGCACGTGCGCTCACCGATCGCGGTGCTGCGGTGCTCGTGCGCGACGATCGCACCGAGCAGGACCTGGGCGCGGTCATTCTCAAACTGATCACCGATCCAGAAGCGCTGCAAGGCTTGCGTCTGCGCATAGCTGGTATGGGCCGCCCGGACGCGGCTCAGGCCATCGCCGAAGAAACGATCCGGTTGGCACGATCCATTCCCTCGCAGCGGGTAGCTGTGGAAGCGGCATGAGCATCCGTCCACATAGCCTGTTCTTCGTCGGTATCGGCGGCATCGGCATGAGCGGTCTCGCGCGCTACTTCCGCCAGCAAGGGGCACGCGTCGCCGGATATGATCGCACGCCCTCGGCACTCACCGATCAACTGCGCGCCGAAGGCATTGATGTGCAGTTCGACGAGGATCCGGAACTCATCCCCGTCGATCTGCGCCAAGCCGCGAAGGAAGTGCTCGTGGTGCGCACGCCTGCTGTGCCTGCCTCCAGCCCACTGCTCGCGTTTTGGAACGAGCAAGGCGCACGCATGCTCAAGCGCAGTGAAGTGCTAGGTATGATCACCGAGGACCGCCGAACGATCGCCGTGGCAGGCACGCATGGCAAGACCACGGTGAGCACCATGGTCGCGCATCTGCTGCGCCACGGTGGCAAACGCGTCAACGCCTTCCTCGGCGGCATCAGCGCCAACTACGGCACCAACGTGCTGCTCGACGCGCAGGCCGAACTGAACGTGGTCGAAGCCGATGAGTACGATCGCAGCTTCTTGCGCTTGCATCCGTCGGAAGCGATCATCACCGCGATGGATCCCGATCACCTGGACATCTACGGAACGCCCGAGGCGATGGTGGCCTCCTACAACGAGTTCGCCGCGCTCTGCACCGGACGCATCCTCGTACACGAACGCGCATCCGCCGCACTGCTGCAGGGACAGCGCACGAGCTATGCGATCGGCGGTAAAAGCGTTCCGCGCGCGGAAGAGGTTCGCGTGGAGAATGGCGCCTACCACTTCGATCTCGTCACCGAGCGCGGTACACTGCGCGACCTGCGCCTCGGGATGCCCGGACGGCACAATGTGGAGAACGCCACCGCCGCCGCGGCCATGGCCCAATACATCGGCGTGGACGATGCGCGCTTGCGCGAAGGGCTCGCTTCGTTCACAGGTGTGGAACGCCGTTTCCAAACGATCGTGAGCAACACGCACATGGTCTATGTGGATGACTACGCGCACCATCCAGCCGAACTGGAAGCCACGATCCGTTCCGCGCGTGAACTCTATCCCGATCGCCACCTCACCGGCATCTTCCAGCCGCACCTCTTCACCCGCACGCGCGACTTCGCGCCGGGTTTCGCCAACAGCCTGGCGCTGCTCGATACGCTCTACCTGCTCGACATCTATCCGGCACGCGAGGAACCCATCCCGGGGATCACCTCAGAATGGCTGCTCCAGCAAGTACCGATGCAGGACAAGCACCTGCTCGCGCGCGAAGAAGTGCTGCGCCGCATCGTGGAGGCGCGCATCGAAGTGCTCCTCACGCTGGGTGCCGGGGATATCGATCGCCTCGTACCCCGCATCGCTGAACTGCTTCAACACCAAGCCGCATGAAGAACCCGCGCAAACTCCTCCGCCCTGCGCTCATGGCCGCTGTCGCGGTGCTTCTGGTCGGTGCGCTCGGCTTCGTGGAACGCACGGCGGACCGCCGGCCGGTGCAGGATCTGGCCATTGAAGTGCGCGGCATGGACGGAGCCCGGTTCATTACCGAGCAGCAGGTGCGCGAGGAAGTGTTGAGCATGGGCGGTGCGGTGATCGGCGTGCCCCTCGCCGAGATGGACATCCGCGCCATTGAAGACCACCTGCGCGCCATTCCTAGTGTTTCGCGCGCGGAGGCCTATCACACGTTGGATGGCGTGCTGCATGTGCGCGTGGACCAGCGGGCGCCCGTGTTGCGCGTCTTCGATCGCGATGGAAGCACCTACTACATCGATGCGGAAGGACATACCATGCCGGTGAGCAGCGCCCACACCCCGCGTGTGCCGGTGGCCCTCGGTGCGCTGCACATGCCCGGCGCTTCCACCAACGTGCTCAGCGTATTGGACGGCGATAGCCTGATGCGTCTTTCGCGCTTGAACGAAGTGTTCCGTATCGCCACCTTCATCCGCGCCGACCCCTTCCGCGATGCACTGATCGATCAGATCGTGGCCACACCGGACGGCGAGTACGAGCTGATCCCACGCGTCGGCGCGCAACGTGTGCGCATCGGCGATGGCACCGCCCTCGAAGAACGTTTCGCCAAGCTGCGCCTCTTCTACCAGGAAGGCATCAAGCAGACCGACTGGCGCCGCTATTCCACCATCGACCTCCGCTTCGACGCGCAGGTCGTCTGCACCCAACGAACAACGCCCTGATAAACGAAGCACACATGGAGAACCAAGAGATCGTGGCCGGCCTCGACATCGGCACCACCAAGATCGCCTGCATCGTCGGGCGCAAGAACGAACAAGGCAAGATCGAGATCCTCGGCATGGGCAAGAGCCGGTCCGAAGGCGTGAGCCGGGGCATGGTGGCCAACATCCAGAAGACCGTCGAATCCATCAAGGCCGCGGTGAAGGAGGCCGAGGCCCAGGCGAACGTGGAGATCGGCACGGTGAACGTGGGCATCGCCGGCCAGCACATCCGCAGCATGCACCACCGTGGCATGATCACCCGCCAGAGCCTGGAGGAGGAGATCCGCCAGTTGGACATCGACCTGCTGATCGATGATATGTACAAGCTGGTGATGCCCCCGGGCGAAGAGATCATCCATGTGCTGCCGCAGGAGTACATCGTGGACGGTGAGCAGGGCATCCGCGACCCGATCGGCATGAGCGGTGTGCGCATGGAGGCCAACTTCCACATCATCAGCGGCCAGGTAACCGCCGCGCGGAACATCAACAAGTGCGTGCATCGCGCCGAACTCGATGTCACCGAGCTGATCCTGGAACCGCTCGCCAGCGCCGATGCCGTGCTGAGCGCCGAGGAGAAGGAGGCCGGTGTGGTGCTCGTGGATATCGGCGGTGGTACTACGGACCTCGCCATCTTCTACGACAGCATCATCCGCCATACCGCGGTGATCCCTTTCGGCGGCAACGTGATCACCGAGGACATCCGCCAGGGCTGTGGTGTGATGCGCGAACAGGCCGAACTGCTCAAAGTGAAGTTCGGTAGCGCCCTCGCTGCGGAGAACAAGGAGAACGAAGTGGTCTGTATCCCGGGACTGCGTGGTCGCGAGCCGAAGGAGATCAGCTTGCGTACGCTTTCGGAGATCATCCAGAGCCGCATGGAGGAGATCCTGGAGCACGTCCACTTCGAGATCCGCAACAGCGGCATGGAGAAGCAGATGATCGCGGGTGTGGTGCTCACCGGCGGTGGTGCGCAATTGAAACACCTGCGCCAACTGGTGGAATACATGACCGGCATGAGCGCGCGTATCGGTTATCCGAACGAGCACCTCGCTAAGAGCAATGTGGACCAAGTGACCAGCCCGCTCTTCGCCACCGGCGTGGGCCTTGTGCTGAAAGGCTTCGACTACCTCGACCGTCGTCGACCCAAGCAGGTACAGGAGAACACCGCGATCCGCGTGAAAGGCCATTCCCAAACCTCCCGCGTCGGGGGCTTCTTCGATAAGGTGCTGAAAGGCGCCTCGGAACTGCTCAACGACGACGACAACTGACCCTTCCCTTCCACTTTCCAAAACCTACTGTCATGAAATTCGATCTTCCCAAGGAACTGTCGTCGATCATCAAAGTGATCGGCGTGGGGGGCGGCGGCAGCAATGCCGTGAACCACATGTACGCCCAAGGCATCAAGGGCGTTGACTTCATCATCTGCAACACCGACAAGCAGGCGCTGGACATCAGTCCGGTGCCCGTGAAAGTGCAGCTCGGGCCCGAGCTCACCGACGGCCTCGGTGCGGGCTCCGTGCCCGATCGCGGCAAAGACGCCGCGCAGGAGAACATCGATGAGGTACGCCAACTCCTCAGCACGCGCACCAAGATGGTCTTCATCACCGCCGGTATGGGCGGTGGCACCGGCACCGGCGCCGGTCCCGTGATCGCCAGCATCGCACGCGAGCTCGGCATCCTCACCGTCGGCATTGTTACCATGCCCTTCCAGTGGGAAGGCCGTAAGCGGAAGCAACAGGCCATGGCCGGGATCGAGGATTTACGCCGTTCGGTGGATACTTTGTTGGTGATCAACAACGATCGCCTGCGTGACCTCTATGGCAACCTGAGCCTGGACAACGCTTTCGGATACGCGGACAACGTGCTCACCACAGCCGCGCGCGGGATCGCCGAGATCATCACCGTGACCGGTAAGGTGAACGTGGACTTCGAGGACGTGAAGACCGTGATGACCAACAGCGGCGCTGCCGTGATGGGCATGGCCGAAGCCGAAGGGGAGGAGCGTGCCTTGCGTGCCGCGCAGGAAGCGCTGGCTTCACCGTTGCTGAACGACAACGATATCAAGGGCGCCAAGTTCGTGCTGCTCAACATCACCCACGGCACGCAAGAAGTGCTGATGGACGAGATCACGGAGATCACCGACCACATCCAGGATGCCGCCGGCAGCAGCGCCGATGTGATCTGGGGCTATTGCAAGGATGAATCGCTCGGCGCGAAAGTGCGTGTTACAGTGATCGCCACCGGTTTCCAAGTGAATCCGGACACCGGTCTGATCGGTACCGCACCCGAGGCGCGCAAGGTGATCCCGCTCGATGCCGACGTGCCCACGATGATCATGCAGCCGATCGTGAACCCGGTCGCCGTGACGCCGAAGCAGTCCGCTCCGATAGCGCCTCCAGTTCCCAGCGAGCAGCCCATGGAGCCGTATTTGAAGCCCGCTGCCCCCGTGGTGAACGAGGCGCCATCCACACCTCCTGTGGTCGCACCCTTCCGTCCGGAGCGCCCTGTGGAGTTCGAGGTGGTTAACAAGCAGCCCGCCGCGCCGGTGAGCGATGACAAGAAGGTGCATTCACTGTACGATGATGCGCCCCCTGCCACCGTCAACACGACTAGCGCCGACAACTCCGCGCAACGCCTTCCACCGGCCGAACACCAAGCCCGTGTGGAGGAGCGCCTTTCGCGTATGCGTGATCTCACCTTGCGCCTGCGTTCACCGAACGGCATCAACGACCTGGAACGCGAACCCGCGTACATACGCAAGCGCGTTACCCTCACCGAAGGACCGCGCAGCACGGACAGTACCGTGAGCCGTTACACGCTGAGCGAGGACCAGGACGAGAGCGGAGAACGCCGTGTGGAACTGAAGAAGAACAATCCGTTCTTGCACGACAACGTGGATTGAGCCACTTCGATCACGCTTTCGCGGGAAAGCGCTCGAAGACGAGTAGAAGATCGCGGGCGGGCAGGGTAACTTGCCCGCCTCTTTCATTCCCCCATCGCCATGGATCTCAAGGAACGTATCGACGCGGACATCAAGACCGCGATGTTGGCCCGCGACAAAGACCGCTTGAACGCGCTGCGCGCGATCAAAAGCGCCATCCTGTTGGAATTGACCAAGGAAGGTGGTCAGGCCCAAGTTTCGGAGGAAGCGGGCGCCAAGCTCCTGCAGAAGTTGCACAAGCAACGCGCCGAGGCCGCCGCGATCTTCAACCAACAGGGAAGGGCCGATCTCGCTGCAGAGGACGAAGCACAAGCCAAGGTGATCGAGGCCTACCTGCCCGCGCGCATGAGCGACGCCGATGTGGAAGCGGCGGTGAAAGCCATCATCGTCAGCACGGGGGCCAGCGGCATGAAGGACATGGGCCGTGTGATGGGCGAAGCGAACAAGCAACTGGCCGGCAAGGCCGATGGCGGTGCCATCGCGGCGATGGTGAAGCGGTTGTTGGGGGGGGCCCCCCGCCTGCGGGGGGGGCGGGCCGGGGGGTTTTGCCCGGCCCGCCGGGGTTGCCCTCGGGGGGGGGGGGGGGGGGCCCGCCCGGGGCCCGCCCGGCGGGCGAAACGGGCGGGGGACCCCCCGGGGGGGGGGGGCGCCCCGCGCCCGGCGCCGGGGTCGGGGGGGTGGCGCGCCCCGCCAAGGGCGGCCGGGGCTTCAGGGGGGATCGTTCCAACAAGCCGCCCGAACGAACCCCGGCGCCCGGGGAGGGGGGGGGGCGCCCCGGGGGGACCCCGCCGCGCCGCGGCCGCCCCGCGCGCAGGGGTTGCAACGCCCCCGCAACACACGGCGGGGGAACCCGACCACAGGGTTGGGGCAGCGAGACAACACCCGCACGCCGCCGGCCGGGGGCAGGGAAAAAAATATTTCAATGGAGTTGCCCCCGCGCAAACACCGCCCCCGGCGACCCGAAGCCCGGGCCCGTTTGGGCCCCCGGGGGGGGGGGGGGGGCCCCCCCCTTACCGACCGCTAGGGTGAACTACCGCACTCGCGCGGGGCGCGGGGCGGGGGGGGTGCGGGGCGGCGCCGCCGCGCCGCCCCCCCACGGGGGGGGGGGGGCTTGGGGCCGGGGTCGCGCTCGAACGAGACCCCGCGTGTAGGGGGCAGGCGGGCCGGGCCACCCCGCACGGGGGGGGGGCCGGCCCGCCCACATTGCGCGGGGCCGGCCCGGGGGCCGGAACTCCGCCGTGGTGGGGGCCCGGGGCGTGGGCGCGAGGACCACCGCGGGCGGCCGCCCCCCGAGACGCGCGGGGGCGGGGCCACCGCCCCACACCGCGGGGGGGAGAGGGGGGCACCCCGGCCGGCCTCGATGTGTTTGTGGCCGGGGGCGGGGTTGGGGGGGGCGGAAAGCGGCGGGGGCTCCTCCCCGGCGCGGAAAGGACGGCCCGCCCGGGCCGGCGGAGGGGGTCGGGGCGGCCCGCGCGGGGGGGGGCGGGGGGGGGCGGTGGGGGTGTATAGACGGATCGTGAAAATCACTCGTGGTCATAGCCGAACGAAGCTTCCACTGATCGGCGTTGCGGTTCTGAACGACAACCCCGATAATTCAGGTCGCGAGAACCTTCGCCCCCGCCGAGACCTGCTCGCGATCGTTGTAGAAGGCGACCAAGACCTTAGGTACCAGCGGTGATGCGCCAGGTCACTGCCCAACTGGGCGGAGACCCATCCGCCAGCGGTGCTTCGGCGTTCCGTCCGGCTTGCGAACTGGCGAGGCACGGACAGCGCGACATCCGTTCCCACGTGACCCAGGACGGGGGGGGCCTCACAACCGAGCCAGGCTGTCCATCAGCTCCTGCTTCTTGCGGCGGCTCACGGCGACGTTGGTGCCGTCGCTCATGATCACCTCGCCGCCTTCGCCGCGGATGTACTTCTTCACGTGCTTCACGTTGATGAGGTAGCTGTGGTGTACGCGCACGAACTGCTCGGGATCGAGGATATCCTCGAACTCCTTCAATGTGCGGCTGATCACCAGGCGCTTCTTGTCCTTCTGGTGGACCACCGTGTAGTTGCTGTCGCTCTCGCAGTACATCACCTCGTCCACATCCACCATCTCCAAGCCGTCGGCCACGGGCAGTGCGATGCGGCGCTCGGCGGCAGCGGGCCGGGTCAGGTTCTTCAGCAGCGCCATGAACTGATCGGGGGTCTGCGGGGTGCGCATCTCCGCGCGTACCTTGTTGATGGCGCCCGCGAGTTCATCGGGGTCCACCGGCTTCAACAGATAGTCCAACGCGCTGAAGCGGATGGCCTTCACGGCGTAGCCTTCGTGGGCGGTGGTGAAGATGACGTGCGGGCGGTCCGGGCCGATGGCCTGCAATAGATCGAAGCCGGTCTGCTTGCCCATCTCGATATCCAGGAAGAGGATCTTGGGCTTCACCTTGCTCAACAGTTCGATGCCCTCGGGCACGTTGTTGGCCATGCCCAACAGCGGCACGTCCGGATGCTTGCGTTCGAGGATGCCGCTGAGGGCATCGCGACAGTGTTGTTCGTCGTCAACGATCACGGCGGTGAGCTCGCTCATGGTGGGGTGGGTGGTAAACGAGGCGAAAAGATAGGCGCCACGGCAAAGCAAAATGACAAAGGCCCCTCCCAGGGCCTCTGCCGTTCCTCCCAAACCTACCCTTAGTTCTTGGCTTCGGCCTCCTGCTCGGCGCGCTTCTGCTCGGTCCAGGCGGCCAGTTCCATCGTGGGATCCACGAAGGCGGCCACCTCTTTGCGCGCGCGCTTCACCGGGGCTTGGGCCAGTGCTTCCTCCACCGGGGCTTGCTTGCTCTCCAGGCGGGCGGTGTGCAGGTGCTCGTAGCCGAAATCATTGTCCTTGGTGTTGAAGGCGATCTTGCCCACCGGGCCATCGTACTGTTGCTCGCCCTCGGCAGGTTGCGCCAGCAGGCTTACCTGGAAGTGGAAGAGGAAGTCCTTTTTCGCCTCTGCGTTCTTCGGAAGGCGGGCGTCGAACACCAGTTCCTTGGCGATGGTGCCGGGGAGCTCGAACCGCAGGCGGTACTCATGGCCCAAGGGCAGTTCCATTTGGAATTGGGCCAGGCCCTTATCCATGCGGTTGAAGGCGGCGCCGTCCTGGAGCACAGTGACCGACGCGCCTTCGAGCGGGTTGCTGCTGAGCACCTTGCCCTCGATGCGGAGCACATGGCTGGTCTCGTTGGCGGAAGCGGTGATCGCGATGGAAGCGATGGCGGCTTGGGCGGTGAGGCGGAGGAAGGTGAGGGCTTTCATTTTGGTGGGAGATTCGGAGGGCGTTGTTCGTCTTTCGCGACCCAAAACAACGTCGGGAGTGGGGGTAGGGGTGAGCGCGGGCAGCGGGGAGGGAGTAGGTGGCGGTGTATGGGGTCAGGGGTAGCAGGCAGGAGCAGGTGCAGGAGGCGCCCAACGTGCAATGCGGGGCGAGTGGGTTGGTACGGCACGGAAGAGAACGATGTGATGTTTGGCCTCGGCTGGGGACCCAGTGAGGCTGTGTCTCCTGAAATGGAAGAACCCCACGATCCGGGGACCGCAGGGCTCTTTCAGAGAAGCGCGTTGTTATTCGGTGACGAAGTTGCCTTCTGGGGTGATCCAGATCCGGGTCATGTCCGCATCCGTGCGTATCGCGGGTTCCGTGGTAGTGGTGCCCGACGGTGGGTCGCTATCGGCTCCATCGGTGCTGGCGACAGGCGTGGTCGCGCTCAGTTCATTGTTCTCGGTCTCTTCCGTCGCGGGGGCGGTGCCTTGAGGTGCGACCAATGCATCCTTGGTGCAGGAAGCGGTGAGCAGCAGGAACATGTAGAGGGCGGCGAAGGTGGTGTAGGCTTTCATGGCAGTTGATTTTTTTGTGGTCATCGTTGTTGATGATGGGCCAAAGCAAATGCCGTGTACCGAAGGGACCATTCGCCGTCGAGCAAGTGGGGGTTGGAGGGAGCAGGTGGGGGAACTCGCGTTCTTGGGAGTATGCCCGGACTGGCCACAGGCTCAAGCTATCCGCGTTGAAGACGAGATCTTCGTTAGGTCTTATAGACTTGCATTGAAGCTAGCGGCTTGCAGCCAGCGCGTTCTAGTGCGCGTGCATCAATGGCATCTCCACTTCCACCCGCGTGCCTTGCGGAACATCTACGTAGCGGAAGCCTGCGGTGCCGCCGTGCTGTTTCTGAACGAGATCCAAACGGGAACGTGTGATCGCGGTGCCGAGACTGGTTTTTTTCGTTGGCGTATCACCCGGTGGCTGTGCCGCCGGTTCCTTCTTGGCGTTGCGCCCAACACCATTATCCTCTATGATCCATACCAGCTGCTTGCCGCGTGCTTCTACTTTCAAACTGATGTGCCCTTTGCCCTCCTTGCCCGCAATGCCATGCCAGATGGCGTTCTCCACGAAGGGTTGCACCACCAGCGGGGGCACCACCACCTCTTCCGGATCGAGCGCATCGTCCACCGTGATGGTGAAATCGAATTTCTCCTGCATGCGCTTGCGCTCCAGATCCATGTAGCCGCGCAGCGTTTCCAAGTCGTCCTTCAAGGGGACCTCGCTGTGGCGGCTGTTCTCCAGCACGCTGCGCATCACCCGGGCGAACTTGGTGAGGTAGCTGCTGGCGCTGTCCTGATCGTTCTTCTGCACATAGGCGTTGATGGAGTTGAGCGCGTTGAAGATGAAGTGCGGGTTCATCTGGCTGCGCAAGGCGCGTGTTTCTAATTGCGCGGCATCCTTCTCGAAACGCTCCCGCCTACGCCGTCTGTCGCTAATGAAGAAGAAGGTGCCACCACCCATCACGAGGATGGCCCCGCCCATCAGCGCCAAAGCGTTGTTACGGTTACGATCCGCCCGTAAACGCTGGATCGTTCGGTCCTTCTCCAATTGAGCGACCTCATTGGCATGGGCCAGGCTATCCGCGAGCTGTTGCTTGTCATATTCGGCACCTGCGGTGATGAGGACCACTTCCGCCTTGCCTTGGGTGGCCTCTAGGGAATCGCGGCCGATCATCAGCGTATCGAAGTAACTGAGCGCCTCCTTGTACCGCTTTGCCTTCCGCAAGGCCTCGACAAGTTCATCCAATACGCCAACGGCCACATCCAGGTTGCTGATCTCCTGTGCGATCCGCAAGGCGTTCTTGTGATCAGCCACCGCGTTCTCCCAATCGTTCAGACGCCCATGGTATCGGCCCAGATCGGAGTAGTACCTGGATATCCGCTCCTTGTCGCCCAGCTTTTGGGCGAGGACGAACATGCGTTCAAGGCACTTGAACGCCTTGGCATTGTCGCCGATCTTCTGATATAGTTCGGCCTTCTGCGACAGCACGCGCAACGTGCGGTAATCGCTGTGGGCCAAGGCCAGGAGGTCCTCGTTGATCGTCAAATGCCGCAACGCGAGCGTATCATTTCCCGCTATCTGATGCGCCGCAGCGATGTTCTCATGGGCGAAGGCCAGTCCCAGGGTGTCGTGGGTCGCCTCTGTACGACTGCGCGCTTGTTCATACCACCTCATCGCCTCCCCGGCGCGTCCGAATATCAGGTACGCATTGCCGATCCATGTGGTCGCGCGGTTCGCGTTCTCGTGGTGGCCATCCTTGGAGGCCGCGGCCAGGCTCTCTTTGAAGGCCATGACGCAGCGCGTGGAGTCTTTCAGGTTGAGATAGAGGTAGCCCAGTTCGAAGTACGCTTCCGACGCTATGCCGTCATCCCCGGCCTTAGTCGCATGTTTGATGCTCTGGTTCAGGTGAACGATCGCCTCCGGGTAGTTGCTCAGCGGAGAGCTGTATACATAGCCGATGTCCACTTCCATTTGCGCCATGCCCGCGACCCATCCAAGACGCTCCGCTAGGGCCAGCGCCTTCTGGAAATGGTCCAAGGCAGTGAACGGTTCGTTGTTCCACAGTTCCCGGCCCAAGGACCCCAGCAGGTTGACCTTGTTCGTGTCCTCCCCGCGCATTGACCAGCGCCTGCTTCAGGCTGTCGATCTGCCCCTGGCAGAAAAGTACTGAAGAGGAGGAGGACCGAAGGCAACAGGGATCGCTTCATTCAGGCGGCATTGGACCGACGGACGGGAATATAGATCGCTATCCCGCCCCGTCGATAGGCAGGCTCAGTTCCACCCGCGTTCCTTGCGGCAGATCGATGTACTTGAAGCCTGCGGGTTTGCCCTTCTGTTTCTGGACCAGGTCCAGCCTTGCCTTGGTGATCGTGGTGGCAAGTGAGGTCTTCTTCTGTGTTGTCTCTTGGCTCGTGACCTTTGGTGCATGGCGGCCCACGCCGTCATCCTCGATGGCCATCACCAGTTCACTCCCGCGCCTTTGTACGCTGAGGGTGATGTGCCCCTTCTCCTCCTTCCCCGCCATACCGTGCCAGATGGCGTTTTCCACGAACGGTTGTATGACCAAGGGGGGTACATGTACCTCTTCCTGATCGATGGTGGGATCCACTAGAATGGTGTAGTCGAACTTCTCGCCGCTCCGTGCGCGCTCCAGGTGCAAGTAGTTGTCCAGCGCTTCCAGGTCGTCCTTCAGCGGCACCTCGCTTTGACGGCTGTTCTCCAGTACAAGTCGCATCAACCGGGCAAAGCGGGACAAGAAAGCTGCGGCCTTGTCAGGCTCGTTCTTCTGCACAAACGCGTTGATGGAATTCAGCGCGTTGAAGATGAAGTGGGGGTTCATCTGGCTGCGCAGCGCTTGTGTTTCCAGGTGTGCGGCTTCCTTCTCGAAGCGTTCTTTCCGCCGCTTGCGGTCCAACCAGAAGAAGACGCCACTGGCGATCAGGACCAGCGCCCCGACGATGAGCAGCAGTCGGCTTCGGGTCTTTTCCTGCGCCGCTTCCAACCGGGCCACTTCTGCGCCCAAACGTTCGCGCTCCACTGCTTGCGCGCTCTCTATGCTGTCCGCCAGCATCTGGGCTTGGAAATCCGTTTCGATCTGCCGCTTCATCAGCCCCATGCGGAACTGCTCGCGGCCTAGCGAGTCGGAGGTGGTTTGGTAGAGTTCGTGCATCCGCAGCGCGGCGCGCGTGTCGTTGCGTTGTTTGTACACCTCGTAGAGCAAAAGGCTGGCACGGTTCACCAGTGAGAGATCGTTGCGTGCCCTGCCCCGGTTTAAGGCCCGCTCGCCGTAGCGCAGTGCTTCCGCGAAAGCGCCCTGCGCGAAGGACAGTTCGCCGAGGTCCACGGTGGGGTCCACATCCTCGAGCCCTTCTTGTTCGGCGAGGGCGTCGCTGGCCTTCAGAAAGAGCAGCGCACTATCCGTCCTGGTCAACGCGATCCAACAGAGCCCGATATCGCGCAGCAGTTCGGCCCGGCGCAGCACTACCGCACCGCTCGTTCCTCCGGGCAGGGCAACACCCGGCATGCTGCCGCCCACCAGGGCCAGCCCTTGGCGATGGTGCGACAAGGCGGTCGCGTACTCCTTTGTGCGCATACGGAACCGGCCCATGCGGTCGTGGAACCTGGCGATGTCCGCAGCGACACCGCGGTCCTCGGCACGCTTCAGCCCGTCGGTGATCAGTTGCAATACCTGCTTGTCCTGCGCGGTGATGTCGTAAGTGGTGATGAGCAGGTCGATCGCGCTCATGGCGCCACTGGCGTCGCCCACTTCTTCGAAGCCTTTGTAAGCGCTTTGCGCATGGTCGAAGGCAGCTTCCAGGCCGATCCGTGCGGCGTGACGCGCGAGGGCCATTTGGGTGTAGGCCTCATTGCGCCTGTCGCCCATGGCTTGGTCCATTTTCAGCAGGCGCTGGCAGGCGAGGATGGCTCCGCGATGGTCGCCGAAACGGGTGCGGAGTTGTTCTTCCTGCCACAGCATCTGGCGCATACCGGCGGAATCCTTCAGCGCCGCGAGGGCCTTCGATCCCGCTTCCATGGTGGCGATCGCGCTATCCTGCCGACCTTCCTTCCAATGTGATTCAGCCAGCCAGTAACGCACATCCGAGCTGCGCATCCCCATACCCGTCGGGGCGATGGCCAGCGCGGCACGATAGGAAGCGCGGGCGCGGGACCCAGCGTTCTCCGAACCATACAAGAACGCCTCGCGGATGTGCAGTTCCATCAGCAGGCTGTCCGCTACTCGTTGCTCTGGTCCCAAGCCTGCCTTCAGGGCCTCGACCTCGGCGATCATGGTGGCCACTGCTTTATGGGCCTGGCCTAGAGGAACCGAACCGTTCGAAAGTGTGCTTGCCCGGGCAAGCAGTGCTTTCAGGTCCGCGCTGGCGGCCGAAGCCGTGGCCGGAGCAACCCAGGTGATCAGGCAAGCCGCAGCCCAGAGCGCCGCGCCATGGCCACCGATCTTGCAACGCATCGTACCCCGCATGCGGCGAAGGTCGGGCGGAACCACCCCTGGTCCGTGCTCGGCACGGCTAACGACTTTGCGGGATGGATCGACCAACTACCCGGCCGGATCGTTTAGCTTGGCGTCCCTCTTACCAAGGAGTTTCGAGCTGGAACGGCGGTGACCGGGAGATCTCGGGATGGAACAATGATCGATCGGACCCTCATGCGGACCATGCATACCGATAGCGTACTTCACCGCCACGGCGCTTGCGCGTGGCCTGGCGCGATGCTGTTTCTCGCGCTCCTTTCCGGACCCGCCGCTCGGGCACAACAGACCCTGGTCCGTGCGGACGGATCACAACTGAGCGGTCAAGTCCAGCGGATATCCGCCGATCATGTGGATTTCTCCGTGGCGGGTGGCCGCTCGGCCGGTACCACCAGCGTGCCTTGTGGCGAGGTGATTTGCATCGTTGACGGATCGCTTCGCGTGCATACCCGCCCCTGCGGCGGCAATGCGGGCGATCTTGCGGGGAACGAGCCGACCTGCAACGCCTTGCTGCGGAATGACAACCAAGTGCTCAAAGGCACCATCACCCGGTGGGCCGATGATCGCTTCACCATCCGCACAGGGCGTGGCGATGTGAACGTACCGCGCAGCGATGTGGCAGGAGTGCTTTCGCCGGGGCATGTGGAGTTCTCGCTCTCACCCGATCGGCTCAAGGCGCTCATGGCGAACGGCTCCGTGCTGAACGCCCTGAACGATGCGAGCAAATGCCCGCCCGTTGTCGAACCGCGCACCGTGCAGTATTCCGAGAAGTGGGTCGCGCCCAAGTTCGAACGCGCGGCCAGCGAGACCGCTTCAGAGGACCTCGACTTCGTGCGCTTCAAGGATGTGGCCCTCGAGAAGACCAAGCGCCTCAGCGGCTACATCGAGCAGATCACCAACAAGGAGCTCAGCAGCATTGTGAAGGACAAGGCGGTGGACCAAGCCATCGGGCTCTTCGAGCGGGCGGACAACATCGTGCATGTCTCCAACGCCACCACCGGCATTCAGAAGGAACACCTCATCACGCGCTATCTCGGCAGTCACCTGCGCATGCTGAACTACGACCTGGTGAAGATCGAATGGGCCGACATCCAGTACGCCAGTGATTTTGAACTGCAGATGGACGGCAGCTATACCGCGGTGGTCTCGATCCAACAGCGCTTCACCGGCCGTAACGAACAAGAACGTGCAGATCAAGCTGCGCACCTACCAGAAGGTGCAGGAGGGCCGCACCACGGTGCTCTGGGATGTGTTCCTCGGCGATATCGGCGTGGTTTCCACCAAGGCGGAATGATGCGCACCCTCGCGATATTCTTCGCGCTCGCCTGTGCCGCGGTGGTGGTCGCGCAGACACCCGACCAGCAGTACGAACTGTGCGTGAAGCAGTTCGATGAGTTCCGCGATCGATTCAATGGCGTTTATAAAGGGACCGTGCCTCCCGGCGTGGATCCTCCGTCGCGGGAAGTGTTGCTGCACAGCGTGCTCAGCGCCGAGGTCGCGGAGGTCGATCAGGATGCGTTCGTGCAGGCTATGCTTACCGCCGAACCGTCGGTCGCGCTGGAACTGGATGGCGTACCCTGGCTCGCCCGCGTTACCTGCCGCACATGGACCAATGGCGATACCACGGATATCGCTTTTTGGCTGGTGCGCGAAAAGGTGGGCGCGGCCCGGAAGTGGTCGATCCTGAGCAGCGATCTCGCCCGCATCAATACGAACACGCAACTCTACATCGACTCCAAGAGCCATGAGTACGGCTTCATCGATCTGCTCCGCGTGGACGATGGTGGGCATCCCGGGGTCTATCCTTACATCGGCCCGCCGGGGATCGCCGGGTTGTTCGAATTGCAGGACGCGTTGCTGCGGTCGGAACTGCAAGTGGTCGGCATCAAGCGGATCGAAATGCATCTTCTGCAACTTCCAGGATGGTTCCTCCTGGTGGAATACCGCCCCACCCCGGTCCGTGCCAAAGACTTCACACCCTCCGGCTGGAACATCACCAAACTCGTGCGCATGCAGGATGGCGATAAAACCGCCTACCTCTGGCACCAAGTGCTTGGTTTGTGATCCCATGTCCCTCCGTCGCGCGCTACCGATCCTCTTCGTTATGGCCACAACAGTGGTCAGCGCATTGCCGGGGGATAGCCTCACCGTACGCGACAAGGGCTTGATCAACGCGTTGGCGGAAAGCACCTTCAAGCGGTATATCCTGCTGCTCGACAACATCGCCGGCATGGAAGCCAGCGATGATGAAAGCACCCTCCTCGTGCATGAGCTCATCACCGGCGCATGCACCGGTCGCGACCGCATGTTCCTGCGGCCCGATGTGCGCATCGAGGACAATGTGGATCCCACGAACGGATCACAGACCGCGGGCAAGGACCGCCCTGTTGAAGAATACGCCAACGATCTGCTCCTCTACTTCCAGAGCAACGATCCACTGCGCACCGCGCTGGAGGCGAAGCTGCTGAAGATGCGCGAGCCGGATGTTTCAGAGACCGCCTTCACTCAGATCCTCTACGAAATGCGCTTCCTCGGGCGGCACAGCCAGTCCACCGAGCCCTACACCATCCATCGCCGTGTGCTGGAGTTCGTGGCCGAACCACGGGCGGGGGGCGGCTGGGACGTGGTGATCGCTTCGGACAATTTCTTCGACCCCTCGGCCACCTTCGCCGAGACGCTCCTGGAGCAGGATATGGATTCCCTCGCTCGCGCCGGGCGAAAGGACATCAAGCAGCTCACGGCGGCAGCGGCCGAGTACCGCAGCGCGTTCGAGCAGGAGCAGCACAGGGAAGAGCAACAACGCGCCGAACGGCGCCAGGCCTTCGAGACCGCCATGACGGCCGCGCGCGACCAGTTGACCAACGGCGAATTCGAAGGAGCGACGAACCTCCTGGAGCAAGCGCGTTCCATCGACCCCCTGGCTGTGGAACCGCTCGTATTGTTGAACGAGACCCGCCGCGCCATGGAGCGTAAGCGCCTGAAGGATGAGGCGGACTTCGCCTCGGCATGCGAACAAGGCGCGGCTCTCAATGGCATGCGGGCCTACGAACGTGCGAAGTTGTCCTATGAGCGCGCACTGCTGATCAAGCCCGGGAGTACCGAGGTGAAAGCACTGGTCGACGGCCTGAGCGCGATCCTGGTGAAGAAGAAGGACAGGGAGAAGTTCCTCGCGCTAGGCGATCAGGACAAGGCCCTGTCACAGGTGCAAGCATCGCTGAAGGAACCCGGCCGGGGCGGCGATGTGGAGTTGATGGTGCTCGAAGCGCGTGTGCTGGTCGCCAAAGAGCTCAGTGGCCAGGCCGTGCCGCTGCTCAATACCGTGCTGCGACGCGAACCCCGCTATCTCGATGCCCTGGCACTGCGGGCGTCCATACTGGAAAAGAGCAACGTGGCCGATCAACAGGCCGCCGTGGCGGACTACTACACGCTGATGCTCCATGATCCCTGGCAGCCCGCCTACCATCATCGCCTCGCACGCCTGTTGTGCAACGTCCAGGGGAAATGTGATGAGGCCATGGAAGTTTTGGAGCAGGCGAAGACCAAGGCGCCCAATGATCCCGAGACACGCTACCAGATGGGTGTATTGCTGGCGTATCGCGCGCGCCATGCGGACGCGCTCGTGCGGTTCGATGAGGCGCTCGCCATGGACAGTGCCTCTGCGCCTTGCCACCTCGCCCGCGGCCTCAGCCTCTTGGAAATGGACCGTGTTGCCGAAGGGGAAGGGGCTGTTCTCACCGCCCAGCGCACAGGGCTCTCTCCCCAGGAACGCACCGGGATGACCCTGCTCGCGCAACAGCACCTGTCCAAAGCGAAGGAACTGCAAGGCCTCAACGCGTTCGCGGAGGCCGACCATCAGTTCCTGCTGGCATGCGTCCTGGATCCCGAGCAGAGCGAGAACCGTTTGCTCAAGGCGCGCAACCTGATGCGCTTCGAGCAGTACACCGCCGCCATCACCGATCTGGACCGCTACATCGAGAAGGCCGTTACACCCTTCGTCGGTTTCCTGGAGCGCGGCAATTGCCACTTGGGTGCGGGCAACTACGATCTCGCGCTCAAGGATTTCGAGACCATCCTGAGCAACAATGTGGAGAGCATGCGCCAACCCGCCATGCTCGGCAAGGCCCGCGCCTATTTCGCCAAGGGCTGATCCGGCGAACGCGGAATCACTGCTGAAGGGCGTGCTGAAAACCGAGAAACGCAACGGCGAGGTCCTCGCCATGATGACCAAGATCTGTCTTGCCGCCGGGCGGTTGATGAGCGACGGGGTTCGGGGAACAGGCGGCCGATGCCGACAAAGCGAACCATGCGTACGTCTTCGATCTCGGTCTGGCCTACCAGGCACTGCTGAACGACAATGCCGCTGTGCGCTGTTTCGAGAAAGCGATCACCCTGGGTGCCGATCGCGCCGATGCCAAGAAGCAGGTGGGCCGTTCGGCCATGCTCGTGAACAATTTGAAAGAGGCCCTTCCCGCCTTCGATGAATCCTTGCGCATCCGCGACGATGTGGAATGTGGCCGCTGGCGCGCGGACTGCCTGCGCGAGACCGGCAAGTACCAAGAGGCGCTCGAACAACTGAACCTGGTATTCGACCGCAACGAGGCGATGAAGCGGGATGTGAGCATCCATGTCGACCTCGCGATGCTCTATGTGCTCAACGATCGGCTTCCCCTGGCCAAGGACTATATCGCCGAGGCCGAGGCGTTGGATCCTTTGTACCGTCGCACCCAGATCACGAAAGGCGCCTACCTCTATCGCGCAGGGCAGCAGGAAGACGCGGTAAGGTTGCTCCGCAGTTTGGTGAACAGCGGCGAAGTGAAGGAGGATGACCTGCGCAAAATGCCCGTGTTGAAAGAAGTGCTCGCTACGAAGGCGTACCGCGAGTCGGGTCGCTGATCGCGGACGCGGAAAAAAAGCGAAAGGCCGATCGCGGTGATCGGCCCATTTGCCTTGGAGTGATCGGCTGCTGTTTCACATCGGCACCGCGCAGCTCATGTTCCCGGAGGCGATCAACAGATCGGGATCCAGGTCGATGATGCGCGTCTCACCCGTGGTGGCATCGAACATCACCTGGCCCATCGGTTTGTCATAGCAGAGTTGCAGGTCGGTGGGCTGGGGTTCCAGCGTGAGGTCGAGTTCCACGCGGGCGGTGCGCTCGATCACGCCTTCCTTGCTTGGTGCATTGTGCGTGTCGATCAGCATCGTCTTGCTGATGTAGCCGGGACGGTCGAGCGTGAGCGTCACTTGATCGTTCACGGGGATGAAGAACTCGAACTTGCCATTGGGGCGGAGCGCGACTTCCATTGTCTCGGTGCCATCGGTCACTTGCATGTGGACGTTCTCCATATCGGCGGAGGCGACCAGCAGGCGGCCTTCGAAGGCAACGAAGGCCTGGGCATTGGCAGCGACTGTGATCGTAAGACCGGCGACGATCATTGCGGCTTGCAACAGAGTGCGCTTGATGTGGGGCTGGAGGTTCATGGTAGTGGGGGGTGTTTGGGTTTGGTTGAGGTTGGTTGTTTCTGTTCGACGGGTCAAAACTGCCATGACCAGCCCCGCTGGCATAGCGGCGCCGAGCAAGTGGCGGGGGTGAGGAAGCAAGTGGCGGAGGAGGGATAGCCTATCTTGTGGAGGCGCCGACTACCTTATCCCAACAGGTCATCCAGGAAGCCGAAAGAACATGCTCAGGGCACGCTTTCTATTCCTCACAAGTCTTGTCCTCGCCACAATGGCGACGGCGCAGAACCTTGTGCCCAATCCGAGCTTCGAGGATACGGTGGATTGTGAAACGCCGACCCAATGCCAACTGCTCAAGGCTACGCACTGGCGCAACCCGAACACCGCCACCCCCGATGTGTGGGATGCCGACCTGGTGCGTGAGTGTGGTTTTCCTATGGATTCCACGGAGATCTTCGGATATCAGGCACCTTTCCATGGATCACGATGCAGTGGGTTATATTTTTGGTTCGGACCGGGAAGCTCAGATACGAGGGAGTACCTCATGATACAGTTGACATCTTCCCTCACCTCGGGGTCTGCCTATCGGGTGGGTCTGAATTATTCCCGTCGTGATGACTTTAAATGGGCCACGGACCACATTGGTGTGTGGTTGGGAACGGATAGCGTGTTCGAGAACACACCGAACTGGCTGAGCCTCACCCCCCAGGTGCGCTTGTACGACCCGAACAGCCCCTACCTCAGCGAGGCGGACCTTTGGGTGGAATTGGCCGATACCTTATTCGCCCAAGGCGGAGAGCATTGGATGATCATCGGGAATTTCGATGTGGCCGATTCGGTCAATGGCATCCAAGTGATACCGGTGGGCTGGTCCTATGCCTATTACTACATCGACCAAGTCAGCCTGGTGCACTTGGGGGAGGTGCAGGCATTGCCGGAACCATTGTTGCAGGTTCAGTTGATCGCAGGATCTCTTCAGATACAGCTTCCTTTCGGCTTTCAAGCGCAAGAGATCACTGTACGAGATGTTTCTGGAAGATCGGTTCTCACTCAACCGATCCGGTCTGCATCGAGCCCAATACAAGTGGACCTGGAAGATCTCTCTGCGGGCATTTACGTGCTTACGGCGGTTGGAGGAGCATGCGGAACATCGGTTCGGTTCGTCAAGGAGGAATAGTGCCTCGAGCGAGAACTCGAAGCCCGAACTCCGGCGCGAGCTTCATTGTGCAACAGAAAGGGGTCGCGGAAATGCGGCGGAAACCACCCCTCATTCCCCTCCTTATGTGCTCGGGCGAGCGATCACCCTCAGGAGGCGAGGTCAATGCAGAAAGCCGCCCCGGTCCCCCGAAGCGGCTCTTCCGATCGACGTTCTCTTTACTGCATCGCGCTCGCTTGCGTGTCGACGGCGATCTTCTCCTGCGGCATGTTCAATATCACCGTGGTGAGGCGGCCATCGCAGTCCACGAAAGCCACCGCGCCCACTGGCCCGGCATAGGCGAGTAGCTGGCCTTCCGGCTGGCGCTCCAGTTCCAGATCGAAACCTACTTTCTCGGTGCGGGCGAAGACGCCTTCGGTGCTGGGCGCGTTGTGCGTATCGAGCAACACCTCCTTGGTGAGGTAGCCGGGACTGGCGATGTGTAACGTTACCTTTTCGTCCACGGGCACGAAGAACTTGTAGTTGCCGGTGCGGCCCAGCTCTACGTCCATGGTTTCGGTGCCATCGGTCACCGTCATGTGTACCGGGTGCAGGGCGTTTTCCTGGAGGATCACGCGGCCCTCGAAGGCGACGTAGGCCTGGGCGTTGGCCAGTGTGCAGAGGGAGATCCCGGCGACGATCAAGCCGGCTTGGAAGAGGGTGCGGGTGATGTGGGGCTGGAGGTTCATGGCAATGGGGTTTGTTAGGTGCGTTGTTGTCGTTGGCTGGGACAAAACTCATCGTACCCGAAGCCGGCGCGTAGCCTGGATGAGCAAGTGGCGGGTGGGGGGAAGTAATTGGTGGGAACGGAGATCCCAGCCGCAAGGCACTAGCCTCAAGCCACAAGCTTCATGCGGCGTCGAAGACGACATGAGGTCGTCAGGTCTGGTAGAGCTTGTGGCTAGTGGCTTGAGGCCCTCGCCCCGGCGCTAATTCGCGTACATCAGCGGCATATCCACCTCCACCCGGGTGCCCTGCGCGAGATCCACGTATTTGAAGCCGGCCTTTCCACCGTGCTGCTTCTGCACCAGGTCCAAACGTGCGCGTGTGATCGTGGTTCCCAACGAGGTCTTCTTCACCCCGGTCACTGGAGTTCCTTCCGGCAAGGGTGCCTTCTTCGCATGTCGCCCTGCACCATTGTCCTCGATGATCCACACGAGTTGCTTCTCCCGCGCTTCCACTTTCAAGCGGATTTGGCCTTGCCCTTCCTTCCCCGCCATGCCATGCCAGATGGCATTCTCTACGAAAGGCTGCACTACGAGCGGAGGTACCATCACCTCTTCCGGATCGAGCCCCGGATCTACCTCCACGGTGAAATCGAACTTCTTGTCCATGCGCATGCGCTCCAGGTCCATGTAGCCGCGAAGGGCTTCCAGATCTTCGGAGAGGGACACTTCCGCATGGCGGCTGTTCTCCAGCACGCTGCGCATCACGCGGGCGAATTTCCCCAAGTAACTGCTGGCGCTGTCCTGGTCGTTGCGTTGCACGAACGCGTTGATCGAGTTGAGCGCATTGAATATGAAGTGCGGGTTCATCTGGCTTCGCAATGCCTGCGTCTCAAATGTGGCCGCTTCCTTCTCAAAGCGTTCCTGCCGCCGCTTCCTGTCGGATACGAACCAGGCCCCCGCCCCGCTGAGCAAGAGCAGCGCCCCGCCACCGGTGGCCCAGGCGCGGTTGCTGTTCTGGTCCGCACGCATCGATTCGATCGTACGTTCTCGCTTTCCAGCACCATGCGCTCGCCGGCATAGCGCAGGCTGTCCGCCATTTGCTGTTTGCCGAAGGTGTAGAGCAGGTCGCGTTGGGTGAGCTCTCGCGTGCTCTTTCTCGGTGGCCATGCTGTCGCGTGTCACCACATGGAATTCCTCGAGATAGCGCAATGCGGTCAGACCATCGCCCCGCGCCTTGTGGGCCAGATAGAGGCATTCGCAGTTTTCACCGCGTTCGGTCAACGCGGCCGCCTCGCCAGCGCGAACCGCGCCGTGCAATGCGCGATCGCTTCACGCGGCAGGACCTCGGTCCAGAGCCACGCGGCCCAAGAGGGCCAGGGTCTCGGCCTCCGTGGGCGCATCCTTGAGTTCACTCCCCAGGGTGAGCGCCTCGTCGCAATGAGCCATCGGCATCGGCGGTCGGCCCGTCTCGCGATATGCACGGGCCGGCAGTTCACAGTGTGCGGCACATCAGGTCTTTCGCATCGAACTCGCGTTCCAAACCGATGCGCTCCAACCAAGTGGATCGCGCTATCTGGCTGGTCCATCTCCAATAGCGCGCTGCCGATGCTCCGGCCAGAGGTCATCATGCCTTGACGATAGCCGACCTTGGTGTAGAAACCGTACGCACGTCGCAACAAGGGCCGGGGAGTCATCCGTCTTCACCGAGCGCGTCCTTAAGGTCCGCTCACGGTGGTGAGCGAGGTCGCGATGCCGCGGTCGTTCTTCAGATCTTCCATGATGGCGAGGCACTTGTAGGCGAAGTCGATCGCGGGGCCGATCTGGCCCATGCGCTCGTCACGTTGGCGCGATTCCCCATAGCTCGCGGCCACCATTGCGGCCATGCCGAGGGTCGCCGCGAGCTCTGCCGCCTTGGCGTAGTTACGAGCGCGCTGTCGTTCTGCCCCTGGATCCT
This sequence comes from Flavobacteriales bacterium, assembly GCA_016712025.1. GTDB lineage: Bacteria > Bacteroidota > Bacteroidia > Flavobacteriales_F > PHOS-HE28 > PHOS-HE28. The sequence goes on from JADJRW010000009.1 coordinate 47,162, forward strand.
GGTGCAACGGCCGATGCCTGCCGAACCCTCTTCATCGTTCGCCAGGTGGTGCATCGCGGATGCGCTGGTCCAAGGCTCCATCGCCTCTTCCATAAGGCCAGGGTTCTTGTGGCCAACTGCCCATGCTGCTGGATGATGCCCACGCTCCCCGGCATCTGGCGGCCAGCCTCCAGTGCCGAAAGAATCCCTGGCGGTGGTACAGCGTGTGCAGGGCGGTAGCGGTGGAGCGCTTCATCAATGTTCCGGGCCTCGCATCGGCTATAGCGCCAAAGTGCGATGCGCCAGGGTGTCGTTCTGCTCACGGCCTGGCGCAACAGGTCATCGCACAGCACGCGCGCCGAATCGGAGTTCTCGTAGCGTGTTTCGTCGACGATCTCGTGCAGGAGCAGGAGCCGCTCGTGGTCGTCCTGTCCCGGCGTGCGGTAGACCTGCCAGAGCGAATCGAGGTACGGGCTATCGGAGGTCTGGGTGGCAGACAGGAAGGAGAAGGACAAGAAGCAGGAGGCTAGCACAGGAACTTAGGGCACGTTTGGAATGGGCGAGGCAGTGTTCGCCTACCGCCAAGGTAGCTCCGCTACCCCACCTGCAACTTGAACCCTACCCCATGCACGTTCACGATCTGCACGCGCGGGTCGTTCTTCAGGTACTTGCGCAGGCGGCTGATGAAGACATCGAGGCTGCGGCCCAGGAAGTAGGTGTCATCACCCCAGACCATGTTGAGCACCAGCTCCCGCGGCAGCACCTGGTCCTGGTGCAGGCAGAGCAGCCGGAGCACATCAGCTTCTTTTCGCGTGAGCTTCCGCTCTTCGGTGGGATGCTTCAGCACGAGGTCGCGCTGATCGAAGGTGTAGTCGCCCAGTTCGAACACATCGCGTTTGCGCTTGTCATCACCCTTGCCCTGCGTGCGGCGTAGGATGGCATCGATGCGCAGGGCGAGCTCTTCGTGACTGAAGGGTTTCGTGAGGTAGTCATCACCCCCGGCCTTGAACCCGGTGATGCGGTCCTCGGTCTGGCTCTTGGCGGTGAGGAAGACGATGGGCACTTGCTCGTTCACCGAACGGATGTCCTCCGCCAGGCTGAAGCCGTCCTTGTGCGGCATCATCACGTCCAGCACGCAGAGGTCGTAGCTGTGCTCGTTGAAGTACTTCAACCCTTCCTTGCCATCGCGGCACAGGTGTACCGCATAGCCTTTGCGCTTTAGCGCGTCCTGGATCACGAAGCCCAGGTTCTGGTCGTCCTCCACCAGCAGGATGTTCGCTTTGGTATCGCTCATGCTTAGTGCGCCGAAGCCCGGCGTAGGCGTGATCGTGGTGTTCGTCTAAGCCAACGGAAGTTCTAAAATGAAAGTGCTGCCATGCCCGGGTTCGCTGTGTACAGTGATCCGACCGCCGTGGGCCTCGGCGATCTGCCGCACATAGTGCAGGCCCAGACCGAAGCCCTTCACATCATGCACATTGCCGGTGTGTACCCGGTAGAAGCGCTCGAAGATGTGCCGCTGATCCTGCCTGCCGATGCCGATGCCATGGTCGCGCACTTGGATGTGCAGCCATCGCCCATCGTTCTTTGTTCCCAGTTCGATCGTCGGCGCCGCCGGACTGTACTTCACAGCGTTGTCCACCAGGTTGTGAAGAGCGTTGCTGAGATGGACCCGGTCGCCGGATACAACGGCATCGCTGGCTTGGAGGTCGGAGCGGAGTTCACCATCCCGCTCTTTCAACACCAGATCGAACGAGCGCGATACCTCACCGATGAGGGTGTGCATGTCCACCCGATCGCGCTTCATGCGTGCATTGCCGTCCTCCAGCGTGGTGAGTTGGAGCACGCGTTCCACCTGGGCGCGCAGGCGTTCGTTCTCCGAGCGGATGATGCCCGCATAAGTGCGCAGACGTTCCGGTTCATGCACGATGGCGGGATCACCGAGTACCTCACTGCTCAATGCGATGGTGCTGATCGGCGTCTTCAACTCGTGCGTCATGTTGCCGATGAAGTCGTTCTTCATCTCGCTCAGTCGTTTCTGCCGTGCGATGGTCCACACGCTGTAGGCGAAGAAAATGAACACGATCAGAGTGACGATCGCCGGGTAGATCCAGGTACTGCGGCTGGCCGGTGCCGGCGACCAAAGCGCGCTGCTGCGTCGCGGGAAGTAGACCCCGAAGTAGTGGCCGTCCTTGTCCAGTTTCTGCAGGTCGGTGTGGGTGCTGTCCGTGGTCACGGAATCCATGCCCACATAGTTGCCATAGACAATGCTATCGGTGAAGCAATCGTAGATGCCGTACTCGAAATCCTCCTGGATCCCGCGCCGCTGGAACTCCTTCATCAGCAAGGCCTCGAGCAGGTAGGGGTGGAGCGTGTCGTTGATGGTGACGGCGAAGTAGTTGGGCCGCTCCTCGACCACCGCATCGAACAGGTCGGAGGGGTCCTTGTTGATCGACAGGATCTGCTCAGTTACGTCCGTGAGGGCGATGGTGACCCGATCGCTGAATTGTTTGTCCAGTTGTACCTGCTGCTGGCGCTGCAGTGTGAGCTGGTCGTTCTGTAGGCGGAAGGCGCGGTCCAGCCACAGCATCTGCGTGAGCACCACCCCGATCACGCTCAGCGTGGCGAGCAGCACCAGGGTTCCGAGACCGCGCCGTTTCATGGTCCAGGTAATAGAGGCTATCTCAAAAATACCCTTTGGGCTCCGCAAGGGTCTTCCGCGCCCATGCTTCGTTGTGAGAGCCCGGGGCGCCCAGCCTGCTCGGTTCTCACGCCTCGCCGAAACAGATCCCTCTTGCGCGCTTCCAAAGCATTTTGAGATAGCCTCTGGGCAATGTTACAGGTTCACGATCTTGGCGGCCGCTGCGTTAACGATCCTTTGGATCGGCCGCCTATGTCCCTCCTGCACTATCGTTTCCTTCTTTTCGTTCTGGCCGCTGTTGTAGCGGCCGGTATGGGTCTGGACCTCAGGGAGGTGGACGCCGCGCAGTACGCGGCCATGGCGAGGAGATGCTGGAACGCAAGGACTACCTGCACCTGTACCACCGCGGCAGGATTACCTGGACAAGCCTCCGTTGCTTTTCTGGCTGTCCGCGCTGAGCTACCATGTCTTCGGGGTCAGCAATTGGAGCTACAAACTGCCCTCCGTATTGGCCGCGTCCTGGGGTCTTTACGCCCTTTACCGGTTCGTGCGCCTGCATCGTGATGAGGCACGCCCGTTGGGCCTGTCTTCGGACTAGTAGCGCCGCCTTCCTTCTCATGACCAACGACGTGCGGAGCGACACCTTGCTCACCGCCCGGTGATCAGCGCGGTGTGGACGGGCTCGGCGTACCTCGAGGAACGGAGATGGTGGTCGTTGATCGCCTTCGGGGTCGCTTTGTCCGCTGGCTTGCTGGCCAAGGGGCCCATCGGGGCGGTGGCGCCCATACTGGCATTGGGCGGTGATGTCGCCTTGCGCGGGCGGTGGGGGAAGCTGTGGGACGCACGCTTGCTGCTCGTGCCCGTCCTGGTCCTCCTGCTCCTCCTCCCCATGTTCCTGGGCCGCTACGAGCAGCATGGTTGGCATGGTGTGCGCTTCTTCCTATGGGAACAGAGCTTCGGTCGTATCACCGGTGAGAACCGCTGGAAGGATGACAGCACCCCGTTCTTCTTCCTGCACGAGTTACCCTGGCTCATGCTGCCATGGACGCTCTTCCTGGTCGTGGGTCTTTGGCGATTTCCAGGTTTGGGCAACGCTGTGGAACGCATTGCGAGGAACGCATCTCGCTCTGGCGGGTGCCGTTGCCGTATTCGTGGCGGTGTCCTTCTCGCACTTCAAGTTGCCGCATTATATCTACGTCACCCTGCCCTGGTTCGCGGTGCTGGCGGCGAACGGCCTGAGGACCCGCCGCCTTGGCTGGTCCGCGCGCATGGGGCGCTCTTGGCGCTCCTTGGTGCGGGCGTCGGGTTCGTTGTCCTGTATTGTTTTCCATCCAACACCGGCATGGTGACGCTGATCGCCTTGGTGATCACGTGCGGTTACGCCATCCGAACCACATGGCAGGGAAGGGGATCATGGGTCGCGGCGACGGGCGCGTTGTTCATCGCATGCGCACTGACGATCAATGTGTGGATCCATCCCGCCGTTCTTCAATACCAGGCCAATGCCTTCGCTGGCCGTTGGGCAGTCGAGCACGGCGTTCCGGAGGATCGCTTCTTCGGCCTGCAAGTGGCGGGTACCGCGCTCGTCTCTACGCCGGGCACCCGGTCCGTTGGTTGTCCAATTTGGAGGAAGCTGCGGGAGTAGCGCCTGGCGGTGATTTACACTGATGCCGCCCATGCCGAACCCTTCGGGAGGCGGGGTTCGTTCCGAAGGACAGCTTGGCGCTCCAGGATCACCGCGTGCAACTGCTCAGCCCGGAGTTCCTCCTACCGAGCACTCGTTCCAAGGTGCTTGGGTCCCGCTTGATCTTGGTCTACTAGCAGACCTCTGCTCACCCGCTCACATTTTTTTTCGGGACCTCCGAACAAGAGTTCGAGCAGTCTGTTCAGTCCTGTACAACTTTCCCTAAACAACCGTCCAGCGGCGGCATCAACCAACCATCCCATGCAGACGTTCCCTCCCGGACAACCAGGCCTCTTTATGAGGTTGTTGCGAACCATGTCACTCATGGTCGCCTTGGTTTTCCCAGTCCCGCAATGACAATCCTATTGCCCTTCCGACGGAGGTTCGGGCAATGTGTTCAACGTACAGCGCGTGCAGTTCGCTGGTATCGACAACAGTAGTGGCGACAACAATGGCTACGCCGACTTCACGTCGATCAGCGCAACGGTTCAAGCAGGTGATGCCTATTCGATCACTTTGGACGGGGCGGGGGTCTTCTTCCTTCCGAAGCGCTTCCGCGCCTGGATGGACTGGGATCAGAACGGAGTGTTCTCCGCTTCCGAGCTCGTATTCCAAGCAAATGGCTTTGGCCAGCAAAGCGGAACGGTCACAGTTCCAGCAGGGGCGAACCTGGGGTCCACGCGTATGCGTGTGAACACCAGTTCACTCACCTACCAAGGCGCCTGCGCCAATTACAGTCTGGGTGAAGTCGAGGATTACACGGTCATGGTCATCGGTCAATGCCAGGCCAGTGCGGGCGCACTCAGCCAGTAAAGCCACTGATCTGGCTATACGGGCATTGAAGCTTTCATTCAAGCAACTGTTACCGCTCAGCCTGTAGTTCCCTCCAGGATACGAAGTCGTCTATGTGCTTACGCAAGGCCCAGGACTTGTCATTCAGAACGCTGGTGCCGACCCGCAGTTCTCTGTGGGTGTTGGAGATTACACCATCCACACCTGCACATGACCTTTGATGGCAAGGGCTGAGCAACGACAACGACAACACAGTTACGCTGCGCGCAGAACGCGGGCGCCCCGAGCTTAGACCGAAGAGGACTCTAATCCACACCCGTTACGACCAACACGCTGGACCTGTCCATCGTGGAATTGGGCGTGACCACGGGCTTTGATGTGAACGGATTGCTGGTGCAAGGCGGTGGCGCGATCTGCGCCGCCTTGGATGTAGCCGGTGCTCAGTTCAGTGTCACGGACCCGAACGCAGGCACCCTGAGCGGTGGCGCGGATGTGTGCGGCACCAACGGTGCAGCTACACTAACGGCCACTGCCAACGGCGACGCGAACGTACCAGCGGGATACAGCACGGTGTACGTGCTGACGCAAGGTGCGGGCCTGACGATCGTGAACGCAGGAGCGGCCCCGAGCTTCGATGTGACCGAAGATGGACTCTCACGATCCACACCCTGGTGTACGATGCCAACACGCTGGACCTGTCCATCGTGGAGTTGGGTGTTACCACGGGCTTTGATGTGAACGGATTGCTGGTGCAAGGCGGCGGCGCGATCTGCGCGAGCCTGGATGTGGCCGGTGCCCAGTTCAACGTGAGCAGCCCGAGCGCAGGCACCCTGAGCGGTGGCGCGGATGTGTGCGGCACCAACGGTGTGGCCACACTCACCGCCACTGCCAACGGCGACGCGAACGTACCAGCGGGATACAGCACGGTGTACGTGCTGACGCAAGGTGCGGGCCTGACGATCGTGAACGCAGGAGCGGCCCCGAGCTTCGACGTGACCGAAGATGGACTCTACACGATCCACACCCTGGTGTACGACCCCAACACGCTGGACCTGTCCATCGTGGAGTTGGGCGTGACCACGGGCTTTGATGTGAACGGATTGCTGGTGCAAGGCGGCGGCGCGATCTGCGCGAGCCTGGATGTGGCCGGTGCCCAGTTCAACGTGAGCAGCCCGAGCGCAGGCACCCTGAGCGGTGGTGCGGATGTGTGCGGCACCGATACGACCACCCTCACTGCCACTGCCAACGGCGACGCGAACGTGCCAGCGGGATACAGCACGGTGTACGTGCTGACGCAAGGTGCGGGCCTGACGATCGTGAACGCAGGAGCGGCCCCGAGCTTCGATGTGACCGAGGATGGACTCTACACGATCCACACCCTGGTGTACGATCCCAACACGCTGGATCTGTCCATCGTGGAATTGGGCGTGACCACGGGCTTTGATGTGAACGGATTGCTGGTACAAGGCGGCGGCGCGATCTGCGCGAGCCTGGATGTGGCCGGTGCCCAGTTCAACGTGAGCAGCCCGAGCGCAGGCACCCTGAGCGGTGGCGCGGATGTGTGCGGCACCAATGGTGTGGCTACGCTAACGGCCACTGCCAACGGCGACGCGAACGTACCAGCGGGATACAGCACGGTTTACGTGCTGACGCAAGGTGCGGGCCTGACGATCGTGAACGCAGGAGCGGCCCCGAGCTTCGATGTGACCGAAGATGGACTCTACACGATCCACACCCTGGTGTACGATGCCAACACGCTGGATCTGTCCATCGTGGAATTGGGCGTGACCACGGGCTTTGATGTGAACGGATTGCTGGTGCAAGGCGGCGGCGCGATCTGCGCGAGCCTGGATGTGGCCGGTGCCCAGTTCAACGTGAGCAGCCCGAGCGCAGGCACCCTGAGCGCGGATGACGACGAAGTATGCTTCGAAGAAGGTACGGTCACTATCTCAGCCACCCCGAATGGTGATGCAGTTGTACCGGCGGGCTATAGCACGGTATACGTGCTGACGCAAGGTGCGGGCCTGACGATCGTGAACGCAGGCGCGACTCCGAGTTTTGAGATCAGCGCGATCGGTGACTACACCATCCATACGTTGGTATACGACCCGAATACGCTGGACCTGTCCATCGTGGAGTTGGGCGTGACCACGGGCTTCGATGTGAACGGATTGCTGGTGCAAGGCGGTGGCACGATCTGCGCGAGCCTGGATGTGGCCGGTGCGTCCGTAACGGCGGTGGAATGTCCGCTGAATTGTGATGCACTTGCAGGCACCCTGAGCGGTGGTGCGGATGTGTGCGGCACCAATGGTGTGGCCACACTCACTGCCACTGCCAACGGCGACGCGAACGTACCAGCGGGATACAGCACGGTGTACGTGCTGACGCAAGGTGCGGGCCTGACGATCGTGAACGCAGGAGCGGCCCCGAGCTTCGACGTGACCGAAGATGGACTCTACACGATCCACACCCTGGTGTACGATCCCAACACGCTGGATCTCACCATCGTGGAGTTCGGCGTGACCACGGGCTTTGATGTGAACGGATTGCTGGTGCAAGGTGGCGGCGCGATCTGCGCGAGCCTGGATGTGGCCGGTGCCCAGTACAACGTGAGCAGCCCTGGTGCGGGAACACTGTCCGCCGAGGCTTCGGAAGTCTGCCTGATCGATGGTGTGGCCACATTGACCGCCGCTGCCAATGGCGACGCGAACGTACCAGCGGGTTACAGCACGGTCTACGTGCTGACGCAAGGTGCGGGCCTGACGATCGTGAACGCCGGAGCGGCCCCGAGCTTCGACGTGACCGAAGACGGACTCTATACCATCCACACCCTGGTGTACGACCCCAACACGCTGGACCTGTCCATCGTGGAGTTGGGCGTGACCACGGGCTTTGATGTGAACGGGCTGCTGGTGCAAGGCGGCGGCGCGATCTGCGCGAGCCTGGATGTGGCCGGCGCCCCGATCAATGTGATCGAGTGCAACACGGATTGCATCGCCGATGCGGGTACGATCGCGGCTGAAGACTTCATCGTCTGTCGTTCGGGCGGTAACGCGACCCTTACCGGTATCCCCGGGGGCAATGCAGTGGTTCCGGCCGGCTACCAGACCGTGTACGTCCTGACCCGTGGTTTCGGTCTCACCATCGTCCAAGCGGGTGCGACACCTGTGTTCAACGTGCAACAACTCGGTCTGTACCGAATTCACACCCTGATCTATGATCCCGCGACGCTGGATCTATCGATCGTGCAGTTCGGCACAACCACCGGTTTCGATGTGAACGCCCTTTTGATACAGGGTGGAGGCACGATCTGCGCCAGCTTGGATGTGACCGGTGCCCCGCACCTGGTGGTTGGTCCCTTCCTGTGCTCCCTCCTCAACGGCATCTTCGGTGCCGGTCAGCAGAGCACCGATGCCCTGGTGTTGCAGGATGGTACCGAGATCGACGCCGAGATGCTGAAGGCTATCGAAATGGACATGCCTGCCTCGGTAACCGCTGTTTGGCCGAACCCTGTGCGTGATGTGCTGAATGTGGAATTGACCGTGCTGTCTGAAACCCAGTTGGGACTCTCCGTCACCAACAGTCTCGGACAGGAAGTCGCACCGCGCATCGGTATCAATGCTGGTGTGGGTGTTAGCAGAACTACGATCGATGTCGCCGCACTTCCGGTCGGCACCTATTTCCTGCGGCTCTCCGCTGGCGATGGCGTGACCACTGAGAGGTTTGTGAAGGTGGATTGATCCAAGACGTCCGGTGAGGCGGGGCTCGGGAAGCGCGGACGAAAGTCCAAGCGACCTGGGCCTCGCCATTTTCGGGATGTTCATTTCGCGGAGTTCTGACGATCGCGTGACGACCGAGGTGGTGCGCGTGACCTGCTTTGCGATCTCAAAGACATAGATCCACACCATGCGCCTCGCTACACTTTTCGCCAGCGGTCTTCTTGCCGGCGTCCTTCATGCACAAACCACGGTAACGGTCACCACGGGCCCGGCCAATTCCGAACAGACCTGGTACAGTCTCGCCGATGGCGTAGTTGGCTCGGCAGCGCTGGCCGAGTGGGACCTGGCCTTCGAGATACAGGGATTCACCGCGAGTATCCTCACCAACGGTGCGAAAGGCATCGTGCTGTACAAAGCCCCATACGCCATAGGCGACTTGGGCCGCGCTGGATACGAACGGCATGGGCACCACCTGGACCACCTCATACAACAGCGATAGCGATTGGAGCAGCGGCGCTTTCAACCAGGGCCTCACCACGGATGAGTTCGATCTGGGCTGGGGCGTGTACAATATGATCACCCACGCCGTAGCGGGCGATAGCCTGTTCGTGATCAAGCTCGCCAACGGGGCGTTCAAGAAGATCCGTATCGACGCGCTCGCCACCGGCAGCTACTCCTTCGCCTGGGCCGATGTGGATGGCGCCAACGAACAGACCGCCTCGGTCGCCAAGGCTGCCTATGCCGACAAGAATTTCGCCTACTACAGCCTAGAGAACAATGTTGCGCTCGACCGTGAACCCGTCAACAACACCTGGGATCTGCTCTTCACCAAGTACACCACGTTCATCCCAACGGCATACGGCGTTTCCGGAGTGCTCACCAACAAGTACATCACCTCGCTCCGCGTGGATGGCGTCGATCCCAGCCTCGCTGATTGGACCACCGCGCCGTTCGATAGCGTGATCAACACGATCGGCTACGACTGGAAGACCTTCAACATGCAGACCTTCCAGTACGAGTATGATCAGGACCTCACCTTCTTCGTGCAGGACCGAACGGGTTCCATCTGGAAGCTTCTCTTCACGGAGTACGGCGGAAGCGCCACCGGTGATATGACCTTCACCCAGGAGCTGGTGAGCGCCGCTTCCGTGGAAGAACGTGCCACGAACGGCCAAGCCGTGGTGTTCCCGAACCCCGCCACCGACGCGGTGAATGTGTTGTTCGACATACCGGCAACGGATGCTGTGCTCACGATCCATGATGTCGCTGGCAGCCTGGCGCGCACTGAGCGTTTCGCGGGCATCACGCCCATGTCCACCCGGATACTTGATATCTCCGGCTTGCGCACTGGGGTGTATTCCCTGCGCTTGGAACACGCTTCCGGAGCGGTATACTCCCGCTTGGTGGTGCGCTAGGTTCAGGGCACCCTGCAACGGTCCTCTCATCAAGTGGTGGGAGGACCGTTGTCATTCGGGGCGACCGATCTACCCTGCCATGACAGAAGGCCCACGCGCAGCAAGGACCTTTGAGCACGGGATCCGGCCCTGGCCGACCTTACAGCAATGCGCGGCGTCGCCCTTTTTCTTCTCTTCCTCGTGCCCTGCACTTCGCTGAGAGCGCAGGTTTTTGTTCAGGTATCCGACGCTGTTGACGGGGCACCGGTCCCGTTCGCGGGGATCGAGCTTCTTTCCGCGGATAGTGCGCGCCTGGCGGCAGTGGCCACCGACCAACAGGGACACGCAAGGCTTTCGGCGGAAGCGGCTAGTTCGCAATGAGGTTGATGCGCGTCACCGCCCTGGGGTTCGCATCGCGCGTGCTACCCATCGCGCCTGAACGTATGCGGGTGGCCTTGCAGCGCGATCAACGCTTGCTGCGCGAGTTGGTCGTCACCGGACAGTATGCGCCTACCTCCACCGATCAGGGCCGTTCACAAAGTGCGCGTCATCGATGAACGCCGCCTGAAAGCCCTCGCCGCCAATGACCTGAGCGATGCGCTGCGCAACGAGTTGAACATCCGTCTTTCGCAGGATAACATCCTCGGCTCATCCGTGAGCATGCAAGGCTTGAGCGGGGCGAACGTGAAGGTGCTCGTGGACGGTGTGCCAGTGATCGGCCGCCTGGACGGTGACCTGGATCTGGCGCAGATCGGCCTCAACGGGATCGCCCGCATCGAAGTGGTGGAAGGGCCGCTCAGTGTGAGCTATGGCAGCAACGCGCTGGCGGGCACCATCAACCTGATCACCAAGCGCAATGCGGGTTCGGCACCCACTGTGAAGTTCTCGGCCTACGCCGAACAGATCGGCCGCCTCAACCTCTGGGGCACCTTCGCGCAACGCTGGGGCCGCCACCATTTGAACGTGAACTTGGGCCGCGACTTCTTCAACGGCTGGAACCCGACCGATCAAGGCATCCCCGACTTAGGTCCCTCACCTGCCGACACCACCCGCTTCCAGCAATGGAAGCCGCGCGAGCAATACACCGGCCGCATCAACTACCGCTGGAACGGTGCGCGTTGGCAGTTGGGGTACAAGGGCGAGTACGCCGATGACGTGATCACCAACAGGGGCATGCCGCGCGAGCCCTATCGCGAAACCGCCTTCGATGAACGCTACCACACGGTGCGGTTGGACAACGCCCTTTTCGCCGATCGCTTTTGGGAAGATGGACGCAAGCTGACCCTGCTCGCTGCGCACAACCGCTACACCCGCACGCGCAATACTTGGCTCCGTGACCTCACCTCCCTCGATGGGGAATTGGTGCCATCCGAAAGCATGCAGGACACCTCGTTCTTCACGCTTTCCAATGTGCGCGCGGTCTATGCCAGTGCCGGGGACAGTGCCCGCCTGCGTTATGAACTGGGCACCGACCTGAACTACGAGACCGGTTCCGGTGGCCGCATCGAGGCTGGCGATCAAGTGATCGGCGACTACGCGCTTTACACGAGCCTGGAGTATCGTCCTGTGGAGAAACTCACGCTTCGCCCGGCGCTGCGCTATGCGTACAACACGGTCTATGGAGCACCGCTGTTGCCTTCGCTCAACCTGCGTTGGCAGTTGGCGAAGAGCGTGGTGGCCCGTGCCAGCTTCGCGCAAGGGTTCCGCGCACCGTCGCTCAAGGAGCTGTACTTGTTCTTCGTGGACGTTAACCACAACGTTCAGGGGAACACGGAGTTACGCGCCGAGCGGTCCAACAACTACAGCCTCTCCTTTACCTGGACCAACGCCAGGGAGCGGGGCGCATGGCGCGCTGAGATCAGTGGCTTCTACAACGATGTGCAGGACCTGATCACATTGGCCCAAGTGGACGCATCACTTTACACCTATACCAACATCGGCACCTACCACACCGCCGGAGGCACTGCGGGTTTGGGTTGGGAGGATGCGCGGTGGTCGTTCACCGCAGGTGGCAACCTCACGGGCCGCAGCGATGACCTCGCGCAACAGCAACAACAGAAGTATCTCTGGGCGCATGAAGCGCGCGCTTCGGCGCAATACACCTGGGCCAAGGGTGGGCTCACCGCGCAAGTGTTCTACAAGTATCAAGGGGAGGTGGCGAACTACATCACATGGAGCGATGGTTCCGTGGGTCGCGGGGCGATCGCGGCCTACAGCATGGCCGACGCATCCGTCACGAAGTCGTTGTGGAAGGAGCGCCTCGGGATAACGCTCGGATGCAAGAACCTCTTCGACGTCAAGAACGTGACCACCACCGCTTCGGATGAAGGCGGCGCGCATGCCAGCGGAGGGAGCAGCGTGCCTATGATGACCGGACGGATCTGGTTCGTGGGGTTGAACGTCGAACTAACGGGAGGGAAGGAGCGATGAACAGAGGCCTCCAGATCATGATGGTGCGGATGGCGCTCGCCGGAACGCTCTCCTCGTGCTTGAAGGAAGAGCTACCCGTGCCCGCGAGGCCGCGCGGCGATGTGACCGAAGTGGAGACTTGCATGGGCCCCGGCTACCAGGACCAGGTGTGGGTGGACCTGGGCACGCGTTCCGTGCGGAGCACGAATTTGAAGACCGCGTGGGACCTCGCTTTTGAAAGTGATCCGGCGGGTTGGCATGTTCTGCTGAACGGCTCCCGCTTGCTCACCGTGTGGAACTGTGGCCAGCAGGACATCGCCCTCAACACGGATACCGCAGGCATGTACGCCGCGCGCCGGATCGATGCGCCGAGCGGTGCGCTCGATAGTACCGCGATCGGCGATCCGCGTGCCACCCAGGATGTGTTCGTGGTCGATCTCGGATTCAACAACCTGGGTCAAAGCCTCGGTTTACGGAAGATCCAGTTCCTTGAAGTGACCACCGAGCGTTACCTCTTCCGCACTGCCGCGTTGGACGGCAGCGGCCTGCTGGAGCGCGAGGTGGTAAAGGACCCACAACGCACCTGCACTATGTTCAGTTTCGCGACGGGCACCATCAGCATTGAACCGGCGGCGGGCACTTGGGACCTCGTCTTCACCCAGTACACGCACCAGTTCACCGACCCGTTCATTCCCTATCTCGTTACCGGTGTGCTCACACCGCCCGGTGTACGTGTGAGCCGCATCCCCGCCGCGGATTTCGCTTCGATCGTGCTCACGGATACGCTGGCCCATCCCTTCAGCGCGCAGCGCAATGCCATCGGGTACGACTGGAAGTTCTATTCCTTCGATGATGGCACCTACGTGGTCGATCCTTCGCTCGCGTATATCGTGCACGATGCCGAAGGCTTCTTCCACAAGTTGCACTTCATCGATTTCTACAGTGCCTTGGGCGTGGCGGGCTGCCCGCGGTGGGAAGTGGCAGGGCTCTGAAAGTCTACATATCCATTTCACCTCCGTTCTGCTCCCTCTGCCCTTGCCTTCTGCGGAACAGGGAGCTGTTCTGCTCGCCGAATTTCCAGGTGAGGGTAAAGCGCACGAACCGCATCTCCCGCCTGCGGAAGCTCTCTTGCGACAGGTAGTCGGTCTCCACGGTATTGCCCCACTTGCGGGTGAAGAACACATCGTTCACCGAGAGCACCGCGCCGAATTTTTTCGTGAAGTCCTTCGACATGGAGAGGTCCATGCCGTATTGCGGGATGCTGCGCCCTTGCGCCTGGATCCTTGCGCTCTCGTATTCCGCGTTCACCTGCACGCCCCAATCCTTGGGCAGCCGGTAGTTCACCAGCACTTTGGCGTTCCAGTTGGTGCCGGCGTTGCGGTCCCCCCCATCGGCGGCGGCCAGTGCCACGTCCGTGTATTGCACCGTGCCGCTCAGGGTGAGCTGCAAGCCGATCACCGGTTCAAGCTTGATCACGTTCTCCCAGCCGCTGGAAACGCTGTAGCGCCCGTTCACGAAGGTGCTCAACAGGATGCTCGTGTCGCTGGCCAGGGGAGTGCTGTAGCTGGTGATCGCTCCTTCCGTGTACCGGCCGAAAACGCTCGTGAGCCACGTGGCCTTGCCATTGAAGAAGGGCAGCAAGTGGTTCACCTCCGCCAAATTGCTCAGTTCCGGTGCCAATGCGGGATTGCCGATACGCACGTTCCGGCTGTCGCTGAACATGATCACCGGCATGACCTGCCAGAAGCGCGGTCGGCTGATCTTGCGCGAGAAGTTGATCTGTACTTCGCGCTGGCTATCCTCCCAACGCCGCACGAGATAGATCGCCGGGAAGAGCGCCTTCAACAGGTTGTCCGCGCCATCCGGGTAGCGATAGTCGAATTCCTGGTCCTTGTTGAGGATCTGGGTGATGAACATGGTCTGCTCGAAACGCAGGCCGGCCTGCAGGCTCCAGCGCTCGGTGAGTTTCCGCGACCAGTTCACGTAGGCCGCGTTCGTCATATCCGTGATCTTGTAGTCGTTTGTGAGCGCACTGTCCTGTATATCCTCCCCGAACAGTGGGGTGGTGACATACACGTCCAGCCATGTGCGGTCCAGGCGGAAATTGCTCTTCAGCCCGTATTCCCACTTCGTGCGCGGGCTCACCGGATCCACAAAGTCCAGCTGCCAGGTGATCTGGTCGTAGTAGGACCCACCGAGGTTGTCTTGTACGCGCGGGGTGGAGGGGTCCGGTGCGCCATCGGCCAGGGAACTAAGCATAGCGAAGGTGGACCTGCTTTCACGGTCCCACCGGTTGTAGGTCAGGTCCGTGCTCCATTCCTTTCCCTCCTTCGGTGCCTTGTGGCGGAACATCAGCTGCGATGTCAGGCTCTGGGTGTGGCTTTTCGAGATGTTGTACTGGGAGCCTTGGGAAAGGGTGCTCCCTTCGGCATCGCGCGAGGTGTACTGCTGTAGATCATCGCCCTTCATATCATGGATGCGGAAGCCCTGTGAAAGGCTCAATGTGCTGCGATTGCTCACCTGCCAGTCCACACCCGCGCGCCCGCCGTGCATCAGTCTGCCCGCTTCGCTCGCGGTGGCCTGATCGAAGAAGCCCGTGGTGATACCCTGGCTCAGATCGGTGCGGGCGGTGCTGCCGTCGGTCACATTATTCCCTGTGTTGAAATTGTAGCTGGCGTTCAGGCCCCAGCGACCATCCTTCAAATTGAAGTTCAGCCCGGCCTGATAGCGGTCGTTGGTGCCTGCGCCCCCCTGCACCTGGCCACTATATCCGGGCTTGGTGCTCTTCTTCAATATCACATTGATGATGCCCCCGGTGGTATTGGCATCGAAGATCACGGAAGGGTTGGTGATCACCTCGACACGTTCGATCTCTTCTGCGGGGATCTGTTCCAGGCTCAGGGAGGAGGGGCGGCCATCCACCAGGATCTGGGGGCTTGCGCCGCGCATCTGCACGTTGCCTTCCACGTCCACGCTGAGGCCAGGTACGTTCTTCATCACATCCACACCGGTGCCACCGCGCGTACTCAGGTCCTTGTCCACATGGAACACTCTACGATCCACCTGGAGCACGTTTGTGCTGCGGTCCTTCACCACATCCACCTGTTGCAAGAGGTCAGCATCGGTCTCCAGCAAGATGTTCCCAAGGTCCATTTCGGGCCTCTCCCGTGTGATGGCGACCGGCCGCTCCAGTACCTTATAGCCGAGGAAGCTCACGGGAACGCGGTAGCGCCCCAAGCGCAATTGATCGAGGACGAAATCACCGTTGGGCCGCACCATGGTACCGGTGATTACGCTGTCCTGCTCCTGCGCATAGAGCGTTACCGTGGCGAACTCAGCCGGTTTTCGCGAAGCTGCGTCCAGTACTTTGCCAGAGACCTTCCCGTTGGCTGGCCCACCGCCAGGCCGCTGGCCCACCGCGTGCATGTTGGTCGAGAGCGCTACCCCTAAGAGGAACACTGTTGCTAAGCGGGCGCGCATGGTGCGCAAAAGTACCTGCACAGGTGAGGGGGGCATGGTGTTACGACCGCAATGGTCGTGTGCCGTTCGTTCGATCAACATCTTTTCACATACCAGCACCCGCGCAGGTGGAATGAAAAAGCCCCTCCGCCGTTGGGCGGAAGGGCTCTTGATCTTGCGTAAGGTCTAGTACTCGTCGCGACGTGATCCGCCGCCGCCGCCGCGATCGCTGCGGTAGCCACCACGATCACCACCGCGGTCTCCACCACCGCCGCTGCCACCACGGTATCCACCGCGGTCTCCACCACCGCTGCGGCCACCACCGCCGAAGCTTGGACGGTCACCTTCGGTGCGAGGACGTGCCTCGTTCACCACCAGGTCACGCCCGTGGAAATTCTTTCCGTTGGTGCCTTCGATGGCAGCACGTCCGGCATCATCGTTGGCCATTTCCACGAACCCGAAGCCTCGGCTGCGGTTGGTGGCTTTGTCCATGATGATCTTCGCGGATGTCACTTCTCCGAACGGGGAAAAAAGCTCGTGGAGATCCTGGTCCTTCACTGAGTAAGGCACGTTGGCGACGTAAATGTTCATGAGTTCTACTGACTGGGTTTCGTTGGTCTTTGCCTGTACCCCCGTGGTCTCGCCAAAGCACAGGGGGGCCGTTGGGCGCAGCGAATGTAGACAGTTTTCGGATCCCGGCAAGCCGGGCAAGGGCGCGGCCAAGGCCGCCTGCGCGCGGCTCGGGTACGTCGCTGATAGCGAATGGGGCTCGGCGGAGCATCCCACTTCGGCAACATGGCTTAGGGAGGTGTAGGGTTGGTGGTAGTCGCCTAACCGTTCGTCACAGGTGCCGCTGACCCCCACATATCTCTTTCGTGTGGTTGTTGGGATGAAGAACATTGCGGTTTTTTGTTGCCGATGTTCTTCCCGTTCCGACGTCGATACTCTTGTGCATGGACAGAGCCATTGATACCCGCCCTACGCGCCGCAAGCGATTGATCGCCATGGGCTGCGTTGGGGGCATCGCCCTCATCGCCATCGCGTTCTGGAGCAGTTCGTTCGCGACCAGTCGGGTGCGCGTGGAGGAAGCCAAGGTGCAGATCGGCAGGGTGGAGAAGGGCATGTTCCGCGAGTTCATTCCCGTGACCGGAACCGTGCAGCCGATCCAAACGGTCTTCCTCGATGCGCCGGAAGGAGGTACCGTGAAGAAGCGCTTTGTGGAAGACGGCCACATGGTGAAGGAAGGCGAACCGATCATCGAGCTGAGCAATCCGCAGTTGCACATGGACGCGATCAACCGCGAAGCACAACTGCTCGACCAGCAGAACAACCTGCGCAACACGCGGCTGGCGATGGACCAGCAGACCACGCGCCTGAAGGATGAACAGCTGAACTTGGAGAAGGACCTGAAACGGCTGGAGCGCGACCAGAAGATCGATGACCGCTTGGTGAAGGACTCCTTGCTCGCGCAGAACACCTACCTCGGCAACAGCGAGAACCTCCAATACATGCGTGAGAAGCGCAAGCTCGTCGCCGCGAACGTGCGCAGCGATTCCTTGTTCCGCCTGAGCCAAGTGGGATCGATCACCAACAACCTGCTCCTCATCGATCAGAACCTCGCCTTCCTGAGGGAGAACCTGCAGAACCTGGTGATCAAGGCACCGATCGATGGACAACTCAGTGGACTGAACGTTGAACTGGGACAGACCAAGCAACGCGGCGAACGCATCGCGCAGATCGACGTGCTCGATGGTTTCAAGGTGCGCGCGCGCATCCCGGAGCACTATGTGAGCCGCATCAGCATCGGCTTGCACGGAACGTTCACGCACGCCGGCAAGGAACACGCGATCGAGATCTTCAAGGTCTATCCCGAAGTGAGCAACGGCGAGTTCGATGTGGACCTGCGTTTCGTGGAAGCCGCACCGGTCGGCATCCGCCGCGGACAGACCTTCCAAGTGCGACTGCAACTGAGCGAGGACATGGAGGCGGTGATGCTGCCGCGCGGTCCGTTCTTCCAGGATACCGGCGGGCAATGGGTGTACGTGATCGATGCCGAAGGCACCGCCACCAAGCGCACGGTGAAGCTCGGCCGCCAGAACCCCGACATGTACGAAGTGCTCGAAGGGCTGCAACCCGGTGATCGGGTTGTGACCAGCCGGTACGCCGCTTTCAATGACGCTGACGAACTCATCATCCAGTAGTACGGGCCCCGCCAAACACACCACCATGAGCCTCCTGAAAACCCAGAACCTCTCCAAAGTCTACCGCACGGACACGGTGGAAACCACCGCGCTGAACGCAGTCGACATCTCGATCGGCCAAGGCGAGTTCGTCGCGATCATGGGCCCGAGCGGCTGCGGCAAGTCAACGCTGTTGAACATCATCGGCCTGCTCGACTCGCCCAGCAGTGGCAGCTACTTCGTGAGCGGCGAGGACGTGAGCGGCTACAACGAGCGCAAGCGCGCCGAGGTCCGCAAGAACACCATCGGCTTCGTGTTCCAGAGCTTCAACCTGATCGATGAACTGACCGTTGCGGAGAACATCGAGTTGCCATTGATCTACACGGGCCTCGGGAAGACCGAGCGCAAGCAGCGCACACTCGCTGCCATGGAGCGCATGAACATAGAGCACCGCGCGAAGCACTTTCCGCAGCAGCTCAGTGGTGGCCAGCAGCAACGTGTGGCCATCGCCCGCGCCGTGGTGAACAACCCCAAGCTCATCCTCGCGGATGAACCGACCGGGCAACCTGGACAGCGCCATGGGCGAAGAGGTGATGAACCTGCTGACCGAGTTGAACAAAGCCGGCACCACGATCATCATCGTAACGCACAGCCTGCGCGATGCGGGATACGCGCAGCGCACGATCAAGCTGCTGGACGGGAAGGTGGTGGCGGGGGATGTTCCGGCGAGCGCGTTGCTCTGATCCCGCGTCCACATGTTCCAGAATTATCTCCTCATCGCCTGGCGCACCCTCAAGCGCGACAAGCTCTTCGCGGCCCTGAACATCATCGGGCTCGCCATCGGCATCGTGGCATGCATGCTCATCTACATCTATGTGCAGGATGAACTGAGCTTCGATGCGCACCATGCGAAGGCCGACCGCATCTACCGCGTACAAGCGCACTACAAGTTCGGCGACACCCAGGACGATTTCGGGATCACGCCCTTCCCGATCATGGAGGCGCTGCTGAAGGAATACCCCGACATCGAGAGCGGTGTTTCGCTTTACCAGCTCGGGCAGACGACGCTTGAATACGAAGGCAAGCCATACATCGCGGAGGACGGCTACAACGCCGACACCAGTTTCTTCCGCGCCTTCGATTTCACCTTCGTGAAGGGCGACATCACGGCGCTCGACGAGCCGGACAACATCGTCATCATGCAAGAGATGGCCACGCGCATGTTCGGCGATGAAGAGCCCATCGGCAAGATGGTCCACGCGCAACACGCGCACACTGAAGGTGGCCGGCGTGATCGATGAGAAGGCGGAGAACACGCACATCCCGATGGGTGTGTTCATGAGCCGGCTCGGCATGCCGCCGCAGGCGAAGGAGCAGCTCGGACAGAGCTGGGGCAACAACAGCAGCTTCAATTACCTGGTGCTTGGGCCGGGTGTGAACGAGAAGGACTTCCAGAGCAAGATGGACGCGTTCGTCACCAAGTACATCATCCCGGCCTGGGGCGGACAGGATTTCCATGGCGAGATCAGCTTCAACCTGGAGCCGCTGCGCGAAGTACACTTCAACAACGACCTCATCTACGACACGCCGAAGAAGGGCAACAAGGCCTACGTCACGCTCTTCGCCATCGTGGCGGTGCTCATCCTCGCCATCGCGTGCATCAACTACATCAACATGAGCACGGCCGATGCCACGCGCCGCGCCAAGGAGGTGGCGCTGCGGAAGGTGAGCGGCGCGCAACGCGGCCAGTTGGTGGCACAGTTCATCGGCGGCAGCGTGATGATCGCCATCATCGGCATCCTGGTCGCGCTCGTCCTCTTGTGGCTCTGCCTGCCTGCGTTCAACACGATCACGGAGAAGGAGATCGGCATGGGCTACCTGTTGCGCGGCAGCTTCTTCGCCGTGGTCATGCTCATCGTGCTGCTCATCGGTGTTGTCGCCGGCAGCTATCCGGCCTTCTTCCTCTCGCGCTTCTCACCGCAACTGCTGCTGAAGGAAGGCGTGGCCAGCGGGGCAGGGAAGGGGCGTGTGCGCAAGGTGCTCATGGGCGCGCAGTTCGCCATCGCGCTCTTCATGGTCGTGGGAACGCTCGCCGTCTTCGCACAACTGCACTGGTTGCGTACCAGCGACATGGGCTTCCGCAAAGAGAACCTGCTCAGCATCACCATGCCGCAACCGCGCGGCGAGGATACCCTCGCGTGGGATGCGCTGCGTCCCGTGAAGCTGGAGATGATGCGCGAGAACTTCGTCACCGGTGCCTCCTTCGCGCAGAGCCTGCCCGGCCAGAGCGGCGGCCGTTGGGTGCTTCAGGTGAACACGCCCGAAGGTCGCATCGACAAGCCGATGCCCACGCTCAACGTGGATGCCGACTTCCCCGAACTGCTCGGCCTGGAACTGGCGGCGGGCCGCTACTTCGACCCCAAGATCCCCAGCGACGCGGAGACCGCCGTGGTCGTGAACGAGAGCGCGGTGAAGGCCTTCGGCTGGAAGGACCCGCTCGCCGAGAAGATCTACATACCTGGCGATGCGCAGGCCTCTCCACCCCAGCCCGATCAGGAACTGATGGTGATCGGCGTGGTCAAGGATTTCCACTACGCCAGTATGCACTCGCCCATAGAGCCGTTGTGCATGTTCCAAAGCAGCCAGCGCTACGGCGTGCAGAATCTGGTGCTGCGTCTTGCGCCCGGTGATGTGGGCGCGCAGCTCGCCACCTTGCGGAAGCGCTGGAGCACCCTGCGGCCGAACGACGATTGGGACGCGATCTTCCTCACCGACAGCATCGCGCAACTCTACCAGGCCGAGGATAAACTCTTCCGCGTGTTCTCCGCATTCGCCGTGCTCACCATCCTGCTCACCATCATGGGCCTCTATGGCCTCGCCTATTTCACCGCGAAGCAACGCACGCGTGAGATCGGCATCCGCCGTGTGATGGGCGCTCCGCTCTTCGACATCGTGCGCCGCATGAACCGCGAATTCGTGGTGCTGCTCGGCCTCGCGTTGCTCGTCGCCTTTCCGCTGGCGTTCTATGCCATCGGTCGCTGGCTGGAGACCTTCGCGTACCACACGGACATCTCGCCGGTGCTCTACGCGGCGGCGTTGTTGCTCACGCTCTTCGTCACCGTGCTCACGGTAAGTGTGCAGGCCTATAGGGCCGCAATGGCGGATCCGGTGAAGGCGTTGCGATACGAATAACCATGCTGAAGAACATCCTCCTCACCTCGTTGCGCAACCTCGCGCGCAACAAGCTCTACACGCTCATCAACCTGCTGGGCCTGGCCACGGGCATCGCGTGCTTCGTGCTCATCGGTCTGTACGTCGATCATGAGCGCAGCTTCGATCGCTTCGTTCCCAAGGCCGATCAAGTCTACCGCGTGGTGGGCGAGATCGAGATGGAAGGGCAGGGCGAGCACAGCAGCAGCATGGTCTTCGGCCTCGGGCCAACGCTGTCCTCGGACCATCCGGAACTGATCGAGCGCTATTGCCGCTGGTTCGATTTCCAAGCCCCACAGCACTCCTTGAAGGTGGGCGACAGCCTCAGCACGGACAAGCTCTTCACCGAGACCGGTCTCTACCTGGTGGACAGCACGGTGTTCGACATCTTCAACTACCCGCTGCTGGTGGGCGATCCGAAGACCGCACTGACGAAGCCCGGTAGCATCGTGCTCTCGCAGGCGCTCGCGAAGAAGTACTTCGGCAATGCCGACCCGATGGGCCAGATGATGAAATGGGACAACGCCATGGACGTGCAGGTCACCGGCATCCTGGGCGAGATCCCACGCAACTCGCACATCAACTTCGAAGGGCTGGTCTCCTTCAACACCATTACGCAGTTCTGGCAGAACATCGAGAAGAACAACTGGGTGTGGAACCCGTGCTGGACCTACGTGCGACTGAAGGATGGCATCAGCGCAGCGGAAGTGAACAGGATCTTCCCCGACTTCATCCAGAAGTACTACCCCGACTTCCTGAAAGACCAGATCGGCCATGAGCTGCAGCCGTTGCTGGACATCCACCTCACCTCGAAGCTCGACTTCGAGATGCACCAGAACGGCGATGCGGGCAGCGTGAACATCCTCTGGGTGATCGGCTTCTTCATCATCCTGCTGGCCAGCGTGAACTTCATGAACCTCGCCACGGCACGCAGCGCCTATCGGGCGCGTGAAGTGGGCGTGCGGAAGTCGGCGGGTGCCACGCGCGGGCAGTTGATCGGGCAGTTCCTGTTGGAGAGCGTGCTGATGAGTTTGATCGCGGCGGTGATCGCGTTGGTGCTGATCCAGTTGTTGATGCCGGCCTTCAACGAACTCGCTGGCGAGGTGATCGCACTGCCGCGGATGTTGGTGCCGGGTGTGTTGGGCATCGCCGTGATCGTCGGGCTGTTGAGCGGGATCTATCCCGCCTTCTTCCTTTCCTCCTTCCAACCGGTCGTCGTGTTGAAAGGCAACACCGGTGGCACCTCGCGCGGGCAAGCGTTGCGGAAGTCGCTCGTGGTGGTGCAGTTCGCCATCGCGCTGGTGCTGATCATCGGTACCGTGTTCGTGAAGAAGCAACACGACCACCTCCGCACGGTGGATCTCGGATTCAACAAGGAACAGGTGCTGCTGATCCCCGTGCGCGCACCCATGGCCGATGTGTACAACGCCGTCTTCCCCGGAGCTGAAGAACATCAGCGGTGTGAAGAGCGTGTCGTGGGCGAACGACATCATCGGCAAGAAGCACAACACGCACGAGTTCAATTGGGGCACGATGGAGCAGGGCAAGTGGACCTACCTGCCCGCACTGTACGTGACACCTGATTTCAAGGATGTGATGGACATCGAACTATTGGCCGGGCGCTGGTTCTCGCGCGAATTTTCAGGCGATGATTCGCTGAGCGTGATCGTGAACGAGACGTTCGCGCGGCAGACGCACCCGGATGATCCCGCCAAAGCGATCGGCGACCGGATGGACACGCCGCACGGCGATGAACGGGTGATCGGCGTAACGAAGGACTTCTCCTTCGACCCGCTGTTCAAGGCCGTCCAGCCCTTCGTCTTCGACATGTGCCAGCCGGACGACACCCACCAATGGATCCAATACCTATACCTGCGTTTGGAATCAGGCGATCCCGCACCAGTGATCGCTGCGGCGAAGGAGAAGTGGAACGCACGCACCACGGACTTCCCCTTCGAGTACCAGTTCCTGGATGAGCAGCTCGACGGGCAGTACGAAGCACAGGGCCGCCTGGCGAAACTGATCGGCATCTTCTCGTTGCTCGCGGTGTTCATCGCGTGCCTGGGTTTGTTCGCGCTCGCCTCATGGACCGCCGAGAAGCGCACGCGCGAGATCGGCATCCGGAAAGTGATGGGTGCGGATACCGTGCGCATCACCTACCTCGTCACCCGCGATTTCCTGCTGTTGGTGTTCGTCGGCGCGGTCGTGGCCATGCCGCTGGCCTGGTTCGGCGTGGGCCGCTGGCTGGAGAACTTCGCGTTCCGCACGGCGATCGAACCGCTGGTGTTCATTCTCGCGGCGCTGGTGGTGTTGATGATCGCGACGTTCACCGTGAGCTTCCGGGCGGTGCGCGCGGCCCAGACGGATCCGGTGCGGGCCCTTCGTCACGAATAACACAACTGAGAATGGACCGCAGACACTTCCTATCCACCACCGCGCTCGGCCTTCCGCTGATCGGCAGCGGTGCGCTCTTCACACAGGACATGGCGAAGCCTCCCAAGCCAGCGCAATTGCCGGCAGAGCTCGTGAAGGCCTTCGTATCCGCGGGCCACAACAACTTGCCGGAGGTGCAACGCATGCTGAAGGTGCAGCCGGGATTGCTGAACGCCTGCTGGGACCTCGGCGGCGGCGACTTCGAAACGGCGCTGGAAGGAGCTGGGCACGTGGGTGATCGCGAGATCGCGGAGTACCTCATCGGTCAAGGTGCGCGCGCGAACATCTTCGTGCTCACCATGCTCGGGCACACGGCGGTCGTGAAGGGCCTACTGTCGCTCCATCCGCATCTGCTTCGTTCGAAAGGCCCACATGGCTTTACACTTTTACACCACGCGCAACGCGGTGGCGAACCTGCGACGGAGTTGCTGGATCACATCAAGGGGCTTGGGCTCACGGAGACGAAGCTGGCGCTGCCGTGAGCCAAGTGGCGGTTGTACTATCTCGCCACACCCACGCCCTCCTTCTCCAACTCCCCCACGATCCTCGCCGCATTCGCGTTCTTCGGATCCATTGAAAGCGCGCGTTTGTAGTTGATCAACGCCATCTCCTTGTTGCCCATCTTCAAGCATGCTTCCGCATAACTGTCATAAACATTGGCGCTTTCGCCATGGAGTATCATGTTCACAAAGAAGACATCCTGCCCTTGCTTCAGCTGGCCGTCGTTCATGAGTTCGTAACCGAGGAAGTTCAGGCGCTCCTCGCTCACCATTTCGTCCGCCTGGTTGGCGGCCTTCAGGTCAGCATAGGCTTTTGCCGCCTCGTCGCGCTTACCTCGCATGATCAGCTCGAAGGGGATGTGTTCATCCTCCTTCATACGCCGCAGGGTGGAGAAGTCCTTGGCGTCGATGGCATCCATCACCTGCACGGTCATTTCGCCGGTAGAGTCTTTTGCGAACCTCCGGTATCGCTCGTCCAAGCGGCTCACGAACACATTGTCGCCGATGTGCACAAGTTCGCCAGCCTCCTGGCGCAACGGTTGACGGATCAGCTTGCCACCACGCCGCGTGATGGTGACCAGATCATCGCTGCCCACGCGGTAGCGGCCGGTGAATGCATCCAGCGCCGTGCTATCCAACGGTTGGGCTTTCCGCACGGGTACGAACTCTGGCCAGTCGTAGGCGCGTGCGATCGAGCGCACCACCTCGCCCATGAAGTCGGGCTCATTCGCGTTGATGAGGATCACCGCGCCCTTTCCGTTCTCGACATGTCCGACGATCCAACCACAGAAGCCCTCGTTCCAGCCACCGTGATCGAAGTAGCGCTCGCCCTTCTTGTCCTCGATGGTAAGGCCCACGGCAGCGTGCGGCTCCACGAAGGGCTCCACCATCTGCATGGCCGTGGCGCGGCTCAACACCTTGCCGCTATCACTGGTGATGGTCTTCTGCAGGTCGATGACGAAGTGCGCGAGGTCGGTGGCGGTGGTCCAGAGGCCATCGGGCGAGAGTTCGGGGTACACGTGCCACTTGCCCTTCACAGCCGACCGGTCGGGCAGGTATCCCGTCGCGGCATTGTGGTTCCATGCTTCCGGCAGCGGCTGCTGGTAGGTACTGCGCGACATGCCAAGGGGATCCAGGACGAGATCGTGCATGTGTTGCGGGATGCTTCCGCCCTTCGCGTCGAGGATGAGTTGCGACACGACGCAATAGCCACCACCCGAGTAGCGCCATGAGCTGCCAGGAGTCTGGTCCACGACGATCGCGGGGGAGTTCGACGGTGCTTCGCCGTTCAGGATGTTCAGCAGCGATGGAAGCGGTTCGCCCACCGCGTAACCTTCGAACCCGTGCACGGTGGTCCCGGCCACGTGGCCCAGCAACCGTTTCAGCGTGACCTTCTCCGTTGCGGTGAACGCGTTCTCAGGGAGCTTCCACGACGTGAGCGTGGCGTTCACGTCCTCATCGAGCTTCACTGCGCCCAACTCCGCGAGTTTCAGCACGGCCATGGTGAACACCGGTTTGCTGATGGACGCGGCCTGGAACAAGGTGCTGTCCGTTACAGGGCGCATGCTGGTGGTGTCCATCACGCCGTAGCTCTTCGTCCATGCGATCTTGAAGTCATCGATCACAGCGATGCTCATGCCTGGAACACCGAAGTGCTTCATGCGTTCTTCGATCGTCCAGGTGCTGTCGCCTTCGATCACCAACGGCGTACAGAGGCCGGTTTCCGCGTGGCGGATGAGGAACGCATTCGGATCCTCGGTGCGCGTGGGGTGCTGCAGGCCGAGAACAGCAGGGTGGCTATGAAAGAGGTTGGTGGCGCATGAGATGATGTGGATGCCGCGAAGGTGGGCCGGATCGGGCTCCGAACCACGGCAGCTCGAGGCGATGGTGCGCTATCAGGGCTTGTCGCGCCCCGCGAAGCGCTCCTTGCCCACGAAGAAACCGATCGCCCGCGCCACGTTCTTCTAGATCACCTCCTCGCTTTTCATGGCGGCGAAGGTTGCGCCGATCCAGCCGTGAATGACCGCGCTACCCCTACGGCAACGGCCAGTCGAAGCGGTACACCAATGCCTCCGCGAAATTCTCCGCCCGTCCATCCTTCCAATAGCGGCCACCGTTCTTCTCGATCACCCGTTGGCTGGCGGTGTTGCCACGTGCGATCTTGGAAGCGATGTAGTGAAGCTGGTGCTTGATGAACGCAAGATCCAGCATCGCGCGCACCGCTTCGCTCGCAAAGCCCTGGTCCCAATGTTCGCGCAACAGGCGGTAACCCATCAGCACTTCGCCATCGGCATAGCGCCGCAGGCTGCAACGGCCGATCCAAACGCCCTCCTTGCTCTCGATCGCCCAACGGCCGATGCCGCGCGGCAGTTGGCGTGGGATGTCCAGGATCCAATGGCGTGCGGCATGCACGTCCGCAAAGGGCTCATCATGCACATAACGCAACACTTCGGGATCGCTGTTGAGAAGCAGGATCATCTCCGCATCGCGCTCTTCCAAACCGCGTAGCACAAGTCGATCCGTGGTGGTGTCGATCATGTCCTACCGGAACAGCTCGATCACTTCCCCTTGCTCAGGAATGATGAACCGGCAATTGGTGCAGGGCGCCTTTACGTCCACGCCCGCGAATTCGTCCTTGGTATGGTGGTACATGATCACCGTGCGCGCCCCGATGGTGCGACCGCTCTTGTTGATTGCGGTGATCAGCCAGGGCGTTACGAAGGCCACATCGATACCCTGCGTATCGAGCAGCGGTTTCGGATCCTCGGTGTCGCCGGTGAAGTAGAGCCTGCGCCCGTTCGCGGCCACGAGGTAGGAGTTGTGCGGCAGGTCAGCGTGCGGTGTGGGCAGTGGATACACGTAGATCCCGCGTGCCTCCAGTTTGGCCAGCACTGCTGCGCGATCCGCTTCGGGTTGATCGGCGGCGATCAGCTCCAACTTGCTCGCGCTGAAGAGGGCATGGTCGAAATGATCCCGATGCGCATGCGTGATCAGCGCGGTGCCCTTGGCCGTGTTGAAGCCTTCCGGCAGTGCGTAGCTGCTATAGCCTGAATAGCCGCTCTCATAGGGGAAGTCCGAGTAGATGGTCCAGTCCGTGAGGTCGATCCGGAACGCACAATTTCCCAGGAAGGTGGCCTTGGTCGGTTGCGCCATCACGGACGGATGGACTAGGCACAGCGCAAAAAGGGTAAGCAGATGGAAGGTCTTAGGAAGGCGTCGCATGCCGCGAAGTTCGCCGATCGGCGAAACCGGAAAGCGAGCGGCGGCGACCCTGGTCCCAAAACCAGCATCGCCGCCGAGGCCTTGGCAACCGCCTATCGCGCTATCACGAAGGTGGAACGCTGACGGTGCTCCGCCGCGATCGCCACCAAATGATACACGCCGGGTGCGAGTGCCGTTGTGTTCAGGTCCATGCGCATCGCGCCCACGACGCGTTCGATGATCACGGTGCGACCCAAGGCGTCAACCACTTGGAGTTCCTCGGTGGCGCTGTTCAGCAGTTCCACGGTCAATCGGTCGCTCGCGGGGTTCGGGTAAAGGCCCTGCACCAATTGTTGCTGCACCGGGCGCAGTCCGTTCGAGAGGCAGCCGGAAGGGAGGAGTGAACACGCGCTTTCGTCGTTCGCGAAGATCAATTCCACCACGTTCATATCCACCGCGTTGGTGCCACCGGAATTGGGCGGCTCACCGGCGCTCAGGTAATACAGATTGATGTCCCCGAAGCCGACGATACCCCCGCTATTGCCAGGCAATTGAGCAGGTTGGAAAATGAAACCAAAATTCGTGCATACCGTGTAGTCCGGCGTGGATCCGTTAAGGTTGCCGGTGGCTACCAGTCGGTTTCCCGGTGGAACCCCGTCCATACACTTGTATGCGTTGCCCTGGATGTTGATGCAATCCTCTGGCGAGTTGGACTCCCATCCCACCACGTTCGGCGTGCCGGAGATGGCGATAAAGGGCTCCACGTTCGGTGTGATGCTCAGTCCGGTGTACGCGCTCACCATGGTGGCGGCCGCGAGCGAGGCGATCTCGCAGCAACTCACTTCGTACTGCAGAAGCACCTTGCCTCCGTTGGACAGGAACACCTGCACTTGGGCGTTAAGGCTGCTGCGGTCCTGGTTGCCATAGAAGCACAACCAGTGGAATCCGTTCACCGGATCCTCGCATGCGGTCACGAAGTTCGCGGGCAGCGTGGTGGCACCCATCGCGGACTCTACCACGGTATGGCCCAGGCTCTGTATCGCCGTGATCAGTTCGGGATCCGCCGAGTTGTACCCCGTGGAATTCATGATGTACACCCGGTCGGCGTGTACGTATTGCACACCGGCCAAGGCCAGTGCGGAGAGAAACAGACGCGCGTATCGTTTTGTCATGGTCGCAAGTGTTGAGTTGTGCAACCAAGTTAGCAGGTTGCGTTCCATATGCCGACCATGCTATAACGAAGGTTATAGGCGCCGGGGCTGAGGTGGCCCCGTCCCCGATGGGTCACGCCCAACGTCAACGCGCGACCACGAAAGAGGTGCGTTCGCGAACGGAACTGCCTATGGCCAGCACCTGGTAGGCTCCGGGCGCGAGCTGGCCGATGTCCACCGTGATCCGAGCAGTGGCACCGGACCGCTCGCTCTTCACGAGGCGTCCCATTGCGTCGAGGATGTCGATCCGTTCCACATTCGCCGCTTGCAGTTCGATGGTGAGTTGTTCGTTCGCGGGGTTCGGGTAGACCGTTCCGATCAGCGGTGTGTTCCGATCTCTCAGGCCGTTGGAGCCCGAAAGACAACCCACAGGAAGCAGTGAACAACCGCTGGTGGGCGTAGGGAAGACCAAGGACACCACCGCCATATCCACGGGCTGTGTGCCGAGGTTGTTCGGTGGTTCGCCCGCGTTCTGGTACCAGAGGTTCACATCACCGAAGCCGATGATCCCTCCGCTTCCGTTGGGCAGGTCGCCTGGGCTGAACACAAAGCCGAACACCGGGCAGGTGGTATGATCGAGCGAACCACCGTTCAACGTGGCCGTGGCCAGGAGCTGGTTCGCAACGGGGACACCGTCCATGCATCTGTAGGCGTTACCCGCCACTTGCAAGCAACCCTCCACGGAATTGGCTTCCCAAGCCGGGTTCCCGCCGAGGGCGATGTAGGAGGCCGGGTTTTCTATGATGGGTTGGCCGGTGAGCGCGTTCGCGATGCTGGCGCTGCTCAGTGCGGAGGCAGTGCAACAATCCACTTCCCATTGCAGGTAGATCTTGCCGCCTAGGTCGAGGTAGATCTGGAGGTCCGGCAAAAGGGCCACGCGGTTCTCCACGCCGAAGAAGCAGAGCCAGTCATACCCGTTCACCGGATCCACGCAGGTGGTGGTGAACCCCACCGGCAACGAGGTCGCGTTGTTCGGGGCCACGTCCACGGTGTGGCCCAGGCTCTGAATGGCGGTGACCAATTCCGGATCGCATTGGTTGAAGCCTGTGCCGGGCATGACGTAGATCCGTTCCGCAGTGACGGTCGCAGCGGTGAAGCACAGGGTGAGCAAGAGCGCGTAACGAGTCAGCATGGGGGGGCAGGTCGGTACAAGATAGCCCAAGTGCCTTTCACCACCACGCCCGTTATGGAACGAGCAGCACTTTGCCGACGGCCAGCGTTCCATCACTGCCGCGCAACGTTACCACATACGTCCCGGGAGCGGTTCCGGGAAGGTCTATCCGTGCATGCGCGCAATTGATCGCGCTCCGATGCACGCAGCGGCCGTTCATATCCAGCAGGCGCACTTCCGCCTGTCCATCGCTCATGGGTCTGTCTATCACAATGCCATGACCTGAAGGGTCCGCGACCACGCTGAGCATCGCTTCAACGGGCGCTTCAATTCCGGTCGCGAATTGTGGGGACCATGCGTAGATCACCACGCCGCCGAAATTGGAGTAGTACGGCTGACCAAGGAGCACGCTGTTGTTGAGGTAGCATGATACGACCAGGCCGCCGTGCGCGTCCACACCCCAGGCGACCGCCGTATCGTTCGGCACGATATGCCCACCTGCGAGCGCGGGCAGCATCGGGTCGGTGATGTTGTAGATGAGCAGTTCGCTGTCCGCGCCGCTCACGAAGAGTAGGCTGTCGCCCATGGCGGTGACCAGTTCATTGGTGTGCCCGTCGCTGCCCAGCCAGGAGAGCCCGAAGCAGTTCCAAGGGTTCAGCCAGGCGACCTGGGTGATGTTCGTCGGATCACTGATGTCCACCACTTCCAACCCGCAATAGTCATAGGAGATGTAGGCCTTGGTGCCGACGAGCGTGATGTTGTTGTAGGCGTTCGGGGTGAAGAGCGGTGGGTGATCGGGATTGATGTACTGGCCGATCTGGGACATGCTGCCGGGTGTCGAGATGTCGATGGCGCGCAGGGCACCGGCATCGTAACACAGGTAAAGCACGTCGCCGTCGATGGCCATGCCGCGTGCGTTGGGCAGGTAGTTCACAATGCCCGGCCAGGTGGGGTCCGGTTGGAAGGAGCCGATCTCCTGGATATTACCCGGATCGAACACGTTCAGGGCGATCACGCCATCGGTCATTCCGCCGAGGTAGGCGATGCCGCCGTCGATCAACACGATGGCACTGCCGGCGGTATAGGCCGGGCCGCCGTTCCATATATCGAGCACCACGGGCTGCGTGGGATCGCTCACCTCCACGATGGCAAGGCCGGTGGTCTGTGTGCTATCATCGAAACCACCGAGCGCGACATAGAGCAAGGGGCCCACTTGTTCCACGTTCATCGCGTTCAGACCGTCGAGTTCGCCGAGGGTCAGCGTGTCCACGGGGATCGGCTGGGAGGGATCGCTGATGTCCAGTTCCACGAGCCCCGAGGTTCCAGCAGGCCATGTGGATGTAGGGTCGGTCCAACCGGTCGATCCGGCAGGGAGAAGGTGCTGCTGGAATAGTTGCCCAGCAAGTAAGGGTGTTGGTAGCGACCGACCTCTGTGAGCATGACAGTGTCGATCGCTTGGGCGCACATGAGCCGCGTGCCGACAAGAACGATGAGCGAAGCGATCGCCCGTCCAGGGATGATCATGCGGAGGCTTTCCCGAAAGGTAGCGCGACGCCCGGTCCCGCTCACTCCACCACCACCGGTTCGTCCTTGGGATGCTTCACGCTGTAGCTGAAGCCCAATTTCTTGGTGCCCTTCGGTTCGATGGACAGCTTCCACACGAGCGCACCCGTCTGTTCGTTCACCGAGGCGCCTCCCGCATCCTCCAGCTTCACTTCCACTTCGCTGCGCGGGCTCAAGGGATATTGATCGCGCACTTCAAGATCGATCGCAGTGGCTTTCGTATTGCGCACGGTGAGGTCCCAGCCGCGCGTCACGGTGCGCTTGCCGCCCAAGATGGTCTTATCGTCCGAGCCCTTGCGACGCACGCGTTCCACCACGACACCCTTGTCACGTCCCAGGCTGATATCCAAGGTATCCTGCGGACGGCTCAGGTCCAGAAAGCTCTGGCCCACGTAGGTGCCTTCGAAGAACACGTTCGCCTGGCCCGGCAGCAGGTTCAGATCTTCCCAGCCGGTGGTGCGTGCATAGAGGAAGGCGTCCTTGTCCAGCTTCGGTGTGCAGTAGTGCTTGTAGCTGGCGGGTACCGTATGGGTCTTCACACCCACCATGTGGGCCATGCCGTCCGCAGGCACGCTGAAGGGTGCATCGATGGCGAACTCGACGGTGGTGGTGCGATACACCACGGTATTGCTCACCTCGATCGAAGCGTCCATGTCCTCGCGGTTGTCGTAGGCGCCACCCATTTCCATGGAAGAGGGCGCTGCCGCTTTCATTGCGTCTTGCTCGCCGCGCGTTCGGCTCGCCCGCCCGATGGTCTCTAGCAGGATCGGTTGTTCGAGCACCCAGGCCTGGAGCTGCGGCATCACGCCGCCTTGTGTGGGGTTGCCGCTGCTGAGGGCGAGATCCACCTTCGTCCAGTCTTCACCGGTGTTGTTCAGCACCTGCGCCTTCATCAAGAGTTCGATGGGCTGGCCGGTGCCTTTGGCGCGCAGATCGTAAGCGGGGCTCCAACCAGCGCTGCGCACGAAATAGCCCAGGGTGAAGGTGGCGCCCACCTCGGCCTCGCTCGCGATCTCCACCACGATCTCACTCGTAGGGCGCGGTGCTTGGGCCTGGAGCTGACCGAGCTGTTGGCGCAGTTTGTCCGCCTCCTCGCCGATGGCCGTGAGCTTCTCTTGTTGGGCGAGCCAGTTCGTCTTGGTCACCTTCAACCGCTCGCGCACATAGTCGTTCACGGCGGTGAGCTGTGCGGCGGTGAGGCCGTTCTGTTGTCCACCGATGCTGGAGTTCTTGCCCAACAACTGCTCTTCGTTCACCCACACATCCTGCATCGCCTTCTCGTAGGCCCAATCCTTTTCGAGCTTCTTCACACGCGCTTGCATGTCTTCGATCTCCTTCTTCTTCGGGCTTTCGGTGAGGTAGTTGATCCGGTGGTTCACGCTCAGGATCGTGTAGCCGCCCTTGCCCGTGACCTGGATGCTCTGCGGATCCACTTCCTGGCTGAGGCCGGTGAATACCAAAAGGCTGCTGCCCACCGCAACGGTGGTGCTGGCGGAACGCGACACTTGCGCTCCGGCGAGGAACACTTTCGCACCGGTGATCCGGCTTGCTACCGGTTTCTCGCCTTCCGCAGCGAACGTATGCGCGACCAACAAGAAGCACGAGGTGAGGAACAGCGATGAGCGCATGAGCAAGGGGTTACTTGGTACAAAGGAACACGGTGCCAAGCACCGTGCCACGACCCGTACACGCGTGGCGCGGATCGGTTCGATCGCGATCAGAACACCGCGATGCGCATCGTACTGCGCTCCCGGTAGGTGCCGATGCTCACCAGGTGGATGCCCTTCCGTGTTAGCCGAAGGTCGACCGGGGGTGCGTAGGCGGGAATGTTCCTTTGCTCGAACAGGAGGCGACCGATGGGGTCATGCACTTGTAGGAGGTCGATCCGCTCCGTGTTGTCCAATATCAAAGTACCGTTCGCCGCATCATAGCGCGGCAGCAGTGCTACTTCCGCAGTGGGCGCAAGGTTTGTAATGCTGAAGTACGCCGTGTCCCCCTCGGTGCAACCCAACGCATTGGACACCACGACGCTATACAGGCCGTTGATCACCACGTCCGTGCATGGACCATCGCCGCCGGGGATCGGGTTCCAGTTCAGCTCCCATGCATAGATGAACGGGCCCGTGGGAACGCATAGCGTGTTGCCGACCTGGAGGATGTCGAACGGTTGCGGTGCGGGCACCACTTCGATCACGATCGTATCGGTGGTGAGGCAACCGAAGCTGTCCAGCACTTCCACCGAAACCAGGGCCGTATCCAACAATTGGATCACCGCATCCGGCCCGGAGATCAAGCTGAAGGCACCGCCGGTCGTACCCCAACCCGCCACCCAACCTGTCTGCCAGGGATCAACGGTGAGTTCGAAAGCCACAGGACCGCACAACGTGGTGTCCGGACCGAGGTCCACGCTGAAAGGTTGACCGACTTGCACAAGCACCGAGTCCTGGGCAGGGCATGCGCCCAAGCTGTTCACCATGATCACCGTGTACATCGTCGTGTTCGCCGGTGATGCGCTCGGCGCGCAATCCAAGGGATCGCTCAACCCCGCCGCCGGTGTCCACACGCAGGAAACGCCTGGCACCATGCCGATCACCACCACGTTGTCGATCGACCATACATCTTCGTTCGCGCTCCACTGGCCCAGTTGACGCAAGCGCAGCAACGTGCTCGGCGATTGCGCCGCGACCGGTATCGGGATCGTGACGTGCGTGAAGGAGGCGAACGCACCATCGTCCAGCGTTTGCATAGGGATCCAGGTCGAACCGTTGTTCACGGAGTATTCAAAGGCGATATCATCCGCCGCCTCGGCATCATCGCAGCCGTTCGCTCCGTTGCCGATGAAGAGATCGAACTCGATCGAACCTCCGCCCAGGAGATCGAAGGGCTGCGTGGTGGCCGAGCGCGTACCACCGGCATCGAAGACCAGGTGCTCATCGGTGAGGGGACCGCAGCCACTTCCCACCGTGCCGCCCACGATCGTGCTCCACCACGACGCAAAGACTCCGGTGAACGTATCGAACGCCAGCGCTGCTTCGGCCGTGGCCGTCAACTGCACACTATCGCCCTGGCAAGTGCCTGCGCCACTCGCCGTCGCGGTGGCGCTGATCAATGTGTTGGGTTGAACGTTCACCAGGATACTATCGCTGAGTTGCCAGCAGCCGAAGGGTGTGGTGAAATGCGCGGTGTACCAGGTGCTCTCCAGCGGCTGCACGGTGATCGTGTCGCCGAACACATCGGGCAACCCGTTCCCTTGTTCCCAGATGAGCGAGAGGGCGGCGGGCGGCACCAACGCTGCGCTTACCAGCACCTCATGATGCGCGCACACCGGATCGGCCGAAGCGCTCAGTACCGCCGCTGCGGTGATGGGTAATTCCAAATGGAACTGCCTTCCGGAAGCGCACACAGCAAGGCCGGTATCGCCTACCGCGATCACCATGTCGGTGCTCGGGGTGAAGGTGTATTGCGTGCCCAATGCGATGGTGTCAGAAGGGTTCGCGGGGTCGAACCAATAGGGAAAGGACAGTCCAACGGGAGCGTCCAATGTGATCGGACCTCCGGGATGGCAGATGATCGAATCCTGTCCTAGTGCCGGAGGCAATGCACTCCCGATCCCTTGCGCGTAGCTCTCCGCCGCCCCGAAACCGTAGTTGTGCGCGAGGAAGGGACCCGGCGCGACCAAGCTGTGCGAGCCTTGGGTCAGCAGCACATCGGTATAGGCCTTGTCCGGCCGCTGCGCGTAGGAAGTGAAAGAGGCGGCTGGGATCGGAACGCCATCCAGTAATACCGCGCCAGCGTTGATCGCATCGGTCACCAGGCCCATGCGATGGCTTGTGATCACCGTGCTGACCACCGTGCTGAAGATCGCCTGGTCGACACCCTGGTCCTCGGCGCTGAGCATGAGCATCGAAGGATCGCCCTGCTGGGCACAGACCGTGCCTTCCATGTACTGGGCCACGCTCACGGGTTTGTCCGTTTCGATGTAAACGGCGGTGGTCACCGAGTTCCATTCCACGACCTCGCCCATGTCGAGGGAATAAGGTGCGCCGTTGTAGGTGAGCGTCGTATTGTCCTCGCTCGCCAATGCACGCAACGTGTAGCTGCTCGGGCCGGTGAAAGGAACGCTGAAGTAGGAAGTGCCCCAGGCCGAAAGCGGCGGCAGTTGTTCGTAGAGATGATCGCACGCATAGCAACCGGTGGGGACGTTCGGGCAACGCGATCCGCCGAACACCGCGATCCCGTCGCAGAGGCCTTGCGGCACCTCCGCCACGATCCGCGAGCCGGTCAGGTCGTCCGCTTCAAGAAGCGCGCTCACCAAATAGGTTTGGTGCGCACCCAAGGTCACGGTGAACGGCACCCCGGCCGGTCTTCCTGTCGCGGTGACCACGCTGGGGGTGATGGTGACGTCGATGCTGTCCACCGTGCTCACGATAAGGAACTCGCTGCTGAGCCCGGCCACACCATCCAGGCCCTTGTAGGCCATCACGAAGTAGTCCCGCCCCAGCATTTCCTCTGGCCACACGTTGGTGCCATCGGCGGTGTACTGCTCGAAGTTCAAGGCCTGCACGCTCACCGGTACGTCCGTCTCCACCAGCACGCCCTTCGACTCTGCGAACTCGCTCACGGTACACATGAAAGCGGGTGGAAGCGTAAGCGTGGTGGTAGTTCCCGCCACCACGGTGAAGCCCTGCGTGAACCCGAAGCCCGGAATGCTCAGCGTACCCGCCGCATCCTGCTGCGAGGACACGAAGACGTTCAGTGCCTGCACCGGGTTCCCCGCATAGTTGGCCATGTAGGCCAGGTGGAAGCGTGTGCCGGTGCCCGGTTGGGCCTTCATCCAGCTGGTCGATCCCAAGCATAGAAGCAGGAACAGCGATGGGGTGAAGGTGCGCATAGCGGACGTTTTGGGAAAGGTAAGTACCACCTTCCGGACGGATAGGATCGCCGGGGCTGGACCAGCCGATCCTTCATCGCCTTACTCATCGCCTCGGCGCTGCTACCCAGTTCCTACGCGATGATCTTGTAGGGGTCGGTTCCGACTTGAACGCCGAACACCCCGGTGTTGGCCGGGGCGTTCGTGAACCAAAGAGTTTTTCTACTGCCGAACGAACGGCAGGGTGATGGTACCCTCCCTCCGGTCAACCGCACTTGGTAGCTGCCTGTTGCCAGGTGATCAACGTTGATGGCGAGCGTTCCGCTCCGCGACACCACCATGCGCGTCGCGTTCTTTACGACCCGCCCCGTGGCGTCCAACATTTCTACGGTAAGGTCCTGATCGGTGCTGGCATCGACGCGCAACCACAGCTCCTGCATCGCCGGGTTCGGGAAGAGCAACACCCGATCTACGCCAGGCAGTTCCTCCAGGCCGGTGAAGAAGGAGAACTCGGTGGTGAGTGGCGCGCTCCATGATCCGTTCACGCTGCTGAAGCGTATGGTGAAGAAATGCGTTCCGCTCGTGGTGCCAGTCGGCAGATCGGCGATCAGGTCCACGACGTTGTTCGGGCCAATAGGTCCTACCGCGCTGCTGGCGATGGCGTCATCGATCCAGTACTCGTAGCCGTTCACCGCTCCGCTGTTCCTGGAGAACCAGGTTGTCTGCGGCACGCTGTAGTCGCCGTTGCTGTCCTTGAATTGTATCGTGACGGTATTGAAGTCCTTGGTGAGCGCAGGCAGATCCAGCGCAGCGTTCAACTCCACCACCGTGTTCGGGCCGATGCTTGCCGTGGTAAGTGTGGCTGGGTTGTCGTTGATCCAGTAGCGGTATTCGGTGATGGTCTGTGCGCGCGATTGGCCTGCGGCCACAAGCGCAGCTATGAGGAGGATCCGCTTCATGGCTCAGTTGGGTTGCGCGGCAACACGGATGTTCACCGGCAGATCACCGTTCGCGTCGGTCGCCGGAGCGATGCTAGCAGCGCTGAAATGCGGGTTCAGTGGAACTGCGCCGGGCTTGTAAGGCGAACTACTTCCGTAGATGCCGATGTCCGTGCCATCATCCGCACCGCCTATGCCGCCACTGCCAACCGTCAGGTGCATGTCGTCCGTGAACTGGTAATCCAGGTCGGTCTGATCGATGAAGATGCTCGCGGGGGGCACGTTCAATGTGCAGTTGGTGATGACCTCACCGCTCGAGTTGCCGGTGTAAGTGGTTCCGCTGAAGAGGCAGTTAGTGAAGGTCACGCCGTTGCTTTGATAGACCGGGTAGCTCGTAGCCGTGCAGATGCTGTTCGAGATGGTGGCGCCGCTCGAATTGCGGAACGCCTGCACGTTCAGGAACACGCAATGGTCCATGATGAGGTTCGCGAAACTGTTTATGGCGCTGGATGTCTGGGTTTGGTAGTCCAGGATGCAGCGCGTGAAGGTTGCGGCCCCGCCATCGCCACCATAGATGTGGTGGTTGAAGATGCATTCGTCGAAGGTGGCGCTAGCCGTGTTGGTCGTGCTCTCCGTGTAGGAGTACATGCGTTCGGTGAACCGGCAGCGCTGGAAGAGCAGGCCCGTGGGGTCGTCATCGGCATTGCTCGTACCATAATAGGTGTACTGCCCAGGGTCCAGCACGAGGCCCGTGAACGTGCTGTTGCTCGCAGCCGTGGTGATCCTCAAGTCCATCCCTGAACTGGTGCTGATGGTGGTGGTCGTGGTCACCGATGTGCTGTCCGGGTGAATACCAGCGCCAATGAGGTGCAGTTCCTTGTCGATGATGATATCCGTCGCCGAAGTGAAAAGGCCGCCGCTCAAATAGAGCTTGTCGCCAGCTTGCGCCGCTGCGATAGCCGCGTTGATGTCCGTGAACACCTGTGGTGCGCCCGTGCCTTGCAGCACGATGCGTTGGAGTTGGGCTTGGGTTTGCAAGGAGAACCCAAAGGCGAACAAGGCGGGTAGGATGTGTTTCATGCTTTGAGCGCCTTAGCCAGGCGAGGGCGTTGTGGAACGGTCGGTACAAAGCAACCCGGTCCGAGGGTTGGTATCAATCCCGAGAACGGGGGGCGCAGCAGTGATGTGAGCGGGGTTAACAACCCGATCGGATCACATCACCAGTGATGCGCAGGAAACGGAACTGGATAGTGTTGCCGTTATGGGCGCATTCGAACCTGCCCGGCGCTTCTAAATCTTAACGAACGGTAGGGACGTGGTGCCCTGCGCTCCGGTCAATCGCACTTGATACCGCCCGCTCGCCAGATCGGATAGGTCCATTCGGATCGTGCTGCTCCGCGCAACAACGACGGGCACCGTCTGCTTCACAACGCGCCCGCTGGCGTCTAACACTTCCGCGGCAAGGTCTGGTCGGTGTTCGCTCGCCCGCAACCACAGTTCGTTCGTCGGGTTTGGGAACAGCAGGGCCGTGATGCCCGGGGCTCTTCCACCGCTGTGACGAAGGGTACCGCGGGCCCGACCAGGCCGTTCGGCTGAACCGGATGGTAGACTGCCGGGACGTCGTGTTCATGGGCAGGTCCGCGATCAGGTCCACCACGTTGTCCGGACCGACCGTCCCGTTCTGGCTGTTCGCGATATCGTCATCGATCCAGTGCTGGTACCCGTTCACAAGGCCACTGTGCGCAGTGAAGAACACGGTCCGCGGAACCGTGTAGTCCCCGTCGGCATCCGCGGGACGGTGTTGAAGCTCTGGTCACGGCCGGGTCGTCGGGGTGTTCAGGTCCGCCGGGCGGGCCGGCACCTGGTAAGCATGCGATGTCACGTTCCCAGCGATAGCCAACGATGTCCGCCGCACGATCTCGTTCCGGGGACGGCCAATCGCCATTGGTGTCCGGACTGGAAGCTCCCGGATAGCCCGGGATGGGCCTCGGCCCGCGGCGGGAAGGTCGTTCATCGGTGCGCCCCTGCTGTGGTCACCGCCGAGGCCGCATTGTCGTCGAACCAGTAGCGGTAACCATCGATCTGTTGTGCCTGCATGCTGCACATGGCCGCGAGCGCAGGCATTAGAGCTAGGCTGCGCATGACCTAGTTGGGTTGCGCGGCCACGCGGATGTTCACCGGTAGGTCGCCATCGGGTTGGTCGCCGGGGCGATGGCAGCGCTGCGGAAGTGGGGGTTGTACGGCACGTTGCCGGGTTTCGGCGAGGTCGTTCGTAAAGGGGCCGTCCGTCGTTGCCGGGCGATGCTGCCGGGTGCAGGTGCAGGTCGTCGGTGACGGAAGCCTCGGTCTCGCTACGAAGGTCATCGCGGGGTCTGGCTGAATGGTGTTGGTCTCGGTGTTGCCGCGGTTGCTGCTCCGGTCCCGTTGATGATGCTGGTGATCGGACACCCCACCTGCAGGGGGCTGACGGAACACGCAATTCTGACGGCGCGTTCTCGGGTTCTGCAGCCGCCTGCACCTGTTGCCGGGGAGGCCGCTTGGGCGGAAGACGTTTCCGAGCCGGCGGGGTCGGCGCGTAGAGGTCGAAGGAGATGCTTCGGGGGCGCTCGGGCCGTTTCCGCGGGCAGAGGAAGGGGGGGCCGCCCGGCGGGTCTCGTCGGTGCCGTTGTTCCTGCGCGCATCAATCCCGAGTTCGGGGGAGGGCTCGTGTACAGGGGCAGTAGGCAGGGGCAAGACCGGAGATCGCCCCTGCGCCTGTCCCTGCGCTCTAACCCAGCAATCGGTCGCGCAAGGTCTTCGAAACGGCCTCCGTGTTGCTCTTCACGTGGAGCTTCACGTAGATGTTCTTGATATGCGTCTTGATCGTCTCCTGGCCCACGCCCAAATGGTCGGCGATCATCTTATAGCTCAGCCCGTCCACGAGGCATTGGAGCACATCCTTTTCACGTATGCTCAAGCCATGGTCTTCGGGGCTGGCCGCGCTCTTTGCGGGCATGCGCTGGAAGTGCATCATCACTTTACGTGCGATGCTCGGCGTCATCGGCGCGCCGCCTTGCCGTACTTCGGCTATGGCGGCGAGCAGGGCATCGGGCTCGGTGTTCTTCAACAAGTAGCCCATCGCGCCGGCGCAGAGCGAGGCGTATACGCGTTCCTCATCGCCGAACACGGTGAGCATGATCACCGGCAGTTCCGGATGGCGATGGTGCAACAAGCGCGTCGCTTCGATCCCGTTCATGCCCGGCATGTCGATGTCCATCAGCACCACGTCCGGTTTGCACGAGGCGACACGGTCCAGCACTTGGTTCGCATCGGGGAAACAGCCGCACAGACCGATGCCCGGTGTGGTGCTGAGCAGCGTGCCCAGCGAATCGCGGATGCCTTTGTTGTCGTCGAAGAGCGCGACGTGTATGATACCCATGGCCTAGTGCGGCAAAGCTATCCCGGCGCTCTTACGCATCAATCACCTGATAGGGGGAGCGTTTCCGTCAAAGGTGCGACCACGCGTACGTCGGTCCCTTGGCCCGGTGCGCTCAGCACGTCCACGCGCGCACCGATCATGTTGGCGCGCGTGCGCATGTTCCCCAATCCGTTCCCGTTGTAGCTGTCCACGTTCGTGGGGTCGAAGCCCTTTCCGTCGTCGCGGATGCTGATCAGTAGTTCGCGCCCTTTCGTGGCGATCGACACCGTAATGGAAGTGCATTGCGCGTACTTGGCCGCATTGTGCAGTGCTTCCTTGTAGATGAGGAAAATGTTGCGGCGTTGCTCCGCGCTCAACTTCCGCTCGCCCAAGCCGGGTGCCGCGTTGAAGTGCAATACGATGCCACGCGTGGAGAGCAGGTCCCCGCCGAAACCGCGCATCCGTTCGATCAGGGATGCGGCATCGTCGTTCTTCGGGTCCACGCTCCACACGATATCGCTCATCTGCTCGATCATCGCCCGCGAGCTGGTGCCGATCTTCTCGGCCACCTGCTGCGCCATATCGTCTTCGGCATGTTCCAGCTTACGCTTCAGGGCTTCGCTGTAGTAGCTGATGCTTCCCAGGGTGCTGCCGATGTCATCGTGCAGATCCCGCGCGATGCGGTCGCGTACGCCTTGCAGTTTCAAGCGTTGCCGCTGGCGTAGCCGCGAGATCGCGTACATGCCCAATGCACCTGCGCCCAGCACGAGCACGAAGAACCACCAGCGTTGCCAGAACGGACCGGTCACTGTAACAGTGAGCAAGGCATGTTCCGGCCCGGTTCTTCCGTACGCGTCCCGCACCCGTACCAGCAGTCGATACGTGCCTACCGGTACACCGGAGTAGCGGATGCCTTCACGCGCGGTGGTGACACGCGCCTCGCTATCCACTCCTTCCAGCCTGTACACGAATTCCAGCGGACCGGCTCCTGTGGGGGAAAGCGCTGAGAAGACCGCGTCGAAAGCACTGCTGCGGTATGGGATCTCCACGGTTCGTGCGTGTACCGGCAACGGTCCCCAGGTGTTCTTCAATTCCATCAGGCCCGGAACGGGCAGCGCGGGCAGGGCGTCGAACACGGTCGGGTCAAAGGTGACCAGGTGGCGATCGGTGCAAAACGCGATCCGGCCGTCGTTCAGGGTCAGGATGCTGGAGTTCAGACGGCGGAGTTCGTGCCCATCGTTCACGGGAACATGCAGCCATTCGCGCGTCCGCGGGTCGAAGCGTACCAGACCTTCGCTTGTGCAGTACCACAAGCGGCCCTGCTCATCGCGGGTGAGCCCCAAGGCATCGTTCGGTATGTGTGCGGGCGGCGTGAAGGCGATGGCGCGGCCAGCCACAGTGCACGCGAGGCCCGCGTCGCGCATCGCGCACCATACGGTATCCCCCGATATGACGATCGCGGTGACGTAATTCCCCGGCAATTGGCGCGGCCCGGTCGCCCCGGTTTGGTACTGCACCAATTCACTCGTGCTCCCGCTGCGCGCGGGTTTCCAATACCAGAGGCCATCCGAGGCCCCCACCCAGTAAGCGCCATGGCCATCTTCCACCGCGGTGCGATGCATCAACGGCGTGCGTGCACCTTCGGGATAGGGGTTCCAAGTCTTGGGATGAGCAGCGGTATGTGGGTCGAAGGCGATGTGACCATAGCCCAAGGCGCCCACCACCAGCAACGGTCCATAATCCAATGTGTCCAGGAAAACCGATCGGACTTGGAACATGACATTCGCCTTGAACGCGACGGCGGCATCCGTTTTCGCCTGGTCGATGATGTGCTCCTCGTGCGGATCGTATCGGTAAAGGCCGGTTTCGGTGCCGATGAATCGTGAATTCGGGCCAACCTCGAAAAGCCCGGTCACCTCCAGCGCCTCATCGTCGTAGGTGATGGGCACATGTCGAACGGTGTTCAGTTGGGGATCGACCAGGAAAAAGCCTCGTGATGTGGAGATCCGGATCGTCCCGTTGGCATCCTGTTGCAGGTTGTGGAAGACGAGGTCACCGGGCACGTCGTCCGCGAGCAGCTTTGTCGGAGCAAAGTGCCATACATCGCTCGCGTGTACCGAAAGCCCATCGGCGGTACCGACCCAGAGGGTACCGTTCCGGTCCTTCAACAGGCAGCGCACACGATCGTTGATCAATGACGCGTGATCTTTCCGCATATGACGCCAGCGGGCCATCTCTCCATCACGCACATGGATCAGGGCGAGCCCGTTCAATTTCGTCCCCGCGATGAACACGCTATCTCCCCAAGGTACCATCGCCGTCACCTCGTCCGCTAGCGGGATGAACTCCGGTGCGTTCGGCCGGTCCAGGTCAAGGCGCTCGATCCCTGCGCTCCAACCTCCTGCGTACAGCCGGTCACCGAGCACAAGACCGTTCGTGACCGGGCCTCGCCCCATCATTTGCGAGAATGCCAACGACATGCGCAGTTCGCCGGTGATCGCATCAGCTATGTAGGAACGCGTGCTATGGACCACCGGCATCCAGATATGTTGAGGATCCAGTAAAAGTGCCCGATGGCACCAAGTGGCACCGGTGAGACTGTCCATGCCGGCGGCGGTGCGCACATAGCGGAACCCGCGCACGGTGAAGGATTTTGCCCGCGTATTGAACCAGCACGCACCGATGTTGCTCGTGCTGAGCACCAGGATGGAATCGTTCACCACCAGCACATGGTTCAACTTGTCGCTGGGCAGCCCTTCCGTTTCCGCAGGGTCATGCTGCATGTGATCGAAGGCACCACTGGCATGGTCGCGCCGGAAGAGCCCGGCGCCCTGCGTGGTGATCCAGAGATCGCCCGATGGGGCTTGGTCTATGCTCGTGATATGGTGGATCCCTGGTGCGTTCGGGATCGCCGTGAACCGCTCCACGCGTTGCCCGTCGTACCGGTTCAAACCGTTCTCGGTGCCGATCCAGATGTACCCTTCCCGGTCCTCGAACACGCAGGTGATCGCATTGTGCGACAGGCCCTCGTTCGTGGTGATGTGCTGGAAACGGAGCGCCTGCGCCAGGACCCCGATCGGCCCTAGCCACAACGGAAGGAGCATCCACTGGGCGCGCTTCAGCACGGGTTCAAGATAGGAGGGTGTTGCGTACGCCGTTGTTAGGAACACGAAGGGCCGCCCTTTCGGACGGCCCTTCGCCAGGAGAGTACGCGAATGCTTACTGCTTCACCAAGCGCTCAGTGTAAAGGCGATCGCCCACACGGACGTTTACCAAGTACACGCCGCTTGCGAGGCCGTTCACATCCATGGTGTGTGTGAACTTATCCGAAGGTGCGGCGAACTGCTCGGCGAACACGCGCTTGCCGAAGAGGTCCATCACATCCAGTTCCACTTTCGTGTCAGCTCCCACACCGCCCAGGGCGAGGAACAGTTGCTCACCACGGTTGGGGTTGGGGAAGAGCTGCAGGTCGACCATTTGCTCTTCCACCACTTCGATGCTGCGCTGGGCGCTGGCACCAGGTCCGGCGACAATGGCCACCGTGCAGGAACCATCATACGGGCAGTAGTTGGCACCGCCGTCGTAGCTGATGCGCACCGTCACGTTGTAGGTGTTACCGGCCACCAGCGGCAGGGCATTCCAGTTCATCGTGAGGTTCGGCGTGTTCACCGCGATGGTGCGGACGAAACCACCGCCCACGCGTTCGAAGCGGAACTGGTACTTGTTGGCACCGACCACCGAGAAGGCGCTGACGTACTGGGTTCCACCGAAGGTGCGAGTAACGCCGCAGCTGAAGTTGGGGTTGCCCGGGGTATCGATCAACTTGGTGGTAGCGCAAGCCGGCGGAGCGATCTTCATGCGGCAGGCGGGGCCGAACTCAGCATACACACCAGCCACACGGCTACGCACACGCACGTTCAGCAACACGTTCTGGGGCACCGGCAGGGTGACCAGATCGCTGAGCTTGAGCGTAGTGCACTTGGTAGGACCAGCAGGACCATTGCCCGTGTTGTGGGCCAGGAACACACGACGCGTGTAGCCACCGTTGGGGTTGAAGATCCAGAACTGGTAGCCGCTGGTGCTGTTGGTCACGTTGTACTGCGCGGTAACGGCAGCATTGGCCGTGGCCGTGATGATGCTGCTGGGGAGCAGCGTCTCATTGTCGCAGCTAACGGCGGCCATGGCATCGGTGCCGAGGGGCACGCAGAAGC
Source organism: Flavobacteriales bacterium (assembly GCA_016712025.1). GTDB lineage: Bacteria > Bacteroidota > Bacteroidia > Flavobacteriales_F > PHOS-HE28 > PHOS-HE28. The sequence goes on from JADJRW010000009.1 coordinate 92,061, forward strand.
TGGTGGCCGCTTTGCTCAGGCTGGTGAAGGCAGCGCCGTTGTTCGCGTTGTCCAGGATGCGGTTGTTGTTCGCATCGCGCAGCACGAAGCCACCGGGGTTGATGCCATCGCCCATGCTGTCGAACACTTGCAGGTCATAGCATCCGTTGGGCAGGCAGCAGGTCACCGTGATGGTGCTGTTGTTGGCGAAGCCGCCACCGCTGCACGCCACGTTCTGGGTGCCGCTGCTCACGATGTTCCAGGTGGTCTGTACCGCGTTCGCATCGGTATTGAATGTCAGGGATACCTCGTTGTTCACGCAACCAACCACGGGGGTTCCAGCGCACACGCAGTTGGCATCGTACACATCGTTGATCGTGTTCGCATTGCCATCGTTGCAAGCGGAACCGATCGTGGCCGTGCCGCCCGGTACACCGAGGCAGTCGATCGGTTGACCAGCGCAGACGCAGTTCGCCGTACACGTCGTTGCCGGTGGTGGCGAGACCATCATCGCAGCTGGTGCCAGGCAGAGCTGATCCACCCGGAACACCGAGGCAGTCGATCAATTGACCAGCACAAGTGCAGTTGGCTTGGTACACATCGTTGCCGGTGGTGGCCAGGCCATCATCACCCAGCTCGTGCCAGGGTGCGCCCCGGAACACCGAGGCAGTCGATCAGTTGACCAGCGCACACAGTGGCCCGTACATCGTTGCCGGTGGCGAGTCCATCATCACAAGCGGAACCGTTCGCGCCGGAATACCGAGCGCACATCGCCGCCGGTGACGCCGGTGGCCGCGTTGCCGTCATCGCAAGCAGAACCGATCGTAGCTGTGCCGCCCGGGACACCCAGGCAGTCGATCAGCTGACCAGCGCACGCAGCTCGCGTTGATGCGCATCATTGCCAGTGGTGGCGAGGCCATCATCGCAAGCGCTTCCGATCACACCGAATACCGCAGGGCAGTTGTCCGTGCTGTTGCCCACGTAGCCGACAGGCTGTGTGCATGCCACGGTATCCACAGCCGGATCACCGAAGGTGTCACCGTCCACATCGGCGTAGTAAGTGCCAGCGGGGTTTACGGTTACCGCCACTGAAGGAGTGTTGTCGCTTCCGCAGGCGTTGGTTACCGTTAGCGTGTAAGTGCCCGAGGTAGCACCCGTCACTAAGGCGCTCGCACTCGTATTGCCGAACACGAAGGAACCTGCACCGCTCCAGCTATAGCTGATAGGCAGCGTGCCCGATGCGACCGAGTTCAACTTCAGCGGATCGAGGCTGCAGATGGTTTGAGCAGCCGTGATCGAGACGAAGGAGTTCGGGAGAAAGACCAAGGCCAAAGCACTGGGGCGCATTACCACCCACACCGCCTACCACGCCGGGCACCTGGCCATGGTGGCGAAGTACGGCGCGTGGGACGCACCCACGGGCGAATAGCGAAAGGACAGTAGAACGTGAGAACGCCTAAAAGTCAACGTTCCCCCTGCTCCATCCCCCTCACCACCTCCATCCCGGCTCCGGGGCCGGGACCCCACGCTCACCGTCGTCACCCGCTTCAACAAGTCTATCACCTTCTCCTTAATAGTCCGCGAATTTACCTGTCGGAGGCAGCGGTAGGTGTTGAACTTCTCGGCGATGGTGGGCTAGTCCTCTTTTGGCATAACAAGCCGTGCACGGTGGAACACACCAGCTATGGAACGGATATGGCCGATGGAATCCAATGGGTTGCCATGGAGCAGGACGAGATCGGCTTGCTGGCCAACGGCCACCGTACCGCGCAGGCCCGCCACGCCCAAGTATGTGGCGGGTGCCGTGGTGGCCATGCGCAGCACGGCTGCATTGGGTAGACCCGCATCCGCGAGCCGTTCCATTTCCTCCAGCAAACCGGTACCCGGATAGATGAAGGGCGCACCTCCGAAAAGTGCGCTGCCGGCCATCATCCGCACACCCCTGCTCGTGCATGTGGCGCACCAACCGCTGTTGCGATCGGTAGCACTGGTCCAGGCTGTCCAATTGAGCGGGGCTGCCAAAGCGAGCAAGCCGCTTGGCGCGGTTCCCTTCCCACTCGGCCTGCAGGCCGGGCACTTGCGCGTCCAACGATGTATCGCGGATCGCAGGGTCGTTCATGTGCGACTTGCGGTGGTATACGATGAGGGTGGGGCACGACCACGCCTCATGCTCCTTCATCAGTACCAGCATGGGTCAAGCCGTGCGGAGTCATCGCTCCGGAGCTCCCTCCAGCCGGTTCAGGTGTTCAACGCTGTGCTGACCCAGTGCGATGGCGCGCTCCGGTTCCACCAGTTCCGAGGGTGACCGGCGAACACGGTGTTATGTT
>JADJRW010000010.1 GCA_016712025.1 Flavobacteriales bacterium
GGCACGGGCCGGAACCGCAGCAGTGGCTGCGCCAACTGGAAAGCCCGCACCAGCGGTGGCTGCGGACGAACGCCCGAACGCCATCGTCTTCCGGGAGAACGGTTTCAACACGCTGTACGACCGCCAGATGCGCCTGAGCCAGGTGGGCGAGTTCAAGGAAGGGCACCTGCAGCACGGCAAGTACTACCGCTACGACAAGAACGGCAAGCTGGCGCGCATCGAGATGTACCAGAACGGCCGCTACGCCGGCGATGGCGTGATCACCGACGAGGACCTGCAATAGGCGGCGAGGCCAAGCCCCTGCGGGCGCACATGGAACCCCCGCCTACCTTCGCGGGCCGTATCCGCAGCCATGGCCGAGTTGAAGCGAGGACCCTTCTGGATCACCAATACACTCACGCGTAAGAAGGAGGAATTCAAACCCCTTCGCCCGCCCCATGTGGGCCTATACGTCTGCGGCCCCACCGTGTACAGCGATGTCCACCTAGGCAACGTGCGCAGCTTCCTCACCTTCGATGTGCTGTACCGCTGGCTCACGCACCTGGGCTACAAAGTGCGCTACGTGCGCAACATCACGGACGTCGGTCACCTCGTGGACGACATCGACGCGGGCGAGGACAAGATCGCCAAGCGCGCGCGTCTGGAGCAGTTGGAGCCGATGGAGATCGTGCAGAAGTACACCAACGGGTTCCACGACGTGATGCGGCTGTTCAACCTCCAAGCGCCGAGTATCGAACCTACCGCTACAGGGCACCTCATCGAGCAGATAGAAATGGTGAAGCGGATCATGGCCAACGGCTACGGCTACGAGGCGAACGGCAGCGTCTACTTCGATGTGCCCAAGTTCGCCGCCGCACACCCCTACGGTGAATTGAGCGGGCGGAAGATCGAAGACCAACTGGCCAACACGCGCGACACCGAGGGCATGGAGGATAAGCGCAGCCCCTTGGATTTCGCGATCTGGAAGAAGGCCGAACCCATGCACTTGATGAAGTGGCCCAGCCCCTGGGGCGAAGGCTTTCCCGGCTGGCACCTGGAGTGCAGCGCGATGAGCACCAAGTACCTCGGCCAGACGTTCGACATACACGGCGGGGGCATGGACCTGAAGTTCCCGCACCACGAATGCGAGATCGCGCAGAGCATCGCGGCCGATGGCACATCGCCGGTGCGCTACTGGATGCACGGCAACATGCTCACCGTGAACGGCCGGAAGATGGCCAAGAGCGAGGGCAACGGTTTCACGCCAGAGGAACTGCTCACCGGCAACCACAAGCTTTTGGAGAAAGGGTACAGCGCCATGACGGTGCGCTTCTTCATGCTGCAATGCCACTACGCCAGCACGCTCGATTTCAGCAACGCGGCTTTGCAGGCAGCGGAGAAAGGACTGGAGCGTTTGATGGCTGCCATGGCCACCTTGGAAAGGCTCCAAGGCGTCACCCCGGAACCAAGCTCCGGTGCCGACGTACCCGGCTTGGCCACGCGCTGCCATGCGGCCATGAACGATGACCTGAACACGCCGGTCATGATCGCCGAACTGTTCGAGGGTGTGCGCATGATCAACTCCGCGAATGATGGCAAGCTCGCCTTGGGCCAAGCCGATGTGGATGCGCTGAAGGAACTTTTCCGCAACATGGTATTCCTTGTCCTCGGCTTGAAAGTGGAAAGCGTAGCGAAGGATGATGGTGCGTTGGATGGCCTGGTCCAGGAGTTCATCCGCATGCGCGCCGAAGCGAAGGCGCGAAAGGATTTTGCCGCCAGCGATCGCGTGCGCGACCAACTCGCACGCTTGGGCATTGTGCTGAAGGACACCAAAGAGGGCACCACATGGGAACGCGCGTGATCGCAGCAACGAGCGTGTGGGGGAACACGGTCACCACGACCGGAGCGAAGTGGCTGCTCCTGCTCCTGCTTTTCAGTTGCGACAGCGATCGGCCCTCCACGCCTCCGGCCCCGCAACCCGCGTTACCTGCACTGCCGCCACCGCCGTCTTTCAATGCGGACAGCGCCTATGCCTTCGTGAAGCAGCAAGTGGACTTCGGGCCGCGCGTGCCGGGTTCCGCAGCACATGTGGCATGCGCGGATTGGATGGTGGCCAAGTTCAAGAGCTACGGCGCCTCAGTGACCGAGCAGAAGGGTACGGTAACGGCGTTCAACGGACAGCAACTGCCGCTGCGCAACATCATCGCCAGTTGGGCGCCCGCGAAAAAGGAGCGCATCCTCTTGCTCGCGCACTACGACACGCGCCCTTTCGCTGATCGCGATGACGAGCGCAAGAACGAACCGATCCTTGGCGCGAACGATGGGGGCAGTGGTGTGGGCATTCTCCTGGAGATCGCCCGACACTTGGGTGCTTCCACGGACAGTGCATTGCTCGGCGTGGACATCCTGCTCACCGATGTGGAGGATTATGGCGAGCCCAGCGGGCCATCACGCCGGACGGGAACAGCATCGACACCTGGGCGCTCGGCAGCCAGTATTGGGTGAAGAACCCGCATGTGCAGGGCTACCTCGCGCGGTTCGGGATATTGTTGGATATGTGCGGCGCGCGCGATGCCCGCTTCTACCAGGAATCGATCAGCATGAAATACGCCCCGCAGGTCGTAGGCAAACTATGGAAGGCCGCCGCTGCGATCGGCCATGGTGACCGCTTCGTGGCTGAGTCGCGCTACTTCGTGGGCACGGATGATCACTTACCCATCAACCAAGTGTTGCGCATCCCCACAGCGGACATCATCGAATTCCACGAGGCCAGCAAGGCCTTCCACCCGAGCTGGCACACGCATGACGATAACATGGAGGTGATCGATGCCGCCACGCTCAACGTCGTGGGCCGCACCGTGATGGAAGTGGTATGGAAAGAACGCTGAAAGAGCGTCGATGTGCGACGCTCTTTCAGCAATTCTCCGTTAGGATGAAGACGGTCGCTTACGCCACCTTCTCGAACACCATGCGGTAGTGCTCGAACACCTCGCGTTCGAACACCTGCAGGTTCGGGGCGATCTGGTACCGGCGGAACCAAGCGCGGAAGGAGGCGCTGGTGAGGAACTTGGGCACCAGCGTGGCGTACAGCAAGTACTTCTTGATGTGGAACTTGTTGAAGGCGGCCGTCCAACGGTGGATGGTCTCGATGTAGTCCAGGCGCCCGCTGTCCACATGGATCAGCTTGAAGTGTTCCTTGGCGGGTTCGATCATACCCTCTTTGCCGTAGGGCAGCCAGGACCCGGGGAACACATCGCACACCAGGTCCATCAGTTCTTCATTGGTGAACTCGTGCTTCTTCTTCCATACATCCGTCTTGCCGAAAGGGATGTCCTCGAACTTCACCATGTTGGGGCCGAACACCATGGTCTGACAGTAGAAGCGGCCGCCGATGGGGAGCAGATCCGCCACCTGTTTGAAATAGGCCTTGTAGATCTGTTCCTGCCTCCCGGCCTTGTACTCCTCCACCGAGCAGAGGTGTTCCGGGCTGCCCATGGCGGCCACCGCGTCGAAGGGGCCGAACGTATCCTTGGTGATGGCCTTGGAATCCATGTGATGCACGTTCAGGCCGTTCTTGCGGCAGGCATCGGCCTGTCCTTTGGCCAGCACCACGCCGGTCGTCTTCGCCCCAATGCCGTTGCAGAAGTTGATGAAGGCGCCCCATCCGCAACCCATGTCCAGCACCTTGGTGCCCTTGCCGATGCGCAGGTGTTCGGCGATGAACTTGTGTTTCTTGTCCTGCGCGGCCTCGATGCTCATCGAGAAGTCGCCATCGAAGCGAGCGCCGCTGTAGGCGCCCATCTCGCCGATGCTGAGGCGGAAGATCTCATCGATGGTGGTGTAGTGTGCATCCAGGTCTTTCTGATCGGCCATGGGGTCGTGTTTTGGGCGGGCGAATGTACCCGTAATTCGTTCGCCCGGTGGAACCCCGATGGTGGTGGTCAGGGATCCAGGCGGAGGCAAGGCCTAAGCCGATAGCTTTGGGAAGGATAGGTGGACCCGCGTAGTCACGAGCAGTTCATCCGCGAACGCCTCCCGATCCAGACCTCTGATGGCCCGAACCCCGGTGCAAGCTCCTCCTCCATCAGGTCGCAGGTACCGGGCCGTTCTTGCCGCAATGCTGGTCGCTATTGCGGCGGTTTTGCCGCTGTCCGTGCAGGTCTATTCGCCCGGACCCGATCTGGAATTGATCCTGCCGAGCGAAGTGCTGATCGGCTTGGTGAGCGTTCTCGTGGTGGTGCTGTTCCTCTTCAAGCGCACCCGCCCGGCGGTCGAACGCCGGTTCCTTTCGCACCCGATCACGCTTTTGGTCGCCGCATCCTTCGCTATCGACCTTCTGGCCACCGTGTTCTCCACGATGCCCATGGTGTCGGTGAAAGCCCTGGTGGTGAAGGCGGCTCACCTGCTCGTTTTCTATTTCGTTCTGGGCGGCATGGAGGGGATCCCCCAAGCGGGACCAGCCAGGTTGTTGCGCATCTACGGCTACATGTTCCTGCCGGTGGTGCTCCATACCCTCGTGGCCCAAACTGTGAAGGGTTTCGATCGCGCTGGTTCAAGTTTCGCGTCGTTCCCGTTCTATGGCGACCATACGATCTACGGAGCTGCACTGGTGTTCGTGCTGTTCGGTTTCGCCGGTGAAGTCGCGCGCGTATGGCACGCACGGGGGCCGACAACGCGCTCGATCGTGCTCACGCTGATCGCCCTTGGCTTAGTGATGGCGCTCTATTTCTCCTTCTGCCGGGCGGCCTGGGTAAGCTTGTTCGTGTGTGTTGTGGCGTGGGCGGTCTTCGGGCTCGGCGGTCGCTTGCGCACCTTCCTTAGCCTAGGCGCCGCGGCGGTGGCGGCTGCGGTCGTTTGGTCGATGACACTCGCGCCCGGGCCGGAAAGCGCGCCCGTGGATTCGAACTCCGATGATGCTGCGGGCAAAGCGAGCCTGCTCTCTATGATCAACGTGCGCACCGACCACAGTAACCGCGAGCGGCTCAATCGCTGGAGCTGCGCGTACCGCATGTTCCAGGACCGGCCCTGGACCGGCTTCGGCCCGGGCACTTTCCAGTTCAAATACCCGGACTATCAGCGGCCGGAGGAAATGACGTACACCAGCGTGAGGCCGAGCAACTCACCGAAGCGGATCACACGGGCATGGAGCTTTTCGGACGAGGTGTTCGTACGGGCCAATCCGCAGATCCTCAACTTCAGCGGGGGCACAGCGCACTCCGAGTACCTCCTGGCCCTCTCCGGATCGGGCGTCTTCGCGATGGGGGCGTTCATCGCGCTCCTTGTGTGCTGCTTGCGCACGGGGATCCGCTTGCTGGAGCTGAGGCCCGCAGGCAATGCACGCATCGAAGTCCTTGTCGTAATGGCCTGCTTGATCGCCTACTTCACCCACGCCCTCTTCAACAACTACCTGGACAACGGCAAGATCGCCTTCTTGTTCTGGGGTGCCATGGCGCTGCTAGTGCGCAAGGATGTGGCTGCATCAGCGGAGGACCACGGGCCTCGTGATAGCGCTAAGTGGCCGCGTTGATCCCGTGGAAATAGTCCTTCAACTCCCGCCCGTGTTTGAACCAGAGCATGAGCAGCGCGGTAACGAGAAGCATCACCACGAGGACGAGCGCTGCCACCCCCTTGCCCGCCTCCAACAGGGGAAAGGTTTCGATATCTCGGATCGCCTTGCGCGCCAGATGGAGCACGGGTACTTGCTGTTCGCGGATCACGGCTGCTGAGATCTCCAGGTCGCGCCGCTTAGAAGCAAGTTCCTCATTGGCGGAAGTGAGTTTCGCGACGATCTGTGCCAGCTGGAAACCGACCACCGTGCCGGGTTCCCCTAAGTGTCCGCCCGCTCCGGCCCGTTCCGTGCGCCGTTCAAATTCCGTTGCGAGCGCAACAAGCTCGTCGGTCTGTGCCTTGGTGCGTTGTTCCACCTGGTCCATGGCCTCCCGGTATACAGCGCCCTTCCGTTCCATGGCGGCGAGCGCCTGTGCGCGTGTCAAAACCTCCAGTTGTTCGAAGATCTCGTTCGCCATGGCCGCAGCGGTGGTGCGGTCGGCATCACGCACGGTGATCGATAGGCTGTTGTCATCCACGAACCGCGCCGTGACCCGGTCCCACAACAGACCGTAGATCCACTCCTCGTGCAGTGCCTCGGTGGTATCTATTCCGAAGTGGCCGTATAGGTCGAAGCTCTGGATCAAGTGGTCGTTCATGGCCGTTGAGGTGGCCACATGGAACAGCCTCCGGATGTTACCTGAGACCAGGTCGGTGGAGCGCATGTCGTCCCTGTTCGGAGGTGGGTCAGGATCCACGAAGAAGACCACGGATGAGGAATACAGGACCGGTTCCCTGACATACTGCCCGGCGACCAGCAGGCCGGTGAGCGCGCCCGCGCCGAGTATCCATAGTTTCTTGCGTAGCAGGAAGTCCAACAAGGTGATGGCGCGCTGTCCAGAGCCATTCTTAGCGGGCGCAGGCGCGGGACCATGTCCACGCTTATCTGGTGCCTCCTTCAGAAGCTCCTCCATGCGTCTTGCGGCTTGGTCGTGCGGTAATGGTGCATGGCGGCGGAGAGCTGTGGGCTGTCCTTTCAAGAACGCACACGAATATAACGGTGCTGGAGCAGCAGGTTGCCTGCGCTGGCATACCCACTAGTGGTGAAATGCGTTCCAAGCCACTTTAGTTTCGGTCTCCAAGGCAGAACCAGGCGAACCGGATCGGGGGGCGATCCGCCAGCGTTGAGATGTTCGGCGCACCGAAAAGACGATGTGCATCCATGCGAATGAGATAACGGTATTTGGCCACGTGGGATTTTCTCCACATGTTAGCTACCTGTTATATCGAACCCGATCCCACCGGAACGGCCGACCGAATGCCCTCAACGAGCACCTTCTCCCCGGTTTTTCGGATGCCTGGCCGATCGACAAGGCCCCACTTGGACGCCGTGATCGGCACTGCGCTATGCGGCATCTTTCTGCTCTGGCTTCCTACGGCGTCCTCGGCACAGTCGCCTCGGTTCCTGCGCTCCACAGTGGGTGCAGCGGGCAGCTCCTGCACCGTGGAGGCTGGCGACCGATCCTACTTCGCACAGCAGAGCGTAGGACAGCGCAGCGTCTCCGGTTCGCGGTCTTCGGGACACATGGTGCTATCACAAGGGTTCCTTCAGCCCCTCGGGCGCAACGCGAACACCTCGAACTCATCCAACTTGGATGCGCTGCTCTTTCCGAACCCGTTCAGCGCGTTGGTCTCGGTGGCTTTCAGTGAGCGGATCGAAGAGGACCTCTGGGTGGTGGTGAGCGACATGCTCGGGCACGAGGTTTACCGTGCCGGTTTCGGCCGCATGCAGCGGGTGGACCTCGAGCTAAGCAAGCTGGCCAACGGCCCCTACATCCTGCGGATCACCTCCGGGGGGAAGCACTTCATCGCCCACATCCAAAAGTCCTGACCCATGCGCCGACTCCTGTTCCTTGCCCTTGTACTGTTCGGTCTTGTGCCCCAGGGAACTGGCCAACAACTGTACATGGAGGTGGGCAAGTCGCGGTCCGCGTTCAATTTCTGGAACTCGCAGGATCAAGGCCTGGAGGGATTGGAATCCACTATGCGGGATTACGCGGGCCTTGGCTACCGCAGGCACTTCCATAAGAAGGTCTTTCGCTTGCACTACGTGTTAGGCGCCTCCTACAATCGCTATGGCGCGCGCGGGACAAGTTTGGACGAGTACAAATACTATTACGATTGGGACGCCATTTTTATAGGCACCCACTTCGGTGTGGAATACGAGTTCTTCACCATCCGGGACAAGAGCAAAGCGAACCGAGGGCTCACCTTCTATGCCCGCGTGGCACTTGCGCCCGAATTTTTCGTGAAAGGCACGCAAACCATCAACACCCAGGTGTATGATCTGATGGGCGCGGAGCAGTTCGATTCACCGTACTTCTTCACCCGGTTCGGTGGTGGGGTGAACTACTGCGTCTCCAACACCGTGGCCATCATGGCGCAGTACATGTACGGCAGGGGTGTGCGCCTTTTCGCGGCGAAGCCGGACGATAACGAGACGCTCCACATCATTACGCACCACCTGGGGTTCGGGGTTTTCATCAACCTGCCGCACTGCCGCTATTGCTTCCCCCAGCCGAAACGAAAGAAAGCGAGCGGATCCCAAGGGAACTATGAAAAAGTGAAGAAATGATCGCAAAGCGCATGAGAACGCTCCTCCTCCTCGCCTTCGCCCTGCTGATGACCACCGGCCTTCTGGCCCAATCGCACGGGTTGACATACCAGGCCGTGATCCTGGATAGCGAAGGCAACATCACCGAGATCCCTGGCTACGATATTCCAGGTGGGAACTACCTGCCCAACAAGCCGGTCGACTTGCGCTTCACCATCCTAAACGAGTTCGGTGGCATCGACTATCAGGAGGAACACGCTACCACCACCGATCTCTACGGCATGATCAGCGTGATCATCGGCGATGGGGTGATGACCGGTGAAAGTCCCGATGTGTTCATGGAGATCAGTTGGGACGGAACGCCCAAGGACCTGCGGGTGGAGGTGAGCATCGCCCCACCCAACGGCACAGGGGAATTCGAGTTCTTCAGCTTGGAAAAACTAGTGTTCGTTCCCTATGCGTACCACCGGAACATCACGGCCACGGGTACCATGGACATTGATGGGGCCACCACTTTGAACAGTACGTTGGAAGTTTTTGGGGTCACTGACCTGAACGCTGCGTTGAACGTGAACAACGGCAGCCCCACCTACCTCTCCGGCGACCTTACGGTGGACGGGGAGACCAATTTGAACAACGGATTGAACGTGAACAACGGGAGCCCCACCTATTTGAGCGGAACGCTCACGGTGGACCAATGCCTGTTCCTGCATGATTGCTTGGTGGTGGATGGAACGACCGACCTGAACAACGGGTTGGACGTGAACAACAACACGCCTACCAACTTGACCGGTACGCTGAACGTGAACGGAGCCTCCACGCTCAACAGCACATTGGACGTGGATGGGGCCACCACGCTGAACACCACCTTGGATGTGGACGGTAGCACCACGCTCAACAGCTACCTCGATGTCGACGGCGGCACCACGCTCAACAGCACCTTGGACGTGGATGGCGCTACCACCTTGAACGGTCTGCTCGACGTGGATGGCCCGACGACCCTGAACCTGACCTTGGACGTGGATGGCGCAGCAACGTTGAACAACACGATGGATGTGGATGGGGCCACCACCTTGAACAGCACGCTCGATGTGGATGGCGCCTCGTTGATCCATAATACCCTTGGCGTGGAGGGACAGACCACCATCACCGCCAACCTCCCCGGCGGTCAGGATGACTTCAACGCCTACCCTCTGCGCGTGCAAGGGAGCACCCATGGCATCGCCGTGAAAGTGAACGGAGTGGAACCTAGCTCGAGCACCAACTTCATCACCTTCTTCGATGGGGACGGCACAGCACTGGGGTGTGTGGAAGGGCAGGTGGCCGCCGATGTGTACACGGATCCGGAGTACATCTACAACAACGCCGGTTACCTAGCCAAAATAGTCCTGGCGACAGGCGATCTGGTCGCTGCGGCCGGCTCCTCCACGGTTTGCGCTGGGTTGGGTGCCTGTGTCACCGCCCCTGTACCATCTTTGATCATCGGCGCTACCGTCGGCCTTGCGCTGGCGGTGGGGAAGCCGCCGCTTACAATGCGTTCATTTTTTCGGACCTGGGGATCACCTACGAATCAGGTTCGGCGGACTATGCCGAGTGGCTGGAGCGCGCGGATCCGCTTGAGGCCATGTCCTTCGGAGATGTGGTGGCGGTGAACGGGGGTCGCATCAGCAAACAGGCCTCCACCGCTGAGCAGTATATGGTGATCTCATACAAACCCGCCGTGCTTGGCAACATGCCCGAAGCCGGTAAGGAGCATCTCTATGAAAAGGTCGGATTCATGGGCCAGGTGCCGGTGAAGGTGCGCGGTCGGGTGGAGGTAGGCGATTATATCCTGGCGAGCGGGTTGGGCGATGGGTTCGGTCGGGCGGTAGCACCGGAGGCCCTTACCCTGGACGATCATAAGCGGATCGTGGGTGTCGCATGGACCGCCTCTAAAGATCCGACCACCAGCTTTGTGAAGGTGGCCATCGGGCTCCCCAACAGCAGCCTGGTAACGCAGTTGACCAAACAACAACAGGAGATCGACCAACTGCGCCAGGAGATGCGTGAACTGCGTGCCTTGGTGACAGGGCAGCCCGCCCCCAAAGCTACGAGCGTTCCTCAGCGGTCGGTTCAGCAGCATGTCGCGCAAGAGGTGGCACAGGCTTCGGCCAGTGCGGAAGAGTTCCATCCGGAGGTCACCCGCGAACATGTCGTTTCCGCGTTCGAGCTACTCCACACACAACTTGTAGGAATGGGGGTCGATCCGGCCACGCACCCGAACTTCAAAGTCCTGTTCTCGGATCCCGCCACCAAGGATGCCATGATCGGCCAGGTACTGAACATGGCCACGGAGGCGCGTGCGAAGGGCGTGGAATTGGACAAGCTTTTCGGCTATCGTTGAGCCCATCGCAGCAACGTTCCACGATCACGTTTTCGATGTCATTAGAATTCGCATATACCGACCCCAATGAGCCAACGGACCGAGAGCGGAATTGCTGAATGGATACACGGAACGGCCTTCGGGCTTTTGGTCGGGTTATCCGCACTTCCCAGTTTTGGAAACGCCCCCCCCATTGGCGGAGCCACCTGCCTTTCTTCCACGAGCAGCACGCCCACGGACAATCGCCCCAAGGCCTTGGCCCGTGCCGGTGATCATGTATGCGTGGTGAATTTCAATGCAAACACTTTGCAGCTGTTCGATGTCACCGATCCTGCACTGCCCGCGCTCGATGGAGAGATAGCCACCGCCACCGGTCCATCGGCGATCGCCGTGCTGGGCACCCATGCTTTTGTGACCGCCCAGACGGCAGCGAAACTCTTGATCTTCGATATCAGCAACGCGGCACTTCCTGTACTCCAAGGTGAAGTGCCAACGGACGGCCAACCCATCAGCATCGCGGTGAACGCAGGCCGGGCGTATGTGCTGAGCCAGTTGCAACAGACCGTGCAGATCTTCGATGTGACGGACCCCATGGCTCCCACGCTGCTCGGATCGGTGAGCACGGGCAATGCACCGAAAGCATTGGCTGTGTCCGGCAACAGCGCGGTGGTGATCTGCTCGCAAAGTTTGGAACTGCAGGTGTTCAACGTGGCCACCCCGGCCTCGCCTACCCTGGTAGGTTCAGTTCCTACGGGGGACCAACCATCAGGGGTGGTCATCAGCGGCTCCATCGCGTATGTCACTAACCAACTGAGCAACGATCTGCGGATCTTCGATATCAGCGTGCCCGCCTCCCCCGCTTTGGAGGGCAGCGTGACCACTGCGGACGGCCCGAGCGCACTTTCGGTCTCCGGGAACCGGTGTTTCGTGCTCAGCCAGAACACGAGCCAGATCGAAGTGTTCGACGTGAGCGACCCGGCCGCCCCGGTGTCACTGGCCACAGCGGCTACCGGGGCATTGCCCATTGCGGTGATCTCTACGGCGACGAACGCCTACATGCTGAACCATATCAGCAACACCCTTCAGATCTTCTCCGTGGGAGCCCCTGGGGATGTATGCGATGATGGCGATGCGCTCACCGGTAACGATGTGTTCGATGCGAACTGCATCTGCATCGGCCAGACCGTGGATTGCGTGGGCACCGTCGGCGGATCGGTGCTTCCCGGCAGCCCTTGTGACGATGCGAACGGCAGCACGGGCAACGATGTGTACTTGACGAACTGCACTTGCGCAGGCCAGCCGTTCGACTGCGCTGGGACAGCGGGTGGTAGCGCACTTCCGGGAACACCGTGCGATGATGGCGATCCCGGGACCGGGAGCGACTACTACAATGCGAGTTGTACCTGTATCGGGCTGGCAGTGGATTGCACCGGCGTACCTGGTGGGATAGCGGGACCGGGAACGCCGTGCGACGATGGGAACAGCGGAACGGCCCTCGACGTGTACGGCACGGACTGCGTATGCGCGGGTCTCCCCTTGGATTGTGCGGGTGTGCCGGGCGGCACACTGCTGCCCGGGAGCCCTTGCAACGATGGTGATCCGACCACGGGGAACGACACCTTCGATGCACAATGCATATGCGCTGGTGTACTGATCGATTGCGCGGGCACCCCGGGTGGTTCGGAGCTACCTGGCGATGCTTGCGATGACGGGAACCCTTGCACCATAGGAGAGATCTGGAGTGCTACCTGCAACTGTGTGGGCCAACCGTTGACGGTTGGTCCGATCTCCGGGCCGGTCGCATTGGATGGCTGGACGACGGGATCCTATTCCGTAACGCCCGTACCCGGGGCCGTCGCCTACTATTGGGAACTGCCCGACCTATGGACCACCAGCGACGGCGACCTGAACGAGACCTTCGACGCTATCGCGAGCAACTATCCCGGCATCACGGAACTATGCGTGACCGCCGATCTGGGCTCCTGCACGCTGGAGGAGTGCATCGATGTCACGGTGATCCTTTCCATTGGCACACCGGAAGGGTTCGTTGCAACGGATCCGGGGTTGAGCGTACGACCCGGCCCCAATGCGGGTACGTTCCTACTTGCGACGAGCGGATCCTGTCCCAGCGGATGAACATCTCGATCGTGGACGCGGTAGGCAGGGCGATCTTCAACACCACTTCCGTAGCAAGCCGCGAAGGGACGCTGATCGATGTTTCCAACGTCCCGCCTGGCATCTATGTGCTCTACGCCGAGCATGATGGTCATACCGCCATGGCCCGGCTGACCAACGTGCGGTGAGAGAAGCCCTTTCGGGAACATTACTGGAGGCGGTGTGGCTGTGAACTCGTTTTGCAGCCCCTGAGGCGTGGTGCGACCGGTGTCGTTCCACCGCGCCTGATGCCGCGTTACATTCGAGGCCCATGTCAGAACCCTTGGAAGACAATGCCGGGCTGCCCGGGGCGGCTTCCGTTGATCCAACGACGGACAAACGCCTCTTTCTTCTGGACGCTTTCGCGCTCATCTACCGCGCCTACTTCAGCTTCATCCGCGCGCCGCGTGTGAACAGCAAGGGCTTCAACACCAGCGCCGCCTTCGGCTTCACCACTACGCTGCTGGATCTCATCAAGCGCGAGAAGCCCACGCACATCGCCGTGGTCTTCGACACCGCTGCGCCCACCGAGCGCCACGAAACGTTGCTGGACTACAAAGCCAACCGCGAGGAGATGCCGGATGACATTCGCAGCAACCTCGTCTACATCCGGCGGATCATCGAAGCGTTGAACATCCCCATCCTGGAGAGCGATGGGTACGAGGCCGATGACGTGATCGGCACCTTGGCGAAGAAGGCCGAGGCCGAAGGCTACACTACTTACATGGTCACGCCGGACAAGGACTTCGGGCAGCTGGTCACAGATAAGATCATCATGTACAAGCCGGGGCGCGGCGGCGATCCACCGGAGAAGCTGGGGCCCAAGGAGATATGCGAGCGTTGGGGGCTGCAGAACACCGATCAAGTGAAGGACATCCTCGGCCTCATGGGCGATGCGGTGGACAACATCCCCGGCATTCCGGGCATCGGCGAGAAGACCGCGATGAAACTGGTGCAGCAATTCGGATCGCTGGAAGGCGTGATCGATGGCGCGGAGCAGTTGAAGGGCAAGCAGAAGGAGAATGTGATCGCCTTCGCGGAGCAGGGCCGCATGAGCAAAATGCTCGCGACCATCAACATCAATGCTCCGGTAGAGCTGGACCACGACGCGCTGCACCTCGACCCGCCCGACGCGACCAAAGTGCTCGAGGTCTTCAGCGAACTGGAGTTCAAGAACCTTACAAGCCGCGTGCTCGGGGGCCAAACGAACGGAGCAACCGCTCCGGAAGAGAAGGTGACCAAGAAGGGCGCATCGCCAGCAGCGACCGGGCAAGTGGACCTGTTCGGAACGACGGTGGATGCCGATGGCAACGTCGAGCTGAAGGAGTTCGCGAACATCGAAACGGTGAAGCACCGCTACCTGCTGGAGGACACTAGCGAAAAGATGTACATGCTGGCGGCTCAGTTGAAGAAGCAACCGCGCTTCTGCTTCGATACCGAGACCACCGGTACCGATGAACGCACGGCGGAGCTGGTCGGACTCGCCTTCAGCTGGAAAGCGCACGAAGGCTACTACGTGCCTGTTCCGGAGGATCGCGCCGAAGCGCAGCGCGTCGTGGACATCTTCAAGCCGATGCTGGAGAACGAGGCCATCGGCAAGGTGGCGCAGAACGCCAAGTACGATATCCGTGTGCTGGCGAAGTACAACGTGGAGGTGAAGGGTCCGCTCTTCGACACCATGATCGCGCACTACCTGCTCAAGCCCGATCAACAGAAGCACGGCATGGACTACCTCAGCGAGTCCTACCTCAGCTACCGTCCGGTGAGCATCGAAACGCTGATCGGTGAGAAGGGGCGGGGGAAAGTGCAGAAGAGCATGCGCGATGCGGACCTCAACGCCGTGAAAGAATACAGTGCGGAAGATGCGGACGTGACCTGGCAGCTCGCGGAGAAGTTCGCGCCGCTCATCGAACAGGATGAAGTCACTTCGCTATTCAACGAAGTGGAAATGCCGCTGGTGCATGTGCTCGCCGACATGGAGACCGAAGGCATCCGCATCGACATCCCGGCGCTGAAGCAGTTCAGCGAAGAGCTCGGCACGGACATCCTCCGCTTGCAGGAAGAGATCCACAAAGCCTGTGGTGTGCCTTTCAACATCGACAGCCCGAAGCAATTGGGCGATGTGCTTTTCGAAACCTTGAAATTGGGAGGAGATAAGATCAAGAAGACCGCCAAGACCGGCCAGTACCAGACCAGCGAGGACATCCTTCAGGGGCTGAGCAATGCGCACCCCGTGATCCCGCTCATCCTCGACTACCGCAGCCTCCGCAAGCTGAAGGGCACCTACGTGGATACGCTGCCCGAAGCGGCCGACAAGATCACGCACCGCGTTCACACCAGCTACCTGCAGACAGTTGCCGCCACCGGTCGCCTCGCGAGTAATGACCCCAATCTCCAGAATATTCCCATCCGCACGGAAAAGGGCCGCGAGATCCGCAAGGCCTTCGTACCGCGCGATGCGGACCACCAACTGCTCAGCGCCGACTACTCGCAGATCGAGCTGCGCATCATCGCGCACATGAGCGGCGATCACAACATGCAGGAGGCGTTCCGCCACGGGCTCGACATCCACGCCGCCACCGCAGCGAAAGTCTTCAACGTCGACATTGCTGCCGGTTACGCGCGATCAGCGTAGCAAGGCCAAGGCCGTCAACTTCGGTATCGCCTACGGCCAGGGGGCGTTCGGACTTTCCCAGAACCTGGGGATCCCCCGCGCTGAGGCCAAGCAGATCATCGACGACTACTTCGCGCAATTCCCCGGCGTGCGCAACTATATGGACGAGATGATCGGCTATTGCCGCACCAACGGCTACATCAAAACGCTGATGGGCCGCCGCCGCTACCTGCCGGACATCACCAGCGCCAACAACACGGTGCGCGCTCAGGCCGAACGCATCGCCATCAACGCGCCCATGCAAGGCACAGCGGCGGATATCATCAAGGTGGCCATGGTCAATATCCACCGTGAATTGAAGCAGCGCCGTATGAAGAGCAAGCTCCTCTTGCAGGTACACGACGAACTCGTTTTCGATGCGCACAATAGCGAAACTGAGGAGCTGAAAGTGCTGGTGCGCGATCGCATGCAGGGTGCCATGCAACTGTCCGTGCCGCTGGTTGTTGACATGGGCGTGGGGAAAAACTGGTTGCAGGCGCACTGAGCGTGCCCCGCCACGGAGGGACCTTTACCCCACACTGGATCCTACCATGGTATCGAACCGATCATCGTGGCCGCTGTTGGCCGGCCTCGTGTTGCTGAGCGCTTGCGGCGGCGAGGAGCCCACCGGGCAGGACACCCTGAACGTGCCCTCCACGGAGGACTCCACGGCCCAGGCCGAGCGGATGCGCAAGACCCGCAACATCTTCTACAACATCCCTCGCCGATGGAAACGGCCGCCCTGCTCAAGAAAGCGGGCGCCGAGTACGACAAGGACATTCTGAACGACGTGCAGAACGTGGACAAGTACACCGCTGCCAGCAAGCAAGCCCTCAACCTGGGCATCTACGGCGCCGACCTGAGCTACGCCAGCGTGAACAACCAGACGCAGGAAAGCATGTTCTTCACCAGCTGTGCCAAGAAGTTGGCGGACCGGTTGGGCGTGAGCAATGCCTTCGACGATGCCACGCTCGAGCGCATGGAGAAGAACATGAACAACAGGGATTCCCTGCTCAGCATCATCAGCGAGACGTACTGGACGGTGGACGCTTACTTGAAGGAGAATGAGCGGGACAATATCAGCGCCTTGATGATCGCCGGTGGTTGGGTGGAAGGGCTCTACATCGCCACGCAGGTCTCCCTGGTGAAGGCGACCCCGGAGCTCAAGCAACGCATCGCCGAGCAAAAGCTCAGCCTCCACGATCTGCTGGGCCTGATGGAGACCTACGAAGGCACGGATGAGGCGTTGGCCGGCGTGAAAGCCGACCTCACCGCGATCGCTGCGCTCTATGAAGGTTTGGCCGATCCGGCCGCCAGTGCGGAAGTGACCCAGGACAACGGAGTGGCCGTGATCGGCGCCGCCAGCGCCAACACCACGTTGAGCGATGCCCAACTAAAGGCCATCACCGAGAAGGCCTCCACGGTCCGCAACGCCTATATCAATTGAGCACCGCCATGATGCGAACCAACTTTGTCCGTACCGCGCTGGCCGGTGCCCTGTTCCTCGTCGCTGTGGCCGCTCAGGCCCAGTGCCGCAGTTTCGCCAAGAACAAGTGTGTGCCGGAACTCGCCCCCTACAAGTTCAACGAGAGCTTCAATGCCGCCCAACTGGCTCCTGGCGAAGAGGCGGAAGTGAATCTCACCTTTTTCAGCGGCCAGGAATATCGGGTGATGGTTTGCAGTCATCCTATCCTGGGGGAGGTGAATTGGAAGCTGATGGACGCGTCGAACAAGATCATCTTCGAGAGTTTGGCGGATGAGCCCAAGCACTTCTTCGACCTGCGCATGGCCAACACCCAACAACTCAAAGTGCAGGTCTGGGTGCCCGGCAAGGCGAAGACCGACATGGTGCATGTCGGTTGCGTGGCCATCATGGTCGGCTTCAAAGAGTGACCGGCAGCGCTCGCGCGGCGCGCCCGAGGTACACTCGTTCACCGAAGCAACACGCGACCCTTTCGGCCCAAGTCCGTGAGGTCTTGGAACTGGAAGGTGGCGTAGTCCGCAGCACCGGCCGCTAAAGGAGGTTGCCGCACCCGACCGATCTCCGCACCGTTGTTGTCATAGGCCACCGCGGTGATCGTATCGTTCAGGGTCGCTTTGGCGGTGAGGTAGATGGCCACACTGTTCGCGCGACCGCTGGCATCATTGGGATCCACGATCACCTTTCCGGCCGCAAGTCCAGCGTTGGCCAGGCGTTCATCCAGATCCACTTCCACGGCCCAGGTGGCTTCCGCGCCCGAGGCCGCGCCTTCCACGAACTCGGTGGCTACCGTGCCCGCGATCTCGCCGCCCTTGTTGATCACTTCTTTGGCCCCTTCCGCTGTGCGGGAGCAACCCCAGAGGCCGCCTGCCACGAGCAACACAACCGCGGCACGGAGGATCATTCCTTCGTGAAGCGTGTCACTTGGCCGCGGCCGTTCTGATGCAGCACCACCACGTACATACCAGGAGCGAGGTCGCGCACCGGTAAGCTGATGCGTTTCGCACCGGCGCTAGCGTCCATGGCGGGCATCGCGCGCACGACGCGACCCTGCGGATCGAGCACATCCACAGCGAGACGACCGCTCTCGCGCAGCTCCAGCACCAGGTCCGAAGCGTCGTTCACGGGATTAGGCACCACTGCGATGCTGTTGCTGCTGGTGATCAGTTCCTCGAAACCCACCGGCGTACCGTTGATGTTGATGTTGTCCAGGAAGAGGTTGTTGCCCTCATCGCTCTGGAAACGGAACTTGAAACGGAAGTCGCTCACGAAGTAGCTGCTGCTGATGTTGCTCACCGAGGTTTCGGCCCACTGTGCGTCCTGTGTCGGGGTGAAGGCCGAAGCTTGGTCCGCTGAAGTGCTGAGGGTGCTGGTGCCATAGAGTTGCTGGCGCAGGCTCCAAGTATTGCCGCAATCGCTACTTACATAGAGCCGCAGCAGGTCGTTGTTGTCGGCGTTGTGACGCGCGAACGCATAGCGGTAGGTGATGGTCACGTCCTGCGCATTGCTCATGTCGAACGAGGTGCTCACCAGTTCATCGATCTCGTCCAAGGCGCTCACATGGTTGTTCAGGCGAATGCTCTTGCTGCTCTGGTAACCGGTGGTGGCCACCAATTGGAAGGTGCCGTTCCCACCGAAGTCAGCGACCGCCCAATCGGCGTTCGGCAAGGCGGTGGTGTTCTCGAAGCCCTCGGTGAACGGGGTGGGTAGGCCCGGATCGGGCAGCACCAGGATGTAGTCGTTGGCTTGGGTGGTCACATCCATGTTGCCGTTCCCTGCTGTCAGCGTCACCGCATAAAGGCCCGGAGTGGAGTAGGTGATCACCGGATCCACATCGGTGCTGGAGCTTGGTGTGCCGCCCGGAAAGGACCACGAACGCTCGGTCACACCATGGTAGCTGATGTCGGAGTAGGACACCGAACCGCCTGCGCAGATCTGCTGCACATTGCTGATGAACTCCGCCGCGCAGAGCACATCGGTACCCGTGGTGCCGGTCGCTGTCAAATTGGTCGGTGTCCCGAGCTGGTTGCGCTGTGCGGTGCTGGAGTTCAACGCGGCGAGCATGCGGGTCTTCTGCCCTTCGGTGAACATTTTCGCGCAGTACGAATACTCCATGTAGTTCTCCACGTTGTCCAGCGGCGCGGTGCAGGTATTGCCGTTCAGGTTGCAACTGGTCCAGCCTTCGGTGGGTGGGGTGTCGCTCACATTGTCCGTCTCGTTGCAGTTGCTGGCGAGGCCGGGTTCGTTCGTGGGGCCCCACACATGGCGCAGGTTGATCCAGTGGCCCACCTCGTGGGTCAGGGTGCGCGATCGGCCCACGCTGCTGGTGCCGATGCTTCCGGTGTAGTCGTGCAGTAGCACGATACCATCAGCCGCTGCGCCCCATCCGCCGTTCACCGAACCAGGGGTCAGGGTGTATCCGGCAGCGCCATCGGCATAGGCGCAGGTCCATACGTTCAGGTATTTGTTGCGCGGCCATTGGATCAGGTCCTTCATGGTCTGAGTGCCGTCGTTGGTAAGCGGGCTCGCGGTGCGGGTAATGCCGCTGGTGCATTCCCCGTTCGGGTCCAACTGGGCCAGGCGGAAGGTGATGCCCACATCGGCCACGATGCCGAGGAACTCCGGACGCACATTGTCCCAGTCCGCGTTCAACCTGTTGAAATCGTCGTTGAGCACCCGGATGGCATCGTGGATCTGTGCATCGCCGATGTTCTCCACGCCGTTGTTGTGGATGATGTGGAACACCACAGGGATCACGTAGGCGTTGCCACCGCGCTCCTCCTCGCTCAATTCGGCGTATTGCTGGGTGAAGGCCTCGAGGTCCGCTTCGTACTGGACGATGTCGGCCAGTTTGTGCGGATCGTTCTGGTGCAGCGGGGCCAGATGCTCCGGATCGTGCGCGGAACACATGAATGGGGCGTTCTGCTGCGCGGTGGCGCTGAAAGCGAGGGCGAGCGCCGCGAAAGCAGCGGGAAAGAGGAACGTAGGATCATGGGACTCGGGGGGCGGCCGAAAGGGGCGGTGCCGAAGATAAACCGATCGCACCCTCTCCCGGTTCGTCACTAAGGCCACTTTCCGGCCTTTCCCTTGGGTTCCAAGAAAGGGATCACAAAGCTCTGACGATCCCAAGTGGCAAGCGGTCGGGCTGGCCCGTCAGGTCGTCGATCGATGGCGGCTTCGTCGGAGGCATACCGCGCCGGGATGCGTGATCTTGGTTGTAGCTCCTCACCGTGTCTGAGCCTGTACCGAGGCTCGGCGGGGGATCCTTCCGTGAGAAAAGTCCCGGTAACTACCCGATCGCCATCCGCAGATCCTCGATCAGATCCTCGGGATCCTCGGTGCCCACGCTCAAGCGGATAAGCGTGTCGGCAAGGCCGTTCTTCAACCGCTCCTCGCGGGGTATGCTGGCGTGCGTCATGCTGGCCGGGTGGCCGATCAGGCTTTCGACACCACCCAAGGATTCAGCCAGGGCGAAGAGCTTGGTGTTGGAGAGCACGCGTGTAGCATCCGCCATCTGGTCGCCCTTCAAGGTGAAGCTCACCATACCGCCGAAGCCGCGCATCTGGCGTTTGGCCACTTCGTGGTTCGGGTGGGTCGGTAGGCCGGGCCAGTAAACGCGTTCCACTTTCGGGTTGGTCAGCAGGTATTCCGCGATCGCTTTGCCGTTGGTGCAATGCCGTTCCATGCGCAGATGCAGGGTCTTGATGCCGCGTAGCACCAAGAAGCAATCCATCGGGCCGGGCGTGGCGCCGCTGCTGTTCTGCAAAAAGGCCAGACGCTCGTGCAGTGCATCATCCTTCACCACCAAGGCACCCAACACCACATCGCTGTGGCCGCCCAGGTACTTCGTGGCACTGTGCATCACGATGTCCGCGCCCAGATCCAACGGCGTCTGCAAGGCCGGGCTCGCGAAGGTGTTGTCCACCGCGAGCCAGCAACCCTGCTTGCGGGCCAGCACCGCCAAGGCGGCGATGTCGATCACCTTGAGCAGTGGGTTGGTCGGTGTTTCGGCCCAGATCAACTTCGTCTGCGGCGTGATCGCGGCCGCTACGTTCGCGGGGTCGCTCATGTCCACGAAGCTGAAGCGGATGCCGAAGCCCTCGTAGATCTTGGTGAAGAGGCGGTAGGTGCCGCCGTAGAGATCGTTGGTGCTCACCACATGGTCGCCGGGCTGCAGCAACTTGGCGAGCGTGTCGATGCTCGCCATGCCCGTGGCGAAGCACAGGCCGTGCTTGCCGTTCTCCAAAGTGGCCAGCGCCTTTTGCAGTGCCGTGCGCGTGGGGTTGTGCGTGCGGCTGTATTCATAGCCTTTGTGATCGCCCGGCGCGGCTTGCACATAAGTGCTGGTCTGGTAGATCGGCGTCATAATGGCGCCGGTGGTGGGATCGGGCTCTACGCCGGCATGCACGGCCTTGGTGCCGAAACGGTGGCTCATTCGTCAGGTAGTTGGTCCGCTGTGCGGAGGGCGGCGAAGGTAACTTTCAGGCAGAGGGCTTGGCCGTCCTCCGCAGCCACCGCGGCAGGATGATCACGCCGATCACCACATACAGGTAGTAGGTAAGCAGCCGCCACACCAAGGCCACGGCACCAATGAGGCCCAAGGCGGGCAGTAGGTCCTTGAAGAATCCGGCGAAGGCCAATTCCGCGAAGCCGCTGGCGCCGGGTGTGGGGCTGATTAGCAGGATCACCCACATCACCAACTGGCGGGCATAGAGCAGCATGTGGTCGCTAACCGGGAAGAAGGCAGCGGCCAGGCAGTTCACCACCAGAAACCGCGAGGCCCAGCCCCACACGGTAGCCGCGAAGCCTTTCGCCCAATAGCTCACGGGGCGTTCCTTCAGATCGGCGGATGCGAGCACAAGATCGTGGCCGGTAGCAGCGATATCCTGCCTCCAGCGGCGCAACGGTTTCCATTGGAAGAGCTTCAATGTCCAATGCTTGATGGCGCGCGGGCGGAAGAACACCGCGTACCATACCGCCATCGTCATGGCGACGATCACGGCGTAGCCGATCCAGAACACCACCATCATGCGTAGGCCCCCGAAGGCTTCGTCCAAGTGGGGCGGGAAGAGAGCGGCCATGCCCACAAAGGCGAAGACGAGCGGCACGGTGATGATGTAGAAAAGTTCATCCAGCATCGCTGTGACCAGCACTATGGCTGTGCTGCGGCCCAGCGCGATCCCTTCGCGTTGCAGAATGAACGCAGCGAAGGCGGTGCCGCCCACCACGGAAGGCGCCAGGTTGCAGGCGAATTCCCACAACATCACCGCGTTGAAACTGCTGCGCCAACCGAGTTGCTTGCTTGTGAGGATGCGGAGGCGCACGATGTAGCCCAGGTCGCGGAAGGCGGTGAAGAGCAATGCGAGCAACAGCCAACCCGTGCTGTGCCAGGTCCATTTCACACGGGCCAAGGCGTCGCGTGCGGTAAGTCGGCGGTAGGTGCCGGAGCCATCCGCAGTAGGGCTGAAATCCGCAGGGTCGCTGGCATCCACAATACCGTTGCCGTTCGCATCGCTCCAGGTGAAACCGCCGCGTCCATCCGCGGCTGGCTCGAATCGCGGGGCGCGCAGGTCGCGCACCAGCAGCCAGCCCGCCGCGATCAAACCGATCAGAATGGGGAGCAGTATCCGCCGCCGGCTGAAACCGGATCGGAAAGCCTTCTCTTTGTCCGTTCCTCGCGGCTCCACAGGTATCGGTTACGGCCAATGTAGCTTATCCATCCACGCCGCCCGGACACGGACCCGATGGCGCAACCCCGCACGCAGGCACACATCGCGCTGTTCGCGGTCAACCTGATCTACGGGGCCAACTACACCGTGGCCAAGAGCCTTATGCCGGCGGTGATCGGCCCTTCGGGTTTCATCTTGGTGCGTGTGGTGGGCGCGAGCCTCCTCTTCTGGTCGTTGCGCATGCTGCGACCTGAGCGCGTGAGTTGGTCGGACGTTCCGCGCCTCTTGCTCTGTGCGGTGCTCGGTGTTGCGCTCAACCAACTGATGTTCTTCCAAGGCCTCATGCGCACGAGCGCTTTGCACGCGAGCTTGATCATGGTGGTGGCGCCGATCCTCGTGCTCGTGTTCTCGGCGGCGCTCATCGGCGAGCGGGTGACCGGTACCAAAGTGGCGGGCATCCTGATGGGGGCTACGGGCGCTTCGCTGCTGCTATGGCTCAGTGCGCGCGGCGGGGAGGTGGGCAGCACCTTGTTGGGCGACCTCTGCATTCTGATGAACGCCGCCTCCTACGCGCTCTACTTGGTGCTGGTGAAGCCGTTGATGCGCAAGTACACACCGGTCACCATCATGGCCTGGACCTTTCTCTTCGGAACCGTGCTGGTCCTTCCGTTCGGTGCGGGCGAAGCGGCGCATGTGGATTGGCGTATGCTGGGTAGTGCGCAATGGATGGCGATCGCGTTCGTGGTGCTCTTCGTCACCTTCATCGCTTACTTGTTGAACACTTGGGCGCTGCGCCGCGTGGAGGCGAGCGTGGTGGGTACCTACATCTACCTGCAACCGGTCATGGCCATCGCGTTCGGGTGGTTGTATCTGCGTTTGGGTTGGATGCCCGGCGCAGGGAGCGTGGCGGTGCCGGATCCCGGTATCGCCCATGCGCTCAGTGCGGCATGCATCTTCTTGGGTGTTCACTTGGTGAACCGGGCGGATCGGCAAGGTGCGACGTGATGGCGGGCTAGGTCATGTGCTGCGAACCGAGGCGGCTACCTTTGGCCAAAACGCGGGAATGTTGCGATCGATGACCGGCTTCGGCCGTGCCGAAGGAGCCGTGGGCGAGCGCAAAGTGAGCGTGGAGCTCCGGTCGCTCAACAGCAAGCAGCTCGATCTGCTGGTGAAGCTGCCGTCCGCGTATCGGGAGAAGGAAGCCGAGCTCCGCGCGTGGCTGGCGGACCGCATTGTGCGGGGCAAGGCGGAACTCTTTGTCGGGCTCGATCGCGCGGCCATCGGCAAACGCAACGTCTACGATCCGGAGATCGTGCGGACCCAGTACGCGCAACTGAAGGCCTTGGCCGATTCCGTAGCCCCAGGCCACAACACCGATCTGTTGGGCATCGTGTTGCGCCAGGCCGAACAGACGCCGCCGGCCGAAGAGACGATCGACCCGGCGGAGTGGGAAGGCATACTCGCATTGATCCACCAGGCGGTGGAGGACTTCACCACTTACCGCACCGAAGAAGGGCAGCGCCTTATGGAGGATCTGCGGTCGACGGTCGCGCGCGTCGGCGTGTTGATGGACGAGATCGCCGCCCTGGATCAAGGCCGCACGGATAAAGTGCGTGAGCGCCTGCGGACGAAGGTGGAAGAACTCTCCACCACGGTGGATCGCGATCGTTTCGAGCAGGAGCTGACCTACTATCTGGAGAAGTTCGACATCAACGAGGAGAAGGTGCGGTTGCGCGCCCACTGCGCCTACTTCCTGGAGACGCTCGCAGCGCCGGATCAACAAGGCCGCAAGCTGGGCTTCATATCCCAAGAGATGGGCCGCGAGATGAACACCATCGGTTCCAAGGCCAACGATGCGCCCATCCAAAAGCTGGTGGTGCGCATGAAGGACGATCTGGAGAAGATCAAGGAGCAACTGCTCAACGTGCTCTAGCGCATGGTGGGACGAGAAGGCAAATGCGTGATCTGTTCGGCGCCCTCCGGCGCGGGCAAAACCACCATTGTACATTACCTCTTGCGCCAGCTACCGGAGCTCGCATTCTCCGTCTCCGCCACCAGCCGTCCCATGCGTCCCAACGAACGCCAGGGTGTGGACTACCATTTCCTGAGCCCCGAGGAATTCGCGAAGCGCATCCGCGAGGAAGCGTTCGTGGAATGGGAAGAGGTTTATCCCGGACGGTTCTATGGCACGCTGCGCAGTGAGGTGGAACGTATCTGGGCGGCCGGGAAGCATGCCATCTTCGACCTGGATGTGGTAGGCGGGCTCCACCTCAAAGAGCGCTTCGGACCCCAAGCCCTGGCGATATTCATAGAGCCGCCGTCGCTGGAAGTTCTGGCCGAGCGGCTGCGGCAGCGCGGCACGGAGACCGCGGAGACTTTGAAGGTGCGGGTGGACAAGGCCGGGCTCGAAATGGAGACCGCCGATCGGTTCGATGCGGTAGTGGTGAACCATGCGCTCGATCAAGCCTGCGCCGAGGCTTTGGATCTGGTCCGCAACTTCCTCCGGAAATGACCATCGCCTGCTTGTTCGGCACGTTCGATCCCTTGCACAACGGGCACCTGAACATCGCGCGCAGGGTACTGGCCGAAAGCGATGTGGACCGGGTCTGGTTGGTGATCACCCCGATGAACCCCTTCAAACAGGACCAGGCGATAAGTGCGGATGAACAGCGTGTGGTCATGGCGCGTGCCGCATTGGAGGGCGAAGCGGGTATCGAGGTCTGCACCGAGGAACTCGCGCTCCCATCGCCCAACTACACCGCCGATACATTGGCGCACTTCCGCAAGCGGTGGCCGGAGCATCAGTTCCGGCTGGTGATGGGCAGCGACAACCTGGCCCAGTTGGATCGGTGGAAGGACCCGGAAGGGATCCTTGCCCACCATAACATCATCGTCTACCCGCGCCCCGGGTATGAAATGCACCGGAACCAGTCCGGATTCGCCGAACACGCGGGGGTCACCTTCCTTGAAGGACCGGTTATGGACCTGTCCAGCACACGCATCCGCCAGGCGGTGCGCGAGGGAAAGCCGATCGGCCACTGGGTGCGCGCCCAGGTCGCGGCCCACATCGCCGCGAACGGTCTCTACAAGGACTGAAGCGTGAGCGGCGCCACCTGATGGGCGGCACGGTTCAAATGATCGGCCAGCACCGTGACGGCGCGGCTGAAGTCCACCTCGTTCACCACATGCAGGTCGCAATGGTGGCGATAGGGCAGGAGGAACTCGCGGTACGCGGGCATCACATGGTTGTCCCATTGGTACCGCACATCCTCATTACCATAGCCACGCTCCAGTTCATCGCGCAGCAGGCGGCGTTGCAGCTGGGTAGCTTCATGGGCCTCGATGAAGACGCGCAGATCGAACAGTTCGCGAAGCGGCGCATGGTGCAACACGAACAGGCCTTCCACCAGAATGATAGGTGCGGGCGCGATCTCAAGCACCGTGGCCTCCTTTTCCTCCTGGTTGAAAGTGTATTCGGTACGCACGAGCGTCTCGCCCGCAACCAGTAGTTGGAGGTCGCGCGCCAAGGCGTCCAGGTCGATGCCCTCCGGCAGGTCGAAGTTCACACGGCCGTTGGGGTCTAAGGTCTGTTGGGCGAGCGGCAGGTAGTAGTCGTCCTGCGACATCATGCACACGGAACCCTCAGGGAGGCGGTCGCGGAGAGCACGCATCAGGCTGGTCTTGCCCGATCCACTCCCGCCAGCGATACCCACGAGGTAGGCGCCCCGATGCATGCGGCAAAAGTAGGGTGGCGGGACTTGCCGAGGAAGGCCACGGCAATAGTCTGAAGGGTACCCTATAGGGACAGTCCGTTGACCTCTGGCACGATGCTTGTTTTTCGATCCACCGTTCAACGAAACATCCAAGACATGAAAACCCGACCGAACCGCGTGGAGCGATTGAAGAAGCAGGCTCAGCGCCTGATGCTGTCCGGCGATGTGACGCGTTACATGAACAAATTGCGCGAACTGTACGAACTGCGCTCGGCAACGGGCGGGTTCGCGATCCAGTGAGGAGGTGGTCCGGGGGACCGGACCAAGCTCCTGGTTTTGGTGAAAGCGGTGGCGGGGCCTGTGGTGGGCCCCGTCGCCGTTTTCGCCTACGTGGGTGAGGGGTTCGTCAAAAAAGCCACCGGGCCGGGGATCTTTTTCATGGGTCGGGCGTAGAAGGTCCCCATGACGAAGAAGGACAAGATAGCCTTCATCCGGAGCAGCAAGCGCAAGACGCATGTGTACAATGACCTTCATAGGTTCTCGGACCAGCAGCTCAACGATCTCATTCGTGAGATCGTGCAGGGCCTGGTCAGGGAGAGCGAGATCATCGCCAACGCCTACATGAACGGTTATCGGTAAACACGCGGATCGGCTTGCGTCCGCGCTGAAGGCTGGAAGCGACAGGTAACCGGGCCCCCGATATTCGGGGGCCTTGTTACGTCCGGTCGGTTCAGCATTCCCAGCAAGGGCCCAAGGAGCGCGAGGGGGGTATCGGGAAGCGGTTACATTCACCATCCTTAAATCCCCCGTTGCAGATGAAACACCTTTCCGCACTTGTGCTTTTGGCCCCGCTTACCGCGATCGGCCAGTCCTTGGTCTCCACCCAGCCCCAGAACCGAACAGCCCTCCTGGAGGACTTCACTGGCATCCATTGCCAGTATTGCCCCGAAGGGCATACGGTCGCGGCGGCGATCGAGACCGCCCACCCCGATGACGTAGTGATCGTGGGCGTACACGCAGGACCATATGCCACCCCAGGAACCGGCGAACCGGATTTCCAAACCACCGCAGGTGCCGAGATTGACGCGCATTTCACTATTTCCGGGTATCCTGGAGGGGTTATCAACCGGCATATTTTCAATGGTCTCGACGATCTTGGGCGCGGCGCGTGGGAAGGGGCGGTGAACGAGATCCTCGTCATGACCTCACCCGCCAACCTGGGCATGCAGAGCAGCTTCGACAACGTTTCGCGCCTGCTCACCGTGAACGTGGATGTGTACTACACGGACAATAGCCCCGCAGGCAGCGACTACATCAGCGTGCTGCTGAAGGAAAGTGATATCATCGGACCCCAGACCAGCACGGGCGGGAACATCCCGGCCTACCAGCATAACCATGTGTTGCGTGCTTATTTGACCCCGGGGACGTGGGGTGATGAAGTGACCACCACCACGGCAGGCACGCTGGTGCAGCGCACCTACACCTACACGGTGCCCGTTGACTTCAACATCGCCAACTGTGAGGTGGTCGCTTTTGTGAGCGAGGACAAGACCGAAGTCTACCAAGCGCGCGAAGTGCTCGCAGAGGGCGGGACCACCTTGATCGTGGGAAACCTTACGGGCCCCGCCACACCCTATGCGGCTGGAAGCTCCGGCAGCACCACGGCTTTCACGAATACGTTCAGCAATGAGTTGGGCGCATCCGCTGATTACATCTTCACCCTTGCAAGTGCGGACGCGCCTGCGGATTGGACCTCCAGCTTCGATATCCAAGGGAGCAACTACACCGGTTCCACCACCCTCGCGGTGAACACGGGTGTGCAAGAGACGATCAGCGTTAACGTAACGCCCGGCGCCACAGTGGGTGTGGCCACTTACGAATTGACGGTGGCTGCGGCGAGCGAGCCCAATGCGCCGATCCTGTCCCAGCTTTATTACATCATTAGCGGCGTTACGGATCTGGTGGTGAGCAACCCGCTCGCCGAAGTACACGAACCCATTTACATGAGCGGCCTCACCGTGGCGAACCAACCCGGCCGTGCGAAAGCGAAGCGAGATCTGTTCAGCGGCTTCGCCGCAGCGAACGCATTGGGCGCGGTGAATAACCTCTACTTCAACGTGAGCTGGACCTTCCCGAGCCTGACGGACGCGGTAGTGGGACAACTCATCGCGTTCCTTGACGCAGGTGGTAATTTGATGATCGCCGGTCAGGACATCGGCTGGGACCAAAGCGGGGATGCTGCCGCCTATGGCACGGCCATCACTCAGGCGTTCTACACGGACTATATGTATGCTGATTATGTGGCGGATGGATCCACGACCAACAGTTCGGTGAACTTCGAGGACGCGGACGCGGTGTTCGGCTCGGTACCCAACTCGAACATCAATGCCGTCTTCGGCGCGAACAGCTATCCCGAGGAGATCACACCCATCGCTCCGGCGGTGCCGATCTTCCGCTACAACACGCCGACCAAGATCGGTGGGTTGCGCGTGGAGACAGCGAACTACAAGCTGGTGTACTTCGGGGTCGGCCCGGAGCAGATGACCGATGTGGCTGTGGCTGATAAAATGATCCAACTGAGCCACGACTGGTTCTATGGAATTGTGAGCGTTCAGGAGCTGGATGAAGCGTTCCAAGGAAGTATGTGGCCTGTGCCGGCCAGCGACTTGCTGAACGTTAGTCTTGAGGCCAAGGCCCAGGGGTATGATGTGCTGGATGCGGCAGGGCGCACGGTACTTGCCGAGCGTTTCGCCGCTCCATCCGATCGCCTCGTGATCGCGGTGAACGAACTGCGCACTGGCCTTTACACCTTGCAGGTCACTGCGGAGAACGGTGCGCGGACCGCCCGCACTTTCAGCGTGGTGCGCTAGTCATTGCACATCCTATTTGGCGACGGGCCGTGGAGCGATCCACGGCCCGTCGCTTTTCAGGGAAGAGGCCGCGCGCACGGCCGCTACCTTGGCACCATGCGAACGTTGTTGCACGATCCCGCTTTCGCCCTCGAGAAGGCGGGCCCCATTGACTTGTCCGAATTCCCCACGGACATAGCGGGAGAGGAGGACAAGAAGGAGTTGAAGGCCCTTGTGGAAAAGGACAAGGAACGGATCATCGCATTGCAGGAACTGCTCTACGCCACCGATTCCCATGCGCTCCTACTGGTGTTCCAAGCAATGGACGCTTCGGGCAAGGACAGTTGCATCCGCCATGTGCTCGGTGGGTTGGATCCACAGGGCTGCCAGGTGTGGTCGTTCAAAGCGCCGAGCGCGGAGGAGCGCGACCACGACTTTCTATGGCGGCACGCAAAGGCTTTGCCGGAGCGCGGCCGTATCGGCATACACAACCGCAGCCACTACGAAGAGGTGGTGGTTACACGGGTGCATCCGGAGTTTATCCTGGGGCAGCGCATACCCGGCATCACGTCGGTGGAAAAGGTCGACCGCGCTTTCTGGGAGGACCGCTACGCCGCCATCCGCAACTTCGAAGAACACCTGACGCGCGAAGGCACGGTGATCATGAAGTTCTTCTTGCATGTGGGCCGCGCCGCGCAGAAGGAGCGGTTCATGGAGCGCATCCGGGATCCGGAGAAGCGCTGGAAGTTCAATGTGGGGGATGTCCGGGAACGGGCGCATTGGAAGGCCTATCAGCAGGCCTACTCGGAAGCGATCGGCGCCACGGCCGCGCCGCATGCGCCCTGGTACATCATACCGGCGGATGAGCAATGGGAGAGCCGCGCCGTGGTGGCACGCCTTGTTCGGGAACGCCTCGAAGCCATGGACCTGCGTCCACTGAAGCCCAGCCCGGAGCAGGACGCCGCAGCGGTAGAAGCAGAGCGCACATTGAACGCGGAACCCAAGGACGCTTAGCTTTAGACCATGACCCCGCCCCGGACCAAGCGCTGGCGTTTGAAGGAAGTCCCTGATGCGGCCGCGGAATCCGCATTGACCACGGACCGCTGCCCAGCATCGCTAGCGCGGGTGCTCGCGCAACGAGGCGTTCGGGATCCGAAAGAGGCGGCGCGTTTCTTCCGGCCGCACATCGAACAACTGCACGACCCCTTCCTTATGGCCGATATGCTGGAAGCGGTGGAACGGATCGAGCGTGCCCTTGGCGAAGGCGAACGGATCATGGTCTACGGCGACTACGATGTGGATGGCACCACAGCAGTGGCCTTGGTCACATCGTTCCTCTCCCGGTTCTCCGGCCACCTCATTTTCTACATCCCCGACCGCTACGCGGAAGGCTACGGTATCTCCTTCCAAGGCATCGATCATGCGAAGCAGGAAGGCGTGACACTGATCATCGCGTTGGATTGTGGCATCAAGTCCCACGACAAAGTGGTCTACGCTTCGGAGAAAGGCATCGACTTCATCATCTGTGATCACCACCGGCCGGACGATACCCTGCCCGCAGCAGTAGCCGTGCTCGATCCCAAGCGCACCGATTGCGGCTATCCGTTCAAGGAACTCAGCGGCTGTGGTATCGGTTTCAAACTGATGCAGGGCCTGGCCCAACGCAACAACATCCCCTTCGCCGAACTGGAGCCATTGTTGGATCTGGTGGCCGTGAGCACCGCGTGCGATATCGTACCGGTGGTCGGCGAGAACCGCGTGCTCGCCCACTTCGGGCTGCGGCGCCTCAACGAAGAACCGCGCGCCGGTTTCCAGGCCATGTTGGAAATGGCCAACGTGAAGCGTGCCCTCAACGTTACCGATCTGGTCTTCGTGCTCGGGCCGCGGATCAATGCGGCGGGCCGGATCGAACATGGCCGGCAGGCCGTGGAACTGTTGTTGGCGCACGACAAGCCGCAGGCCGAGCAGATGAGCGCGCGCATCGACCGTAACAACGTGCAGCGCCAGGACTTGGACAAGGAGATCACGCGTGGCGCGATGGAAATGATCGAGCGCGATGCGTTCCTCCAAAGTTCATGGAGCACCGTGCTGTTCGATGCCACCTGGCACAAGGGTGTGATCGGCATCGTGGCGTCGCGTTTGATCGATGTCCACTACCGCCCCACCGTGGTGCTCACCGAGAGCAATGGCAAAGCGACGGGCTCGGCCCGCAGCGTGAAAGGCTTCGACGTGTACGAGGCCATCAACGCATGCGCGGATCTGTTGGACCAGTTCGGGGGGCATACCTACGCGGCAGGTCTCAGCATGCCGCTGGAGAACGTGGAGGCGTTCCGCACGCGCTTCGAGGCCGTGGTGCGCGAACGCTTGGGCGAAGAGCAACGCACCCGCGAGGAGGAGGTGGACGTGGAGATCACGCTCGCCGATATCGATGGCCGGTTGATGAAAGTACTCCAGCACATGGCGCCTTACGGACCCGGCAATATGAAACCGGTGTTCCTCACCCGCGGTGTGAAGGACAAGGGGCACGCCCGCATCGTGGGCGAAAGCCATTTGAAGATGAACCTGATCGACCCCGACCATCCGCAGCGCGAGATCGATGCCATCGCCTTCCGCCAGGCCGAGCACATGGAACTGGTGCGCAGCGGTGAACCGTTCAGCGTGATCTACACCTTGGAGGACAATCTTTGGAACGGGCGCAGCACCATCCAGATGAACATCAAGGACATTAAACCCGGGGTGGAAGGCCTGTTGATGAACGAAAGCGCGGGACACCATACCGCGGCCCTGGTCTGAATATTGAACTTTCGATCGCCGAAGTCGTCGAACCACCGCAATAACCGAACACCATGCGTCCTTACGTGCTCCTGCTCAGCGCCGTGATGTGCGCGTCCTCCATCGCCCAGACACCAACCTGGAGCGAGGATGTGGCCTGCATCGTCTACTCGCACTGCGCTCCCTGCCATCGCGAAGGAGGTGCCGGTCACTTCAGCCTCACCAGCTTCACGGACGCATACACCTACCGCAACGACATGCGTGATGCCACGCAGTTGCGCTTCATGCCCCCCTGGCCACCCGATGAAGAGTACCGCACGCTCGCGCACGAACGCGTGCTCACGCAGGACGAGATCGACATCATCGCCGCATGGGCGAACGGCGGTGGACCGGAAGGCGACCCGAACCTTGCACCACCAGCGCCCACCTTCGCCAGCAATTGGGTGATCGCGCAACCGGACATCACCGCCCGCATGGAGGAGTACGTGGTGCCTCCCTCCACCAATGACAACTACCGCGCCTTCGTGCTACCGATCAACAACCCGGTGAACAGCCACATCACCGGCTTCGAAGTGGTGCCGGGCAACACCGAGATCGTACACCATGTATTGGTGTTCGCCGATGCGACCGGGCAAGCGCAAGCGTTGGATGACGCGGACCCAGCCCCGGGCTATGCGAGCTTCGGAGGTATCGGCGTATCCGACGCCAAGTTGGTAGGCCTTTGGGTGCCTGGTGCGGATCCCGTCTTCACACCCACCAGTATGGGCATACCGCTGGCAGCCGGCGCGGACCTCGTGATGCAAGTACACTATCCAGCGGGCAGCAACGCGGCGCTGGACAGCACGCGCATCAACCTGCAACTGAGCCCCGGTGGTTTCATCCGCGACATGGCCATCGACGCCATCTTGGAGCATTTCCTCACCTTGACCGATGGCCCGTTGGTGATCCCCGCCAACACCGTGAAGACCTTCCACAACCAATACACCACCGCGTTCCCGGCCACGATCACGGCCATTGGGCCGCATGCGCACCTCATATGTACTTCGATGAAGGCCTTCGCCGTGGCGCCCGGCAACGACACTATACCGCTGATCGATATTCCCGCGTGGGATTTCCGCTGGCAGGGTCTCTACCAATTCCGCAAGCCGATCTACCTGCCCACGGGCACAGTGCTGCACGGCGAAGCAACCTACGACAACACCGCGAATAACGAGAACAATCCGAACGACCCGCCGCAATTGGTCACCTTGGGCGAGGCCACATCGGATGAGATGATGCTCTTCTATTTCGGCTGGACCTACGGATTTCCGATCGACACCACCATTGTGGTCGACATCGATCCGCACCCTGCGCACCACTTGGATTGCGAGCCAGCGTTCCCGATCGGGATCCAGGATGTGGTGGTTGAGGATAACACGCGTTACTGGCCCGTACCTGCGGAAGACCTGCTCTATCTGGATTGGAAGCAAGGCCCGGCCGAACTTGTGCTGCGTGATGCTACTGGCCGGGTGGTCCGCATGTCGCGCATCGCGATCGGGGTGAACGAACTGGACCTCTCCTCGGTACCCGCAGGCATGTATCTGGCCGAAGTGCGCGACCGGGAAGGACGCCTGCGATCGCGCACCAAGGTGTTGCGGCGATGATCACCGTGGGCGGTGACGAACATTGGATGCGGCAGGCGCTGCGTGAGGCCGAACGCTCTTTCACCGCCGATGAAGTTCCCGTGGGCGCCGTGGTGGTCTGTCAAGAGCGCGTGATCGCGCGTGCGCACAACCTCACTGAACGGCTGAACGATGTGACGGCGCACGCGGAAATGCAATGCCTCACCGCCGCGGCCGAACACTTAGGGAGCAAGTACCTCATGGACTGCACCATGTACGTTACGCTCGAACCGTGCGTGATGTGCGCGGGCGCGTTGCGCTGGGCGCAACTCGGCAAATTGGTCTTCGGTGCGTTCGATGAGAAGGCGGGCTACCGCCGTATCGGCAGCACATTGCTGCATCCCAAAACACAAGTGAGCGGAGGCATCTTGGAACCCGAATGCGCCGATCTGATGAAGGCGTTCTTTCGGAAGAAGCGGGCGTTGTAGGCAGCGGTATCCCCAATGGACAGGTCTTCTCCTCAAATCACCATTCATGAGAACAACCACCACTCTGATGATCGGGCTCATTTCGGCAACGCCTGTCCTTCGCGCACAAGCCCCCGGAGACTCGCTCTACATGTTCTTTGATGACGCGAGCGACAACCTGCAACTGGACAGCGTGTATCCCGCCGGATGCTGGCAGGTAGGCACCCCGTCCAAACCGGTGTTCACGAGCGCCTACTCACCGGGCAGGGCGCTGGTTACCGACACCCTGCTTCCCTATCCCGATAGCACGACCTGCTACGCCGAGTTCACCCTGATCGCGACCGACTTCAACTTCACTGGAAGAAGTGTCTTGTTCAAGCAGTGGCGCGACATGGACCCGACCAGTTCCGGCACGATCGAGGTCATGAACCCTTGGGACAGCCAGTGGCGGCCGTATGGAACGGACTCGTTCGAGGACCTGATCGTGGACCAGGTATGGCAGCAGGACAATGGCAACGGGTACTTTTTCACGGGCCAATCCGCCGGATGGGAAGAGGTATGGCTGGAATCGCCGTGCATGGGTGTGTTCATGCATGAAGACGAACAAGGGGCGCGGTGGTATGACCCGATCATGCGCGTCCGCTTGGTGTTCAACAGCGGGAACAACGCAAACGGTCATGACGGATGGATGATCGACAACGTACGAGGGGGGGTGAGCCTGTGCTCGGGCGGGGTCGGGGAGCATGTTGCCCCTGTCGTCTCCATTGCACCCAACCCGGCGGTTGACCAGCTTCTTGTCACCGTCGGTGGCCCACCTGCCACCTCCAGCCGCTTCGACATTTTCGCCTCCGACGGAAGTCTGGCGACCACGGTCTATTCCAGCAGCGGAACTGCGACCATCGATGTGACCGGGTTGTCGAACGGGCTGTACACCTTGAGAGTCACCGGAGATGGGCTGACCAGTGTCAAGCCCTTTGTCGTTCAACGCTGAAGACCCGATCAGCGGACGGCTTAAGGTGGTTGAAGACAACCGGCACCGGTCACCCTACTTTTGTACCCGCTTCGCCCTCCGAACCTCTTACCGGCGACGCCCAAAACAGACCATGTATCCCCCTGAACTAGTAGCCCCGATGAAGTCCGACCTGACCATGGCCGGCTTCGGGGAACTCCATACCCCTGAACAAGTGGACAAGGCCCTTTCGCAGCCCGGCACCGTGCTGTGCATGGTGAACAGCGTATGTGGCTGCGCCGCCGGTGCCGCCCGCCCCGGTGTGAAGATGAGTTTGCAAGGCGCCAAGCGTCCGGCCAACTTGGTCACCGTATTCGCGGGTGTGGACACCGATGCCACGAACCAAGCCCGCAAGCATTTTCTGCCTTACCCACCCAGCAGCCCGGCCGTCGCCCTCTTCAAGGATGGCAAATTGGTGCATTTTCTGGAGCGCCACCACATCGAAGGCCGCTCGGCCGATATGATCGCCGAGAACCTGATGATGGCGTACGACGAGTTCTGCTGATCAGCCGCGAACGAAGAAGCCCCGGTCCATCTTGCGATGGTCGGGGCTTCGTGCGTGTTGTAAGATCAGGGAAGCTGCTGCGCGCGCGTAGCGGTGGGCACCGAGCCACCGATGTTCACCAGGATCACATCGCGGTCATTGGCGCCACCGGCGTACTTGGTCAAG
Organism: Flavobacteriales bacterium; assembly: GCA_016712025.1. Taxonomy (GTDB): domain Bacteria; phylum Bacteroidota; class Bacteroidia; order Flavobacteriales_F; family PHOS-HE28; genus PHOS-HE28. The sequence continues at coordinate 35,540 of JADJRW010000010.1, forward strand.
CCATCCATCGTAGTGTCTTCGGTCCGGTAGCCCGGCACTGTGGCGGTGGGCACGCTGCCACCGATGGCCACGAGGATCGGATCGCGATCGTTGTTGCTTCCGGCGTAGCGCAGAGTGGCATCGGGTTTCGCATTGCCGGTCCACAGCACCATGGTGCCGTTCACATCCTTGCGCGCGTTGGTGCCGTAGGTAGCCGTTCCGCTGGCGCTGAAGTCGATGGCCGTGGTGGTCCCGCTCAAAGAGATCGGTGCGGAGGTCATACAGCCGAGGTGGTTGCGATGCCTTACCGCGACGTAGTAGCTGTTCGCCGTTGCAAGCAACGAGATCGGAGAAACACCGTCCTCCGCGACCACATCCCCATCGCGTTGTACGAGCGCTACGCGCGTCGCGGCGATCATCGCGGGTGTGAACTGGTTGCGTAGTTCCACCAACACCCAGTCCACAATGGCGTTATCGCCGGACACTGCCGCGACACCCGCTTGCATTGTTTCGCCACCCCCATCAGAAGCTTGTGTGAAGGCGAGACCGGTATAGGGCTCTGCGGCAGGGATCCAATTACCGGTGCGTAGCTGATCGCGCATACGGCCGGTGTTCGTGTCATAGGGGCCTTCGAGCATGAGCTTCACGGCCAGGCGCAGGCCATTGTTCTCCAAAGTGATGTTGTCCAGATAGAGGCGGTTGCCGTAGTCGTTGATGTTCACGAACCGGATCACCACGGCCTGGCCGTCGTAAGCGCTCAGGTCGATATCGTTCAAGACCCACTGGTTGGCGGCCGTTGGATCGAACGGGTTACCGTTCTGCGGCGCCGTTGCCAAGGCCGCCCCTGCTGCATAGTAGAGCTGGGTCCAGTTCGCTCCGCAGTTGGTGCTGATCTCTACGCGCAGGCCATCGGTGTACGAGGCTCCGTATGGTTTGTAGGCATGGTGGAACTTCAGATGCGTTCCCGCACTTCCGGCGAGGGTGATGACGGGCGAGATCAGACGGTCCACCTGGCCCGGCGCGTCGTAGTAGTAATAGTCCATGCGCCATGCCCGACTGGCCTTGCCATTGGCACCTACCGCGAGCGCCACGTTGCCCCAGGTGGTCAGGTCATCGGGGTTGTCCAAGATCCATCCGGCAGGCGGCAGCTTGGTTCTCAGCATCCGCCAGCAACGAGCGGGAAGTACCGCTATTGCTAGACGGTGATGAAGCCCGGGATGGTGCGCGTGTTGGTGCCGTTGACATCGGTAACGGTGAGGCTGACAGCGTAGGCCCCGGGAGCGGTATAAGACACAATCGGGTTCCGCGTCGAACTTGTGCCAGGTGTTCCACCGGGGAAGGTCCAGGACCAAGTGGCGCCGGATCCGTTCAGCGCGCTGTTGTCCCAGAATTGCACGCTCGGTGCGATGCAAGTCACACTTTGCTTGTCCGCGCTGAAGTTGGCGAGCGGCGCGCTCGGTGTTTCCATGGCGCTCTCCCAAACACTGCGATCCGTGCCGTTGCGGATCTTCCCTTCCTTATAATTGATGAGCAGGCGCGTGCTGTAGATGCGCGCAGGCAATCCGGCGTTCCACAGGTTCCAACTGCCTGTCGCGTCGCTGCGGTAGTACACCGCGCGCCGTGTACCGATGTACAGCGCACCAGTGCTGCCGAGTTGGTGCATGATGTTGCTCGGCCACTCGTTGTTGAGGCTCGCATCGGTGATGTTCGTCCATGCGCTTCCGCCGTTGGTGCTCTTGTACACCACGTAGCCGTTGATGTCCGGATAGTCGCCGTACTGGCTGGTGCGGCACAACCAGATCGTTTGCGGATCGGTGCCGCTCACGGCGAGGTCATAGGGCACCCAGATGTTGCCGTTCAACTGGCCGCTCGATGGTGTGATGTCGGTCCAGTTCGCGCCCGCATCAATGCTGCGCCACACGCGTTTCGTGTCCCACCAACCCAGGTAGGTGCATACATAGATGGTGTTCGGATCGCTGAAGGCGACCTCCAAACTGGTCACCTTCTCGTTGAAATTGTGCACCTCCACGAACGAGCTGCCGTTGTCGTCGGTGCGCCACAGGCTGTTGCCGTTGCCGAGGTACGCGGTGTTCACCAGGTTGGGGTGCCACACCAGGTCGCTGCTTTCGCCGGTGATGTAGCTACCGTTCGGTTGTTTGTCCCAGCCGCTGTTGCCGTTCGCCACCATGCGATCTCCGCTCAGCGTTTTGTAGCCATAGTCGCTCAAGGCGCGGCGATCGTACTGCGGGTGGACGAAACCACGGATTCCGTCGCCACCGTCCGTGCATACCCAGCCATTGGTGTACACATTGCCGTCCTTCAGCAATGTGCCGTTGTGGTAGGTGCCGCCGAGCATCACCTGGCTGCCGGTCCATCCGCCTGCGCCGAAGCCCCAGAAGTCCGTGCCCGCGATACCGAACATGCGCCGGTTGAAGGTGACGCCCGCATCGTTGCTGTAGAAGATGCCGCCGTCACACGCCGCCCAGATCTCGCTGCCGTAGTATCGAAAGTCATGGATGTCGGCGTGGATGTAGTCCACTTTGTTGCTATGGCTCCACTTCGCGGGGCAGGTGAACGTGACGCCACCATCGGTGCTCACCCAGCGTTGCACGCCGCAGACGTTCAGCTTGTTCGCATTGGCGGGGTCGACGTTGAAGGCGAGGTCGTAGTAGTACTGCCCACCATCGTCCTGGCCGGCATCGTCCCAACCCATCAGGTTGAAGTTGGTAGGGGAGGGCACTCCACCCGGCCCCGCGCCGCAGCATTGGAAGGTCCAGTTCGCGCCGTTGTCAATGCTCTTGTACACGCCGTACAAACCGCTGCCGCCGTTGGCCGCACCGGTACACAAGGCGTACACCGTGTTGGGTGCCGCGGCCGTGACGGCGATCTCCGTGCGCCCCTGCTCATCGGGAGCCACAGGCAAGGGCCAGTTCACTCCGACCTGCGTGAACGACACACCGCTGTTGGTGCTGCGCCAGAACTCCGTGTGGTTGCTCACTTGCTTGATGGCGTATACGATCGTCGGGTCACCCGGCTTCATCTCCAACTCCTGCCAGGATCCGGCTTGCACTTGCGTGAAACTAGCACCGGCGTTCACGCTGCGCCACAAGCCTTGGTCGCTCAGCACGAACAGGATCTGGTTGTTCGCGGGGTGCATCACGATATCGCGGATGCTGTGCGACAGGCCTTGGAAGGTGGCATCGCCGATCGAGTTCCAGGTCGCGCCACCATCGGTGGTCTTCCACAGGTCACCTTCGCCACCGAAGTAGGCTGTGTTCTGCACCGTGTGGTCCAATTCGATGCTCACTACCGAGCCCACCAACATGGTCTTGGTGACGTTCGCCCAGTTGAGGCCCTTGTCGGTGCTCTTCCAAACACCGGCGTTTGCGGTACCCGCATAGATCAGGTCGGTGTTCACGGCGCTCTGTTCCACGGTGTACACGTGCGCCGCACCGGCGGCATAGCTCTTCACCACCGAACCATGGTCCCAATCGATCGGGCCGATGCAACTCCAATTGGCGGCGCGCTGTTGCAAGAGATCCTCGGTGGCATCGAGGTAGTCGCGCGTGGTCTGCCCGTAAGCGGCCAGTTGCGCCGGATCCCGGGGCACCAGGTTATGGCCCAGTTCGCGTTTCCACCGCTTGAAGTATTGTGTGTGGCTGTTCTTCACCAGCGGGTTGCTGGCGTAATAGGCGTCGTAAGCCGCGATCACCGCGCCGGGGTCGGGGTTGGGCGCGTACATCAGTTGCACCCATTGCGGCAGATCACTTCGCTGTGCATTGTACTGTTTCAAGGAAAGATCCTGGGCGTGCAGGCCGAAGGCGCAAATGAGCAGCGCGAGCAGGGCAGTGGTTCGGGTCATGGGCGGAACGGTCCGTCAAATATCCCCAAAGCGGATGAAGGCAGGGATGACAATGCGCAGGAGCATCGGGATCCCATGGGGTGGAACGAAGAAGCCCCGACTCTCGCCAGGGCTTCTCATTGCTATTGTGTGAGGCTTACACCACCCCTTGATCCAGCATCGCATCGGCGACTTTCACGAAGCCGGCGATGTTGGCGCCTTTCACGTAGTTGACGCTCTTGCCTTCGGTGCCGTGCTTCACGCACGCTGCATGGATGTTCACCATGATGGCGTGCAGGCGCTCGTCCACTTCCTTGCGGGTCCAACTCAGGCGCAGGCTGTTCTGGCTCATCTCCAGACCGCTCGTGGCCACACCACCGGCGTTGCTGGCCTTGCCCGGGGCGAATGCCACCTTGGCTGCTTCGAATGCTGCGATGCCTTCTGGCGTCGTGGGCATGTTGGCGCCTTCGGCCACGTACTTCACACCTTTCTTCACCAGTGCTTTGGCGTTGTTGCCGTCCAGTTCGTTCTGGGTAGCGCAGGGCAGAGCCACATCGCACTTGGCCACCACGTCCCATACACGAGCGCCCTTCTTGTAGGTGGCGCCTTTGAACTTCTTCGCGTATTCCTCGATACGGCCGCGCTTCACGTTCTTCAGCTCCATGAGGAAGGCGAGCTTGGCCTTGTCGATGCCTGCGGGGTCGTAGATGCTGCCATCGCTGTCGCTGGCAGAAACCACTTTCGCGCCGAGCGCCGTGGCCTTTTCGATGGCGTACTGCGCCACGTTGCCGCTGCCGCTCACCGCAACCGTCTTGCCTTTAAAGCTGGTGCCGTTGTGTTTCATCATTTCCTCCGCGAAGTACACGCAGCCGTAGCCCGTTGCTTCCGGACGGATCAGTGATCCACCCCACGTGATGCCTTTGCCGGTGAGCACGCCGGTGAACTCGTTCGCCAGGCGCTTGTACTGGCCGAACATGAAGCCGATCTCGCGACCGCCCACGCCGATGTCGCCCGCAGGCACGTCGGTGTCGGGGCCGATGTGGCGGAACAGTTCCGTCATCAGGCTCTGGCAGAAGCGCATCACTTCGCCGTCGCTCTTGCCTTTCGGGTCGAAGTCGCTACCGCCCTTGCCACCGCCCATGGGCAATGTGGTGAGGCTGTTCTTGAACGTCTGTTCGAATCCGAGGAACTTCAGGATGCTGAGGTTCACGCTGGGGTGGAAACGCAAGCCGCCCTTGTAGGGTCCGATCGCGCTGTTGAATTCGATGCGGAAGCCGCGGTTCACCTGCGTGTTGCCTTTGTCGTCCACCCAAGGAATGCGGAAGATGATGGTGCGCTCGGGCTCCACCATCCGCTCCAGGAGCATCTTGCCCTTGTACTTGGGGTTGGCTTCGATGAAGGGGATGACCATTTCGGCCACTTCATGCACGGCCTGGAGGAATTCCGGCTCGCTGCCGTTGCGCTTCTTCACTTCGGCCATAAAGGCGTCAACAGCCTTGTTCGTCTTTGCCATCGCTGGGATGTTGGTTGTGCTTTGGTTGAAAGCCGCCTTCGCTGAAGCTCCGGACGGCTGAAAGCGGGGGCAAATGTAGCTGGGGGAATAGCACGCGCAAGCCGGGCGATCAATGCGCCATTAGCCAGAAGCGAATAGCCTGAGTGGCGCCTTCAATTCAGCGCGTACACCTTCCCGGGTAAGGACCGCACCACACCATTGAACTCCAGGTTCAATAGCAACGAGGAAGCTCGGTTCTGCGGCAACTTGCTGTGGAAGCAGAGGTCGTCGATGCCCACCTTGCCCCGTGCCTTGAGCACCTCCACCAAAGCCTGTTCTTCGGGGAGCAGATCGGTGAAAAGGGCTGCTTGTACCGGCGCCTTTTTCTTCGCGGTGGGAAGCCATTCCATCCGGGTGAGCACATCCTTCGCGTTGGTCACTAAAGCGGCCTTGTTCTGTTGGATCAGTTTGTTGCAGCCCTCACTGCGTGCATCGGTGGGGCGACCGGGGAACGCGAGCACTTCGCGGTCGTAGCTGTTGGCGATATCCGCGGTGATCAGGGATCCGCCTTTGGGTCCGCTCTCTACCACGATCGTGCAATCGCTCAGCCCGGCGATGATGCGGTTGCGCGCTGGGAAATTGCCGGGCGCAAAGGAACTTCCGCTGGGCAACTCGCTCACCAGGGCGCCTTGTTCGAGCATCTCTTTCGCAGTGGCAGCATGCTCGCCCGGGTAAAGTTTGTCCAACCCGTGCGCCACACAACCAATGGTGGGCGATCCGTTCTTCAGCGCTGTTCGGTGCGCCACGATATCGATCCCATAGGCCAGTCCGCTCACGATGGTGCATTGCGCTTCCTTCAAACCTTCCACCAGCTCGCTGCAAAGACGCTTGCCCTGCTCGGTGGGTGTGCGGGTGCCTACAATGCTCACCATGCGCGCGGTGCCCAGGTCGCCTTTGCCCCTGGCGAAGAGCAGCACGGGCGCGTCTTCCGCATGCTTCAAGCGCTGTGGGAAGTCGGCATCGAGGTAGAAGTGCATCCGCAACTTGTGCTTGCGCACATAGACCAATTCCTTTTCCGCCGCAGCGAGCACTTTGCGGTCGGTGATCGAGGCGATGAGCTTCGGGCCGATACCCGGTACTTTCTCCAGGGTGTTCTTCAGTTTGCGGTCGGTGAAGATCGGATCGACGCCCCCGCAGTAGGCCACCAGGGTTCGGGCGTTCACGGGCCCAATGCCTTTCAGCATGCTCAGCGCGATGCGATGTATCCAAGTGCTATCGTCCATAGTTGGTGCCGACGCGGAACCCGTCAAAGGTGCTCGGCCCAAGATAACCGCACGATCGATGGTGGATGGCCGGGCACCCAAGTGTGAAGGCCACTTTGCGGTTTGGTTACTTTCGGCGCACCATGAGGAACCGTTTCGCTCTGCTCTCCTTTGGGTTCATCGGCCTGGTACAGGCCCAACAAGCCATCGTTACCGGCCGGGTCACAGACGCCCTTGCGGGGCCCTCCTGATCGGGGTGAACGTGATCGCTGGACCCGGTTTGGGCACAGCCACGGATGCCGACGGTGACTACCGCCTGACCCTGGACCCGGGAGATCGCACCATTACGTTCAGCTTTCTGGGCTTCATGAGCGAAACGCGCAAACTCACCCTTGTCGCTGGACAGCAGGAGCATGTGGATATCAAGCTGAACACCGCCGCCACCCAACTGGACATGGTGGTGGTAACGGCCGGGAAGTTCGAGCAGCGGGTGGGGGAGGTGAGCCAAAGCCTCAGTGTGTTACGGCCGGAGGTCATCCAGAACAAGAACATCACCAACGTGAGCGAGGTGCTGGGCCAGGTGCCGGGCGTGGTGATCATCGATGAGGACCCGCAGATCCGTGCGAGCAGTGGCTTCAGCTATGGCGCGGGAAGTCGCGTGATGGTGCTGGTGGACGACCTGCCTGTATTGAGCGGTGACATCGGCCGCACCTCGTGGTCGTTGATCCCCACGGAGAACCTGGAACAGTTGGAAGTGATCAAAGGCGCATCGAGCGTGCTTTATGGCAGCGCGGCGCTGAGCGGGTGATCAACGTGCGCACGGCCTATCCGAAGGAGGAGCCCACCACGCGGGTGAACATCTTCGCGGGTGTGTACGATGGACCAAGGAACAAGGCGGCGAACGTTTACGACGGCCGGAACCAAGGCATGGCAGGTACCAACTTCTTCCATTCGCAGCGCTTTGGGCAATGGGATGTGGTGCTGGGTGCGAACCTGGTGTGGGACGAAGGGTTCCTCGGACCGGAATCCGTGGGCAAGGACACGCTGAACCGCGATGATCCCAAGTACAGCGAGCCCGCCGGATACGACCGTCGCGTGCGCCTGAACGGCGGTGTGCGCTACCGCCACAAGAAGGTGAAGGGCCTGAACTACGGCATCAATGCGAACGCTGTGCGGGCGGAGAACACCAGCGTGTTCATTTGGGACGATGCCGATACCAATATCTATCGCGCGGAGAACGGGACGGTGACCCACACGCGGGGCTTCCAGTATTACGTCGATCCCTACATCAACTACCTAAGTGCGCAACGCACGCGCCACAGCCTGCGCGGCCGTTACCTCAGCCAGGCGTTCGAGAACAGCGGGAACCAGAGCAACGCCAGCTACTTCATCTACGGCGAATACCAGGTGCAACAGCGTCTCGATCTCTGGGGCGAAACAGTGCTTACCGGAGGTTTGGTCGGTCAGAGCACACGCTCCTTCGCGGACCTGTACAATGGCAATCCGGACAATTCCAGTGAGAACATGGCCTTGAACACATCGGCCTACCTGCAGGTGGACAAGAAATTCTTCAAAGAGCGATTGGTGCTGAGCGGTGGTGTGCGGTACGAGAGCTTCAAAGTGAACGACGACCAGCAGAGCGTGCCGGTGTATCGTGCCGGTGCGACGGGCCGCATTGCGCGCGGCACCTTCTTGCGGGCCAGCTATGGCCAGGGGTACCGGTTCCCCACCATCGGCGAGCGCTACATCAATACGAACGTGGGCCAGCTGAACATTTTCCCCAACCCGGCGCTGAAACCCGAGGAAAGCTGGAACGTGGAAGGCGGCATCAAGCAGGGCTTCAAAGTGGGCGGCTTCACCGGCTACTTGGACCTGGTCGCCTTCCAGCAGGATTTCCAGAACTACATCGAGTTCACCTTCGGGCTTTGGAAGTTGGACTTCCTGAAGGGCATCGGCTTCAAGTCCGTGAACACGGGCGGGGCGCGCGTGCGTGGCCTGGAAGCGGAACTGGCCGGCAAGGGAAAGATCGGCAACGTGGACCTGGCCATCCTGGTGGGCTACACCTGGACCAAGCCCGTTTCCACCACGCCGAGCCAGGACTACGCCACACCGGCCGTCACTACCATTCCGGCCTATGACTATGTGAACACCAGCTATGACACCACGGGCTACCTGTTGAAGTTCCGGGTGCAGCACCTTTTCCGTGCCGATGTGCAAGCGGAATACTGGAAGCTCTTCGCTGGTGTTAGCGTGCGTTACAACAGCCATGTGCAGAACATCGATAAAGTGTTCATCACCTTGGACGAGACCACCAGCGAAGCATCCGCACTGCGCACCGGTGTGGCCGATTGGATGCGCACGCACAAGACCGGCGACATCATTTTGGATGCGCGCATGGGCTTCAAGTTGGGCGCCAACAACCGCATCGCCTTCATCGTGAACAACCTCACGAACCTCACCTACGCCGTTCGCCCGCTCAGTGTGGAAGCGCCGCGTACGTTCCAGCTTCAGTTGAGCCGTTCCATTTAGGTCGTGCGCATCCTCGGTGTTATCCCTGCGCGTTATGGCAGCAGTCGCCTGCCGGGCAAAGTGCTGCTTGATATCGGTGGGCGCAGCATGTTACAACGGGTCTTCGAACAAGCGGTGTTGAGCCGTCACCTTACCGATGTGGTGATCGCCACGGACGATGAACGTGTCGCACAGCATGCGGCGAGCTTCGGCGCGCATGCGGTGATGACCTCGCCCGGCCATCCCAGTGGCACGGACCGATGCCAGGAGGCGTGGGTGAAGGCTAGGGGCGGCCACGAAGGCGTGGTGAACATCCAAGGCGATGAACCCTTTCTGGATCCAGGACAGATCGATCAGGTCTGCGCGCTGCTGCATGTGGGCAAAGCCTCGATCGCCACATTGGCCAAGGCCATTACCACGGATGCGGAATTGGATGACCCCGGGGAAGCGCATGTGGTCGTGGATAAGGACATGAACGTACTGTACTTCAGTCGGGCGGCGATCCCTTTTCTCCGGGAACGTGTGGCCGGGGCGCGGCATGGTCATTTCCCCTTCTTGAAGCACGTCGGCATCTACGGGTACAGGCGAGAGGTGCTGGCCCAACTCGTGGCCCTGCCTCCATCGCCCCTGGAACTGGCCGAACGGCTGGAACAATTGCGCTGGTTGGAGAGCGGCTTCCGGATCACCGTGGCCATTACGGAGCACGACAGCTTCTGTGTGGATACTGCAGCCGATCTGGAGGAGGCACGCAGGCGGGTGCGGGGGTTGTAATTTGGCGCCGTTCCATGGGCATCGAGCGCGACATCCACGACCTGCTGCACCATCACGATTGCGTGATCGTGCCCCAGTTCGGTGGGTTCCTCACCCACTACCGCCCGGCCCGCCTTGATGAGGCGCGGCAGATCGTGCATCCGCCGAGCAAGGACCTGAGCTTCAACCGCCATTTGGTGCGCAACGACGGTCTGCTGGCGGACCGGCTGGCGCGGCGCGAGACCATTGCGTTCGATGAGGCGGGTTCCCGCATCGCCGGTGAGGTGCGCGGTTGGCGCGAACGGATGGAACGCGAAGGCCGCTTGGAACTGGGCCGAGTGGGCACTTTTTTCAAGGATGGCGAGGGCAACCTGCAATTCGAGCCCGATCGCAGGGTGAACTTCTTGCGCGACGCTTTCGGGCTGCGGCCGGTGAGCGCGCTGCCTGCGTTCCGGGTAAGCCCCGTGGCCCCTGCGGCTATCACCGCTGCGCCGCATGAGACCATTGCCCCTGTGGTACGCACGTTGCGCCCGATCGAACCGGTCGATCCGAAGGCGGCCAATGGTTCGGATGCTGAAGCGACCGAGCGGCGCATGCCCTGGCTATGGGCGGCGGCGGGCACTGCGGCGGTGCTTTTCCTAGCCGTGGCCTACTTCACCATCCAGGCCCGGCCCGATACCGTGCAATGGAGCGGGCTCGAGTTTTTCGCCAAAGCCCCGGCACCCCGCTACCACCCCGGCACGGTTCCGGCCACCGCGTTGGTGCCGGATCCCATGGAAGAAATGATGGAGCCTTTGGGCGCTGGTATCGTATTCCTGCCCCTCACCGGGGATGTGGACAACCTATTGCCTGTGGACCTCGGCGATCCGTTGGCGGAAGTGGCAGCGGTGGATAGCACACATGTGGCCACCCATGTCGTTACGCCGCCCATCAAAGCCAGCACGCCTTCCGCTGAAGACCGCTACCATGTGATCGGCGGTTGCTTCAGTATCAAAGAGAACGCGGACCGTTTCGTCGACGACCAGGTGTCGAAAGGTCATTCCGCCCATCTGGTCGACCAGCACCGCGGGCTCTACCGTGTGGCGATCCACAGCTATGCACGGCGTACCGAAGCGCTCGAGGCCATGGAGGCCCTCCGCAGCGGTGAAGCCGAGGGTGCTTGGCTGCTCGTGCAGTGAGCGTGCGCGCGGAGCCTCCACGACGCTACTTTTGCGCCCCCTGTTGAATACCTGCCATGCGCTCGTTGGAACTTGAAGCCTGCCACATCGATCTGCTCGATGGCGACATCGCACATGTGCATTTCCGCGATGGGCACTTGGTTACGCCCGAAGAAGTCCACCTGATGTTCGAGGCCATCGCCACGGAACGGGGAGGGCGCAAAGTGCTGCTGCTGGTGAGCGTGGGCGAAGGCACCACCATGACCGGGGAAGCACGCACCTATGCGAGCAGTCCCGAGAGCAATGCGTACGTAGCGGCCGATGCCATCATCGTGCGCGACTTCAGCCACAACCTCGCGGCCAATGTGTTCGTGCGCCATAACAAGCCCACACGCCCGATCCAAATGTTCGGCGACAAGGCGAGCGCGGTAGAATGGTTGACCCAACACCACGACCTGATCGATCCCACATGATGCGCACTACACTCCTTTCCATCGGTATCGCCGCGCTCGCCATCGGCGCGAAAGCCCAGGTCGTTACAGAACCGGCGGCCGTCACTTTGCGCCTTGCGAAATGTGAGGTCACATGCCTGGCGCTCGCCCCCAAGGGTGATCGGATCCTGATCGGCACCGACAAGGGCGCCGAGCTGTGGGATATCCAGAGCGCGAAGAAGGTGCAGACCTTTGTTTACAGCGAGGATGGCAGCAGCACCGTGTACCACGCCGCCTTCAATGAGAACGGGGAGTATGTGGTCTTGATAGGCCACAGCGGCAAGCGCGTGGTGGGTGATGTGAAGAACGGCAAGATGGACCGCGTGCTGAACACCTACAATTGGTTGCCCGATCCGCGTGCGGTGAAGGCCATGGGCCTGGACATGAAGAACTCCACTTTCGATCGCTTCTACCAGCAGACGCAGGCGAAGCACAGCGACGTCACCGCGAAGGCGGGTGCGAAGGGCATCGTGGAATTCAGCGACGCCGCGGGCAAGGTGGTGCAGACCCTCACTTTCCCGGAGAACAAGGACCAGCACCACAAAGCGCCGTGCCTCTTCATGGATGGGCAGTTCGTGACCGGCACCGATGATGGACGCGTGCTTTTCTACACGTTGAAATGAGCGTACAGCCCGCCCGCCCCGTAAGCGATAGCCTTTCGGAGACCACCCACTTCGTGTTGCCCAACGACACGAACACCATGGGCAATTTATTCGGCGGTAGGTTATTGCAATGGCTCGATATCTCTTGTGCCATAGCCGCACACCGCCATTGCAAACGTGTTGTCGTTACGGTCGCGGTGAACCATGTGAGCTTCGACCGGCCGATCAAACTAGGAGATCTGGTGACCATCAAGGCCAACGTGAGCCGCGCCTTCGGCACCAGCATGGAGGTATGGGCCGACGTGTGGGTGGAGGACCAAGTGACAGGAGATAAGATCGCGTGCAACAGTGCCATCTACACCTTTGTAGCGCTGGATCAAGCTGGTCGCTCTGTCGAGGTGCCGGAGGTGGTGCCAGAGAACGAGGAGCAGCAGAAGCGGTACGATGGCGCCCTTCGCCGTCGTCAGCTCCGTTTGATCCTCAGTGGCAAGATGAAACCCGGAGAGGCCACCGAGTTGAAAGCGTTGTTCGACTAAGTCGCACGTCTTTCGCGGCGCGGCCTTAAAGGCTCTCGTCCAAGGTCGCCCCGTCGAAGAACTCACCCGTGTTCGTGTCCAGCGCGCGAAGGCCGAGCGCGTTCAGCAATGCGGCGATGCATGCGGCGCTCTGCGCACCGCCATGCACATGCGCCACCAGGTAGCGCACCTGCTCCGCATCTTCCATGTGCAACTGGATGCTCAGATCGATATCATGCGAGTTCACGAAGATCCAGTCGGTATCCTGCAACTCGCCGTTCGGTATGGCGCGCAGGATCCGATCGACGACGGCTTCCCGTTCGCCCAGCGGCTTGGGCCGGAAATCCACCGGGATGTCCTTCGCCGAAGCCACATCAGGCAGGTCTTGGATGAAGATGTCCCAACTCATGGTGCAGGCGTGTTCGCAAGCTCAGCGATGCGCGAAAGGTCTTGCTTCTCCATACATCGGAAGTGCCCCTTCGGACAGTGCCCGAAACCGATCTTGCTGCACGGACGACAGGGCAGATCAGGAACTTCGAAGATGTGCGCACGTTCCGGATGTTGCGGGATGTACGGCCCCATACCGAAGGAGGGAACGGTATTCCCCCAGATGCTGACCGTCTGCTTGCCGAACGCGCTCGCGATGTGCATGGAGCCGCTGTCGTGCGTGATCACGCTCCGTGCCTGGCGGATCAAGGAAGCGCTGCCGGGGATGGAATAACGTCCCGTCGCGTCGAACACGCGGCCACCGATGGCATCCGCGATGCGCTGGGCACTGGCATTGTCCTCGCGCCCGCCGATGATCACGATCGGGCCGACGATCTTGCCCGCGAGTTCGATGAGGCGATGATCAGGGAGGCGCTTGGTGTAGTGGGCAGCGCCGACGCATAAGGCCACATATCCACTGCGATGCACCGATGGGAGATCCGCAAGATCCACCTCTTGATCCGGTGGAATGAAAAGCTCCAAACCCTTCCCGTCGTTCTTCACACCGAGTTCGGCCACGCTGCTCAGGTAGCGATCCACAATGTGCAGTTCGGGTAGACGATCCAATTTGAAATTCACCAGCAGCCACTTCTCGATGTTGAGCTTGGGAAAGCTCGTGGCTTTGACGCCGAGCGCGCGTTTGATGCTTGCCGTGCGCAGGTTGTGATGCAGGTCCACCACATGATCGAAGCCTTCCTTCTTCAGCTCGGCGATCAGGGTGCGGAGGTCCGCGTTAAGCACATGCACGCGGTCCACATGCGGGGAATGCGCCACGAGTGGAGCGAATTCCGCCTTGGTGGCGAAGTGGACCTGCGCGCCCGGCACTTGTTCCTTCAAGCAACGCAGCACCGGGCTGGTGAGCACGATGTCGCCGATCGAACTGAAGCGGAGGACCAGGATCTTCATCAGGCGCGGCCAAAAGTAGGCCAGTGCCCACAGGCGGAACGGCCAATGGTGCGATCGACCGATCTTGCGCCGATGTTCGTCGACACCCACGCCCATCTCTACCACACCCAGTTCGATGGCGACCGGGAGGCCATGCTGCAACGCGCGGCGGATGGCGGAGTAACGAAACTCTTCCTTCCGAACGTCGATCATGACAGCATCGAGGCCATGCACGCGCTGGCCGATGCGCATCCTGAGCGCTGCTTCCCCATGATGGGCTTGCATCCGTGCAGTGTGGTCGAGCGCAACGACGCCGCGCTTGATGAAGTGGAGACGCTTCTGCGCACAGGACGCTACTGTGCTGTGGGCGAGATCGGTATCGACCTCTATTGGGACAAGACCTGGCTGAAACAGCAGCAGGACACCTTCCGCCAGCAGGTCCGCTGGGCGAAGGAGCTTCGGCTCCCGATCGTGATCCACTGCCGCGAGAGCTTCGAAGAAGTGATCACGATCGTGGAAGAGGAGAAAGACGAACACCTGCGCGGGGTGTTCCATTGCTTCAGCGGCACGGCGGATCACGGCCGCCGCGTCCTGGCCTTGGACGGCATCTTTCTGGGCATCGGCGGGGTGATCACCTACCCGAAGAGCGGCCTGGCACAGGTGATGACCGAACTCGGTCCAGAGCGTTGTGTGCTGGAGACCGATGCGCCCTACCTCGCGCCGGTGCCACATCGCGGCAAACGGAACGAGAGCAGCTACATTCCTTTGGTCGCCGAAGCACTGGCCCGTGCCACGGGCCGCACGGTGGCGGAGATCGCGACGATCACCACGGCGAACGCCCATACCCTTTTCGGCAAATGAGCCAGCGCGCCTTGGTCCTTTTGATCTACACTGGCGGCACAATCGGCATGCTGGCCGACCCGCGCACCGGCACCCTGCGCCCTATGGACCTCTCACATCTGGAGGACCAGGTGCCGGAGTTGGAACGCATGCAGGTGAAGTTGGAAAGCGTTGCGTTCGAAAAGCCCATCGACAGCAGTGACATGCGTCCGGCGGATTGGGTGCGGATCGCGCGGATCATCCGGGATCGCTATGCGGAGTTCGACGGCTTCGTGGTGTTGCATGGCAGCGACACCATGGCGTATTCGGCCAGCGCGCTCAGCTTCCTCCTCGAAGGCCTTGGCAAACCGGTGATCCTTACGGGCTCACAACTGCCCATCGGCACCATTCGCACCGATGCGAAGGAGAACCTGATAACCGCGATCGAGATCGCCGCAGCGCGCGCTGCACAAGGCGCACCGATGGTACCCGAGGTGGCGGTCTACTTCGAGTACAGTCTCTACCGCGGCAACCGCACGGTGAAGGTGCATGCGGAGCGCTTCGAGGCGTTCCGCTCGCCGAACTACCCCAAACTGGCGGAAGCGGGCGTGCATCTAAGCTACGCGAAGGGCGCGATCCTTCCCTTTCGCAGCGGGCCTCTGCGCGTGCATGAACGCATGGATGATCGCGTAGGCGTGATCCATCTCTTCCCAGGCATCCGGCCGGATTGGGTACGTCATGCCCTCGCCATGCCCGAGCTGAAGGCCGTGGTGCTCACCACCTTCGGCAGTGGCAATGGCCCTACGGATCCGGACTTCATCGCGGCCTTGCGCGAAGCGCGCGAGCGTGGCATCGTGCTGGTGAACGCCACGCAATGCATCGGCGGCCGCGTGGAACAGGGCCGCTACACCACCAGCCAGGCCTTCCAGCAACTCGGCGTACTCAGCGCAGGTGACATGACCGTGGAAGCGGCCGTGACCAAACTCATGTTCCTCCTGGGGCTGGGAATGAGCAATGAAGACTTGAACGCCAAGTTCGGTGAGGCTATTTGCGGAGAACTGAGCCCGCCTTGAAATACGAACCCCTGCTTTCACGGGGTCCTTTGGCGGAGAGGGATCGCCCGAAGCGGGCCATCCCAGGTAGGGGGGCTTCAAAGCGAAGGCCGCATCACTTCGCGCTGCGCCTTCTTGTTCCACTCATTCGCCCGGAGTAAGCTCCGGCGCCTTCGTTGAACAAGAAAGCCGCCTCCCGGCGGCCTTCGCGTTGGCGGAGAGAGAGGGATTCGAACCCCCGTTACCCTTTCGGGTAAACGCACTTTCCAGGCGCGCGCCTTCAACCACTCGGCCATCTCTCCAGATGGGGGCGCGAAAATAGCATACCCCGGCTTGGACGGGGCCATCCCTCTACCTTTGCGGCCCTTTCATGCCCCGCATCGGCCCAATAGACCTCGGCGAATTCCCGCTGCTCCTGGCCCCCATGGAGGACGTGAGCGATCCGCCGTTCCGGGCGCTGTGCAAGCAGCATGGGGCCGATCTGATGTTCACCGAGTTCATCAGCAGCGAGGGGCTCATCCGCAAGGCGGCCAAGGGGATGAAGAAGCTGGACATCTTCGAGCAGGAACGGCCCATCGGCATCCAGCTCTTCGGAGGCAGCGAGGATGCCATGGAGGAAGCCGCGCGGATCGCCGAGGCGGTGCGACCCGACCTGATCGACATCAACTACGGCTGCCCGGTACACAAGGTGGTGAACAAGGGTGCCGGTGCCTGCCTGCTGCAGGACGTGGACAAGATGGTGCGCCTCACCGAAAAGGTGGTGAAGGCCGTGAAGCTGCCCGTGACGGTGAAGACGCGCCTGGGCTGGAGCGAACAGACCAAGAACATCATGGAGGTGGCCGAACGCTTGCAGGATGTTGGCATCAAGCGCTCAGCATCCACGGACGCACGCGGGCACAGTTGTACAAGGGCCCTGCGGATTGGACGCTGATCGGTGAAGTGAAGAACAACCCGCGCATCCACATCCCCATCTTCGGCAATGGCGATATCGATAGCCCTGAGAAGGCGGTGGAATACCGCGAACGCTACGGCGTGGATGGCGTGATGATCGGCCGCGCGAGCATCGGGCATCCGTTCATTTTCCGGGAGATCAAGCATTACATGGCCACGGGCCAGCAGTTGGCGCCGCCGACGATCGCCGAGCGCGTGGAAGCGGCACGCACGCATCTGCGCAGTTCCATCGCCTGGAAGGGGTTGTACGAAGGCGTGGTGGAAATGCGCCGCCACTACGGCAACTATCTGAAAGGCCTGCCGAACGTGAAGGAGATGCGCCTGCGGTTGTGTACCGAACGCGATCCGGCCGTGCTCGAGGATCTGCTCGACGAAGTGATCGGCAACTACGCGGCGGAGGCCGCGTGAAGGAAACGACGGCTGAGGGCTCGTAAGGGCACGGCCGTGGCCACCACGCCGATCACCAGCACGGCGACGAGCACGAGCACGATATCGCCTGCGAGCACCTTCACCGGGTACGATTCGACCACCGAGCCGCTGAGCGCGAGCAATCCGAAGCGCTGCTGAAGCCAGCAGAGCCCTAAGCCCAGCGCCAGTCCGATCAGCGCGCCGACGCCAACGATCAACACGCCTTCGTACAGGAAGATGCGGCGCATAAGGCGCGCAGGCGTGCCCATGGCCATCAGCGTGCGCATGTCCGCTTTCTTCTCGATCATCATCATGGTGAGCGAGGCGATGATGTTGAAGCCACCAATGAGCCCGATGAAGCTGAGCACCACGAACGTGAACCATTTTTCGCTGGCGTTCGTGCTGTACATCAGCGCGTTCTTCTGGTAGCGCGTGCGCACGGTCCATTGCGGTCCGATGCTTTCGCGGACGGCTTCGGCGGCGGCGTCCAGATCGGCGTGCGGTGGTAGTTGCACCTCGAGCGCGGTGGCCTCGTGCTCGTAATGAAGCAGTTTTTCCGCTACGGAAATGGGCATCAGCATGTAGCGCATATCGAACTCCATATTGATCGTGAAAGCGCCGCTCACCGCCATCTCGGCCTGCTCAAAAGCGCCGCGTTGGTAGGTGCTCAGCTTCCGCCCACGCACGGGCGCGCTGATCCGCAAGGGCGTCAGCACGCCGTCGTCCAGCGGTACGCCGAGATCCACCTTCAGCCCAAGGCCCAGCAACGCGGTGGGGCCCTGGGCGCCCTCCATCACCGGTTCGCCGGAGTACATGTGGTCAGGCATACGGCTCATGGCCAGGTACTGCGGTTCCACCGCCTTCAGGGTAGCCACAGCTTGTTGACCGCTGCATTGCAACAACACGTTCTCTTCGATCACCCAACTGGCGTTCTGTGCGCCAGCGGCAGCCTTCACCGCATCCACGTCCAGGCTGTCGCGAAGTATGGTCTTGCCTTGTGCGGGTGTGATCGTGAGGTCTTGATCGAAGGGGCTGTAGATCGAGTCGACGAGCTCTCCGATGCCGTTCAAGGTGCTCAACACCACCACCATCGCGCCGGTGACCACTGCCACCACCACGATACTGATCAACGTGATCAAGTTGATCGCGTTGGCCTGCCCCGAACGATCGACGCTGCGGCGCTTGGCCAGGAGGTAGCGGCGGGCAAAGAGGAACGGGAGAGCCATCGATCGTTCGATCGCAGTATCACTTCCACGCCTTCACAATGAGTCCCGTTCCCGTGCGATGTGTCATGGACACATCGAGCCAGTTGAGCAAATAGGCGATCGGGTAGGTGATGAGATAGTAGAAGGGAAGGAGGATGAAGAAAAGCTTGCTGGTGTTCAGCATCAGCAATGGCCACTTCATGCTGAGGCGCCAGCTGATCTTGCCCGGTGCGCCGTAGTTGTAGCCCGCGTCCACCTTGCCGAAACCATTGCGCAGGCATTTCGCGCGGAGGTCGTCGATGTTGTAGCCGTCGCGCACATGTTCCTCGATGAAGGATCCCTCGCCCTCGTCATGCACATCACTGCCGCCCTGATCGCTCGGGGTACTGATGATCAGCATGCCGCCCGGCTTGAGCGAAGTGCTGTAGCAGCGCAAGGCCGCTTCGTCCTCCAGGATATGCTCCATCACATCCACGCACACCACCAGATCGAACGCACCGGGCTTGGTGAACTTGGTGACGTCGCCCACTTCGAACTTCACCTGTGGCCGACCAATGGCTTGGAAGAACGCATTGCAATCCGCGACCTGCTCCTCCTTCACATCGATGGCCGTCACCTGCCATTGCTTCGAGAAGCCACTGAGCCAATAGCTGTATTGGCCATACCCGGCGCCAGCGTCATAGATATGTACCGTTTTGCCGACCGACCGTCGCCACACCCGCAATTCCTTATGGATATGCCAGGCGCGTAACAACAACAGGTCGAGCAGGCCATAGAACAGCTTCCGCAGCAGCGGGGAACGGTTGAAGACGTTGCCGAGCTGGCGCTTTACAGGATCGTACTGCATGAGGAATGTTCAGGGATCAGCGGCCTACCGGATCATTGCTTCAGGAGCTTCTCGATCTCTTCCTGCCGGTCCAGCGAATCGTCCACGTAGAACATGAGTTCGGGCACTATGCGGAGTTGCTTGCCCACGCGGCGTCCCAGGAGCAGACGCAAGTGGGACGCGTCCTCGCGGATGCGCAGGATCACAGCGTTCTTATCCTTCACCGGGAAGAGGCTCAGATAGGTCTTCGCCAGGCCCAGATCGGGGCTTACGCGCACACCGGTCACCGTGATCATGCCGCCAGGAAGCAGGCGGTGTCCTTCCTGTTGGAACACCCAGGCCATTTCCTGTTGCAGCAGGCTGTTCACCTTGTTCTGTCGCAAGCTGTCCATCGTGGCGCGAAGGTAGGGGCGCGAAATTTCGCGCCCCTACCTTCGGCGTCCTTCAATGCGCAACTTCTTCCGGGTCCTCCGCTTTGCTCGCCCTTATCGAGGCTATGCGGTGTTGAACGTGGCGTTCAATCTCGTGAGCACGGTGTTCCACCTGGCCTCGCTGCTGGTGTTCATTCCCTTCCTGAACCTCTTGTTCGGGCAGGCGCCACCGCCCACGGCGCGTCCGGCGATCGGCTGGACCGCGGAGGGCTTCAGCCGGATGCCGGACTATTTCAACTGGCTCATGGGCGGCTACATCGCTGATCATGGACAGGTTGGCGGGCTCATCTTCATCTGCGTCGTTGTGGCGCTGTGCTTCCTGCTGAAGAACCTGTTCCGATACTTCGCGCTCTGGGCCATCGGCATCCTACGCAACCGCGCCGTGCGCGACCTGCGCAATACGCTGTACGACAAGGTGCTGGAGCTGCCCTTGCAGTACTACAGCGGGGAGCGCAAGGGCCACATCATCGCGCGCCTCACCAACGATGTGCAGGAGGTGGAGTTCAGCATCATGAACTACATCGAGATGGTGTTCCGCGAGCCCATCACCATTCTGCTCTCGCTGGCGATCATGATCGGCATTTCGCCCACGCTCACGCTGATCGCATTGCTGTTGCTGCCGGTCAGTGGGCTCATCATCGGCCGCATCGGCAAGAGCCTGAAAAAGGAAGGACTGCGAGCGCAGCGCAAGAGCGCCGACCTGTTGAGCACCGTGGAGGAGACCCTCACCGGCATGCGCGTGATCAAAGCGTTCAACGCGGACGATGCGATGCGGCGCCGGTTCCAAAGGGAGAACGACATGCTGAACCGGCTGAACGTGTTCACCCTCCGCCGTCGCGACCTGGCCTCGCCGCTCAGCGAGTTCATGGGCGCGCTGGTGATGGTGACGTTGGTCTATTTCGGCGGCAGCCTGGTCATCGGCAAGGAGGCCTCGCTCACCGGCGGCGAGTTCATCGGCTACATCATTCTCTTCAGCCAATTGCTCGCACCTGCGAAGAGCTTCACCACGGGCTACTACTGGATCCGCAAGGGCGGCGCCAGTGCCGAGCGGATCTTCGAACTGCTCGCCGTGGAGAACCGTGTGAAGGAAAGGCCGGACGCGAAACCCATCAACGGGTTCCAGGACCGCATCGAGTTCCGCGATGTCTCCTTCGCCTATGACGAGCAGCCGGTGCTGAACGGGATCTCGCTGGTCGTTCCGAAAGGCCGGAGCGTCGCATTGGTCGGAACCAGCGGCGGAGGCAAGACCACCCTCGCAGGTTTGCTGCCGCGCTTCTTCGACGTTACCCAAGGTGAGGTGTTGATCGATGGCCATGACGTGCGCGGGTTGCGCATCAAGGACCTGCGGGCATTAATGGGCATCGTGACACAGGACAGCATCCTGTTCAACGATACGGTGGCGAACAACATCGCTTTCGGCAAACCGGGTGTGCCCGAAGCGGACATCCGCCAGGCCGCCAACGTGGCCAATGCGCACGGCTTCATCACCCAACTGGAGAACGGCTACCAGACCGGCATCGGCGATGGGGGCAACCGCTTGAGCGGTGGACAGAAACAGCGCGTGGCCATCGCCCGTGCGGTGCTCAAGAACCCGCCCATCCTCATCCTTGACGAAGCCACCAGTGCATTGGACACCGAAAGTGAGCGACTGGTGCAGGATGCGCTGTTCCGCATGATGGAGGGCCGCACCAGCTTGGTGATCGCGCACCGCCTCAGCACCATCCAGCATTGCGACGAGATCTGCGTGCTACAGGCAGGCCGCATCGTGGAGCGCGGCACCCACGCTGAGCTCACCACCCTGGGCGGGGTCTACAAACGGCTGTGCGATATGCAGACGTTCGGGTAAGGGTGGGCGGGCACTTGGCCGATCGCTCATATTGGCTACATTTGCCGCCGCAAGGCGGTGAAAGAGGAAGAGGGGACCGCCCCTCTTTTTTGTTCTCCACCGGGCAGCAGGGTCGGAAATGATCACCGAGCAACAGATGCGGGCCATTGTTCAACACCAATTGGAGGGCACAAGCCACTTCCTAGTGGATGTGGAGGTGCGCCCGGGCGACAAGGTGGTGGTGGAGGTGGACGACCCACAGGCCATTACCTTGGAGCAATTGGTGCAACTGAACCACGCCATTCGTGCCGAACTTGACGCGCAGGGCTTGGACTGTGAACTCCAGGTGAGCAGCCCCGGAATGGGTCGCCCCTTCAAGGTGCCGCAGCAGTATGCCAAACACACCGGCCGTCTGGTCGTTGTGAAGCTGGACGACGGCCGCACGTTGGAAGGACGCATGGAGACGGTGGATCAGGAAAGCCTCCACCTGCGGCTGGTGATCCCGAGCAAAGTGAAAGGTCGTCCGGACAAGATGGAAGAAGAGGTCACGGCGCTGCCGTGGGCTTCGATACGTGCCACACAAGCAAGCTTAAAGTTCAAATGATCGTGCCATGAGCACCGTGAACCTCATCGAATCCTTCGGGGAATTCAAGGACATCAAGAACATCGACCGGGTTACCATGATGGGCATCCTGGAAGATGTCTTCCGTGGCGTGGTGAAGAAACGTTTCGGCGAAGAGGCCAACGTGGACATCATCATCAACCCGGACAAGGGCGACTTGGAGATCTGGTTGAACCGCATCATTGTCGAGGACGGCATGAGCGAAGATGACAACCTGGAGATCGAACTGGCCGAAGCCAAGAAGATCGAACCCGATTTCGAGGTGGGGGAGGAGGTGAGCCAGGAAGTGAAGATCCTGGACTTCGGCCGCCGCAACATCCTTTCGCTGAAGCAGAACCTCCAGAGCCGGATCATGGAACTGGAGAAGGACCACCTCTACAACAAGTACAAGGAGCGGGTGGGCGAGATCATCACCGGCGAGGTGTACCAGATCTGGAAGCGCGAAACGCTGATCCTGGACGACGAGGGCAATGAGTTGATCATGCCCAAGGACCAGCAGATCAAAGTGGATTTCTTCAAGAAGGGTGACACCGTGCGCGCCGTGGTGTGGAAAGTGGAGATGCGCAACAACACACCTGTCGTGATCCTGAGCCGCACCGCACCGGAGTTTTTGGAGAAATTGTTCGAGCAGGAGGTGCCCGAGGTGATGGACGGGCTCATCACCATCAAGCGCATCGTGCGCGAGCCCGGTGAACGTGCCAAAGTCGCCGTGGAGAGCTACGACGACCGCATCGACCCGGTCGGTGCTTGCGTGGGCATGAAGGGCAGCCGCATCCATGGTATCGTGCGCGAACTGCGCAACGAGAACATCGATGTGATCAACTGGACCGCCAATGAGCAACTGCTGATCCAACGGGCACTGAGCCCGGCCAAGATCGGCAACATCAAGTTGGATGTGGAGCGCAAACGCGCCGAGGTGTACATGAAGCCCGACCAGGTGGCGCTCGCGATCGGCAAGGGTGGCCACAACATCAAATTGGCGAGCCGTCTAACGGGCTACGACTTGGATGTTTACCGCGAGACCGATGAGGTGACGGACGATGTGGACCTGGAGGAATTCGCGGACGAGATCGAGCATTGGATCATCGACGAGCTGAAGAAAGTAGGATGTGATACGGCGCGCAGCGTACTGGACCTTCCGGTGGAAGAACTGGTGCGTCGCAGCGACCTGGAAGAAGAGACGATCGTAGAAGTGGTAAGGGTCCTGAAAGCCGAACTGGAGGGATGAGCAGCGCGCCCTTCCGATCGCCCCAACGGTACGGGCCGATCAAGATCGGCCCCAACTAAGAACGGAATGAGCGAAGCGACGGAAAAAGGCGCACGACTGAGCAAGGTGGCCCGGGAGTTCAACCTCGGGCTGCACACCGTGGTGGAGTTCCTGGAGAAGAAGGGCCACAAGGTGGAAAGCAACCCGAACACCAAGATCGGGAACGACCTCTATGACCTGCTCATGGCCGAGTTCGGCACGGACCGGGCCATGAAGGAGCAAAGCAAGGCCACCGTGCAGCTGCGCCAGGAACGAGAGACCATCAGCTTGGTGGCCGCCCCTCCGGAAAAGCCTTCGGCCAAGCCCGCCGAAGAAGAGGTACTGGTCCACAACCTGCCACCGACCGAAGCACCCGCACGACCGGTGCAGCCCGAAACGATCAAGGCCAAAGTGGATAAGCCCAGCGTGAAGGTGCTGGACAAGATCGACCTGACGCCAAAGAAAAAGGTCGCCATTCCGGAGGCACCAGCACCAGCGGCCAGTGCTCCGCCAACCGCGCCACCGGCTGCGCAGGAGGCCCCAACAGCACCGGAAACTCCGGCGGAACCCGAACTGATCCGCGCACGCGCAGAGAAACTCACCGGTCCGAAGACCGTGGGCCGTATCGACCTACCGGTGGAGCGAGAGCGCAAACCCTCCGACCGGGGTGGTGCCGGCAGTGCCAATGATCGCGGCCGCCGGAA
Source organism: Flavobacteriales bacterium (assembly GCA_016712025.1). Taxonomy (GTDB): domain Bacteria; phylum Bacteroidota; class Bacteroidia; order Flavobacteriales_F; family PHOS-HE28; genus PHOS-HE28. The sequence goes on from JADJRW010000010.1 coordinate 59,597, forward strand.
GCGGATCGTGAAACCTGGCCCGGTGAACATCGACCGCGCCGTGCAGCAGGAACAGCGCACCACACCGCCCACCGGCCGACCCGGTGAACTGGATGAGAACGCGGTGAAGAAGAAGGTGAGCGAGACGCTCGCCCGCCTAACAAGCTCGGGCAAGAGCCGAGGCTCCAAGATGCGCAAGGACAAGCGCGCCGAGCGCTACCAGCGTTTGGAAGAGGAGCAGGCGGCGCGCGAGCTCGCCGGGCGTACGCTGAAGGTCACCGAATTCGTGACGGCAAGCGAACTGGCCTCCATGATGGGCGTGCCCGTCACGGACATCATCAAGGCCTGCTTCAGCTTGGGCCTCATGGTGAGCATTAACCAGCGCCTCGATGCCGAAACCCTTTCGGTGATAGCGGATGAATACGGTTTCAAAGTGGAGTTCGTCGGTGCGGATGTGCAGGAGAACATTCCTGTGGATACGGACGATGCGGCCCGGATGGTATCACGTCCACCGATCGTAACGGTCATGGGCCATGTGGACCATGGCAAGACCTCGTTGCTCGACTATGTGCGCAGCGCTAACGTGGTGGCTGGTGAGGCCGGAGGTATCACCCAGCACATCGGTGCCTATAGCGTCACGCTGAAGAACGGCAAGCACATCACCTTCCTGGATACCCCGGGCCACGAGGCTTTTACGGCCATGCGTGCTCGAGGTGCGCAGGTCACGGACATCGCCATCATCGTGATCAGCGCGGACGATAGCGTAATGCCGCAAACGCGCGAAGCGATAAACCACGCGCAGGCGGCCGGTGTGCCCATGGTCTTCGCGTTGAACAAGATCGACAAGGAAGGTGCCGCACCGGACAAGATCCGTGAGGAGCTTAGCCAGATGAACATCCTCGTTGAGGAATGGGGCGGTAAGTTCCAGAGCCAAGAGATCAGTGCCAAGAAGGGCATCGGCATCGAGAACCTTTTGGAGAAAGTACTGTTGGAGAGCGATATGCTCGACCTGAAGGCCGACCCGGACAAGCGGGCGAGCGGCGTGGTGATCGAAAGCACCTTGGAACAGGGCCGCGGTTATGTGACCACCATCCTGGTGGAGGGCGGCACATTGCGCCGGGGAGATATCCTACTCGCGGGCCAGTTCAGTGGTCGTGTGCGGAACATGTTCAATGAGCGGGGTTTACCGGTGTTGGAAGCGGGTCCTTCCGTACCGGTTTCCATCCTCGGCCTTGACGGTGCTCCGAACGCGGGCGATCATTTCCATGTGTTCGAGGACGAACGCGAGGCTCGCCAGATCGCCACGCGCCGCCAGCAATTGCAGCGCGAACAGGGCATCCGCACACACAAGCACATCACGCTCGACGAGATCGGCCGCCGCTTGGCGATCGGCGATTTCAAGGAACTCAACATCATTGTGAAGGGCGACGTGGACGGATCGGTGGAAGCCCTGACCGACTCCCTGCTGAAGTTGAGCACCGAGAAGATCAAGGTCTCCGTGATCCACAAGGCCGTGGGTCCCATCGCGGAAAGCGACGTCCTGTTGGCCACCGCCTCGGACGCCATCATCATCGGGTTCCAAGTCCGGCCTACACCGGGCGCGCGCAAATTGGCCGAGGCCGAGGAGATCGATATCCGCCTGTACTCCATCATCTACGATGCCATCGAGGAGATCAAGCAGGCCATGGAAGGCATGCTGGCGCCCAAGGAGGTGGAGAAGATCACCGGCACCGCCGAGGTGCGCGAGACCTTCAAGATCAGCAAGGTGGGCACTGTAGCCGGGTGTTTTGTGATCGACGGTAAGATCAAACGGTCGAACAAGGTGCGCTTGATCCGCGAAGGCATCGTGGTGTATACCGGCGACCTAGCCGACCTCAAACGCTTCAAGGACGATGTGAAGGAGGTGACCCACGGCTACGAGTGCGGCCTCTCCATCAAGAATTTCAACGATATCAAGGTCGGCGACAACGTCGAAGCCTTCGAAATGGTGGAAGTGAAGCAGACATTGGATAGCTGAGGAACCGACCAGGGCCGTTAGGGCTCCGAACAACGAAGGCCGGGATCGATCCCGGCCTTTTGTTTTTCGGTCTTGCCTTATACCATTTCGCACAACGGATCCACCCAAAATAACGTGCGGATCGGGGGGTCTGTATTGCGAGATGGTAGCATGTGGTTCCTGTTACCAAAGCGGCCCTTCCGGCGCTGGCGCAAGTCACCGAGCCATTGTGGCAAAGGGAAAGGCGCACTGAGCGAAGAGGTGGCGCGTGATCCCGAAGCAATGGGACACCCGCGCGCCGACTAGAACACGATCTTCTGCCTGCGCAGGCGGGTGCGGTATTTCTTGCTGCGCGCCTTGAACTTGTAGATCTTGTAATGCACTTGCGCCCGGATGAAGAGGTAAGCGTCGAGATCGCTCGGATCCCCGCGCTGATTTCCTGGGCCATAACGGAGGCCCTCAGGTTGCGGATCCGCCAGGAAAGCGGCCGCCTCTCCCGAGGGAGAGCCAATACCACCGTTCGCCTCGGCGATGGCGTCATTGTCGTAGTACACATCGCTCACATCGTCGATGTAGTCGGTGAAGGTCTTGGTATACTGCAGCTCCAGACCGAAACTGAGCACTTTGCTCAACTGTTTCCGAATACCAATACCCATCGGGATCGCCAAGCTGAAGTTGGAGTACTCTTCCGGGCCGCCTTCCATGCCCTGCCCTTCGGTGCGCAATGGCTTAAGTTCCACCCAGGCATTGTTGAATTTGCCCTTGGGATTGAAATAGCAACCGCCCACACCGGCAAAAACATAGAGCCCGATTCGCGAGGATTTTTTTCCCTTAACCCCACGGATATCATAGAGGTGCCCCAGTTCTTCCAAGAACGGGTGAACTTCCAGCAGAAGAGCCCCTTCGAACAGGCCCGGAACGGAAGTTCAGATTGCGCCGCGCGCGTGCCGCTTCATTCGTAAGGTTATCGTTGCCCGCCATTACCCCATAAGCCAGCTGCGTACGTAGGCTGAAACGCTCACGGATGTAGTAGCGATGCGCGAGCGCGAAGGCGGGACGTGTTTGGCTCAATTCCAAGTCCCAGATGAACGATGTACCCACTTGATCACGCCCACCCAATTCGCCAAGGAAGTTCGAAGCCCCCAAGCCGATGGAGATCTCGTTGCGGTGCGTTTTCCAATAGTCCGTCGTGCGGAAGTACTGAGCATTGGTCCGCGGCACAAAGCAAAAAGAGGCCAGCATAAGCGCGGACCAAGGCACGAAGAGACGGAAGGGGACCATCAGCGATGACCTTTCCCGGCACATGTATCCCCGATCCGGGCCTTGAACGCCACTACTGGCGCGGTTTCCGGGGGCGGGCTTACGCATGCGCATGAAAGGGCGGCCAAGGTAGGGAACGGACATGGAACTGCCGTCACGGCATACTTGCTTCCGGAAGACGGGGGGGTTCGATCCGATCCTGGACGACGTAACAGCCCGGCTGCTCCTCCTTCAACTCATGCCGAAGCCGTTCCGCACTGATCCGGTCGCGCAGGTCCCCTACCCGGATGCGGAAATTGGGCGCTAGGTAACTCAGGTAGGCGGGTATATCCGGATGCTTCAACAGGAAACCTTGGCGCGTTCTCACCGCATCCACTTTCGCGCCTAGGAAGATCTGGACGCGGTATCCCTCGATCACTTGGTCAGAGCCAGGGTATTCCTCTAAGAACCGCAGCGCTCGCTCATCCCCCGACCATTGGATGGCGGTCGTATCGGCTTGGGCGAGCAGCAGGGCCCATGGGAACATCGAGGCCATTGCGAGGAGCTGGGCGCGCGAGCGGATCATAACGGTGAGCAAAGGTAGAAAAGGGGGTGCTCCGGGGGCCGCGGCCCTAGGCGGTCATTGGTCCAGCAGCCGCGCACGCTGTTTAGAACGATCCTAAATAGTGACGCTTCCATGGCTTAGCTGCACACCACCGCCCCCGGGTACGCTTCGCCGTTTATTTTTGCGCCGCATCTACAGGGCCACCCCTCGCCAAAATCGTCCGGAATGCCGCGTCCAACAAGGGTTTATCCACGTTCAACCGGGCTCTTCCACGCACTGTTCTTCCTGTTCTTCATCTTCTTCGCGGGGTCGGCTCGCGCCCAAGGCGCTGATGCAGCTCTCTTCGGCGCTGGGGAGAAGATCTTCAAAGCCAACTGTCAGAGTTGCCACAAACCGCACGTCAAGCAAGCCACCGGCCCTGCGCTGAAGGATGCGCGTGCGCGCTGGGAGGTCAGGGCGACATCTACGCTTGGGTGCGGAACAGCCAAACCGTTGTGAAGAGCGGTAACGCCTACGCCAAGAAGCTCTATGGTGAGTGGAACCAGATAATGACGCCGCAGGCGCTCACCAACGAGGAGGTCGACGCGGTACTGTATTACGTGGACAATTTTGTCCCTCCCGTTCCGAAAGGTGGGGATCAACCAACCCCGGTGGGTGCGCCTGCTGCTGAGGCGCCGATGTGGCCTTGGTTGATCGTGGTAGGTCTGCTCCTCGCCGTGGTCACGCTCAGTTTGGGCGGTGTGCGCACGAGCCTCACCAATGCGGTACGCGAGGCGGAGGGCCAGCAAGCGATCCGTGACCGCACCGGTTTGAAACGTTTCTACGACTTGGCGGGGGACAACAAGATCTTCGCCTCGGTGATCGGCCTTTCCTTGGTCGCCTGGTTGCTCGTATCGGGGTGGTATTGGGCGCTTACGATCGGGGTTTATGGTGGGGATACAGTAGAGCACTACCGGCCCGAGCAACCCATTTTGTTCAACCACACCTTGCACGCGGGCAAGGCGGACAAGAACAACCTCGCCATCAATTGCCAGTATTGCCATAGTAGTGCGGAAAAGAGCAAGCATGCCGGGATCCCAGCGCCAACGTGCATGAACTGCCACAAGGCTGTAGCACAGGGCCGTTCGGATGCGGGCACCAAGGAGATCCAGAAGATCTACGCGGCTGTGGGTTGGGATCCGGAGAAATTGGCTTACACTGGCAAGGAGGATCCGATCGAATGGGTGAAAGTGCATAACCTGCCTGACCATGCTTTCTTCAGCCATGCGCAGCATGTGGCGGTCGGCAAAGTGGAGTGCCAGGAATGCCATGGTCCTATTGATGAGAAGATGGACGTAGCAGAGCAGTGGGCACCGCTCACCATGGGTTGGTGCATCCAATGTCACAATGAGAAAGACGTGAAGATGGCCGGCAATGGCTATTACGATGAGTTGATGGTCCGCATGGAAGCGAACGAGAAGCTGGGCCATCGTGAACTGAAGGAGTATCTGGAGGACGAGAAGATCACCGTGAAGGAGCTTGGCGGCTGGGAATGCGCCAAGTGTCACTATTAGAACACCGCGCCGCCGCATGTCGAGCACGAAGCGTTACTGGCAGGACCTGGCCCAACTGGACCGGGCTGCTGATGTGATCAAAGGCCGGGAGAACGAGTTCCGGGCCCCTCTGCCCATCGACGAGATGTTGGCGGACACCGGCCTCACCGGCGCCACCACCGGCCGTCGGGATTTCTTGAAGTTTTTGGGGTTCGGCGTAGGTGCCGCTGCTCTCGCCGCGTGCGAAACGCCGGTGATCAAGAGCATTCCCTACGTGAACAAGCCCGAGGAGATCGTCCCGGGGGTGGCTGTGTGGTATGCGAGCACGTACTACGACGGTAGCGACTATGCGAGCATCCTTGTGAAGACGCGCGAGGGACGGCCGATCCACATCATGGGCAATCCGCGGTCCGGTATCAACCGCAACCCGAAATTGAGCGTGGGTTCCATAAGCGCTCGCATCAACAGTTCCGTACTGGGGCTCTATGATAGCGAGCGGTTGAAGGGTCCGCTCAAGAACATCGCAGGCGAGAACGGTAGCGATGTGCAAGCCACCACATGGAGCGAAGCGGATAAAGCGATTATGGCCAAGCTGGATGCTGCCGCTGCTGGAGGCAAGCGCATCGTGCTGCTCACGGGAACAGTGATCAGCCCGAGCACCAAGGCCGCGATCGCGAAGCTGCAGGGTAAGTACGCTTCGGCGCCGACGGCTGAAGGAGGTGTGGCCGCGAGCAAAGTGGACCATGTGCAGTACGACGCGATCAGCTACAGCGGCCTCACCAAGGCCAATGAGAAGAGCTTCGGTATGCGCGTTATGCCGAGCTACGACCTAACTAAAGCGGACGTGATCGTCGCGGTGGATTGCGATTTCCTCAGTACTTGGGGTAGCACCACCGAGCACAGCTGGCAGTACGCGAGCCGCCGCCGTCCGGAGGATGGAGGCATGAGCAAGCACTGGCAGTTCGAGGCGCGCATGAGCAACACAGGCGCGAACGCAGATGCGCGTGTGGCCGTGAAGGTGAGCGAGTTGCCTGCGGTGGTGATCGGTCTGCATGATTCCATCGCGAAGAAGGCAGGCAGTGCGACGGTCGGTGGTGGCCTGGACAACGCGCAGATCAACCATGCCGCTGACGAGCTATGGGCAGCAAAAGGCAAGAGCCTCGTGCTGGCCGGAAGTAATGATGAAGGCGTGCAGATCCTGGTGAACAGCATCAACAGCATGCTAGGCAACTATGGCAGCTCCATCGATCTCGCCAACGCCACTTCCTTCTACCAAGGAGACGATGCGGCGATGGACGAACTGGTCGCTGATATGAACGCCGGGCAGGTCGGCGCGCTGCTGATCGCCGATGTCAACCCGGCTTACCAGTTGTCCAATGCCGCCGAGTTCCGCACGGGAATGGGCAAAGTGGACCTTACCGTCCACATGGGAACGCACGCGGATGAGACCGCCAGCCTCTGCCAGTGGAACTGCGCGGACCACCATTACCTGGAGAGCTGGAACGACCTGATGCCGAAGGTGGGCCGTTATGCCTTGGTGCAGCCCACCATCCGTCCGTTGTTCGACACCCGGCAATGGCAGGAAAGCCTGTTGCGTTGGACCGGGGATATGGGCAGCTACCATGATCTGATACGCAGCACTTGGCAGGGCGCGATGGCGAGCCGCGCAGATGCTGCGACGATGCCTCCTTTCGAGCAGGTATGGGAGACCTCGCTGCATGATGGTGTCTTCGATGCGTACACGGCCGGCACTTCAGCAGTAGCCTTTGTTGGCGATGTGAAAGCCGCCGGGGATCTGGCCAAGAAGTCGGCGAGCGGTGCCGGTGAATGGGAACTCGCGCTTTACACCAAGGAGAGCATCGGTGATGGTCGTCACGCGAACAACCCCTGGTTGCAAGAGTTGCCGGACTCCTTGAGCAAGGTGACCTGGGACAACTACGTGTTGATGGCGCCCGTGGACATGAAGCGGCTTGGCCTGAACATCTACCTCGGGCAAGAACATCCCGCGAGTTTGGTGAAGGTGGCCGCGAACGGTGCCGAGGTGGAACTGCCAGTGGTGCCTGCCCCAGGCCAGAAGGCTGGGACCATTTCGATCGCGCTGGGCTATGGCCGTGGTGCGAACGGTGAGCGGGTGGGCCGCGCCGCCTGCCTCCCGGGCGAGGATGGTATCGGTGTGCCGGTGGGTCGTAACGCCTATCCCTTCACCAGTCGTGTGAACGGAACGGTGAGCTACGCCGCGTTGAGCGCCACAGTGGCGGCGACCGGAGCCACTTATCCGATGGCCCTCACCCAAACGCACATGACGGACATGGACCGTCAGAGCGTCGTAAAAGAGACCAGCTTGGGGACTTGGGCGAAGCACGATCCGAAGGGCACCTATAACCATCCGCATACTCTGGCGGTGCACGAGGACGCCAATGAGGACGGTGTGATCGACGCGCGCGACCGCAAGCCGGTGAAGGACTTCGATCTGTGGGAAGAGCAGGCTTTAGGCGTGAACCATCGTTGGGGGATGAGCATCGACCTCAATAGCTGCAGTGGTTGTGGTGCTTGTATCACCGCTTGCACCAGCGAGAACAACGTGCCGGTGGTGGGCAAGGATGAAGTGCGCCGCAGTCGCGAGATGCACTGGCTGCGTCTGGATCGTTATTACAGCTCCGAAATGACCAAGGAGCGGGCGGAGGACGAAGGCGTCGGCAAGATCGACATGTACCTGCAGATGGAGGTACCCGAGGAGAACCCCAGAGTGGTGTTCATGCCCATGATGTGCCAGCACTGCAACCACGCGCCGTGCGAAACGGTATGCCCGGTGGCGGCCACTACCCACAGCCAGGAAGGCCTGAACATGATGGCCTACAACCGCTGCATCGGCACGCGCTACTGTAGTAACAACTGCCCCTACAAGGTGCGCCGCTTCAACTGGTTCAACTATGTGACGGCCAAGTTCGGCGAAGTGAACCCCGCATGGGACGACCTGGGCCGCATGGTGCTGAACCCGGACGTGGTGGTGCGCAGCCGCGGAGTGATCGAGAAGTGCAGCCTCTGCGTCCAGCGCATCCAGGCGGGCAAGCTCGACGCGAAAAAGGCAAGTGCTCCTGTCGCGGACGGTGCTATCCAAACCGCCTGCATGGCCGCATGCGGTAGCGGGGCCATCGTGTTCGGCGATCTGAACGACAGCAAGAGCCGTGTGCGCCAATTGCACGGCGAGGAACGGGCCTACTACGCCTTGGAAGAGATCGGTGTGAAACCCAACGTGAGCTACCTCGCCAAGGTGCGCAACAGCGAGGAGACCGAAGCCCATCACGCCTAAGCAAAACGGAAAGGACCCCATGCATTCCGAATCCGCGATCCGCGAACCGCTCATCCTGGGCCACAAGACCTATCACGATATCACCGCTGATATCGTTGGGCCCATTGAGAACAAGGCTCCGCGCGCCTGGTACGTGCTTCTTACCATCAGCAGCTTGATCGCCTTGTACGGCATCGGCTGTATCATGTACCTCATCGGCACGGGCATCGGGGTTTGGGGGTTGAACAAGACCGTGGATTGGGCCTGGGACATCACCAACTTCGTATGGTGGGTGGGCATCGGCCATGCGGGGACGCTCATCAGCGCGGTGCTGCTCTTGTTCCGCCAACGCTGGCGAATGGCCATCAATCGCAGCGCCGAGGCCATGACCATTTTCGCCGTGATCATGGCGGCCACCTTCCCGGTTATCCACATGGGCCGGGTGTGGATGGCGTATTGGGTACTTCCCCTGCCGAACACCTTCGGGTCGTTGTGGGTGAACTTCAACAGCCCGCTGCTTTGGGACGTGTTCGCGATCAGCACCTACTTCACCGTGTCGTTGGTCTTCTGGTATATCGGACTGATCCCCGACTTCGCGACGATCCGTGATCGTGTGACCACCAAGGGAATGAAGCGCGCATACAGCATTCTGAGTTTCGGGTGGACAGGCAATGCGAAAGCATGGACCCGCTTCGAGGAAGTGAGCTTGGTGCTGGCCGGCATCGCCACCCCACTGGTGTTCTCGGTACACAGCGTGGTGAGCATGGACTTCGCCACGTCCATCGTGCCCGGTTGGCACACCACCATCTTCCCACCCTACTTCGTGAGCGGCGCCGTGTTCAGTGGTTTCGCGATGGTGCAGACGCTGCTCCTCGTGATGCGCAAAGTGATGAAGCTGGAGAGCTACATCACCGTGAAGCACGTGGAGTACATGAACATCGTGATCATCGTCACCGGCTCGATCGTGGGTGTCGCCTACATCACTGAATTGTTCATCAGCTGGTACAGCGGCGTGGAGTACGAGAGCTATGCCTTCATCAACCGCGCGACCGGGCCGTATTGGTGGAGCTACTGGGCGATGATGACCTGCAACGTGGTGAGTCCACAGGTGTTCTGGTTCAAGAAACTGCGCACCCACCTGGGCTTCACCTTCTTCATGAGCATTATCGTGAACATCGGCATGTGGTTCGAGCGTTTCGTCATCATCGTGACCAGCTTGCACCGCGACTATCTGCCGAGTAGCTGGACCCTGTTCCACCCGAGCTGGGTCGACGTGGGGATTTTCGTGGGTACCCTCGGTATCTTCTTCACCCTGTACCTGCTTTTCGCCCGTTTCTTCCCCGTGGTGGCACTGAACGAGATGAAGAGCATCCTGAAGATGAGCGGCGAGAGCTACAAGCAGCAACAGGCCCAACACCACCATCACTGAGCCCATGGCCAACAAGGTCGTTTACGCGGTCTACGAGGACCCCGAGGTGCTGAAGAGCGCCGCGCGCAAGCTGGTGACCGCTGGCGTGAAAGTGCGCGATGTGTTCAGCCCGTTCCCCATCCACGGCATAGACCCGATCATCGGGGTGAAGCGCACCCGCCTTGGCATCGCGGCCTTCATGTACGGTATCACGGGCACTAGTTTGGCACTGCTGGGGTTTTGGTACTTCATGATCCATGACTGGCCAATGAACATCGGCGGCAAGCCGAACATGACCCTTTATCAGAACCTGCCCGCGTTCGTGCCGGTGATGTTCGAGTTCACGGTGTTCTGTGCGGCCCATGGCATGGCCATCACCTACCTGATCCGCAACAAGACCTTGCCGGGCATGCCGGGCCGCAATCCGGATCCGCGCACCACCGACGACAAGTTCATCATCGAGGTGCGCACCGAGGACAATGCGCAGGGTAGCGATGCGATCGTGGAAATGCTCCGTGGCACCGAAGCCCTGGAGATCAACGAACGCCAATACTGAGCCCCATGCGCATGCAGCCCTTGAGCATCGGAACGGCCCTGGCGGTGATGACCCTCTTCACCGCCTGCGGGGAGCCCAACAGCCCCGGTATCGAGTACATGCCGGACATGTACCGCAGCCCTTCCATGGAAGCCTACTTGGACTATGGCCAAGACCCGTTCATCTTCGGTGACAGCTTGGCCGTAGCGCAACGCGAACGACAGAGCGCCCGCTTACCTGTGGTCGGCACGGTGCCGTTCAGCTGGGACCCGAGCAAGAAGGAATTCAACTTTCATTATCCCTATCCTGCCACTCCCGAGGGTTATGAGCAGGCTGGGCTGGAACTGAAGAGCCCCATCGCCATGACCCAAGAGACGGTGGACAGGGGCAAAGTGATCTACACCAAATTCTGCATGCACTGCCATGGTGAGAAAGGCGCAGGGGATGGTGCGGTGGTCACGAACGGCAAATACTCCCAGCCGCCTAGCTACACCGCAGCGTTGAAGGATCTGCCAGAAGGCAAGATCTTCCACAGCTTGGTCTACGGGAAGAACGTGGCAATGGGGAGCCATGCTGGACAACTGGACAAGGAAGAGCGTTGGCTGGTAACGCGCTACGTGCAGTACCTGCAGAACGGCGGCAAGTTGGGCCGCGCGACCACCACTCCCGCCGACAGCACCATTGTGCCCGCAGTGGCAGCCGTAACGACCACGGCCACCGCAGCCAAGTGAACCAGGACGAACAAGGAGCAGCGATGAACTTTACCTTCAGTAAACGGGCCCGGAGCATCAGCATGGCGCTGATGGTGATCGGTGCTGTGGCGGCCGTGATCGGGATCTTGGGCGACCACAGCGACCACCATCAACATACTTGGGCCAGCTTGTTCGTCAACGGGTTCTTCTTCTTCGGCATCGCGACCGGAACTTTGTTCTTCTACGCCTTGCAGAACGCCACCGAGACCGCTTGGAGCGTTATGGTGAAGCGCATCTACGAAGGCTTGATGAGCTTCCTGCCCATTGCTGCGGTGGTGTTGGTGATCTGCTTCCTCGCAGGTTCCTTCGGCTTGCACCACATCTGGCATTGGATGGATCCGCGCGTTACGGATCCGAACAACTTGGAGCATTACGATGAGTTGATCGCCAACAAATCCGCGTACCTCAACCTGCCCTTCTTCTGGGTGCGCACGCTCGCTTATCTCGGATGCTTCGTTTTCGGGGCTTGGTGGTTCCGCAAGCAGAGCCTTGAAATGGACCAGCTCACCGGCGACACACTGGTGAAGCGTCACTTGCTCACCTACCGGCGCAGCGCTTTGTTCCTGGTGTTCTTCGCGGTGTTCAGCAGCATCCTTTCCTGGGATTGGATCATGAGCATCGACACGCACTGGTTCAGCACCTTGTTCGGTTGGTACGTGTTCGCCGGCATGTGGGTGAGCGCGATGGTTTCCGCAGTGGTGCTCGTGCTTTATCTGCGCCGCAAGGGGTATCTGCCCCAGTTGAGCAACAGCCATGTGCACGACATGGGCAAATGGGTGTTCGCCATCAGTTTCTTGTGGAGCTACCTTTGGTTCAGCCAGTTCATGCTGATCTGGTACGCCAACATCCCCGAGGAGGTCACGTGGCACCAGACCAGGATCGATGAGCATCCCTGGCTGCTCTGGGGTATGTTCTTCACCAACTTCGCCGTGCCGATGGTGCTGCTAATGAGCCGCGACGCGAAACGGAATCCTCGGTTCCTGATGTTCGTGGGCACCGTGATCTTCATTGGCCACTGGCTGGACGCGGTGCAGATCGTGATGCCGGGTGCGGTAGGGCATGATTTCCACGGCGTGGGCCTCCTGGAGATAGGCTGGTTCCTGTTCTTCTTGGGATTTTTGATCCACCGTACGCTCACCACTTTGACCAAGGCACCGCTCACCCCGGTGCATCACCCCTTCCTGGAGGAAAGCATCCATCACCAGATCTGACGAACAACCACCCGGTACCGAGGGTTTCCCAATAGGCGAACGATGACGAAGCTGCTGATCATACTGGTCCTGGTGCTGGCCCTCTTGGCCATCGCGCAGCTGGCCCGGGTGTACGAACTCACCTCGCGGCTGCGCGGCAAACGGGAGGAGGATATTTCCCCCGCGGACACGCGTATGAACGCGAACCTGATGTACATCTTCCTAGTGGTCTACTTCGCCTTCTTCGCCTGGCTGGCTTGGGCCTACAAGGACAAGATGCTGCCCGTTTCGGCGAGCGCGCACGGCGTGGAGCTTGACCAGTTGCTCAACTTCAATTGGTGGATCCTGCTGGTCATGTTCGTGATCACCAACGTGGCCCTCTTCTGGTTTGCCGGGAAGTACGCGTACAAGAAGGACCGCAAGGCCTATTACTACGCGCACAATAACAAGCTGGAGCTGGTCTGGACCGTGATCCCAGCGCTGTTCCTAGCGGTGATCATCATCTTCGGCCTGCGTGTGTGGAACGATATCACCACACCCGCCTCCGCCGAAGCGCTGAAGGTGGAGCTCTATGCCAAGCAGTTCGATTGGACCGCGCGCTATCCGGGCGCTGATGGTGCGCTGGGCGCCACCGACTTCCGCTTGATCAACGACGTCAATCCCTTGGGGATCGTCACCAAGGAGAGCGTAGCGATGCGCCTGGGCGAATTGAAGGCGGAGGTGGATGCGATGGATTCCATCATGCACCATAGTATTCTCCCGAACCACAAGATCGACTCGCTGGAAGAGCGCATCGCGAAACTGGAACGGACCAGTTCGCGCATCGTCAACCTACGCACCATGATGGAACAGGACATCGCCGAGAAAGGCGAGGCCAGCCCATACACCCATGGTGCGGACGACGTGGTGATCAAGGAGTTCCACCTACCCTTGCGGATGGAGGCCGACATCTTGGTGCGCAGCAGGGATGTGATCCATAGCGCCTACCTGCCCCATATGCGCGCGCAGATGAACGCCGTGCCGGGCATGACCACACGGATCAAAATGACGCCTACGATCACCACCGATAGCATGCGCCTGATCACCAAGAACGAGGCGTTCGACTACATCCTCCTTTGCAACAAGATCTGCGGGGTGAGCCACTTCAACATGCAGATGCCTTTGGTGATCGAGAGCCAAGCCGCCTACACGGCTTGGTACGCCGAAGCGATGAAGAAGCCGTTCCAACCTACAGGGCTCCCCTCCGCACCTGCTCCCGCAGTGTCCGACAGTACTGTTGTGACCACCGACACCACGGCGGCTCCGAAGGTGGACACCACTGCCACCGCGTCATTGAAGAACTGAACCGTTAAGCCAGCAGGACCATGGGTTCCGTAGCGACCGCCCCCCCCAATACCGCCGGACACGCCCACCACGCGGAGCATCACCACGAGGAGAGCTTCGTGTCGAAGTACGTCTTCTCGCAAGACCACAAGATGATCAGCAAGCAATTCCTGATCACGGCCATCATCATGGCTTGCGTGGCGGTGATGATGAGCGTGTTCTTCCGCTTGCAACTGGCCTGGCCGGGCGAAGGCTTCGCGATAACCAACTTCTTCCTGGGCGACAAGTGGGCGCCCAATGGCGTGCTCGACCAGAACATGTACCTGGGCCTGATCACCATCCACGGGACCATCATGGTGTTCTTCGTGCTCACTGGCGGTCTCAGTGGCACTTTCAGCAATCTGCTCATTCCATTGCAGGTAGGCGCGCGCGACATGGCGAGCGGCTTTCTCAACATGTTGAGCTACTGGTTCTTCTTCGTGAGTAGCGTGCTGATGCTCGCTTCCTTGTACGTGGAAGGAGGACCGGCGAGCGCTGGTTGGACGGTTTACCCACCGTTGAGCGCCTTGCCTCAGGCCATACCGGGTTCCGGTACAGGCATGACCTTGTGGCTGGTGAGCATGGCTATTTTCGTGGGTAGCGCGCTACTGGGTGGTCTCAACTACGTGGTAACGGTCCTGAACCTGCGTACCAAGGGTATGAAGATGACGCGCATGCCGCTGACGATATGGGCCTTCTTCGTTACCGCTGTGCTCGGCATTCTCAGTTTCCCTGTGCTTTTGAGCGCAGCCCTGTTGCTGCTGATGGACCGCTCATTGGGCACCAGCTTCTACTTGAGCGAGATCCACATCGCGGGCGAAGCGCTCGATCATAACGGCGGCAGCCCCATCCTTTTCCAACACCTGTTCTGGTTCCTGGGCCATCCGGAAGTGTACATCGTGCTTCTGCCCGCATTGGGCATCACCAGCGAGGTGATCGCCACATGCAGCCGCAAACCCATCTTCGGTTACCGCGCCATGATCGGGTCGATCTTGGCGATCGGTTTCCTGAGCTTCATTGTTTGGGGCCACCATATGTTCATCACAGGTATGAACCCCTTCCTTGGATCGGTCTTCGTGTTCACCACGTTGTTGATCGCCATTCCGAGTGCGGTAAAGGTGTTCAACTACATCACCACGCTCTGGCGCGGTAACCTGGTCTTGAGCCCAGCCATGCTGTTCAGCATAGGCTTGGTAGCGACGTTCATCGCAGGTGGTCTCACAGGGATCATTCTGGCGGACAGTGCCTTGGATATCAACGTACATGATACCTATTTCGTGGTGGCGCACTTCCACATCGTGATGGGAATGAGCGCCATCTTCGGAATGTTCGCCGGGATCTATCATTGGTTCCCGAAGATGTATGGCAAGATGATGAACACGCGGTTGGGCTTCGCGCACTTCTGGCTCACGTTCGTCAGCGCCTTCGGCGTGTTCTTCCCCATGCACTTCATCGGCCTGGCCGGCGCTCCGCGCCGCTACTACAGCTATTCGGAATTCCCCATGTTCGATGGCGTAGTGGACCTCAACGTGTTGGTCACCGTGTTCGCGGTGATAGGGGGGCTGTCGCAGTTGTTGTTCCTGTACAACTTCTTCTACAGCATTTTCCGCGGCCCCAAGGCAGTGCAGAACCCTTGGCGTGGCAATACCCTGGAATGGACCACCCCTGTGGCCCATATGCATGGCAACTGGCCGGGTCCGATCCCCACGGTGTACCGCTGGCCATACGACTACAGCAAGCCGGGTAAGCCGGAGGATTTCGTTCTCCAGACCGAACCTTTGGCGGAAGACGAGCACGAGGAACACGGCTAGGCCCATGGTGCGTCAAGCAGGTCCCCCTTTGGCCCGGCCAAAGGGGGACTTACTTTTCCAACCGATGCGTGCATGGGTGCTGACGGTGCAATTGGTGTTGGGCTTGGGCGTTCAAGCGCAACTGCTGGACAGCATTGGCCTTTTCCTTGCGCAGAAACCGCGGTTGAACCTCGTGGTGGATACGCGCGGTTCGTTCATCAGCAACCGGCAGGTCACCGTCATGGGGGTGCGGATCGGGCTTGAACACGGGGTGCGGGTGCGCTATGGGATCGGCTACAATTTCCTGCTCACCCAAGTGGAGAAGGACCGCACCGTGTATGAGCTGGGGGCGGAACGCTCAACGGCCACGAAGCTCCGCCTGGGCTATTTCGCCCCTTACTTCAGCTATTCGTTCTATGTGCGCAAGCGCTGGGAGGTGTGCGTTCCGGTGCAAGTGGGCGTGGGGAGTGGATCACTGGTGTACCATGACCTGGACGGCGATCGACAGAAACTGCAGCGCACTACACTGTGGGTCTACGAACCTTTGATGGTGGTGCAGTACCGCTTTTGGAAGTACGGTTCATTCCAAGTAGGCTGGGGTTTTCGGATCGTGGCGCGCAGTAAAGGCCTGGACGAATACCTCACCGCTCCGATCTATGTGGTGGGCATCCGTGTCTTCACACGGGAGCTGTGGAGGGACATCCACGGGGGGCGGTGATCAAACCCTTCCGCGAAGAGGCGCCGTTACCTTTGGCATCCCCCATGGCCGAAGCGTTCGACCCTCGACAAGAACAGCATGCCGCCTCCGACAAGGAGTTGGAACAAGTGCTGCGTCCGCGCCAGTTCGGCGAATTCGCTGGCCAAAGAGCGGTAACGGACAATTTGAAGGTGTTCGTGCAAGCCGCAAAGCAACGCGGCGAGGCGCTCGACCATGTGCTATTGCACGGTCCCCCGGGGTTGGGCAAAACCACCTTGGCGAACATCATCGCGCAGGAGATGGGCGTGGGCATCCGCATCACCAGTGGGCCGGTGCTCGACAAGCCAGCTGATCTCGCGGGCCTGCTCACCAATTTGGAGCCACACGATGTGCTCTTCATCGACGAGATCCACCGCCTAACTCCGGTGATCGAAGAGTACCTGTACAGCGCCATGGAGGATTACCGCATCGACCTGGTGATCGATGCCGGGCCGAACGCGCGCACCGTGCAGATCGCGCTCAATCCGTTCACCTTGGTCGGCGCCACCACGCGCAGTGGTCTGCTCACCGCCCCGTTGCGCGCGCGCTTCGGTATCAACAGCAGGCTGGACTATTACGATGCTGTCACGCTCAAGGGCATCATCAAACGCAGCGCGGGGCTGCTGAACGTGCCCATCGTAGAAGAGGCCGCAGTCGAGATCTCGCGCCGCAGCCGGGGCACCCCGCGCATCGCCAACGCACTACTGCGCCGCGTGCGGGACTTCGCACAGATCCAAGGCGATGGCACCATCACCATCGCCATTGCGCAGCATGCTTTGAAGGCCTTGAACGTGGATGCGCACGGTCTCGACGAAATGGACAACCGCATCCTAGGCGCCATCATCGACAAGTTCGCTGGTGGGCCGGTGGGACTGAACACCATCGCCACCGCCGTGGGAGAGGAAGCCGGTACGATCGAAGAGGTCTATGAGCCCTTCCTCATAATGGAAGGCTATCTCCAACGCACACCACGCGGACGACAGGCCACCGAGCGCGCCTACAAACACCTGGGGCGTGTGCCCAGCGTGCGGCCGGGGAGTTTGTTCGAGTGAGGTCGGATCCTGTGCGCGGGTGCAAGGGCTAAACGAAAATGTTCTTTCGAGCACGCGTAGCGCCCCCAAACTATGCGAGCGGGTCCCCTTTTCTCTGGTGCCGACCTTGCAGTCCAATATAGCGCGCACGTATCCGATCACCGGCATGACCTGTCCGAGCTGCGTGGCTGCGGTGCAGCACGCGCTGGCCAAACATCCATCTGTGCAGCTAGCAACTGTTACGCTCGATCCACCCGAGGCAGTGGTTTCTTTGAGCGCTCCGGTACCTCCTGGTGAACTGCAAGCGTTGTTGCCGCCGAAGTACAGGATAGGGCCGCTGCTGGGGCCGAAGGCGCTTGTGATCGCGACCTTGGAAGAGGAAAGCCGGAGTTTGCTCACTACCTACAAGCCTTTGCTGCTGGTCTTCACCTTCATCACCACGATCGCCGTGCTCACCTCTTTAGGTGAGGGTCGCTTGGATGGCATGCGCGCCATGCGTCATTTCATGGCGGGCTTCTTCCTGGTCTTCGCGTTCTTCAAGCTATTGGACCTGCGCGGTTTTGCCAGCAGCTATGCGATGTACGACCTGCTCGCGATGCGTTTACCGGTCTACGGCTTCACCTACCCCTTCATTGAATTGGGGCTTGGTGTCGCCTACCTGTTGAACTGGTGGCCGATGGTCACCAATGCTGCGACGCTGGTGGTCATGGGTTTCAGCTTGGTCGGCGTGCTACGGGCGGTGCTGAACAAGCAGAAGATCCAGTGCGCATGTCTGGGCACCGGCTTCAACCTACCCATGAGCACCGTGACGGTGGTGGAAGACCTGCTGATGGTGGTCATGGCTGCGGCGATGCTCGGCATGTGATCACCTGATGTGGGGCAACTCCGGATGGACGGGTCCGTCTTTCCATTAGTCACAGAAAAAGCTGCACTCCTTGCGCTTACTCCTGCTCAGCCCCCTGTTCCTCGCCATGCCGCTACACGCCTGGTGGAACGTGCCGGACGTCAACCTCAGGGCGTGGATCTTGGCGAATTACCCCGGAGCCATGGTGGGCAACGCAGTGGACGAGAACCATCCGGCCGTGCAGGCCGCCACGCATCTGTACCTGCCGAACAGCGGCATCGCCAACTTGAACGGAGTGCAGGCCTTCACCAACGCCCAGACCCTGGTGGCTGACGGCAACCCGATCACAACGAGCGGAGTGTTCACACCACCCAACCTGTTGTCGCTTTCGTTGTCCAACTGCCAGTTGAGCGGTTCGTTGGTCATGGACGGTTTCGCCCCGTCCACGCTGCAGGCGCTCTATGTGCCGGGCAACCAACTGACGTCCGTCGATTGGTGCAACAACTGCGCGCTATCGAGCATAAATGGGGACAACAACCAGATCACAACACTGACGGGCACCCCACCCATCACCCTCAGCACGGTTAAGCTGGCATACAACGGCCTGACCGGGAATGCACCTGGGGTGCAGGGACTGCTGATCTTCTACCTGGACGTCTCGAACAACGCCCTCACCGCCCTTCCGGGCGTGAACTTTTACTCGGGCGGTACGCTGTTGGCGCACCACAACCAGCTCACCAGCCTGCCGCCCGGCGGGGTGCTGGCGAACTTGCAGACACTGGATGTGGGGAACAACTTGCTCCATACGGTGAACCTTGGAGGCTCGGGCATCACACAGCTCACGCTGAGCAACAACCCGCTCACCAACGGCATCGTAGAGCTTCCTGCGGGCCTGCTCTCCGTGGAGATGAGCAACACGCAGCTGCCCTGCCTGCCTTGGCTGCCGCAGAACCTGAACTTCCTAACCTGCGTGGGAAGCAGCTTCACCTGCCTGCCCAACCTGCCACCGAACTTGAACCTATCGCCCGGCAACTTCGGCTTCACGCCGGTGCTCTGCGCCACGGGCAGTAGTTGCTACATCCCACCGCCGAGCGTGCGCTTGTTCGCGGGGTTGCAGGGCGCATGGAACGAAAGCGCGGGGCTGATGCGCGATGACCTGCGTGCGCAGGGCCTGCTGCCGCTCACCGAACCGTACACCGCGATCGGCTATACCTACCTGTTCAACAACACACCGTTGAGCGTGCCTGCCTCTTTTTTCAGCACCACGGGTCCTACGGCCATTGTGGATTGGGTGATGGTGGAGGTGCGCCAGGGAGGCATGCCGGGGACACTAGTGCAGAGCATGCCAGCGCTGCTTCGCCGAAATGGCCGTGTGATCAGCACCACGGGCGACACGCTGCTGACGCTGCGGGTGGCGCGTGGCTCGTACAAGGTGGCGGTGAGGCAACGCACCCACCTTGCGGTGATCAACTTCACATCACAGGTCTTCAGCAACGGGCCCACCACCATCGACATTCTGTACCCGGGCACCACGCAACTGAACATGTTTGCTGTGGTTGTGACCCCGAGCGGGAAGCGCTTGCTGCCGATGGGCGATGTCACTGGAGACAAGGCGGTGAAGTATGCGGGATCCTCCAACGACCGCGACCCGATCTTGACGGCCGTCGGTGGCACCCTGCCGACGGCTGTGCTCAACGCCCAATACCGGCGGGAGGACGTGAACCTGGACGGCCAAGTGAAGTACGCGGGCAGTGCGAACGACCGCGACCTGGTGCTGCAGGTGGTGGGCGGCACGGTGCCCACTGCGACGCGGTCCCAAGTGCCGGTGTTCTGAGCCCTTACTGGCGGTGCCCCCGGTGGGGGCTACCTTGCCCACATGGAAGCAAGGGCCCGTTCCGAAGCGATAAAGCGCAGGGCGCGCGAGCTGGGCTTCATGGCGTGCGGGGTAGCGCGGGCTGCCTTCCTTGAGGATGAGGCGCCCCGTTTGGAGCGCTGGCTGCGCGAGGATCGGCACGGCTCCATGGGCTACATGGCGAACCATTTCGACCTGCGGTTGGATCCCCGCAAGTTGGTCCAGGGTGCGAGGAGTGTGATCAGCTTGGCATACAACTACTACGCACCACCGCAGCAGACCGATCCTTCCGCGCCGAAGCTGAGCACCTATGCCTATGGCCGAGACTACCACAAAGTGGTGAAGCAGCGGTTGAAACCGCTGATGGAATTCATCACCGAACGCTTCGGCGCTGTGGAGATGCGCGCTTTCGTGGATAGTGCTCCGGTGATGGAGAAAGCGTGGGCACAACGCGCGGGCCTCGGTTGGGTGGGCAAGCATACCAACATCATCCGTCAGGGAGAAGGATCCTTCTTCTTCCTGTGCGAGATCATCCTGGACCTGGAGCTCGCTCCGGATGCTCCGGCCATGGACCATTGTGGCACCTGCCGTCGCTGCATCGATGCGTGCCCCACGGACGCGATCACGCCCTACGCGGTTGACGGCAGCAAGTGCATCAGCTATTTCACCATCGAACTGAAGGAAGCGATCCCGCAGGAGATGGCGGGCAAGCTGGCCAACTGGGCCTTCGGCTGCGACATCTGCCAACAGGTATGTCCATGGAACCGGTTCAGCATGCCGCACTCGGAGCCGGAGTTCCGGCCGAAACCCGAAGTGATGGGCCTATCCGCGGCCGAATGGAATGGTATGACCGAGGTGCTCTTCGACCGTTTGTTCGAAGGAAGCGCCGTGAGGCGCACCAAGTACGAAGGGCTCAAACGCAATCTTCGGTTCCTCCAGCTTAACGACGGTGATGACCACCAAGCGCCCACAAAAGCGGAAGGGCAGAGCTGAGGACTACGCGCGCATCGTTTTTTGGAACACCTCCAGGATCACGTCCCTGTACTGATGTCCGAAGGTGGCCAAGCACCAAGCTTTCAACACCAATTGGTCGTGCTGACCGACCCATCGTCGGGCCTTCACAAGTTCCTTCTTGAAAAGCCTCCGGTCGAAGCTGACCTTTTGCAGGATCTGCTTGCTGAACTCCATCATCTTCCTTCCCTGATCCATCATCACACAAGAGGTTTATCAGACCTGTCCGGTGAAAAGCAGGCATGAAGGTAATACGCCGGATCTTGAAACGCACATCCCAATGGTCCACGGATTATTCACAGCGGTCCGAACAGGCCCGCAACACAACGGGCAAGGAGGGCGATCGGTATGCCGGACAGGGGCCCGGCGGTTCGATCAGGGCTGGAACTTGCGCTCCTCTACCTGCATCACCTCGTCCGTGGTGGTATCGTACACATAAGCCACCAGGGCGCAGTTGTCCGGATCCAACACGTTCGTAAGCGCCGCCCCGGGTAGGGGAAGGTGAGCGTGTCGCCGGTTTGGGCGCTGCCCACGATAGCCGGCACCCCCCAAGTACCGTTCAAGTTGCGGCGCAGCATGTGCCGGTGGTCGTAATTCGGGATCTCAGGTGGTGTCGCGTTCGCATCGATCTGCCAATCGATCACATGATCCTCGGTAAGAGCGACCACTAAGTTGTGATCACCGGTAACAGGGGAGAGGATAGCGAGTTTTACAACCGTACTTACTGTGCCCCCGCCGTAGGTAAGCGTGTCGAACCAAAGGTGGAAGGGAGTGGGCTGGCCGATCGTGGCGCTTACCGCTGCTCCCCAATCCCCTTCGCTGAGCTGTAGAATGTTGTTGTAAGGATGCGATTGACCAGGCCAGCGGGCAGGAAGGTGATGTCGAAATGATCTTCGATAGTGGCCCCTTCCGGCACTGCGCGGTGATCACTGTCCAGCACGCCGTCGCCGATCGGGGCTTGCGGGGCTGCGAAACCGGTGATGCAATGCACGGCCACCACAACAAGGTTCTCGCCGTGGATGGACTGGAGGAGTTGTGCCTGTGCGGCTGCATCCGGGCAATTGTTGCAGCGGTGGCCGGTGCAATCCTCGAGCAGCACTTTGCGCACCACTTCTTCCGTGCTGGTGCCGCCGCCTTGCAGGGGTTCGTATGGCATAGTGACCTTGTCGCAACCAGCGAAAATGATCGCGATAGGGATAAGACCGGACAGCAGGGATGTGATGGCGTTCATGCGGGAATTGGTCAGAACGTGCTGGTAATGGAAACCGTAAGTCCGTTCGCGGCAGGCACTTGGCGGCACACCCCACCCACGCAGAAGATACCAGCGCGCTGCCGCCCGTAGTTCACTTGGAACCGATTGCCGCCACGTATGTAGCCCACCGAGCCGATGGGGTAGTGTAACCGCTGCGGTGCGACAGGTGTCTTGCCGTCTTGCAGGAAACTATCGCTGAAGGTGACGTAGTTGTACTGGTCCTGGGCGGCCAGGAACCAATGTGGGCTGAAGGTGAGCTCGGCCACGGCGGTGGCCCAGTTGCCTTGGTCCTGCTTGGTATTGAGATGCTGCAGCTCGAAACGCAAGGAGGTACGGTCATTGAAGCTATGCAACCCTTCCAGGATGACGATATCGGCATAGACCAACGGCTTGCCCGGCTTGCCTTGGATCACATCGATATCATACTCCAAATAGAGATAGCTCAATGCTAACTCCCAATGCTCACTGATGCGTTTGCGCAGTTCAACGTTCAGATCGGTGAAGTACTTGCCCTCCATGCTCATATCCGCGGCGAAGAGACTGGAGCGGTAACCGGTCCGGGTGCTATCGGTGCTCAGGTCGATCGCGGTGGAATCAAGGCCCATGGCGGTGCATCCGTTCAGGGCGATCTTGGTGCCGTACTTCCCGCCCAAGAAGGAGCCTTTCTTGAATTTGTAGAACACCTCGGCCTGATAGCTCACTTCGCCATTGGGCTGGGTGGCATACGGGTACAATGTCGCGGGTAGGTTGTAGGTGTGCTGCTTGGTGAGGGGCACCAGATAATTGATGTTCAGATCGAAGGGCGTGGGCGCGTTGCGCTGGCTCTGGAAGAACATGTTGTCATAGGAGTGCGCTCCTACGCTTACCCCGAGGCCTTTTGTGGAATAGGTGGCGTTCACCAACAGTCCCTGCCCAGCTTTGTAGATGTAGTTGTTCTTGCTGTTGGGGTCATTGATCTTGTAGGCATACTCCGAATAGAGGTTCCAATGGGGGCTTGTAAAGTTGATCCGCCCCGACCAAGCCCCTACGTTCTCTGGAAGTATGAGGCTATAACTGCTGTCGTTCGGCAGGGTGACGATCTGGGTCTGCGAGGCCTGGTACTTGCTCACGAAGCTGCCACCTACGATCAAGTTCCAGGATCGCGTCCATGCGCTGTCCAGTTCGCTGATGCTCACTTCGGCATCCATACCGCGCACCAGTCCCTCTCCTTTCTTGGCACCGTCATCGAACCCCAAGCGCTGCCTACCGATCACGCCTTTCAGGTAGACCCCTTGAACGGGCTTGTACTTGACCCGCACACCGTCCATGGCATTGTCCACGCCCAAATAACGTTCCTCGTAGCTCCTAAGGATGAGGCCCTGCCCGAACTGTTCGTAGAAATTGCCAGCGGTCACTTCAAGATCGGCAAGTTTATAGCTGATAAAGCGGTACCCGATGCCGGTACCCTTGTAGGGTTGGCCTGCCGGGTAGCCCAACAGGGCCGGTTCATAGCTCTCCAAGCGCAACCCCGCTTGGAAATTGCCCATGGAGAAGATCACGTTTCCCCATGCGTTCGCACCGAATTGTTGCGGTGGAGGCACCGCCCCGATGTCGGGATCGTCGTTGTAGTACTGTCCGTCGGCGCTGAAGTTGCCGTGTACCTCCGGTGTGACCTGGCTATACGCCAAGGTGGGTAGCAGGAGCGCTGCGACCAGGAACGAGCGAAGGGACGGTCGCATGCGTTATTTGCCAGCGGCTTCTTTCACTTTTTGGTAAAGCTCGTTCTCGTCCCCCGGTTCATAGTTGTTGTGCTGGTAGACGATCTCTCCTTTCCCGTTCACAAGAAACGTGTGCGGGATGTTGTTCACGTTCAGCGCCCTTTTCAGGTCGCCGTTCGGGTCGAGCACGAATTCGTAGTCCCAGTCTTGGCCGTTCACATAGGGAGCAACGCGTGCCATGCTCCGGGCATCATCGATGCTCACGGCGATGAGTTTAACCCCGGTCTCCTTTTGCCATGCTGCGTACTTCTCCGATATAGCGGTCAGTTCCCGTTTGCACGGGGCGCACCACGTAGCCCAAAAGTTGATGATCATCGGGTTGCCGCCGTTGCTCCAGGTCTTGGTGTCCACTTTCTTCCCATCCATGGTTTGGAGTGTTACCGAGGGGAGGCGGCTTTGGGCGATGGAAAGCGCTGGAACAAGCGCGATCGCGAGGAGGAGTGTTCTCATCTTGGGGGGGAAAAGAAAAGGTCAGCGATCCGTTGTGCAAGTAATGCACCAGACCGCTGACCTTGTTCTATTTCGTTACATGGTTACTTGTTCAAAGTCACTTTGCGGCTTGCGCGCAGGCCGTCGGCCGTAATGGTGAGCTCGTAGATGCCATTGCTCAAGGCGCCCAAGTCCAGGGTCTGCCGCTGAGCACCAGCGCCGATGCTCTGGTTCGTGGACATCACCACCTCACCCAGTACGTTGCGTACCTCGAAGGTCGCTTGAGTGCTCGCAGCAGTGCTGTAAGCCACATTCACCACACCATTGCTCGGGTTGGGGAATACGATGAGGCTGTTGGCAAGGGCGTTCTCCTCGTTCATGCCAACCACACCCACGTTGAGCACTTGGGCCTGGAGGATCTCCTTGGTGGTGTTGTTCTGCACGAAGGCGACCAAGGTGGTGTTGTTCAGAATGCCCCAGAGGTTGTAGTTGCCTTGGGCTGGGCTTCCTTCCACGAAAGTGTGGGAAGCGGTAACGGTCTGGGTGCCGCCAGCGGTCATGTTCGTCATTGTGGTGCCTTGTGCATTAGGCAACATCTTGCGCTGGGCATAGTGGTATTCGTCCTGGCTGGTGGTGGATGCGGCGTAGGCATAGAAATCCTCTGTAGACACAATATGCAGCTTGTAGGTACCGGTAAAGTTGGCGTAGGACGATACTTCAGCTGTCACGGTCATGTTCATACCGGCCAAGGAATAACTCAGGTCGATATCCACGAATGCTGGCACCGTGCCCGCTTCGGTGATCTGGGTGGTCACGTCGCCCATGTCGATGCCATCGATCCATCCGTCAGGAATGCCGCTCACGCCGTAGTAAGTCTTGCGTGCGTTGCCATCCGGGTTGTAGCTCGGGTCGTTGCCGGGTGCGGGCCAGTTCATCTGATACTTCACGGCTGCAACGTTCGATCCCGCTATGTTGGTGTTGAGGCTGTTCAGCAGTGGATCGAAATCTTCGTTGAAGCTGGCGCAGGGTGGGCAGGTGGAACTGGTGAACTCTTCGATGAGCACCGTGCGTTGTACCACTTGGGTAGCTACGCTCACGCTAACGGTCTTGCTGTCGTTCGTAGCGTCATCATCCGCGCCGCCACCGTTCACTCCGCTCACTGTTACCAGCAGATCGTAGGCGCCGGGAGTACTGGCGTTCCAAGGGGTGCCGTGTGTGTAGGTGTAGGTAGCGCAGCCAGCGATGTTCGCAGTGATCGTCTGGTTCACGGGAGCACCGCCGTTCACACTGTAGCTCAGGGTGAAGGAAGTGATCGCGGTGGAACCATAGTTCTTCAACTGACCGGTGATCGCCTGGCTTCCAGCCACGAACACGGGATCGATCTCGATGCTGTTGACGCCGAGATCCGTCGTGGGTTGGGCAACGACGGTGAAGGAGCCGCTTTCGGTGTCTGCGAACTCACCACCCGTAAGAGCGACGTTGCAGCCGTTCATGGTCACGGTATAAAAGCCTTCGCCATAAGCGCCGCACATACCGTCACCATAGCTATCCTCGATGGTGAATTCCAACGTGGTGCCCACCGGTGCGCAGAACGTTACCGGGGTTTGTGGGAACGCACCGGCCGAGGTTTTGTCGGCGTAAGGTCCACCCGAACCATAAACGGGGCTGCCACCGGGTCCGGTGATCTCCCAAGTGGTTTCCGAACCATAGGCATCGGTGCTCACCGCAACGGTGATCTCCGATTGGCCGACGGGGCATTGGGCACTTGCTTGGCCCAGCGCCATCAGGGTCAATGAAAGGAGTAAAGCCTTCTTCATATTTTCGAGGGTTTTGTTAGAGGACGGAACTACCGGACTCGTCGAGCATGCACACGGCATTTTTCCGGGGAAGTCAAATGTAGCAGGCCATGCCTCGCCGCCAAGGGGCTTGTCCAGATCATCTTGGGATCCTAGCCTTGTCGCCGGGGTCAAGGAATGGGCTCGATCCATACCCAGTGACCAATACTGCACAGCCTACCTTTGGCATCCGTTGGTGTCGTCGAATTTCCCCAACCCCCAATAAGCCCCAAAGTTGATCCCCATGAAGCAGATCATTACACTTTCCGCAAGCCTCTTGCTCGGTTTTTGCAGTTCCGCTCAATTGGTGATGCTGCACGATACCCAAGGCAACATGGTGAACAACCAAACGGTGGTGCATTGGGGCAGTGTTTCCGATCCGTTGCTGACCGTGCATTTGGAGACCATCTTGATGAACGGTCCCCAGCGACCGGTGAACATGCGGCGCTACGAAATGGGGGGTGGATGCGGGCACGGAGAACTACTTCTGCTGGGGCGTGTGCTATGGTCCTCAACTCGCAGGCGATATGCCCGAATGGAACGCGGCGGCGCAACACGCTGTTACCCTCTCCCCGAACACACCCGTAAGCAATTTCAGTGGTTACCATGTTCCCAATGGCATAGCAGGCACAAGTACCTACCGCTTCGTCTGGTATGATGTGGGCAACCCTACGGATACCGCCTGGGTGGACATCCAGTTCCGCACTACCGGTGTGGGCATCGATGAGGCCAATGGTGTGGTCGGTGCGTTCGGGGTATATCCGACCCCCTCGGCCGGCAGCGATCTGCAGCTGCAGTTGGAGGTGAGCGGTGCGGTGAACGAGTTGGCCGTGAGCGTTTACAACATGCTTGGGGAGCGCGTGGAAACCCTTCCGGTCCGTTCCAACACGAACCGCATCATACTTCCCGCCGCACAACTCGCTCCTGGGGTGTACTTCGCCTCGGTGGAACGCGCTGGTGCTGCATTGACCACGAAGCGTTTCGTGGTGACCGGACGTTAGGTCCCTCGCAATAGTTCAAGAGCCAGCGCGGGCATGCCCACGCTGGCTTTTTCCTTTCTATGGTCGACCATGTCCATGCGTAGCGGGAGATCCGCAGGGTCGATCACATGCACCGGGCAACCGTCGGGGCGGTAATGCACGAGCCCGGCAGCGGGGTAGACTTGGAGCGAAGTGCCCACGATGATCAATCGGTGGGCTTGAGCCACCAAGGCGGCCGCCTCGGCGATCAAAGGCACCTCTTCTCCGAACCACACGATATGGGGCCGTAGTTGGGATCCCAGCGCGCATAGATCGCCCAAGCGTAGGTGCGGACCGTTCAGCGGGGTGATGAGAAGGGGGTCGCGGGTACTCCTCACCTTCCGTACTTCGCCATGCAAATGCATCACCCGAGTGCTGCCGGCGCGTTCGTGCAGGTCGTCGATGTTCTGTGTGATCACCTCAACATGGAAGGCTTCCTCCAATCGGGCGATGGCCCGGTGCGCTGCGTTCGGCTGTGCGGACAGCACCTGTGCCCGTCGCAGATCATAGAACGCGAGCACCAGGCCGGGGTCGCGCTGCCAAGCCTGCGGCGTGGCCACGTCCTCGATCCGGTATTCCTCCCAGAGGCCATCGCTATCGCGAAAGGTGCGCAGCCCGCTCTCCGCGCTGACCCCTGCGCCGCTAAGTACCACGAGCCGTTCCCGGTCCATCGGGCAAAGGTCCGTCCCCGGCCGGTTATCACAATGGTGGATGGTAGGATCCTTCCCCGTTCCCGGGCAACCGCTACATTCGCGGTTCTCAAAATCCGCCGCCCATAGCCCCACTTCTACCCGCAGACAGTAAGAATTAGACCTTTTCGGGCACGGATGATCGAGAGCCTTAGCGGAGAGCTTTTGGACAAATCCCCGGGCCATGCCGTGGTGGAATGCCACGGGGTGGGCTATTGGGTGCAGATGGTCGCGGGTGCCTACGAGCAATTACCCGAGGAAGGACGCGTGCGCCTGCACATCCACTACGCGGTGAGCGTGGACGTACGCAGCGGCCAGAGCGACCACCGGCTCTACGGCTTTTTGAACACTCAGGAACGCGCATTGTTCCGGCAGCTGATCACCGTGCAAGGGGTGAGCACCACGATCGGCATGGCGATCCTGGGCGGGCGTAAGGCGGAAGATCTGCGTCAGGCCATTATCTCTGGAGACGAACAGGCCTTGCGCGGAGTGAAGGGCATTGGTCCGAAGCTCGCGCAACGCATCGTGCAGGAACTCGCTCCGAAGCTGACCGGCCAGGCGTTCGAATCGCTGGGTTTGCCGGGCGGAAGTCCGGGCAATACCCTACGGGCCGAGGCGTTATCGGCACTGGTCACGCTGGGCCTGGACCGCATGAAGGCGGACCGTGCCCTACAAGTGGTACTGAAAGAGTATGGCGAGGAACCGCCCGCACTGGAAGTGCTGATAAAGAAAGCGCTGAAGAATCTCTGATCCGGCCGTCGTGCGATCCCTCTCGACCCAGACCGCCTCCTTTCTCACCATACGCTTCGTGCAGCGTGTGGTGACGATCCTGGCCACCTGCCTGGGTGGGCCGGAAATGGCGCGGGCGTTGGATCTCGACGTGCTGGAGTTCAAGTCGTACGTCCAACAGGTCGACAGCCCGGAAGTGGAACCGATCTGGCCCATCCAAGACGACCCGAGCGGACAGAACGGCGCGCAAGGCGTTGATCTGGAAACACCGGACAACATCCAGGATGAGGTGATCTACGATCCTGTCACCGGCCAGTACATCCTCCAGAGCACAGTGGGCGACGGGGGCTTCGACTACCGCCCACCGATGAGCATGAGCCTGGACGAATACATGCAATACGACATGGAAAAAGCCATGGAGACGTATTGGCTGGACAAGTCCACCTCCGGAACCGAACGCGCAACCAAAGGGTTGATCCCGGCGCTGAACGTGAAGGGCGAACTGTTCGACCGGATCTTCGGAGGGAATACCATCGATATCAAACCCCAAGGCAGCGCTGAGATCATCTTCGGGGTGAACATCTCCAAGACCGAGAACCCACGGATCCCAGTGGATCAGCGGAAGATCACCACGTTCGACTTCGACCAGAAGATCCAGCTGAACCTGACGGGTAACATCGGTGACAAGCTGAAGATCAACACCAGTTACAACACCGAAGCCACCTTCGACTTCGAGAACCAAGTGAAGCTGGACTACACCGGTTACGAGGACGAGATCATCCAGAAGATCGAGGCGGGTAATGTGAGCCTTCCGCTGCAGGGCCAGTTGATCCAAGGCAGTCAGAGCTTGTTCGGGATCAAGACCCAGCTACGCTTCGGGCGGCTCACGGCCACGGCGATCTTCAGCCAGGAGAAAGGACAGCGTCGCGAAGTGCAGGTGCAAGGAGGGGCACAGACCAGCAACTTCAACATCAAGGCGGACGAGTACGAGGCCAACAAGTACTATTTCCTCAGCCACTTCTTCCGCGACCAGTACGAGCAGGCATTGCGCACGCTACCAACCGTGAACAGCCCGGTGCAGATCACCCGGGTGGAAGTGTGGGTCACCAACACGCGGTTCGATTTCGCGCAAACGCGGAACGTGGTCGCCTTCACTGATCTGGGTGAGAACGCCGACCCCGCAGCGCTCGCAGCGGGCAAAGTGAGCGGGGACATCAACCCGAGCTTGATCGTGGATGGCCCGGGGGTCATACCGGACAACGATCTCGCCAAAGGAGGCAACAAGCTGTACAGCATCATGGCGAACAACGCCAGCGTGCGCGGTTTCACCAATGCCAGTGCCGCGCTGCAAGCGCAGGGGTTGATCGCGGCGCGGCACTATGAGAAGTTGGAGAGCGCCCGTTTGTTGCTCCCCAACGAGTACACGTTGAACGAGCGACTGGGTTTCATCGGCGTGAACCAGAGCCTCAACAACGACGAGGTGCTTGCCGTGGCCTACCAATTCACCTACAATGGCCAGACCTATCAGGTCGGGGAGTTCAGTACGGATGGTGCCCAGGCCCCGAACGCACTGTTGCTCCGTTTGCTCAAGGCCACCATCACCAACCCACGCTTGCCGCTGTGGGATCTAATGATGAAGAACGTCTATTCACTGGGCGCTTTCCAAGTGAACGCCGAGGATTTCCGGCTGGACCTGATCTACAACAACCCCAGCACCGGGGTGGACCTGAACTACGTGCCACGTGCCCCCATCGACCAGATCCCGCTGGTGCAAGCGCTGGCTTTGGACCGCCTCGATCCGCAGAACGCACCTAATCCGGACGGTTGGTTCGACTTCATTGACGGTGCGGCCACCCTTGGCGGCACCATCAATACCCAGAACGGGCGCATCTTCTTCCCGGTCTTGGAACCCTTCGGCTCCTATTTGGACGAGTTGCTCACGCCCGAGCAGCCCCCATCCGTGCGAGAGTCCATCGTTTTCCAAGTGCTTTACGATAGCACCAAGGTGGCGGCCCAGAACCAGCCGGAGCTCAACCGCTTCAAATTGAAAGGAAGCTACCGAAGTGCGAGCAGCGACGTGATAAGCCTGAACGCCGTGAACATTCCCCAGGGCTCGGTGGCCGTTACTGCCGGTGGTGTGAAGTTGGTGGAGAACCAGGACTACACCGTGGACTATAACCTGGGCCGCGTGAAGATCTTGAACCAGGGCATCCTGGAGAGCGGCACACCGATCAACATCAGCCTGGAGAGCAACTCGCTCTTCAGCATCCAGACCAAGACGCTCGCTGGCGCACGATTGGATTACCGCATCAGCAAGGACCTCACCCTGGGTGGTACCATCATGAACCTGTACGAGCGGCCGCTCACCCAGAAGGTGAACGTGGGGGACGAGCCGATCAGCAATACCATCGTTGGGTTGGATGTGAACTGGAAGACCGAGAGCAACTTGATCACATCGCTGGTCGACAAGCTACCGTTCTACGCCACCAAGGAGATCAGCGCGGTGAATGCCAGCGCCGAGGCGGCCTATTTGATCCCCGGCCATAGCAAAGCGATCGGCAATGCGGGTACCAGCTACATCGACGATTTTGAAGGTAGCGTGAGCACCATCGATCTGCGCACGCAGAGCCTGTGGTTCCATAGTGCCACCCCGCAGGGCGTGCCGGACCTGTTCCCGGAAGGGGAGTTCATCAACGACCTGCGCACCGGGTTCCACCGGGCGCAGTTGGCCTGGTACGTGATCGATCCGCTCTTCTTCCGCAGCAACAACCTGACACCCGGCAATATCACCGGGGCCATGCAGAGCGATCACCGGCAACGCGAAGTGCTCGAACTGGAAGTGTTCCCGAACCGGCAACTGCAAACCGGCGCACCGGCCAATATTCCGGTACTGGACCTGGCCTACTATCCGGCTGAGCGCGGCCCGTACAACTACAATGCGGATCCTGCGGAGGTGGGGTCCGATGGCTTTTTCCTGGATCCCGCAGAGAACTGGGCCGGCATCACGCGTAGGATCACCACCACGGATTTCGAGGCGAGCAACATCGAGATCGTGCAGTTCTGGATGATGGACCCGTTCGCCGAGACGGCGCCCAACGGCAGCAACGAGGACAGCCAGAACAGCACGGGTGGCGACCTGTTCATCGACCTGGGGAACATCAGCGAGGATGCGCTCCGCGATAGCCGGAAGGCCTTCGAGAACGGTTTGCCGCCGAACACCACGCCGGCTCTTACAGCACGGGCACCAGTCCATGGGGCGTGGTGCCGACCACGCAGAGCGTGGTCAACGCGTTCGCCATCACGGACCCCAACACCAATAGGCACCAGGATGTGGGTCTGGATGGATTGAGCAGCCAGCAATCGGATCTACAAGGCCGCAGCGAGGGAAGCTACTTCCAGAACTACGTGCAAGCCGCGAGCGCGGTGGTCACGGACGGTACCGCGTTGAGCAAGATCACGAGCGATCCTTCCACGGACAACTACAAATTCTTCCGAGGAGGGGATTTCGACGGGTTGGGGGACGTGGGTGACATGCTCTTGCGCTACAAGCAGTACAATGGGCTCGAAGGCAACAGCATCACCGACGAGGACAGCCCGGAGGACTATCCCACACAGAGCACCACACTGCCCAGCAGCGAGGACATCAACCAGGACCAGAACCTGGCGGAGAACGAGAGCTACTTCCAGTACAAAGTGAATATCCGCCCCGGCGAAATGGAGGTGGGCAATGGCTACATCACCGATCGCGTATTGGGCACGCACCCCACCA
The DNA here is from genome assembly GCA_016712025.1 of Flavobacteriales bacterium. GTDB lineage: Bacteria > Bacteroidota > Bacteroidia > Flavobacteriales_F > PHOS-HE28 > PHOS-HE28. The sequence goes on from JADJRW010000010.1 coordinate 92,187, forward strand.
GCGGCAAGCAGGTCTACTGGTACCAGTTCAAAGTGCCGATCCGTCAACCGGACAGGGTGGTGAACGGCATCCAGGATTTCCGGAGCATCCGGTTCATGCGGATGTTGCTGCACGGATGGCCACAACAAGCCGTGCTCCGGTTCGCACGTCTTGAGTTCGTGCGCGGGGAATGGCGCAAGTACAACTTCAGTCTCGAAACGCCGGGCGAGGGGATCGGCGGCGATCCGGATCTCACCACCTTCGAGACGGCCGCGGTGAACATCGAAGAGAACGGCAACCGCGTACCGATCAACTACGTGGTGCCACCGGGCATCTACCAGGAGGTGGACGTGGCCAGCACCAATTTGCGGAACCTGAACGAACAGAGCTTGCAACTGCGCACCTGCAATCTGCGCGATGGCGATGCGCGTGCCAGCTTCCGCAATGTGAGCTTCGACATCCGCAGCTACAAGAAGATGCGCATGTTCGTGCATGCCGAAGGCAGCGACCCGGGAGACCCGCTCGAATACGGGGATGTGAGCGTTTTCATGCGGTTGGGCAACGACTTCGACGATAACTACTACGAGTACGAAGTGCCGGTGGTGCCCTCGCAGTTGAACAACAACGATCCGGCGAACGTGTGGCCCGAGGCGAACAACATGGTCATCGAGTTCGCCACCCTCAACGACGTGAAGATCGATCGGAACCGGGAAGGGTTCCCCACCAACAAGCGGTACATCAAGTCGGATGGGGATCGCCGCATCACGGTGAAGGGCAATCCGAACCTGAGCCAGATGCGCACCGTCATGATCGGTATCCGCAACCCGAAGAAGGACGGGGTGGAGGCCAACCCCTGGGCCGCGGACGATGGGCTGAGCAAGTGCGTGGAAGTATGGGTGAACGAACTGCGCCTTACCGACTTCGACCAGCGCGGTGGCTGGGCGGCCATAGGGCGGGTGAACACCACGCTGGCCGACCTGGGCACCGTGAGCGTGGCGGGCAACTACAGCACACCGTTCTGGGGCAGCATCGACAAGAAGGTGAGCGAGCGCCAGCGCGAGACCAAGTATGGCGTGGACGTGAGCGGCCAACCTGGAGATGGGCAAGTTCCTGCCCGAGGCGAGCGGGGTGAAGGTGCCCATGTACGTGGGGTTCAGTGAGCAGATCAGCAATCCGCAGTTCGATCCACTCAACCCCGACATCGAATGGGACGATGCCACGCGCAACCTTACCGCTTCAGAACGCAAGGAGCGACTGAAGCAGAGCAGGACCTATACGCGACGACGCAGCCTGAACTTCACCAATGTGCGCAAGGACCGCACGGGGGGTAAGAAGGAGCACCTCTGGGACGTGGAGAACCTGGCCTTGAGCTACAGTTACAGCGACCAGGAGTTCCATGACGTGAACACCGAGTTCGACAATCAGGTCACCCACCGTGGTTCACTGGCCTGGACGCACTCGCCCAAGCCGATCGAAGTGAAGCCGTTCAACAATATCAGCTTCATCGGCAAGAGCAAGTGGTTGAAGCTCGTCAAGGATTTCAACTTCAACCTGGGCTTCAAGCAGCTCAGTCTCCGCACCGCGGTCGACCGCTCGTACAGTGAGCGATTGATCCGCCCGAACCCCGACATCGTCTCCTTGGCGCCTCGCCCCACCTACAACAAGAACTTCAATTGGAACAGCCAGTACGGGTTCCGTTACGAGATCACCAAGAACCTGAAGGTCGACTTCAACGCGAACAACAACGCCATCATCGGCGAACCGCCCGGGCGCGTGGACCCGAAGGTGAAGGGCGAATACGAAGTGTGGAAGGACAGCGTGCTCACCAGTATCAGCCAATGGGGTGAGACCACCGGGTACGACCACACGGTGAACATTACCTACAACCTACCGCTGGACAAGTTGCCGATCACCGACTGGATCACGGCCAACACGGCCTACGGCGCCGGCTACCAGTGGGACCGTGCGCCGTTCACCCAGGACACGTTGGGCAACGTAATCCAGAACTCGCAGAACCTGAGCATCAATGGCCAGTTCAATTTCGTGAACTTGTACAACAAGAGCAAGTACCTGAAGAAGCAGAACGACAAGGGCAAGGCCAGCGGTCGCAACCAGAGCAACAAGGCCAAACCCGGCGATAAGGACAAACCGGCCGACGAGAAGGACAAAGACAAAGACAAGGAGAAAGGGAAGGACGAGAAGAGCAAGATCGATCCGTTGGGGAGCGCGGTGCGCCTGTTGATGTCCGTGCGCAACGGGAATTTCACATACAGCCAGAACTCCGGCATCTTGTTGCCAGGCTATAGCCCGCGCACCAATGTGATCGGCATGGACAACTTCACCGCACCCGGTTTCGGTTTCGTGCTGGGCCAGCAGAACCACGACCTGAGCGGTGCCGTGGTACGCGACTTCGCCACGCAAGCCGCCAACGAAGGCTGGTTGGTGCAGACGCAGTCGATCTTCTCACCCTATACCCAAACACGCACCGAGAACATCAACGCACGCCTCTCGCTGGAGCCGTTCAAGAGCATGCGCATCGAATTGAGCGCGAACCGGGTCTACAGCGAGAACCGCAGTAGCTTTTTCCGGTGGAACGACTCGCTGGGGACATACGTGAACGATAGCCCCCGCGAGTTCGGGAACTTCAGCGTGAGCACGATCACATGGGCCACCGCGTTCTCCAAGGACGATGACAACTTCGTGAGCCCGGTATTCCTGGAACTACTCGCCAACCGGGCGGTGATCAGCGAGCGCCTCGGCTCGGCCAACGAGTTGAGCTATTTCGTGGCGGACAGCGGCTACTACTACGGCTACGGGGCAGGCAACCAGGACGTGGTGATCCCTTCCTTCCTGGCGGCCTACACCGGCAAGAGCGCCGCGAAGGTCAAGATCGATCCTTTCAAGCAGATCCCTTTGCCGAACTGGGACGTGACCTACGATGGCCTCTCGCGCATGGATCCGTTCAAGAAGTGGTTCCGCACCTTCACCCTGAAGCACAGTTATCGCAGCAACTTCAACATCGGCACCTACCAGACCAATTTGTTGTTCGACGAGGAGGGCGGGGCGGTGGACGCGGCGAACAACTTCATCCCCGAGCGGCAGATCAGCGTGGTCACCATCACCGAGGTGATGCGCCCTTTGCTCGGCGCGGACGTGACCCTACAGAACAGCTTGCTGGCCAAGTTCGAGTACAACCGCGATCGCAACATGAGCCTTAGCACGAGCAACTACCAGGTGACCGAGGTACGCGGCAAGGAGTTCGTGTTCGGCACGGGTTACCGGTTCAAGAACGTGAAGTTCCCCATCGAGGTGGGCGGCACAAGGCCGAAGAGCGATCTGAACCTGCGGGTGGATGTGAGCATCCGCGAGAACAACACCGTGATCCGCAAGATCCAGGAGGGCCAGAACCAGGTGACTGCCGGTCAGAACATTACGAGCATCAAATGCTCGGCGGACTACGTGATCAGCCAACGGTTGAACGTAAGGGCCTTCTATGAGCGCGTGGTGAACAAGCCGGTGATCTCCACCTCGTTCCCGAGCGCCAACAGCAACATCGGCATCAGTTTGCGCTTCACCCTTACCCAGTAGTGGGTGGGTCGACGCGGCGAGAGGCCGCGCCGCCTACTTTCGCCCAGCGTCAGAACGCGTCCCAGCCCACCCACCGCATTCAACATCAGCCATGAACATCCCAGCAGACCTCAGGTACACCAAAGACCACGAATGGATCCGCATGGAAGGCGATGAGGCCGTAGTCGGCATCACCGCCTTCGCCCAAGGCGAGCTGGGCGATATCGTGTTCGTGGATATCGGCAGTGAAGGCCAGGAAGTCGCTGAGCATGCGGTGTTCGGCACAGTGGAAGCCGTGAAGACCGTGAGCGACCTCTTTATGCCCATGACGGGCAAGGTGCTCGCCGTGAACCCTGGCTTGGCCGACGATCCCGCAGCGGTGAACAAGGATCCGTACGGTGCGGGCTGGATGGTGCGCATCAAGCCGGCGAACAAAGCCGACTACGACGGGTTGATGAGCGCTGCGGATTACACGGCTCTGATCGGCCAATAGGCGCATGCTGCGAAGCCTGCGTTGGGCGCTCGCATGGGCGCTCTGCATACTGGGCCTTTGCTTGATCCTGGGGGTGCGCTCCCGGAATGGACATGGGTAGCGCTGCTCGATGTGGACAAGCTCGTTCACTTGGGCATGTTCCTGGTCTTGGCCGTGCTGTTGGCCGCCGCCTTCAAGGAGCAGGGTCGGCCATCGGCGTTCCTTTCATCGGCCGTGGGGATCGCCATCCTGTATGGCGTGGGGACCGAAGTGTTGCAAGGCATGGAAGCGCTCGGCCGCCGGACGGATGCGGGGGACATGATCGCGAACGCGGTGGGCGCGATCATGGGTGCGGTGTACGTACGTGCGCGGACGCGCTACGGGAAGCCTGTTCTCCCTATCCGCCTGCCCTAGAGGATCATTCCTGCGGCGACCGTTTCATTGGTGCCCTCATCGATCAGGATCACGCTGCCCGAGCTCCGGTTGCGCTGGTACTTGTCGAAGTGCAGCGGTACCGTCGTGCGCAAATGAACACGTCCGATATCGTTCATACGGATGGTGGGATCACCTTCCGCCTTGTGCAGCGTGTTGATGTCCATCCGGTACTTCACCTCCTTCACCATGCACCGCGCATCGCGGGTGGTATGCTTGATGGCGTACTTGCCGCCGGGTTGGAGCGGCCGCTCATTGAACCAGCAGAGCATCACATCGATGTCCTGACCGGTCTCTGGCATGTTGTTCGGGCTTACGAGCATGTCGCCGCGGCTCACGTCGATCTCGTCGGTCAGGGTGATCACCACGCTCTGCGGCGCGAAGGCCTCTTCCAGTTCCTGCTCGCCCAAGTGGATGCTCTTGATCGTGCTCTGGAACCCGCTGGGCAACACTTGCACCATTTCGCCCTTGCGAAAAACGCCACCGGTCACGCGTCCCGCGAAGCCACGGAAGTCATGCCATGCCTCGGTCATGGGGCGCACCACGTATTGCACGGGGAAGCGGCGATCGATGTGATTGAGGTCACCTGCGATGTGGATGTTCTCCAACAGGTACATGAGCGTGGGACCTTGGTACCAGTCCATGCGCTGGCTACGGTCCACCACGTTGTCGCCCTTCAGCGCGCTGATGGGGATGTAGCGGATGTCCCGCACCTCCAATTTGCTGCTGAAGTCCTCGAGCTCCTTCTGGATCCGGGTGAACACGGCTTCATCGAAATCCACCAGATCCATCTTGTTGATGCAGAACACGACGTGCGGAATACCGAGCAGGGAGGCGATGAAGGCGTGGCGATTGGTCTGTTCCTGGATCCCCTTGCGCGCGTCCACCAGAATGATGGCCAGGTTCGCGGTGCTCGCACCGGTCACCATGTTGCGCGTGTACTGGATGTGCCCGGGCGTATCCGCGATGATGAACTTGCGCTTGGGCGTGGCGAAGTAGCGGTAGGCCACATCGATGGTGATGCCTTGCTCGCGTTCTGCGCGCAGGCCATCGGTGAGCAGGGAGAGATCTACGTCTCCAGTGCCGCGCTTGGAACTGGCCTTCTCCATGGCTTCCATCTGGTCGTCGAAGATGGCCTTGCTGTCATAGAGCAAGCGACCGATCAAGGTGCTCTTGCCGTCGTCGACGCTGCCCGCTGTGGTGAAGCGGAGCAGGTCCATATCGAGGTAACCGTGGGTCGAGTTGTCCTTCATGGCACTAGAAGTAACCTTCCTTCTTCCTGTCCTCCATCGCCGCTTCGCTGCGCTTGTCGTCCATCCGTGAGCCGCGCTCGGTAACGCGTGAGGAAGCCACCTCATCAATGATCTCCTCCAGTGTGCTCGCCGGCGAATCCACCGCACCGGTGCAGCTCATATCGCCGATGGTGCGGAAGCGCACGCGCATCTGGCGTGGCTTCTCTTCGGGCTTCAAGCGCATGAAGGACGAGTTCGCGTAGATCACGCCATCGCGATCGAACACTTCACGCACATGGCTGAAGTAGATGCTGGGGATCGGGATCTTCTCCAACAGGATGTACTGCCACACGTCCATCTCCGTCCAGTTACTGATGGGGAAGGCGCGGAAGTGCTCGCCCGGCCGTTTTTTGCCGTTGTAGATGTTCCACAGTTCGGGCCGCTGCATCTTGGGGTCCCACTGCCCGAACTCATCGCGGTGGCTGAAGACGCGCTCCTTCGCGCGGGCCTTCTCCTCATCGCGTCGCCCGCCGCCGATGGCGCAATCGATCTTGTGCTTCTCGATGGTGTCGAGCAGCGTCACGGTTTGCAGCTTGTTACGGCTCGCGTAGTAGCCGGTCTCTTCCTGCACGCGGCCCGAGTCGATGCTCTCTTGCACGCTGCCCACCAGCAACGTAGCGCCGTGTTCCTTCACCAGGTCATCGCGGAAGATCATTGTCTCCTCGAAGTTGTGGCCGGTGTCCACATGCACCAGGGGGAAAGGCACCCGACTGGGGAAGAAGGCCTTGCGGGCCAGGTGGAAGCAGACAATACTGTCCTTGCCGCCGCTGAAGAGCAGCGCGGGGCGTTCGAACTGCGCGGCCACTTCGCGCAGGATGTGCATGCTCTCGCTCTCGAGTTCTTTCAGGTGTGTAAGCCGGTACGAGTGCATGGGATCAATTCCGCGCGATGCGTTGTTGTACGAAGTTCAAAAGGTCTACTGCGCAGGCTTCCTCGCTGCGATCGGCGGTGTGGATGCGCAGGTCGGGTGCCGCGGGCGCCTCGAACGGTGCGCTGATGCCGGTGAAGTCCTTCAGTGCGCCGCTGCGAGCCTTGGCGTAAAGCCCCTTCACGTCGCGTTGCTCACAAAGCTCCAGCGGTGTGTCCACGAACACTTCGATGAAGTCGGTCCCGCCCACGATCGTTCTCGCCTGCGCGCGGATGGCGATGGTGGGGCTCACGAAGCAGCAGATGACGATGGCCCCGTTGTGCGCGAAGAGCTTGGCGATCTCCGCGATCCGCCGAACGTTCTCGGTGCGATCGGCCTCGCTGAAGCCGAGGTTATTGTTGATGCCGGTGCGGACGTTATCACCGTCCAGCACCACACAATAGCGCCCCGCATCGTGCAGCAGGCGTTCCAAAGCGATGGCGATGGTGCTCTTGCCGCTGCCGCTCAGGCCGGTCATCCAAACCACACGGCCGCGCTGGCCCAGCAGGGCCTCTTTATCCGCGCGTTGGAGCAACCGGTCCTGGATGGGGTGGAGATGCGGCGTGGTCATCCGTTCAGGGCCGCGAAGGTAGGCGATCGATGGGGTCCTGGCCCGCGCCGGTAGCGGGCCGCAGGCTAAGGGGCGGAAGGGGCCAGACGGCTGTGGCGGTAACCATAGGCGAAGTAGCAGGCCAGGCCGATCACCAGCCAGATCGCGAACCACTTCCAGTTGCTCACGGCCATGCCGGTGAGCAGGTAACAGCACGAGATCAGCCCCAGCACCGGGATCAAGGACCACTGCTTTCGGAAGCTGTACCAGGCCATCACCACGCAGAGCAGGTAGAAGACGATCATGGGAACGATCATATCCCCGCCGGTGCGCCCAAGAATGCGGTGGAAGTGGTTCGGGTCGAAGGTGACGATGAGCGCCAACGCGATCATGCCCAGGAGTGGCACGATGAACTTCGCGTTGAAGTAGGGGAGGTGGAAGCGCCCCTGTTCGCGTTCCTTGCGAGGCATCAACAGGACCCCGCCGCAAACCAATACGAACGCGAACAGGGTGCCGATGCTGGTGAAGTCCAGGATGAAGTTCTCATCAGTGAAGAAGATCGGAATGCCCACCACGAGGCCGGTGACGATGGTGCTGAAACCGGGTGTCCTGTACTTCGGGTGGATACTGGCGAAGCGCTTGGGGAGCAGGCCGTCGCGGCTCATGCTCATCCAAATGCGCGGCTGGCCCAGTTGGAACACGAGCATCACGCTGGTCATGGCCACGACGGCGGCGATGCTCACGATGAAGAGCATCCACTTCACGTCGCGGATGGCGAACACCTCCGCCAGCGGATCGCTCACGCCGAGCTGTTCGTAGCCTACCATCCCGGTGAGGACCAGTGCGAGTACGATATAGACCGCCGTGCAGACCACGAGGCTGATGATCATACCCTTGGGCAGGTCGCGTTGCGGGTCCTTGCTCTCTTCGGCCAGGGTGCTCACGGCATCGAAACCGATGTACGCGAAGAACACCGCGCTAACCCCCGCCATCACACCGCCGAAGCCGTTCGGCATCCACGGCGTCCAGTTGTCGATGTCCACATACGCCGCACCCACGATGATCACCAGCACGATGATGGCGAGCTTCACCAGCACCATGATGTTGCTCACGTTGCGGCTCTCCTTCACCCCGGTGTACACCAGCCAGGTAATGAACGCATTGATGGCGAAGGCGGGCAGATCGAAGATGATGCGGAGGCCACCGAGCTTAGGCGCCGTGTTCCATGCCGTCATGCCTTCGCCGGTCGTTCCACCATCGAAAGCGATGTGCGCAGCGGTGTAGTTGATCGTCAACCACTCCGGCATATGTAGGCCAACGCCATCGAGCAGGTTGGTGAAATACCCGCTCCAGGCGAAGGCCACGTAGATATTTCCGATGCTGTATTCCATCAGCAACGCCCAACCGATCACCCACGCGAAGAGCTCTCCGAAACTCACGTAGGCGTAGGTGTACGCACTGCCGCTCACCGGCACGCGCGCGGCGAAGTCGGCGTAGCATAAGGCGGTGAAGCCGCACGCGATCGCGCACATGATGAACAGGAGGACCACGCCCGGTCCCCCGTTGAAGCAAGCCGTGCCCATGCTGCTGAAACTACCCGCACCGATGATGGCCGCGATGCCGAAGAACGTGAGGTCGCGAAGGGTGAGGTGTTTGCCGAGGCTCTGCGCCCCATGGATCTCGCCTTCGCTGCCAGTGGCTGCACCGATCGGTTTCTTACGGAAGAGCTGACGCATGGTCTGGTTGTCTTGTTAGGCTCGGTTGCCCCAAAGTCGTCTTCAATGTCGCCGGAGGCGAATCGCTCCATCTTCGCGCCAACCGGCTTGTTATTCTATGCGTTCCTTCGCGTCCCCAGCGCCTCTGCGGTGAGGAACCCTGCCTCACTTCTCAAGCATTCCTTCCCACTTGCTCACCACTACGGTTGCCACCGCGTTGCCGACCACATTGGTGGCGCTGCGGCCCATGTCCAACAGATGGTCCACACCGAGCAGGAGCAACAAGCCGGCTTCGGGTATGTCGAACATGGCCAAGGTTCCAGCGATCACCACCAGCGAAGCGCGCGGCACACCGGCGATCCCTTTGCTGGTTACCATCAGTACCAACAGCATGGTGAGTTGTTGCGTGGTACTCAGATCGATGCCGTAGGCCTGTGCGATGAAGAGACTGGCGAAGGTCATGTACATCATGCTGCCGTCCAGGTTGAAGCTGTAGCCCAGGGGCAGGATGAAGCTCACAATGCGGTTCGGGCAGCCGAAGCGCTCGAGTTGTTCCAGCGTGCGCGGATAGGCGGCCTCGCTGCTGGCGGTGCTGAAGGCGAGCAGGAGCGGATCCTTGATCCGGCCGATCAATGTGCCCGTGCGCCGACCGATGATCGCCCAACAGACCAGCAGGAGGATCACCCACAACAAAAGCAGACCGAGATAGAACTGCCCGATGAACTTGCCATAGGTGAACAGGATCCCCAGACCTTTTTGGGAGATCACGGCGGCCATGGCGGCGAACACGGCCACGGGGGCGACGTTCATCACCATGCCCGTCACCTTCAGCATCACATGGCCGAGGCTGTCCATGGCCTTCACGATCGGCGCACCTTTCTCACCCGTGGCCGCGCATGCTACACCGAGCAGCAGGGAGAACACAACGATCTGCAGGATCTCATTGTTGGCCATGGCTTCCACCACGCTCTTGGGGAATACATGGGTAACGAACGTGCGCAGGTTGAACGCAGGGTGGTCCAAGCCCGTGGTGGCCGTGACCTCCGGTACAGGTAGACCCAAGGTGATACCTGGTTGGAACAGGTTCACCAGAAGCATACCCAACAATAAGCTCACCAGCGAAGCGCTGATGAACCAGAGCAGGGCCCGCCCGCCGATGCGACCTACGGCGTTCAGGTCGCCCAGCTTGGCGACGCCCACCACCAGCGTGCTCAAAACCAGTGGCGCAATGATCATTTTCACCAGGCGCAGGAAGATGTCGGTGAGGATGGAGATATTCTCGCCGAAGGCTTTGAGGCTGGCCTCGTCCGGAAAGCTGTTCCGGTACAATGCGCCGGTGGCGATGCCCGCCACCATGGCGATGAAGATCCAAAGCGTGAGCTTGTTGCCGGAGGTCATTGGCCCAATGTAAGCGGATGGCACCGCCCCACGAAAAAGGGGGCCGAAGCCCCCTCTTCCATTGATCGCGTGGCGCTCTATTGCAGTGGCAACGTGCAATCCTTCGTCCCCTCGTCCTTCAGGTTCAACAGCATGTCGCTTCCGGTTTTGGTATTGCTGGTACCGGCGTTCAGCTCCTTCAGTTTCTCGAACCAGCATTTGGCGGTGCCCTTGTCCTTGGCGCTGCTGAAGTAGTAGAAGCCGAGGTAGAAATAGGCCTCCTCCAGTTCCACTTTGTACTTCGCTTGTTCCTCCGGTTTCATCTTGCGCACCACTTCCTCATAGAAGGGCTTGGCCTGCCAGGTCACTTTGTCGGGGTCCATGCCCACGTTCGCGCGGGCACGGCCCAGGTAGCCCTGGAACAAGGCCGGTTGCTTCTCTACATAAACGCTCCAAGCGCTATCCGCAGTGCCGTACATCCTGGCCTTGTTGGCTGCGCTGCCCAGGTAGTAGTAGTCGTTCACCTTGATACCGCCTGCGGCCATCTTCTCTTTGTAGGTGCGCACTTCCAGGTCGTACTTCTTTCCCTTGCGGAACATGGCCGCGGCTTCGCCATAGAGATCCGCCTTGGTGCGATCCGTGCGCGCCACGGTCAGGTACATCTCGGCTCCGAGGGAATCGAGGTTCCCAGGGGGAAGCGATGGTCGGATAGTGCTGTCGGTGGCGGCTTGCTTGGAAAGTCCATCGTAGATCTTGCCCATGACCTCGTAGTCGGAAGGGATGATCTTCTCCTGCGGCTGCAGCGCGAAATACTCCTGCATGGTGGCGTGCGCCTTCAAGTTGTCGCCCATGGCGCTCAGGGCATAGCCTTCGATGCGGGTCAACGTGTTGTCCTTCACCCCGGAGGTTTCCAGCGACTGGATCTCCCGCAGTGATTCCGAATGCTTGCCGGTGAGGTAGAGGAACTTGGCGTAACGTACACGGGCGCTCGTATTGCCCTTGTTCAGCTCCAGGTATTTGTTGTAATCGGCCGTGGCCTTGTCTAGGGCCTTGGTCATGAAGTAGGCTTCGGCACGGCCGCTGTAAGCGGGTGCGAATGAGGGATCCATGTTCACCGCTTGGTCGAATTCGGCGATGGCCGCTTCGAAGTTCTTCGCGCGGTAGTACATCAGCGCTTTCTTGGCGACGGGGCGCGCGGCGTTCGGCATCAACTCGGCAGCCCGCTTGTATGCGGCAATGGCGTCGCTGGCATCGAAGGAACCCTTGGCCAAGAGCAGATCACCTTTCAACACGTAGCTGTCCGCATCCATGGGGGTCAAGGCGAGCGCCTTGTCCACGAATGTGAGCGCGGTGGGGATGTCCGGGTTCGGGCCACTGCCATAGGCATCAGCCACCTCGCGGTAGGTCAAAGCTTTCAACTCCTTGGGGTGCTTGGCGGCCTTGTCCTCGGCCATGGCGATGGCCTCGTTCAACTTGGCCTTGGCTTCTTCGCGCCTGGCGTTCGCCTCCTGCAGTTGTGCGCCCGAGGCGGTGGTGGGCACTCCTTTGGCGAAGAGCACCTTGCCAAGACCCACCGGGTTCAGCGGGAGTCGCGGGTTCACTTCCAGGCCGCGGCGATAACACGCTTCAGCGGAATCGGCCTGATCATTGGCCCAATAGTTCTCGCCCATGAAGAACCACGCCTGTCCATCGGAAGGCGAACCGGCGAGCAATTTCTTGAAGACCGCGGTGGCGCTCTCGAACTGTTCGCGATCCGTCAATTGGATCGCCTCCTGCAATGTTTGCGCGGAGCTGTGGAAGCTGATGCCAGCGAGGAGGCCGGCGAAAAGGGTCCGTTTCATTTCTTCTATCTGTCTAGGGGGTCACGATCATCACCTCCCGGGCGGGGGTATGAGCGGGTGCGAGGCCTTGTTTCAGGATGATGCGCTGGCCTTTATGGCCGGCCACAAAGGAAGCGAACCCCGTGCCAAGGCCGCTCTTCCCTTCGGTAACGAGCATGATCACCGGTCGGCGCAATGGGTAGCGCGAGTCTTTCAGGCTTCCCTGTGTGGGAAGCAGGGCCGGGCCGACCTTGCCGCTGATGCGGCAGACTTTCACGCCGGCCAGCAGCGCGCGGCACGCTGGGTCGTCCAAGTCGCTCAGTAGACCGAAGCCGAGCAGACCGACAGCGGTGCTGTCGGTCCGCACCCGTGCCACCACGCTTTCCGGCCCATCCACCGCCGCTGCGCGGATCGCTGCGGGTGCCGTACCACCGAAAAGGGAATCGACCAGGCCGCGGGCAACGCCGCTTCCTGCCGCATCGAAGAGCATGGTGCGCCCGCTGCCTGCGAAGGCCCCATGGGTGAGCAATTCGCGCAGAGCGTCCAGGGAGAGACTATCCGGTCCGGAAGGATGCACGAGCACGACGATGGCGTCGGTGGCCACCACTTCAATGAACGGAGTTAGGCTGCGGGTACGGAAATAGGCTTCCTGTTCACCTCCGGGTCGGAAAGTGCCGAACACAGCGCGCACGCTGTCGTTCAGCATGGCCTTGGCAAGTTCGGCCTCCGGCAGATAGCGCACTTCCACATGGGCCTTGGCGTAAGTGGCCTCGAACATGCGGCGTTGGTCTTCGATCATGGGGCGCAGGTCCTGATCGGCGAGCACCAGCACAGCACCGAACGTGGGACTGTCGTCCGTGCGCGGATCGGGAGCGCCGCCGGAACAGGCGACAAGTGCTGCCAAGCCCATCGTACCGAACGGGATCCAGCGGATCATGCGGTCAGGCCCGGTCCCCGGAAGCGGGAAGCGCCTGTTTGTGGCGCCGCCACCAGAGCACAAAGCGGAGAACGCCATAGCCGATCAGTGCTGCTGCGATACCCGGACGGTAGTTCGGGATCACATCGCTCACCACGTTGGTAAAGCCGATCAACGCACCGGCGACCACATAGATGCCGGACATCGCCAGCGCCAGGATCTGCCGGGCACCCATTGTGCGCTCAGCGCAGATCGAAGTTGATCGGGATCACGTACCGCACCTTCACAGGCCGACCGTTCTGCTTACCCGGGCTCCACTTGGGGGAGGCCTTCATAACACGGGCCGCTTCCTTGTCCAAGCCGGGGCTCACGCCGCGTGCGGTCTTCACCTCGGTGATGGAACCATCCTTGTCCACAACGAATTCGATGAAGACACGCCCTTCGATCCCTTGTTCGGCTTCCATTTGCGGGTACTTCACGTTCTTGCCGAGGTACTTGTAAAACTCGGCCTCGCCGCCCGGGAAAGTGGGTTTCTCCTCCACAGCGGCGAACATCATCACTTCTTCCTCCACAGGCGGCGGCGGGGGGGCCTCCTCGCCCTTCTCACCTTCCTGGGTCACGGTGCTGGCCACAGTCTCCTCCAGGATCTCTTGGGTGGGAGGTGGTTCTTCGACAGGCTCGTCCACGGCCTCCAGGGCGGTGAACTGCACCGTCTCGATCTTTGGTGGTGGCGGAATATCCACGGGCGGGGGAGGTGGTTCCTCCTTTTTTTCCTCCTCGAACAGTTCGAGGTTCACGTCCACGATCTTCTTCGCGTCCGTTACTTCATCCTCACCTCCGCTCAGGGCTTCCACGATCTTGGGCATGCTGATGGCCAGGCCGAAGAAGAGCAACGAGCCGATCACGGCCATGGTCAGGCGCTTCACGTAGTCACGGCGAAGCGTGAAGGCGCCGTACTCCTTGTTGCGGTCCGCGAACACAAGCTGGTTGCGCACGGCGAGGAGCACATTGTTCCAGCTGAAGTCCATGGCCATGACCATGGAAAGGACCAGCAGTATCCCGACGAGCAGCAGGTATTCCATGGCTCAGAGATTCGCTTTTTGTACGTCCAGCAACAGTTGCTCCTCCACTTTCAAGCTGTCCAGCACCCCGTACGACCCGATCCCGGTGATATCCATCTCATCCACCATATCGATCATGTTGCGGTACTTGGCGTCGCGATCGGTCTTGATGATGGCCTTGAGGTTGTCCTTGCTGCCTTTGATCTCCTTCCGTTTCGCTTCGAACTCCTCTTCGGTGATCTTCTTCGCATTGTAGTCGCCGGCCGCTTGGTTCAGCAGCACCACCGCGTCCTTGTTCTTTTCGACCAGGATATCACGCACTTTGCTGAAATCCGTGCGGGTCAATTCGGTCGGTGGACCCTTGGGATCCCCCACGTTGCGGAAAGCACCGATGTAGTAGAAGATCTGGTCCTTTTTGGTGAGGATCAGCGTGATGGCATTGTCCAATTTGGTGGGATCGGGCGGCGGCTGGTCCTTCTCCGGCGGCACCGGGAAGGAGATCTGCAGCGTGCTCGGCCGGTACATGGTGGTGGTAAGGATGAAGAAGGTGAGCAAGAGGAACGCGAGATCCACCATCGGCGTCATGTCGATGCGGGTGCTGCCCTTCTTGGCGCGTTTCTTCTGGTGTCTTCCACCTCCTCCGCCTTCGTCTCCGCCGGGTGCGTCTGCCATGGCTCGTTTCGTTGGTCCTTGCTGTTCGCCTTATCCCGGGGTCCGTACACGCCGGACCGGGAAGGGTTCAACAGGGATGTTACATCCGGGATTCCTCCAGGTCCGTGATCATCTTGAAGCGGTTGATCTTGATCCCCGGGGATTGGAAGATCCGGATCACCTGCGCCACTTTCGAGTAGTTGGTGTTTCCATCGGCCTTGAGCGCCACCAGTGGGTTGATGCCTGCGGACTCATAGAACAGCAGGCGGGTGGTGGTGATCCATTCGGCCAACTGGTTGTTGGTGCTGTCCGTCGGGATGCCTTGGAACTGTTTGTCGAACTCCTTCCGGGCCGCACCGGTCGGCAAGGCCAGGTACTTCGGTAGTTCCTGGATGGGTATGCCCACAGCGCCCACGTTGGCGAATTTCACCTTGTCCTCATCAGTGGGCGTCCAGCCGATACGCTTCCCGAAATGGTCGAGCACCGCGAAGCGCACCTTTTTGTCGGTCATGTCCCAATACACCTTCCCGGTGCTGTCCACCACGATGGTCATAAGGTTCTCCGTGGGGATGGGGCTCTGGCTCATGGACGAAGGGGTGTCCACAGCCACGGCCTCTTCCGGACGGAACTGCGCGGTGAGCATGAAGAAGGTGACCAGCAAGAAGGCAAGGTCCACCATCGGGGTCATGTCCAGCTCAGGACTCCTCTTGGGCATCTTCAGCTTCGGCATGGTGCGTTGGTTATTGGTTCGACCGGCCGCCACCACAATCGGGGCGGATGATCATCCGCCCCTACTTGTGGTTGGCCAGGGTCTGGCTCACGCTGAAACCGGCCTCGTCGATGCCATGGGTGATGGCGTCGATCTTGGTGCTGAAGAAGTTGAACATGATGATCGCGATGCACGATCCCGTGATACCGAACGCCGTGTTGATGAGGGCCTCGGAGATACCGGTGGAGAGTGCGGAAGCGTCCGGCGTACCGGCGGTGGCCAGTGCGCTGAACGCGCGGATCATCCCCAATACCGTTCCGATCAGACCGAGCAGGGTGCTGATGCTGGCGCAGGTGGAAAGGATCACCAGGTTCTTGCTCAGCATGGGGAGCTCCAGGGCCGTGGCCTCCTCCAGTTCCTGTTTCACGGACTGCAGGCGGCTTTCCTTGTCGTGGGTCGCATCGTAGAGTACGGTTTTGTACTTCTCCAATCCGCTGCGCATCACATTGGCCACACTGCCCTGCTGCTCATCACATGCGGTGATCGCGGCGTCCACATGGTCGTTCGCCAGTTCCGCACGCACCTTGCCTAGGAAGCTCTCGATCCGGCCCTTGCCCTTGGCGCGGTTCAGCGTGATGAACCTTTCCACCGAGAAGATGATGATGATCAGGTTCACGCTCAACAGGATGGGCACAATGAATCCGCCCTTGTAAATGGTACCGTACAGGCGGCCGGGGTTCTCCGCGATGGGATGGCCTTTGATCGGGTCGCCGTTCTCGAAGTTCCCGGGGTCGCCCAGAACGAACATATACACGCCTACACTGATGATCAGGACCAAGGGGAAAACAATGGCCACGAACAGGCTCTGTGCTTTCCCGGTGGATGCTTCTTTGCTCATGACAAGGGGTCTGTTTTCGGTTGGGGTGCGTTTCGGTTCTGGAAGGAGCCGGGTAATGCCCGGTCAGTTCAGCAGGGTTCCTTAGGGATGGGGGGCAAACATAACACCTTCACCATTCCGGTCATGTTAAGCCAAGATACTCGTCCATAGCCGGGTCTGGACAGGTAAAGGAAGGTATCCCATGGCGAAGGCCCCGAAGTAACGTGGTCGATCCGCTGGTTCGTGCAAGGCCAGAGGCGAGGGCGAGGAACGGTGCAGGGTGCCGAAGCAACGGCGGTCAGGGCCAGATGGTGCGCAAAGGAGGCGGCTATCTTTGACACTTCCGTTCCACGCCCCATGGCCGTAAAGACCTCGCAGCCTGCCCGGCTTCCCGACCCGCGCACAACCCCCACCATCGACCAGGTCGGCATCGAAGAGCGTGTGGCCCGCATCAAGACGCGCAGCATCAAGAAGGAGACGAAGGTGCAGGGCATGAAGCTCGCCCTGAGCATGATCGACCTCACCACCTTGGAGGGTGCCGACACGCCCAGCAAGGTGCAGCAGCTCTGTTACAAGGCCATGCACCCGCACGATGCGCTTGCCGGGTCTTGCCGACGTGCGCCGCGATCTGTGTGTACCCCTCCCTAGTAAAGGTCGCGAAGAAGGCGCTCGGTGATAGTGGTGTGAAGGTCGCCTCGGTATCCACGGCCTTCCCGAGCGGACAGGCACCCAAGGCGGTAAAGATCACGGACACCAAGTTCGCGGTACACGAAGGTGCTGACGAGATCGACATGGTGATCAGCCGCGGGCACTTCCACAGCGGCGACTACAACTTCGTGTTCGATGAGATCGCCGCGATCAAGGAAGCCTGCGGCGATGCACGCCTGAAGGTGATCCTGGAAACAGGAGAGCTCGGCACCTACGACAAGGTGCGTCTGGCGAGCGACATCGCCATCGCTGCGGGCGCCGACTTCATCAAGACCAGCACGGGCAAGATCAATCCGGCCGCCACGATGGAAGTGACGCTGGTGATGCTGCACGCCATCCGCGACCACTACCTGAAGACCGGGCAGATGATCGCCATGAAGCCTGCTGGCGGCATCCGCAAAAGCAAGGAAGCCCTGCACTACCTGATGATGGTGAAAGAAGAGCTCGGCGAAGAATGGCTGAGCAACCACTGGTTCCGCTTCGGCGCCAGCAGCCTGGCCAACGACATCCTGATGCAATTGCAGAAGGAGGCCGACGGGCACTACCAGAGCGCGGACTACTTCAGCAACGACTGAGAAGGTCCTGCTGGGGCGGGACCCGGCTCGTTGGCCGGGGTGACAACGCCCCAACGACCGGCTATTCCACGAAGAGCTTCGCCTCCGAACGCTTTTCACCCGTGATGCGCAGCAGGTAGGGGCCAGGCTTGAGCCCATCGCGCGGCACGATGATCCTGCGTTCCTGCACAGCCTGTGTCACCGTGCGGATCGAACGGCCTTGCATATCGAAGAACTCCAGCACCGCCGCGCCCCGCGTTTGATCCAACAGCACCGTAGCGCTGGCACTCATGGGGTTGGGGTATAGCGCCACCTGTTCCGCAGCCACGGTAGGAACAGCCGTGACCAACGTCAAATTCTCATACCATGCGATCTTGTCATCACCGTAGGAAGCGGAAAGCACGTCCAGGTCCCCATCCCCATCCAGATCGGCCGATGCAACGCTATAAGCTCCATCCGCCAGGGTTGAAATGATCTGCTGTGGTCCGAAGCCCCCCGAGCCATCATTGGCGAACCTGACGAGCGCGCTGCCGGAAGTGGAAAGCACATCGATGTCCCCATCTCCATCCAGATCGGCCGTTGCAACGCACCTGGCTCCAGGGGTTGAGATGATCTGCTGTGGTCCGAAGCCCCCCGAGCCATCATTGGCATACCAAGCGACCTCAGTCATTGGCTGCTGGCTAATGGACGCGGAAAGCACATCCAGGTCCCCATCCCCGTCCAGATCGGCCGATGCAACGCAGAAAGCTCCGAACGAGCCCCCGTTTGAAATTATCTGCTGAGGTCCGAAGCCCCCCGAACCATCGTTGGCGTACCAGGCGATCTCATCATCGAGACGGGACGCGGAAAGCACGTCCAGGTCCCCATCCCCGTCCAGATCGGCCGATGCTACGCACTGAGCTTCATCCGCTAGGTTTGAAATGATCTGCTGTGGACCGAAGCCCCCTGAACCATCATTGCCATACCATGCGATCTTGCCATCGAAGGAGGAAGCGGAAAGCACGTCCAGGTCCCCATCCCCATCCAGATCGGCCGTTGCAACCCAACTAGCCCCGAACGCCAGGGTTGAAATGATCTGCTCTGGTCCGAAGCCCCCCGAGCCATCGTTAACGTACCAAGCGATCTTGCTAGCAGTGCCGGTAGAGGAAGCGGAAAGCACGTCCAGGTCCCCATCCCCATCCAGATCGGCCGATGCAACGCAGATAGCTCCAACTGCCGAGGTTGAAATGATCTGCTGTGGTCCGAAGCCCCCCGAGCCATCATTGGCATACCATGCGATCTTATCATCGAATGAGGAAGCGGAAAGCACGTCCAGGTCCCCATCCCCATCCAGATCGGCCGATGCAACGCTATAAGGGCCATTCGCCAAGGTTGAAATGATCTGCTGTGGTCCGAAGAGTTGCGCATGGGTGATGGCAGGGCTCACGATCAGGAACAGGAAGGCAATGGAGCGAAGCATGGGTGTGCGGGGCAAGGTGAATACGCGGTTGGGCAGAGGTGAAGGTAAATGATCCAAGTTCCATCGCACTTGCGCATATGGTTCTCCTGCCGCTAAGAAGGATGCAGCCATGATGATGCTTGCGTATTGCCCGACACTACCTGAAGACCGGGCAGGACCAAAGCGCGGAGCATTTCAGCGTGGACTAGGGATCACGGTTCCAAGCGGCCTCGCGCTCTACTTTCGGCCATGCCCTTCTTCGACGGCTTAGGCTATGGAATTGCCACGGTGCTGCTCATCGGTCCGGTATTCTTCACGCTGCTGAAGGCCGCGTTGCACCATGGAGCAAGAGGCGGGGTCGTGGTCGCCTTCGGCATCATCGCTTCGGACATCGTGGTGGTGGTGATCTGCCTTTCCGGTCTTGTTAGGTTGCTGGAGGAGTTCAGTACGGCGCGGTGGATGGCCGTGATCGCCGGGATCATCCTGTTGGTGTTGGGCATTCGCTACATCGTCAGTCCGGGGCTGCATGTGGAACGACCGATCCGTGCTACGCGCCGAACCACCGTTGGGCTTTTCACCAGCGGCTTCCTGGTGAATTTCGTGAATCCCTTCGTGTTCGCCATCTGGATCGCGCTGGTCATTCACGCGAAGAATGCCCATGGTGATGGAGCGGGACTTTACACTTTTCTCCTTGGAGCGTTGACGGGCATCTTGCTGACCGACATCGGCAAAGCCCATCTGGCGCAAAGGCTGCGCCCCCTTTTGAAGCCACGGATGTTGAAGCGCGTGTACCTCGCCATTGGTGTCGCCTTGCTGCTTTTCAGTGTCCGGGTGTTCATACACGCTGCGCGGATCGGATGATCCCCGAATGCGGATAAACCTACGTTTGTTCGAACCAATATTTCACTGGAACATGGAGATCAACTGGCTGGTGCAGATCGGCGCCGCGCTCATCCCGTTGGTGATGGGCTTCATTTGGTATCACCCGAAGGTCTTGGGAACAGCGTGGATGAAGGCGGCGGGCCTCACCGCGGAGAAGATGAATGCTGCCAACATGCCCGTTGTGTTCGGTCTGACCTTCCTCTTCTCGTTGCTGTTGTCCTTCACGTACGGGGGCTTCGCGGATCACTGGGTGTCGTTCCAGGCGTTTTTTCGCCCGGTGGCGGATCACGGGATCGGCGTGGATCCAGCCACCCCTTTCGGTACGGAGCTCAAGGGCCTGATCGACGCCTACGGTGAGCGCTACAATACTTGGAGGCATGGTGCGGTACACGGGCTGATCATGTCGATCATGTTCATCCTGCCCGTGATGGCGATCAATGCGATGTTCGAGCGCAAGTCGTTCAAGTACATCTTGATCAATTGGGGCTATTGGGCCGTGACGATCATGCTCATGTTCATGGTGCTCGCCCAGTGGGGGCGATGAGCTGACCGTCACTCCCCTTTGATCCGCTCCCAGAGCTCGCCCATCAAACTGCTGAACCGCTGGCCGTCCAGTGCGGGGGGAGGGATCAGTACCACGCGCAGGTCCTCTCCCTCGGGGATCAACGCGTAAGAATAGACGAAGGGCTTCTCCGGCGTTGGTTCACCGATCTGCCCGAAGCGTAAGTCGCAGAAAAGGAGCGTGTCATTGCGCATCTGGATGACATAGTTGTCATCGGACAGTTGAATGAGCCGGCGCACCTTGTCATGGCGCGCCCAGTGGCCCAAGAGCGCGTGGTTCTTGGGCATGCTCACCACTTCCATTTCCGCTTTCGTATCGAGCAGCGAGTAGTAGCCCAGGTCGTAATGATCCCCGCATTCCACGTTGGCGGTCCATAGGATCGTGTTGAACGGAGTGGGGCGTGTGGAGATGGCGTTGAAGTCGATGCCTTGCCGATCGAGCGATCCCTGGATGGTGGAATGCGCGATGAACTTCGTCACCAAGGTCAGCGCCATGTATGCCGAACTCAGGACGAGGCCGAAGCCATTGATCCAACGGCGGCGACGATCGGTGCGCTTGAAGAACATGGCGAGGGCCACGCAGATCAGGAAGGGCACGGTGTACGCGGGGTCCACTACGAAGATGTTGTTGTACGCGACCTTCAGCGGGAAGGGCCAGAACAGTTGCGTGCCCCAGGTGGTGTGGCAATCGAGCAACGGATGCGTCACCAGTGACCACCAGAACAACCAGCTCCATTCCTTCGCAGTGGCCGCATCGGGGCCCTTGACCTTCCAGAGGATCAATGCGATGACCGCCGCGGCCACCACGCCGATCGATGCCTGTGCCGTGATGGTGGTAGCGCCGAAGACAAAGACCAAGGCGACCAATGCGACGAACACGGCCAGGAAGGAGCGTTGATGCCGTTTGATCCACTGCCCGAAGACGGGCGCAAGGAGGAGGCTGAAGAGGATCGAGTGTGTTACACCGCGATGCAGTTCGTTCGCCCGCAAGTCATCGAAGAAGGTCCGGCAGAGCACATCCAGGTCGGGAATGGTGCCGGCGATGGCGCCCCACAGGATCGCCTTGTTACCCACCTTCCTGCCAAGCACCAACTCGCCCACGGCTGCGCCCAGAACGATCTGCGTGATCGAATCCATTCAGACCAGGGTCTTTTTGAACGGAGAGCGTTGCTCGAACGCATCGGGCTTCACCGAGCGCAGGAAGGGACCGACCAGTTTGTTCGCCAAGCGGTTGCGGTGCTTCACGTAGAAACGCATATCCACGGGCAACGCTCCGAGATTGCTCTTGGCCTGTTCCGCCGTACGGCCGAAGTTGATCCTGCGCAGATCGTTGTCCAATGCGAACTCCAGGACATCCACCAGCATGCGCTGGTAGATCGCATGCGCCGGGTTGAGGTCGTAGTCGAAACCGACATACTGCACATCGAGCGTATCGTCGAGTACGAACGCGGAATTGAAGCCGACCAGTTCATCGTTGAGGAAGAAGCCATGGAACAGGAGCCGATCACCCAATTGCTCCTTCCAGTGCGCATAGACATCCACCTTCAGTCGGCCGAAGGAGAACGGCGATCGCGCGAGCACTTGATCGAGCAGTTGCTGTAGTCGGGGCGTGGAGAGGCGGATCTCATCCGCGGTCATGCTCCGGATCTCCAGGGCGGAAGAGCGGCTGATCACCGCGCGGATCCGCGTCCGGGCCTTGGACGTCAACGCTTCCTGGTAATCATCGAGCGTCCTCCATGTCGGGTCGATGTCCATCGCCATGTTCACATCCATGGCGAGCGGATGATAGTTCTCATCGATCAGGGTCTCGGCACTCCCGAATTGTGCGGGCCATAGGTCCTTGAAAATGAGCACGGAGGCTTTTGGCGTGCAGTATCCGCCTTTGTCCAACTTCCGCATCGTGTCCTCCACCGCCATGAACCGGTACGCGTCGCTCACACCCTTCTTGAAGAAGGAACCGTGATCGCCGCAGTGGAACACATTGCCGCTGATAAGGCTGCGCACTTTCAAGTCCTTGATGATGCGGCTGCCGATCCCTCTACCCAGACGCCCCACGGCCTCGCGATAGGCACTGCCGTTGTCCACCAGCTCCACGACCTGGAAGTAGGCGACACCGATCGGCAGGTTCCGTGCACTGTAGTAGATGACATACCGGAACTCCGTCTCCGCTGCCATCACATCCTCCAGCGCACGCAAATGATCGTACTGCAAGTACGGCGATG
Source organism: Flavobacteriales bacterium (assembly GCA_016712025.1). GTDB lineage: Bacteria > Bacteroidota > Bacteroidia > Flavobacteriales_F > PHOS-HE28 > PHOS-HE28. The sequence goes on from JADJRW010000010.1 coordinate 114,877, forward strand.
CATCCATCGTCACCTCCGCCCAATCCTCGCGGTGGATCATGTGGATGGAATCGTGGAGGCTTGTCCGGACGGATGTGGCCAGGTCTGAACTAGTGATCATTCAACGCAAAGCTGGAGATGTCCGACGCGCCCGGGGTTTGGATGGTGCCGAAGGTAGATGGGCGTGATGGTTGGGCCGCCGACAACCAAGCCGTACTTCCTTTGTGCCAACCGACAGTAGAATGAACAAACCGAACGAGCTCTTTGTGAAGATGGTGATCGACGCATGGAGCAATGAGATCAATGCGACCAACGCATTGCTGAAGAAGTTCGCCGATGAACAGTTGATGCGCGAGGTATCGCCTTCCCGCAACCGCGGCATGTACCTCCTCGGCCACCTGACCGCTGTGCACGATCGCATGTTGCCGCTGTTGCGCTTCCAGGATGCGCTGCATCCGGAACTGGACAAGCCATTTCTGGATGAAGCCGACAAGGCCGTGGCTGACCTGCCTTCCGTGGCGCAGCTACGCGCTCAGTGGAAGGAGGTGAACGATGCGTTGATGGACCACATTGCGCGACTTCCAGCGGCAGAGTGGTTCACGCGGCACGCCAATATCTCCGAAGGGGATTTCCCGAAGGAACCCCACCGCAACCGCCTGAACGTGTTGCTCAGCCGCATGAGCCACCTGGCCTATCACCGGGGGCAACTGGTCTTGTTATCGGAGAACGTATAGGGCGGAGACTTCGCCATTGCGATCTTGGCGGAATGGAACAGTCCCAGTCCCCGAAGTTCATCGTCTATCGTCCTGCGCGCCTGGGCGCTACCGAGATGCGTGATCGTGCGCGACACTTCTTCGACCTGCTCGACGGCCGCCGCAGCGTGCGCCACTTCAGCAATGAGCCTGTTCCCGATGCCGTGATCGACAACCTGATCCGCGCCGCGAGCACAGCCCCCAGCGGTGCGCACAAGCAACCGTGGACTTTTTGCGTGGTGTCGGATCCCGCGCTGAAGCATGCCATTCGCGAAGCCGCCGAGGAGGAGGAACGCGAGAGCTACAACGGTCGCATGCCCAAAGAGTGGTTGGAGGATCTGGCGCCCTTGGGTACCGACTGGCGCAAGGAGTTCCTGGACATCGCCCCGTGCTTGATCGTGGTCTTCAAGCGGGCCTATGAGCCGCAGCCGGATGGCAGCAAGCGCAAGAACTACTACGTGGAGGAAAGCGTGGGCATCGCCTGCGGCTTCCTGTTGGCGGCTGCGCGCAATGCGGGACTTGTCACGCTCACGCACACGCCCAGCCCGATGAACTTTCTCGCGAAGCTGTTAGGTCGTCCCGAGAATGAGCGTGCTTTCCTGTTGATCCCGATCGGCTATCCGGCGGAGAATTGCGAGGTGCCGGATCTGGTGCGCAAGCCGCTGGACGAGGTGCTGGTGCGGTACGCGTCATAGTTCCTTGAGGATCGCGCGCGGATCGACCAATGAAACGCCTATCGATCGCCGGCCACTTCGATCCAACTACTACACAAGCGGCTCTGCGCTGGAAGTGCCCTCGAAGAACACCGGGCCATCGCATGGGTCGCGCACCTTAATGAGTGTGGTGCCGTGCATGCCCACATATCTTCGCTTCATGCATGAACGCTTGCTCACCATCGGTGCCTTGTGTACCTCGCTCCTGAATTCCACCAACGCCCAATGGGAGAGCGACATTACTTTGAACACGCGGCTCTGCGACCTTGCCGCCACGCAGATCAATAGTTCGGCCATATCCGATGGCTCGGGCGGCACGTTCCATGCGTGGTCGGATAATCGTGTGCCGGGGAGCGTGGATCTCTTTGCCCAACACCTGGATGCGAACGGGGTGCGATTGTGGACAACCGACGGCATACAGTTGAGTACATCGGGCTTCGACGGTCAGCCCGCTTTGCTTGCTGATGGTGCCGGTGGCGTTTGGATCGCATGGCTCGGCCAGTTCAGCTTCAACATGCAACTCCAGCACCTCGATGCCAGCGGTACCGCTTTGCTCCAACCCGGAGGTGTGCAAGCGCTCTTCGCAACGGGCGTGCTCAATTGGTCGCGGTTGGCGCACGATGGCGCGGGCGGCGTGATGATGGCGTTGGGGGTGGAGAACAACGTGGACCGCGCGGTCACCGTGCAACGCGTGGACATGAACGGTATGCCGCTTTGGCCCCTGACAGGTCAGGGTTTTACGGTGGGCAATTCCTTCTGCGCAGAGCGTATCCGCATGGTGGAAGGCAACAACGCATCGCTCATATTCCTGTGGACGGATGTGCAACACCGTATGCAACGCATTGATACCAGCGGCACTTGGCAGTGGGGCGCGAACGGAACCGTTATCGGGGCCGCGCCAGGCTGTCAGATCTTCCGCCGGCTCTGTGAGGATGGTGCCGGTGGTGCGTTCGTGGCATACGCCACCGAGAGCTACAGCACCGATTCGCTGCACCTGCAGCATGTAGCTTCGGACGGTACGATCCAATGGGGAAGCGATGGCCTGCTGCTGATCGAGCCCGGTTTCAACATCAACGCCGGCGACTTGGTAGCTGATGGCGTCGGTGGCGCATTCCTGCTGGCGTACCTCTCCGGCAGCACGGAGCAACGGTACCACCTGTACCATCTGGATGCATCGGGCAGCATCACCAGCACAACGGTGCTCTATTCGGGCGGTATTGCCGCCACAGGCACGTGTGCATTAGGGCAGGTAGTGAACGGCAACTGCCCGGTGCTGTGGTTCGAACAACCACCTGGCCTGAAACGCGGCCGTCTCCAACGCGTGGACCTGTCCGGCACCACCCAATGGCCCACACCGCTCGATGTGTGGGAAAGCGGTGGCGCGAGCGGGATCTACAATGAAGAGATCAGCAGCCATGCCGATGGCAGCACGACGATCACCTGGGACGATAACCGGCTGAACCCGCAGCAGACCGTGCGCGCACACCACATCAGCGCGACCGGTCCTTCCGCGGTGGAGGAGAGCGTACAGGATGCGATCACCCTGTACCCGACCCCTTCCACCGGTATGGTGCATGTGGGCGGCCTCGCCGGAAGCACGCAATGGCGGGTGCTTTCCGCTGATGGCCGCGCACTGGACCAAGGCACGATCTCGGGCAACAGCGCGCAATTGGAATTCGATGCACTGGCTAATGGAGCCTATTGGCTTGCCTTGGAGAACAACGGCCTTCGCACTGTGCTGCGCGCGGTGATCATGCGATAGCGTAGCATCGGCCGCCATCACCTTCACGTATCGCGACAGCGAATGGAATACGGAGCGGTCGTATCGGGTTTGGAAGGCTGGTGCAGTTGGCTATGGAACGGATCGGTTCCAAGCAACGGGCAGGAATCGTTCGCACCGCTTGTTCCAACCCGCCGTGTATAGACCCAGTCGTCGGATGGATGCCCCCGTAATTTGAATGGCGCTGATTAGTTGTATATACAACAGACAGTTCTATATTTGCCCCGTGAGCGAGTCGAAGAGTTCCTACTGCAACTGCCTCTACCATGCGGCCAACGCCATGGCGCGCAGCATCTCGCGCATCGCCGACGAGGAGTTCGCCGAAGCGGACATCTCGCCCACACAAGGCTTCATCGTGATGACCGTGGTGAAACGACCGGGCATTCGTGCCGGGGACATCGCCAAAGAGATGCAACTGACCCCCAGCACCATCACGCGGATGCTGGATAAACTGGAAGAACGGGGCTTGATCTCGCGCTCGAGCGAGGGCAAGTCGATGCTCGTGTATCCTACCCCTGATGCCATCGGTGCGGAGCAGCGGATCAAGACGGCCTGGGGCAAGATGTACGCCCGGTCGACCAGGATCCTTGGCAAGGAGAAGGGTGCAGCCTTGGTGCAGGACCTCGTACGCGCAAGTGCCATGCTGGACCAACAGGCCTGAACTCGGCCCCAAACGATTGTAAATACAAACAATACCCAACAGTAACATGAGCAAGAAAGTCGGCATCCTCGGAACAGGCATGGTGGGCCAAGTGCTAGCCAGCGGATTCCTGAAGCACGGTCATCACGTGATGATCGCCACGCGCGAGGCCGGCAAGGTGGCGGATTGGCTGGACAAGAACCCCGATGGTAAAGTGGGCAGCCACAATGAGGTGGCGAAGTGGGCGGACATCATCGTGCTAGCCACGAAAGGCACGGCGGCCGAAGCGGCGATCCGCCTCTGCGACAGCGCGGACCTGGCGGGCAAGACCGTGATCGACGCCACCAACCCCATCGCGGATGCACCACCGACCAACGGTGTGCTGCACTACTTCACCACGCTCGAAGAAAGCCTGATGGAACAGTTGCAGAAGGCGAACCCCACGGCGCACTTCGTAAAAGCCTTCAACAGCGTGGGCAACGCCTTCATGGTGAACCCCGACTTCGGTGGCGTTAAGCCCACCATGTTCATCTGCGGCAACGATGCGAACGCGAAGAAGGAAGTGACCGCGATCCTCGACCAGTTCGGCTGGGAGAGCGAGGACATGGGCGGCGTGGAAGGCGCGCGCGCCATCGAGCCGCTATGCATCCTTTGGTGCATTCCCGGCTTCGCACGGAACCAGTGGAACCATGCCTTCAAACTCTTAAAGAAGTAAGTAAGGGCCGGACCCCGGATGAAACTCCGGGGCCGCCCCGACAAGAACCCAAACAACCAAAAACCCTAACAACCTAACAACACAATGAGCACCTACCTGATCACTGGAGCTACCGGCAACACCGGCAAGCCCGCCGCCCTCGGCCTGCTGGCCGCTGGCCACACCGTACGCATCATCAGCCGCGACGCCGCCAAGGCGAAAGTGCTGACCGACAAGGGCGCCATCCTCTTCACAGGGGACACGAGCGACAGCGCGCTGATCACCAAGGCCCTCACGGGCGTGGATGCCGCCTACTTCATGGTCCCGATGGACTGGACGAGCTCCGACTACACCGCTTCCCAGATGAAGCATGTGAACGCCTTCGCTGCGGCCGCCAAAGCCGCAGGCTTGAAGAAGCTCGTCACGTTGAGCAGCTTGGGCGCGAACCTGGCCGAGGGCAATGGCGTGGTGAACGGATTGTACCAGATGGAGCAAGCGCTGAACGCGATCCCCGGGCTGGAGGTGTTGCACCTGCGTGCGGGTTACTTCATGGAGAATACGCTCGGACAAGCCGGCATGATCAAGCAGGCGGGCATCATGGGCAGTCCTGTGAAGGCCGACCTGAAGATCCCCATGGTGGCCACGCGCGACATCGGCGCCAAGGCACTCGCACACTTGCTGGCACTGGACTTCAGCGGCAAGAGCGTGGAGAACGTGCTCGGCCCTCGTGAGGTCTCTTACAACGAGGCCGTAGGCATCTTGGGCTCCGCGATCGGCAAGCCCGACCTCAACTATGTGGAGTTCCCGTACGACCAGGCCGAGCAAGCCATGGTGCAACAGATGGGCGCGGGTCCCAACGTGGCCAAACGGCTCATCGAGTTCGTGCAATGCATGAACGATGGACACGTGCTTGCTGGCGTGCAGCGCACCGCGAGCAACACCACGCCCACGGACATGAAGGACTTCGCCGCCACCTTCAAGGCGGTGTACGAGATGAACTGATCCCATCAATACGAACAGCGAGGACGGGATCCGCCAGGGTCCCTTCTTCGTTCTTGAGTCCACCACATCTATGGCTTCGAGCCAGAATACATCCATGGAACCACGCCCACCCCTTCCTCCCTTCACCGAGGAGACCGCCAGGCAGAAGATCCAGATGGCCGAGGACGCCTGGAACAGCAAGGATCCCGAGCGCGTGGCGAAGGCCTACACACCGGACAGCGACTGGCGCAACCGCAACGAGTTCATCAACGGGCGTGAGGAGATCGTCGCCTTCCTGAAACGAAAATGGGCGAAGGAGCTGGACTACCGGCTGAAGAAGGAATACTGGGCGCACAGCGGGAACCGCATCGCCGTGCGCTTCGAGTACGAGTGGCACGATGAAGCCGGCAACTGGTTCCGCAGCTATGGCAACGAGAACTGGGAGTTCGATGAGCTCGGCTACATGGCCAAGCGCTATGCGAGCATCAACGACCTGGCGATCACCGAAGGCGAACGCAAGTTGCGATGAGCGCGAAGCACACGACCACAGCTGGGCTGGTGACCACCCGCATCGCACCATCCACCTTCGACTTCCTCAAGGACCTCGATCGCCACAATGAACGCGACTGGTTCCTCAAGAACAAGGACCGCTACCAGGCTGCACATTCGAACGTGGCCACCTTCATCGATGCCCTGCTCGAACGCATGCGCAAGCACGACCGGCTCTCCACCGACACGGGGAAGCAGAGCATGTACCGGATCTACAATGACACCCGCTTCCACAAGGACAAGCCGCCGTACAAGACCTGGTTCGGGGGCACGATCGGTCGGGTGAAGCCCGCGTTGCGCGGTGGGTACAGCTACCGCATCAAGCCGGGTGGATCCTTCGTGGCATGCGGCTTTTTCGCACCCGAACCTGCGGATCTCAAGCGCATTCGCGTGGACATCGACCAGGACCTGGAGACCTGGCGCAAACTGCTCAAAGGCAAGAAGCTGCGCGACACCTTCGGCGAGATCATCGGGGATGGTGTGAAGACCGCGCCCAAAGGCTATTCCAAGGAGCATCCCGGCATCGATCTGTTGCGGCGCAACCAGTTCTTGTTCCGGCGTCCGTTCACCGATCGCGAGGTGCTATCGACCGACTTTGTGGAGCAGATGGATGCCGCCTATCGCACCATCCGGCCCTTCTTCGACCACATGAGCGAGGTCCTCACCACGGATGAGAACGGGGTGTCATTGATCCGGTCGAGATGATGGGTCATCCCTGGTTCCTGCTCGGCCTCGCGTTGCTCTTCGTGCACGAACTCGACGCGTTGCGCAACGCAGGTGCCGATGCCGTGAAAGTCTTCAACTGTGCCGGCTGGGAGAACCTCGCGGATCCGCGTTACGGCAACGAACTCGCCGACATGTTCATGGCCGGTGGAAGTCAGGAAGCGAAGGCTAATGTGCGCGAATTGGTGAAGGCCGTAGGCTTCGCCGACGCGATCGACATGGGCGGCGATGACAAGGTGCACATCCTCGAAGCCTTCGCGCTGGTGTGGATCGACCTGGCGATCATGCAAAAGATGGGAAGAGGGATCGCGTTCAGGTTGATGCGGAGGTGAGAGGCCCGCGGGCCATGCCGTCTATCTTCGTCACACGCCGTGGCTAACTCAACTTCGGCGGCCAAGGCATGGCAACGAAAAAGATCTCTTGGCCCCTCGCCCCAGCCCCCGAAAGCAAGGACCACTTCACCCTGAAGTCCCAATACGAGCTCTATCGGCGGCAAGTGGACGGCACCGAAGAGCGGCAACTACTTCGACACGATCAACCCCGCCAACGAGCAGAAGATCGCGCGCATCGCCGAAGTCGGACAAGCCGATGTGAATGCCGACAACTTCGCGCTCAACTCCATTCATTGGGGGCAATGCGCTCAACCCGGCGCACCCAACTCGCGAATACTATGTCCGGAAGCGCATGGTCGCGTGCGCTAGTGCGCGTATTGAACGTCACGGCTATCGAGCTCATCCCTATTTGCCCGGAGCTGGTCGATGAGAAGAACTTGCTGGTGCGGCATGCTGCCAGAAACTTCTTGCCTACTGGTAAGACCTTGACGGAGTAACTCGATTACTGGACGGATGGGTCCACGATCCGGTCGTAGCTCCGTTTGTTTCAACATATTTGAAGGGCAATGCACATTGAGACCGCTAGGACCACGCGATGGTTGACGTTGCTGCGACGTCTGCCGCTCCTCTTCACGTGGGTGGTGGTTCTCGGACCAGTTCAGGCCCAATACCCGCCGTTGCCGGATTCACCGGATACCCTGGAGATGATGTTGGAGAAAGGCGGTCTGGACGACACCACTTTGTGCAGGATCCATATCAATCTGTGCAGCATTTACAGCAGTTCTGAAACCGCCGAAGCACTTCGCCTTGGCGAGCGGGCCATTGTGCTCGCCGAGAAGATCCGCGTCCCGATCCTGCTGTCCAAAGCCCTGAACAATGTGGGCATCTGCAAGAAGTACCAGGGGCGGTACGCGGAGGCGCTCGACCTGCTCCAGCGCTCCTTCAGCTTGAAGGATTCGCTCGGGGACAAAGCGCTGGCGGCCCAAACATTGACCACGATCGAGGAGTTGCATTACAGTCAAGGTCATTACAACGACGGGCTCAATGCAGCGCGCTTGGCCCTCCAGGTCCTGGACACGGTGGATAACCCCCAGGTCCGATCGAACATCTATAACTCATTCGGCAATTCATATCGTGGTCTTGGCCAGCTGGACTCGGCCATCCACTTCTATCAGAAGGGATTGGACGTCGCTGCCGCGAATGGTGTGGCCATCGCCTACGGTGCCGCGGCCAATGGCCTTGGTCTGACCTACTTCGACAAAGGCGACTACAAGGCGTCAGCGGTGCACTACGAAATGTCCTTGGAACTGGGTCGGCAATTGAGGCGGGAAGATGCTATCGCCATCTCAATGTTGAACGCGGGAAGCGCCTACGGCATGATGGGCCGGACGGAGAAAGGAGTGGCCTACCTCACGGAAGCGATCCAGAGAGCGAAGGATCTGCAGAGCATGTACATCGAGTTCGAGGCATCCAAGTCCCTTGCTGAGATCCTAGGCAAGGCAGGTAGGTACGAGGAAGCATTCACGTACCAGAACCGGATGCAGGTGCTTGGTGATTCGATCAAGCAGGTGGAGAACAGCAAATTGGTGGCTGAGTACCAAACAAAGTTCGATACTGAGCGCAAGGAGAAGGAGATCGAGGTGCTCAGCTTGGAGAAGAAGGTGCAGGCCGAGGAGCTGGCCAAGGAACAATTGCGGCGGAACGTCCTGCTCGGTGGCCTCGCGGTCTTGTTCGTCTTTGCAGGAGTGGTGCTCGTGCAGCGCAACCGGATCAGCAAAGCCCGGCAGCGAAGCGATGAATTGCTCCTCAACATCCTCCCCGAGGAAACCGCCAACGAGTTGAAGGCGAAAGGATCGGCGGAAGCCAAGCTCTTCGACGAGGTCACGGTGCTGTTCACCGACTTCAAGGACTTCACACAAGTGGCCGAGACCATGTCGCCGCAGGCGCTCGTGGCCGAGATCCATCATTGCTTCAAGGCCTTCGACGCCATCATGGAGAAGCATGGCATCGAGAAGATCAAGACCATCGGCGATGCATACATGGCCGCTGGAGGTCTTCCGGTCACGAACACCACGAACGCCAGGGACGTGGTCTCCGCTGCGTTGGAGATCCAACAGTTCATCCGCGCTTACCGCCTGGAACGGCAGGCCAAGGGACTTCCCGGCTTCGACATCCGTATTGGCATCCATACCGGTCCGGTCGTGGCGGGCATCGTGGGCATCAAGAAGTTCGCTTACGACATCTGGGGCGACACCGTGAACACCGCCAGCCGCATGGAAAGCAGCGGCGAGCCCGGCAAGGTCAATATCAGCGGAAGCACCTACGCGCTCGTCAAGGATGTGTTCACCTGCACGCACCGCGGCAAGATCCAGGCGAAGCACAAGGGCGAGATCGACATGTACTTCGTGGAAGGAGCGCGTTAGTGCGCGATCACCTCGGCTACCTTCGACCCATGGCAAAGAAGACCATCTCCTGGCCCCTCGCCCCAGCCCCCGAATCCAAGGACCACTTCACCCTGAAGTCCCAATACGAGCTCTTCATCGGCGGCAAGTGGACGGCACCGAAGAGCGGCAACTACTTCGACACCATCAACCCCGCCAACGAGCAGAAGATCGCGCGCATCGCCGAGGCCAACGCCGCCGATGTGGACGCCGCCGTGAAAGCCGCGCGCAAGGCCTACGACAACGTGTGGAGCAGGATGCCCGCCGCCGAACGCGCCAAGTACATCTACCGCATCGCGCGCCTGCTGCAGGAGAAAGCCCGCCAGTTCGCCGTGGTCGAAAGCATGGACGGCGGCAAGGCCATCCGTGAAAGTCGCGACGTGGACGTGCCGCTCGCCGCCGCGCACTTCTTCTACTACGCCGGTTGGGCCGACAAGCTCGGCTACGCCTTCCCGGGAAAAACACCCAGCGCGCTCGGCGTCGCCGGGCAGATCATCCCGTGGAACTTCCCGCTGCTCATGGCCGCGTGGAAGATCGCGCCCGCGCTGGCCTGCGGCAACACCGTGGTGCTGAAACCCGCCGAGACCACACCGCTCACCTCGCTGCTGCTCGCCGAGCTCATCCAGGAAGCCGAACTCCCCGATGGCGTCGTCAACATCATCACCGGTGCGGGTGCCACGGGCGCGGCGCTCGTCAACCATCCGGGCATCGACAAGATCGCCTTCACCGGCAGCACCGGCGTGGGCAAGCTCATCCAGAAGAGCATCGCCGGCACCGGCAAGAAGGCCACGCTCGAGCTCGGCGGCAAGGCGGCCAACATCATCTTCGCCGATGCCACCATCGACCAGGCCGTCGAAGGCATCATCAACGGCATCTACTTCAACCAGGGCCACGTGTGCTGCGCCGGCAGCCGCCTCTTCGTGGAGGAAGGCGTGCACGACGAAGTGATCCGCAAGCTCAAGCACCGCATGCGCTCGCTCGTCGTGGGCGATCCGCTCGACAAGAACACCGACATCGGCGCCATCAACAGCAAGGAGCAGCTCGGCACCATCAACAAATACCTCAAGGCCGGCGTGGCCGACGGCGCGGAGATGTACCAGCCCGCCTGCGACCTGCCCAGCAAAGGCTTCTGGTGCCGCCCCACGCTCTTCCTCAACGTGGCGCAAAGCGCGCGCATCGCGCAGGAGGAGATCTTCGGCCCCGTGCTCGCCGTGCAGACCTTCCGCACCGTGGACGAGGTGATCCAGAAAGCCAACAACACGCCCTACGGCCTCAGCGCCGGCGTGTGGACGGACAAGGGCAGCAAGATCTTCAACCTCACCAGCAAATTGCGCGCGGGCGTCATCTGGGCCAACACCTACAACAAGTTCGACCCCACCTCACCCTTCGGCGGCTACAAGGAAAGCGGGTATGGACGCGAAGGCGGCTTGCACGGGTTGAGCGCGTACCTCAACCTCAATTGATTCCGAACGCTGTCACCCTGAGCTTGTCGAAGGGGAGGGGCGTTCCGGCGCTCAAATGCAGCGCCGTCGGGCCATTCGCTACAAGTCCTCGCCTAAGAAGGCTCCGGGCTTTTCGCTTCTGTCCCTAACGCGAAATGCGGCAGCCTACACAACTATGAATTTGTAGTCACTCCGACGATCTATCTTGCCTTTACAAACTGAAGCACATGATCCTCAAAATCAATGGAGGTAAGCTCGAACTGCGCAAAGACAGCGGGAGCCTTGAACGCACGATCGCCTCGGCCCATGTGGTTGATGCCGACTTGAACGATGATGAAACGCACATCGCCTTGGTCCTGGACAACGGCAAGTGCGAACTGCGGAAGACCAGCGGCAGTCTTGAAAGGACGTTGGTGACGAGCAAGGCGGTTGGCGTGAAATGGTCCGGCGATGATGTCGCCATTGAAATGGAGAATGGGAAAACCGAACTACGGAAGATGAGCGGAAGTCTCATCCGGACTATTTGAGGTATGGGCGATACAAGGACCGAGATCCTCGACCGGTATCGGGCACTGCTGAACGATGACGATTTCGAACGCATCGAGATCGGACTCAAGGCGCCGAACATCTTCTCCATACTTGGAGTCAGTAGAACTGAGATCAGGCATTCGAACTTTCTTGGCTGGCTCCTAGACCCCAATGGTAGCCATGGGTTGGGTAAGCTCTTCCTGAACAAGTTCCTGAGAGATGTTGCTGCGCGGTCGGAGCGCAAGGACCTTGACGAGATCCGTGTCGAGGAACTCAACTACGATGATGTTGAGGTTCGACGGGAATGGCGCCACATCGACCTCTTGGTCATCTTTCAGGATATGGTGGTTTGCATCGAGAACAAGGTTGATAGTTCGGACCACAGCGATCAACTCAATACGTACGCGAGTATTGTCGCGGCTTCATTCCCGGAGCATCATCGCGTGTTTGTCTACCTCACGCCAGATGGTGACCGGCCCAATGAAGAGGCCAATGTGCCCTACGCACTTTGCTCTTATCGCGACATCATCATTTTCATCGATCGGGTCCTCTCCGTTCATGGGGCGTCGATGAACGAAGCGGCCTTCCGTTACATTAAAGACTACTCCGTGACATTGAAACGCGAACTGACCAAAACGGACGAGCTGAATCAGTTGGCCAAACAGATCTTCAAGAACCATGAAGAACTGTTTCGCTTCATACTGGACCACGGCACCGATTTAGAGAGCGACATGCTCCCCATCTTTCGGGACAAGTTCAAGGAATGGGGCTATGTTCCAGTGTCTGAGAACAAGGGCTATGCTCGCTTCCTTACAACTGCACTCGACGCGGTCATCCCCCGGAAGGGTGTCGGCTTGCCGGGTAAAGAGAGCTTTGCCTTCGAGATTGATTTCTATGGCAAGAAGAAGAAGGCCAAGTTCAAGGCGCTCATTGCACCTAGTGATGAACCAGTGCATCGCTTGTTAGCCACAGCACTTGCCGAAGTGCCAGGAGCCAAGAAGCCACAGGGCGAGAAATGGCTCATCCATTTTGACCAGACCTGGGACTTCGACAAGGAGCTTATTGGAGTCGACGCCGCTCAGATCAACCAGATCCTCGACAAACAGTTCGCCACCATCAAGGAGATCGTCGACAAGGTGGAAACTGGCATACTCAAGCACAAGGAAGAGCTTCTTCGCTTGAAGTGATCTGAGCCTTCCGGCGCAAGGTCCACATTGCTCCTATCGCGAAATGCTGGATCCGTCGCCAGTTCTACCTTCACAACGAAACAAAGAGACTTGGCAAGGTCGTTGCCTTGTGAACTTCAAATCCACCATCATGCGCCTCACTGCACTCTGCACATTGCTCCTAGCCTCGGCAACCTCGCTCTCGGCCCAGACAAAGCCAACCGGCTCAAGCGACCACTTTGTTTTCTCGACCAATTCCAAGTGGAACACGAAACAGGTCACCTACAACGAACACGTATACAACATCAATGTGACCAAGAAGTGCAAGGACGAAACCGAAGCCCCGGTGAGTGCTATTGGATCATCGACTTCCAGTCAGAGGATATGCCCAAGATGCGGTCCAATGATGAGCCCACCAGTTTCACAACTGAGGACATCAACATGGACGGCACTGAAGAGATCGTGGCATTGTGTGCTGGTCACGGCGCGTGGGTTACCGTTCATGTTTTCACCTGGGGTGATCCCTCTCAAACATCTGGTCCTTTCTGGTACGAACCGATCGGATCGTTCGAATGGTACTCGGGCTTTGAGGGCGATCGGGTATGCGATGCACAGCTCTTCTGGATGAAGGACAAGAATTCCGTGAAGGTCATGACGACTGAACCTGCCGAAGAGGACTTCAAATGCACCAAACAGCAGGTGATGCCTTGGGTCGTCAAATAGATCATCGGGTTGCCGCGGTTGGAGCTTCTTTGCAGTACTCATGCGTGATGAGTTGATGCAGAACGGATACTGCCACCTGAAAGGAGTGGATGGCCCGTCCTTCGAGCAGTTCATCACGGGCCTTGGTGCGGTCATCCTCCGAACGGCCGTGACAGTTAGACCTGAAAGCCGCGCATTGGTCATGTCGGACAAGGCGTTGGACCTTCACACCGACCATCAGGAGGCTCGGTTTATCGCGTGGCATTGTATCCGTCAGACGGATCACGGTGGAACGAGCTTGGTCTTGGATGTGGGTGAAGTGTTCGACCTCCTACCGGAAGCCGACCGTCAACGCCTCGCCCAGATTCGATTCATGGCGCATAGAGTATTCGACGGTGATCCCGACGAACATCCGCTGCTTTCCCAAGTCAATGGACATCGGCGCTTCTACTATGCCCCTTTTCTGGTGCATTCTAGGCACCGCGCTGAACCGGTTCTGGTCAAGTTCCGCCAATTGGTTCGTGAGGCCACTCCCGTCATGATAGACCTGGAGGCAGGAGATGTACTTGTGGTGGACAATCACCGCATGCTACATGGCCGAACTGCTATATTCGGATCTAAGGATCGACAACTTGATCGTTGTTGGATCAAGTGAGGTCAATACACCACGAACACGAACAACCATGAACACCAACGCACAAGTCAGGGTCGCAGAACTGGTACTACCGGACCCGATCTCGCCCGAACGGGTTTCCCAACTGATCCATGAAGGAAAGGTCTCGCCCAACATTGCCGGTATCGACCTGTCTATGGTAAAGATGAAGCTCCAGGAGTCAGAGGAAGGTCTCGGATGGAGTGTGGAGCAATGCGAGTTGGCCGAGGTGGAGTACAAGCGCTTCTTGCACCTCTGTGTGTTGCACGGCAAGGGCATCGTCCCCAACAAGATCATGGACCAGATGTGGCACTACCACATATTGGATACACGCGTACCACGCGGACTGCAACGAGGTCTTTGGTCACTACATGCACCACTTCCCCTACTTCGGGATGCGTGGGGAGGAGGATGCAAAGGATCTGGAGAACGAGTTCCATGTTACTCAGAAGCGGTACTTGGAGGCATTCGGCGAGGACATGTCGCGCGGAGGTCCAACGGACTGCTGGCACGACTGTCAGGGCCGTTGCCACAATGCATGCTCGAACAAGTAGCGCCACCTCCAACCCCCCCAACGAAGAAGCCCCCGGACTCTCCGAGGGCTTCATAGTATCGGTTGGACCTTTCTGTCTTCAGGCTGCCACGGCTTCGCTAGTGTCCTTCTGCCCATGTTGGTCAATGATGATCCGGGCATCGAAGTACTGTTTCACGAACTCCGGGTTGCTGAAATTGAACTGCTTGATCAACCGGTCGATCCGGCGGTTCAACAGCTTCATCGTGTCGCGCACCAGTGCCCCGATCTCCGCCGTGGCTCCCTTGCGCGCGGTGATCATGTTGCGCGGTTGCGGGATCAGTGCGACGTAGCCATCGATCAGCGCCTGCAGCGCAGTAACATCAGCGGGCAGCACACCGAAAGCGGCCAGTGCAACGATGTTCGTGTTCGCCGCATCGTGTACCGTTTGGCAACGCTGTGCTACCACGCTATCGCGATAACGGTTCAGCTCGCTCGGGGTGATGTCCATCGAGTCCGCCAGACCATTATCGTTGTTCACCGTTGCGAAGGCCATCACGCTACCGGCCATCGCCAGCGCCTTGATGATCATCTTCTCTTCCGCAGCGGCCTTGTCTTTCGCGTGACCTTTGATGTCGGCCACTTGTTTCGCCACGGCTCCTTCAAGGGCGGTCAGGTTCGCCTTGAACTCCGTGTGCGCTTGTACCATGGCGGGTACGCCGTTCCAGATCAACGTGTTCTTGTCCAGTACCTGGACAGCGGCATAGGCCATGCTCATTCGGTTCTCTTGTACTTGGTTCATCGTGTTTCGTTTTTGTGGTTTGTGTTGCGATCGGTCCAACCCGATTCAAGCAGCTTCAACGGCACCCTCTCGAACAGGTGACGGAAACACAGCCCACTTGCATGTCGCATTTTTACAACTGCTCTTCTCACCCTCTCCAGCTGGCGCGCGCGTGCTTCTGCGGCAGGCTGCGCGCGGGGGGTCCACGGCGCGGCCAGGCCGGTCGGGGAGCCTGTGCTGCGGGCCTGTGGCGAGCCGCGGCTGCGGCTTGTGTGGGCGCCGCCTGGGCGGGCTCGTGCGCGGCGCCCTCTCGGCCCACCGCGCCGAAATACTGCTTCGGCGAAACGCCGGTCAGCGCCTTGAAGTCGTGGTTCAAATGCGCTTGGTCGAAATAGCCCACTTCACGAGCGATGTCCGCCAGCTTCCGATCCGCACAGCGCTCCGCATGTTCGGCGAACCAACTGAGCCGCATGATCCGCGCAAAGAGCTTTGGGGTCAGGCCCACGGCTATCGTGAACCGCCGTTCCACTTGCCGGGCGCTGATCGCGAAGGACCGCTTCAATGCCGCCAGCGCGACTTGTCCCCGGCATTCTTCGATCCGTTGCACCAGGTCACGCACCAGCGGGTCGGGCGCGGACAGTGGTTTCCGCGCAAGCAGGAACTCCGTTCCCGCATCAATGCGCTCTTCCATGGTGCGCCAATGGATCGAGCGCTCCTCGAATTGCCGGCCCGTTCGCCCACAGATCTCCGCTAGGCTGGCCCGCCGGTCGGTCATCGCGTCCATGCGCAGGCCGAACAGCGCCGAGGCGCCGTCGGGGAGGAAGCGGAAGGTGACCGCCCCGGCCTGGCCTCCCGCCGAAGAGCCGGGGCCTCCTACGAACCAGCGCACGGCTCATCTGCCCGTGGAGCACACATCGCGGGTGGGCGTCGCTAGCATGAATGACCAATTCCGGACAGCCACAGGGCAGCACCCGCGCGGGGCTTGGCTCCGGTGTGCTGGGTTCGACCATCACACGGATGCACCGGACATATTCCCTCAACGGCTCAGGGGCAGGGCGCTCGTGACAGGTCATGGTTCGCGCGTTTTGCGAACCGCGACTGGTCACATGCCCATGCTGTTCGCGTTTATAGGAAGTCGGCTCGTTGGCTCACGCAGGAGGCGTGTTGAAGTAGCCGTGGATCGGTGGACGGCTTTACCGAGTTGAAGGTCGCGCTTTCCCGCGGCCCCTTCGATCCACCGTCCTGTTAGTCTTTGCACCGTCGAGCGGAACAACGCCGTCCTCGTGCTTCCCCGCGCACGTACGGGTAAAATCCGTTCTTTCCGCCAACACGAGGGTTGGTGCCCGACAGTTCAAGCGTGATGGAATCGACTCTGAAGAAGGGCAATGCCTCATGCACCTTCATCGAGTGCAGGCTCTCCGGAAGCATTTCCCCGCGCCCCAAAGTCGGGTAACAGTACCGGAATCCAGGAATCGTCAACGAAGAATTGCGACATCAATTTCTCCTTCAGGAAGGTGAGAACACCGTCTTGCTTCAAGTAATCTGAATGATTCGGGTTCCCGGCGAGGATTCCTCATCGGTTATGCTCAATTCTAAAGGAACCAGTTTTATGAACTTGACCTCAGCATACTCTACCTCTTCGTTGGCCTCGATCAAAGTCGATGTGGCTTCAAGGAGTTGAAGCTGTTGAGACTTGTCCAGTGATGCAGTGGCTACTTCTGCGAAGTAGTGCCGGAAGAACCCATAGCCCTGAACGTTCATTTCAGCCTTGGAGCCGTTTCAGCTCTGCGGCCAGACTTCCCAGAGGGCGAAGAGGCTTCGCTCTTT
>JADJRW010000011.1 GCA_016712025.1 Flavobacteriales bacterium
CCCGCGTTGCAGGCGGCATTGACCCAAAAGGGGAACAGCCTGATGCAGTGGTTGGAGGACAGCGTTCACATCCAGCAACGCGACCAGATCAAATGGTTCAACGCCCAAGTGGCCGGACTGGCCGGTTCGGGTGGTCGCATGGCGATGCAAGTGGCAGCTGGGGCGGGTTCCACACTGGGATCGATCGTGCCGATCCCCATCTTCGTATTCCTGCTCCTTCTGCTGAAACACAAGTTCCGCGTGTTCCTCGTGGAAGTGGGAAAAGACCGCGGTACCGATGCACTGGGCATGGTGGTGCGCATAAGTGAGCTCTCTCGCAGCTATTTAGAGGTGTCCTCCTCGTTATGCTCATACTCGGCACGCTCAATTCCATCGGGTTCCTGGCCTTGGGCCTGCCCTATGCCGTTCTGCTGGGCTTCATCATGGCCCTGCTGAACATCATCCCCTATGTGGGGGCCCTGGTCGGGAGCTTGATACCGGTCCTGGTGGCCTTCATCACCAAGGACTCCTTCGGCTATGTGCTGGCCACGATGGGTGTTTGCCTGCTATCGCAGTTCCTGGACAACAACTTCATTACACCGAAGGTGGTGGGCAGCAGTGTGAGCATCAATCCATTGGCGAGCATTGTCGCGCTGATCGCCGCAGGGCTGCTGTGGGGCGTGGTGGGCATGGTGGTGGCCATTCCGATGACCGGCATGCTGAAGCTGGTTTGCGAAGCGGTCCCCAGACTGCGTGTGTGGGGCTATCTCCTCGGCGAGGAGAAGGAGTTCGCCCCATCGAACGGAAAGGGCGGATAGGGTCAGCGCACGCGATGCAACCCGAGGTCGCGGTATTCGAGCACCACCGAACTCTCGTTGCCGAACCCGTTCTCCTGGCCCATGCGCTTCAAGCGGAAGCCCATGTGTAAAGGCTGTGTGGAGATCAAGTTGAAACGCTCCTCGAAGTCGCGGCCTTCCTGCATCAGCGCCGTGCCATAGAAATACGCGATATCGAAGCCGAGGAACGCATAGGGGCCGGCATCCGCCGTGAAACGTTCCCGGAAGGCGCGCACGAAGTGTTGCACCCGGGGATCCTCGTAGTCCACGAAAGTGGCCACCGGTACATGCACATGCAGCTTGTCCAAGTCGCCGGGTTCGATCACTTCCATGGAATTCCAGGCCGCCAACCCGAAGACCTTGATCCTGTACTTGCCTTGGAGGGGTATGAGTTTGGTGATCAACCCGCTCACGAACTCCACATCCTCGGACGGCACCATGAGGATGTTCTCGCGCAAGGGATCGAGCTGGCGGGTGAGGTCGGTGATCTCCTTCTTGCCGGGCCGGGCGATCAGCACACTGTCGCGCAAACGGTCCGGGCGATCGAGCAAGGCATCTTGTAGAGCGCGCAACATCTGGGCTTGGAGCTCTTTCTCCGAGGATATATCAGGCCGTATGAGCAGGATGTTCTCGCGGGCATAGGTGCTTGCCGCGTACCGGGCCAAATGCTGCAACTGATCGGGTCGGCCGCTCAACACTTTGCTCACCGAAGGATGTCCCAGGATGAGCTTGTTGCTCTGGGGCACAGGGCACACGATGTGCGCGCCTCGGGCCGTTGCCGCCAATTGGTCGATGGCCGAGCGATGGAAAGGTCCCAGGAAAAGGTCGATGTCGCGGATCTCCTGCTTGCGCAGCACAGGCCCCCAGGTGCGGGCATCCTCCCCCACATCATACACGCGCACCTCCGCGCGTAAACCCTGGCCGGCAAGAGAATCCAGCGCCATGCGCACGCCGCATTGGAACTGGGCCGCGATGGAGGTTACCTCGTAGAGCCCTCTTCTGTTCGGGTCCGCCTTGATGTATGCTGTCATTGGCGTCCAGCGCGAGCGGAAGCAGCAAGCCGATGCGGTAACGTTCACGTTTCTTGGCGGTTTCGCCAGGCTCGGCCACGATCGTCTTGGGCGGAGCGGGAATGCGCACATACTGACCCGCCTTCAACCCGGCTGGTAATCCGCCGTTGAGGGCCAGTATCGAGTCTGTAGGAACAGCGTACTTCTGCCCCAGGGCGAACAAGGTTTCGCCCGGTAGCACCAGGTGCATCGTGGCATCCGTAGCTGCGGCGGGTGCTATCGTGGCGGCAGGAACATCGCGCACCTGCACCACGGGGATCACCACGGTGCCGCCCTCCTGCAGACCTGCGGAAAGATCCGGGTTCCGCGCGATCACGTCGGCCAGCTCCACGCCATAGCGCTTCGCGATGCCGAACAGCGTTTCCTTCTTCGCTACCCGGTGGACCAACTCCCCTGCTTGCAATGCGGGTGCCGTGCGCAGCTCCTTCTTGTTCACTGCGGCCAAGGGCACCAGCACCACCTGACCGATGCTGAGACCTGACGCGGCAGCGGGGTTGGCGGCCAGGAGCGCATCCACCGGCACGGCGTAGTGGCGGCTAAGCGCGAAGAGCGTTTGGCCCGCCTCTACCGTGTGGGCGCGGAACTTCTTCCCATCCACTTCGCGCAAATCCTGAGCATGTCCCCGCCACGCGAGCAGGAGACCGAGCCCGAAGACACAGCAGCGCAGAGCGATGTTCATTCCCATTCGATCGTAGCGGGCGGCTTGCTGCTGATGTCGTACACCACGCGGTTCACACCCTTCACTTGGTTGATGATCGCGTTCGAGATCCGTGCCATGAACTCGTGCGGCAGGTGGCACCAATCGGCCGTCATGCCATCGGTGCTGCTCACCGCGCGCAGGGCCACGGCATTCTCATAGGTCCGTTCGTCGCCCATCACCCCCACGCTGCGCACCGGCAGCAGGATCGCACCCGCCTGCCATACCGAATCGTAATGACCGGCATCGCGCAGGCCTTGCACCCAGATATGGTCCACCTCCTGGAGCAGCGCGACCTTCTCGGCCGTCACCTCGCCGAGGATGCGGATACCCAAGCCCGGACCGGGGAAGGGATGCCGACCGAGCAAGCTGGGCGAGAGTCCTAATTCGCGACCCACGCGGCGCACCTCGTCTTTGAACAACAATCGCAAGGGTTCCACCACCTGCATTTTCATGTGCGCAGGCAGTCCGCCCACATTGTGGTGGCTCTTGATGGTGACGCTGGGGCCGTGAACGCTCACGCTCTCGATCACATCCGGATAGATGGTGCCTTGGCCCAACCACTTCACATCCTGGATACGGTGCGCTTCCACATCGAACACTTCGATGAAGGTGCGACCGATGGCCTTGCGCTTCGCCTCCGGCTCGTCGATGCCTTTCAATGCGGAATAGAACCGATCGCGCGCATCGACACCGGTGATGTTCAGGCCGAGATGCCGGTAGTCTTCCAGCACCTGCAGGTACTCGTTCTTCCGCAGCAGGCCGTTATCCACGAAGATGCAATGCAGGTGCGGGCCGATGGCCCGATGCAGCAAAGTGGCGGCCACCGTGCTGTCCACACCACCGCTCAAGGCCATTACCACTTGGTCCTGGCCCAGCTGCGCGCGGAGGTTGGCCACGGTGGTATCCGCGAACGAAGCGGGTGTCCAGTCCCCGGCGCAACCGCAGATGCCTTGCACGAAATTGCGCAGCAGTTGCAGGCCCTCCGTGGTGTGGTATACCTCCGGGTGGAACTGCACGGCGAAGGTGGGTTCGTTGCGCAGCCTGTACGCCGCGACGGGAACCGCATGGGTGCTGGCCATCACCTCCATGCCCCGGCGGTGGCGGTAATGCTGTCGCCATGGCTCATCCACACCTGGGTGCCCGGGTGGATGCCGGTGAACAGTGGATCGGCGACATGGATATTGTCCAGATGGGCCCGCCCATATTCCCGCACCGTGCTCCGTATCACCGGCGCGCCAGCGCGCTTGGCGAGCAACTGGGCCCCGTAGCACACCGCCAAAACCGGAACGCGGCCTTGGAAACCGCTGATGTCCGTATCCGGCGCGCCTTCATCATGCACGCTGAACGGGGATCCGCTCAGGATCACCCCTTTGATGTTCGGATCGCCCGCGAATTGGGCCGCTTTCGTGAAGGGGTGGATCTCGCAGTAAACGTTCAGCTCGCGCACCCGCCGGGCGATCAATTGCGTGTACTGGGACCCATGGTCCAGAACGAGGATGGTATCGGGCACGCGCGGAAGGCGGTTTGGTGGAGGGCCGCAAAAGTATCCAAGCGCACCACGGTTGGATCGTGGATGGATCGTGGATAACTCGAACCCCCAGGGGGTGATGACCTGAGGATCAGCACGGGTAGCCATTGTCACGGGATCCCTACCTTCACCACCAAGATGATGTGGATCGCTTCACGTCAGCGTAACGCGCGCGCATGGAACGTGAGCGACCTTTGTAGAACCATGTGCCCGGCGACCTCGCCCCGCTCCCGCCTTCTGCTCGCGCTGCTGCCCGCGGTCATGGCCACGTCGGCAATCGGCCAGCAGCTTTTGGACGACTTCAACCGGGCGGCGAATACCGTTGTGGGGGGCGGCTGGACCGAAGTTGAAGCTGGGGCAGTTGTCACTGGCGCGCAGATCGGCGCAACCGGTGAACTCACTCTGGGCAGCACCATCGCCGGGCGCGATTATGTCTGGCGCGATGCGCGCAGGGCTCTACACCACCACGCTGAACACGAACACCTGCGACACCACCTGGGGCTTCTGCGTGCAACAAAGCAGGCCGGATCCCTCGGGATTCAATGCCAGCAATTATGGGCGGCGTTCGTTCTGGGTGGCACCACGAGCGACTTCACTCAGGGATATGGCATGCTGCCGCTATTGGCCAATGCTGGTAACCGTGGATCGGCTTCGTTTGGTGCGTTACAACGGCGGGGCAGACCTGAATGCGAATGCGGTCGATGTCGTGAGCGCTGCACCGGACCCCACCGTTCAACAACCTAAGCACCAACCTTGGCGGTGCGGGTGGTGGTCACACCCGGCACGAACCATGGCGCCTTTTCGCGCAGAACCTTTCGACGCGGCCACCTTTGCTACGGCTAACCCATCCATTGGGGGCACATTATGCGGCACTGGAACGGATAACGTGCATGTCGGCTTGAACCTGCGTTACACGGGCTGCCTTGGAACCACAGCACCGGTGCTGGCGAAGCGGCCCTCTTCGACAACGTCTACGTCCCCGGCCCCATCTGCTTGCCCACTGTGGATTTCGCCACGAGCTTGGCCAGCATCGCGGAGAACGGTGGGGCGCAGAACGTGAACCCTCACCTTCAACCCAGCCACCACGGGAGCCGGCACCATTACGCTCGCCTTGACCAATGGCGCGGGTGCGAACTACGGAACGGACTACACCACCACGCCCGGTGCGGTGGGCACCACCATCACGTTCAAC
The DNA here is from genome assembly GCA_016712025.1 of Flavobacteriales bacterium. Lineage (GTDB taxonomy): Bacteria > Bacteroidota > Bacteroidia > Flavobacteriales_F > PHOS-HE28 > PHOS-HE28. Next base: position 5,306 of record JADJRW010000011.1, read on the forward strand.
ATGCCAGCAGGGCCACCACGGCCTCATTCCCGGTAACAGCATTGAACGACATATTCGCGGAAGCCACCGAGACGGTGACGTTCGTGATCAGCGGCACCACCGGTGGGATCAACCTCGCTCGATGAACACGTTCGTGCTCACGATTACGAATGATGACACCACACCCACGGTGCAGTTCAGCACCTGGGCATCACGGCCTTGGAGAGCGGCGGGTGCAGAATTTCCAACTGAACATCTTCCCACTTCCCCTGCGGCGCAAACGGCGACCATCAATATCAGCAACGGAGTCGGCGCGAACTACACCACGGACTACGTGACCAACCCGAACGGCGGCGGCACGATCACCGTGAACATTCCGCCAACGCTGCCAGTGTCACCTTCAAGGCGACCATCGTTAACGATGCCATCGCCGAAATGACCGAAATGATCACTTTTTCGATCACCAGTCTCAGCGGGGGTATGAACATCGGTCCGCAGAACGCGGCCACGCTCACCATCGTCGATGACGATTCTCCGCCCACAGCCCTCGATTTCGGGGACCTTCGATCGTGGCGTGAACGCCAATGCGACCCTATGCACGGGCAATAGCACCGAGGACGAAGTGAGCTTCTTCTGCTTCAAGGACATCACCCCGGGAACGGTCCTGGACATGACCGACAACGGCTACAGCTTCGCGACCACGGGGCTGTGGGGCGATACGGAAGGCACGTTGCGGGCGGTGCGCACGGGACCGACCATCCCGGCGGGTCAAGTGATCACCTTCCGGTTCCTGAACAGTGGCTCGAACAGTTCCGTTTCGCCGGACGCGTTCTGGTCCTTCACCTCCCTGAACGGTGTGCAAAGCTTGAACCTGAACAGCACGGGTGGCGACCAGATCTTCTTCATGCAAGGCGGGGCTTGGAACAATCCGGGCGGCGCGAACGACGCGACGTACTCCGGCGGCGATGTGCTCTTCGGCTTCAGCACCAACGGGCAATGGTTGCCCTTGCAGAACAGCAGCTCGCATTCGGGCTTGCCCTTGCAGATGGAATGCTTCAGCATGGCGCCCACAAGCGCTACGAACTACTGCAAGTACACCGGTCCGCAAACCACCACCAGCAAACGCCAATGGATCATCCGGGTGGACGATCCGGTGAACTGGACGAGCATGGCTAGTTGCGCCGCCTACAGCAGCGCTGCACCAGATTGGTTGTTGGCCCCGGTGCTGCCCTTCACGAGTTCCGCCTTCGTACCCGGGCTATGGACGGGTGCGAAAAGCGTGGATTGGTTCGACTGCCGCAACTGGGATGATGCCCGGGTGCCGGTGGCCAGTACCGATGTACAGATCGACCAGACCCGCTTGAACCAGTGTTTCGTGGATGGTGGCGGCACCGCGGTATGCAACGACCTGTCGGTATCCACCAACTCCGTGAACACGGACCTCTTCGTCACGAACGGCAGCACGCTAAACTGCGGCGGGGATGTGACGGTGCAACGGAGCTTCGGCTTGGGCACCATGGGCATACACCTTGTGAACGGAAGCACCTTCACCGCCACCAACGTGACTTTGATGGGGCATCCCCCTTCACCCCGGAAGGTATATTCCAGAACACCGACCCCACGAACACCTTTATCGTGAGCGGGGACTTCAACCTACAACCCGGTGGTTTTCTGGACATGAGCTTTGTGGGACCCGGAGGAACATTGCAGCTGGCGGGTGATTGGAACAACCTGGCGAACGACCTGAGCTTTGACGAGTTCATGAGCACCGTGGAATTCAACGGGGTGGGTAACCAGACCATCAATACCACCGGCTTCCTGGACTTCTTCGGGATACTGCGTGTGGACAAGCCGGTGGGCGACCTGGTGCAGAACGATCCCGTGGGGATCCGCAATAACGATCGATCTGCTCCAAGGCCGGGTGATGAGCGCGCCCGGGCTTCGCCTCAACCCTACCGCCACCGCAACGAACTACACGGACGCGAGCTTTGTGAATGGCCCGATGACGAAGCTGGGCACCGCCAACTTCACCTACCCGGTGGGCAAAGGCAACGCGTTGCGGCCCGCAGCGCTCACTGGTGTATCCGGATCGGGATCGGACGCTTTCACCGTGGAGTACTTCGCGGCGGACCCAACGGTGCTTTTTGGAACGCCGGTGGAACCCACCTTGGACCATGTTTCCGAGTGCGAGTATTGGATGATCGATCGCGACACCGGAACGCCGAACGCAACGGTGCAACTGAGTTGGGATACGCCGGAGAGTTGCGGTGTGACGGCGCTCGCCGATCTGCGCGTAGCGCGGTGGAGCGGAGCTATTTGGGAAGATAAAGGCCAGCTGAACGTGACCGGCAACACCACCGCAGGTACGCTCGAGACGGCTGCGCAACAAACCGCCTTCAGCCCTTGGACGTTGGCTTCCACCTCCAGCCAGAACCCGCTGCCCATCGAATTGCTGTCCTTCTCCGCCACTGCGGAAACCGATCGCGTGCGCTTGGATTGGACCACAGCGACCGAACGTGACAATGCCTTCTTCACCGTGGAGCGCAGCCGCGATGCCAACGACTTCGAGGCGGTGATCGAGCTTCCGGGAGCGGGCACCAGCCTTTCCACCCTCTCCTCCCAAGCGTTCGACAACGCACCCTTGGCAGGCACGAGCTACTACCGCTTGCGCCAAACGGATCTTGATGGCACTTCCACCGTGAGCGCCGCTGTGCCAGTGAACTTCTCGGGCAGCGCGGCCAACGGCTTGGCGGTGATCGGCACAGGCGAAGTGGTCTGGTTGGAGCATGACTTCGCGCCCGGCAATGTGCTGAGCATCCTTGACGCATCGGGGCGCATGGTGCTTCAAATAGTGATCACCGAAGGGCCGCGCATGCCGTTGCCCACTGCCGAACTCCCAGCCGGTGCCTACTTGGTGCGCGCGAGCGACGGTGATCGCGTGGTCACTACCCGCTTCATCCGCTGAAGCAGTATCAGCGCGGCACGAATACCGAGAACCGCTTCTCGATGGGATCCAGCGAACCGATCAGTTCGTCCATCACCCCCAGGCCGTGATCCGCCAAAACTGTGAGGAAGCCTTCGCGCCGTTCCTGTAGTACGCCGCCCGGAAATACACCTTCGCGCACTTTGTGGTAGCGACCGATGGCCACTGCGTGGGCCTGCTTCGCACTGCGCACCAGCCGTTGCTCCAGATGATCCAAGCCTTGCATGGCGCGGGTGCGCGCGCTCATCACCGAGCGTTGGAACGTGGGGCCGACCTGCACCGAATCATCGGCGATCCGTTGATAGAGACTTTCATCGCTGCGCGCTCGGCGACCAAAGCTGTCGGGAAAGATGTGAGCGCAAGAGCGAGCTTCTTCTCCACCGCATGGGGCGGTTGAAATAGATCTGCACATCGAGCCCGAGCGCTTTCAGCGGGCATCGGCTTCGGCCGTCAGGAACGCTGCGGAAGTGCGCAGGCACACCACCGGCATAGGCACTTGGAACGCCTGGAAGAGCCACCGCAACTGGAGCCAATACGCCACCTCGCCTCCACCACCGACGTAGGCGATGTTGGGAAGCACGCTTTCTTGATAGAGTGGTCGAAGCAGCACGTTCGGCGAGAAAGCTTCGGGAACGCGTTCCATTTCTTCCAACAGCTCTTCCGTACGGAACGCGGGGCCGCCATCCAGTACGCTGAAGCCATCGTCGCTCGGCACCAAACGAGCGCGCCGACCGGGGCTCAAGTGGAACAGGTTGATCTCGCGCGCGTGGGCTTGGGCCCCGTAGTGTTCCGGCATCTGTTGCTCAGCATACCGCACGGTGCGGGCGACCACCTCGTTCAGCATTTCCTCCTTCATCAGCGGCGCGAAAAGGCGCTTCAGCGCAGCATCGTCACCGTCGACCACAACCACACCGAAACGGCCGAAGAGCCCGTTGACCAGGATCCGCGTGGCCTGTGCAAGTCGCTTCCCATCGCGGTACGCTTCGCGCAGGATCTCCCCGATCTCCGCCGCACCGGGTCCATCGCCCAAGAGCGCGATCGCTTGCGCCACGACCTCGTCGATCATCGACAACGGCATGCGACCCACCGCACCTGTCGCTTTCGTGGACCAGGACACACGCGTGCCACGCAGGAACACATGGTCCACCTCGGCGAGATCATGGTCTTCGCTGGCCATCCAGAACACGGGTACCACCGCGCGCTGCGGTGTGGAGAGATCCCGCGCGAGACACACGGTGTTGAGGATCTTGAACAGCACGAACAGCGGCCCACCGAAAAGGCAGAGCTGGTGGCCGGTGGTCACCGTACATGTTCCTGGGGCCGCGAGTTGGAGCAGGTGTTCCTCCACCTTGGGCGGTATCGGCAGCTCCGCATATTGGCGCCGTATCGCGGATATGAGGATGGTTCGTTTGCCCGCATCGAATTGGCGCGCGGCTAAGGCTGCATCCTGCCCGGCCCGATCGAACGGCCATGCACGGAACGGATGCACCTGGGGATCGTTCTCGAGATAGTCAAGCACGATCGGCTTGAACTGGCCCGTGGCCAAATAGGGCAGAGCGAGGCGCTGCATGTGTCTCATCCCGATCCGTCGGGAAGCGGCGAAGGTAGCCGAGGCACGGTGGATGGATGCCGCGGTGGGCCCTCCCGATCGGGCTACATTCGGCATCCCAAATCCTGCTCGATGCGCATCCATACATCCGCCGCGTTCTTATTCCTAATCCTGGCAGGTTCGCTGCACGCCCAATCGGATACCCTCCGGGTGCAGACCCTCACCTTCGACAGCATCACCACGCGGCGGGGATGGTTCGAATTCCCGGACGATACGCACACCTACCGCAAGGTGTTGATGCACCACACGTTGAAGTGCGATCCGCAGACCACGCAAGACCAGTACAACTGCGGTGAGTGGGATTATCTCACCTACAACTTCGTACACCAGCACACGGGTGCGCTGGACAGCACCGCGCTTCAGCATCCCTTGTTCAAGGTGGGCGCTACGGTCCCTCCCGCCGCAGAGCGGGCTCCAGTGCCGTTCTACCACACGCGCCAATTGGAGGCTGCGCGCCGCACGATCACCGGTACACTGAACGAAACCGCGCACACCGTGGGGAACGGAGGAGCATGGGACAACGGACTTCTTCAAGCGCAGTTTGGAACGAGCCGTTCGCAATTCATCTTCCTCGCATCGGAGTTGACCGCGTCCGGTCTACAGCCCGGACCGATCCACCAGATACGGCTTACCACCGATGCGCAGGGCAGTGGGGCCTTCGCGCGGTTCACCATCCGCATGAAGAACACCCCGGCCACCACGCTCAGTGCCTTTGATGGGACCGGACTTGTCACGGTGCATGAAGTGCCACCGAGCTCGCTCGGCCTCGTTGCTGGTGAACAGGTCTTCGTGCTTTCTGAAGCCTTCGTTTGGGATGGCACCTCCAACGTGCTTGTGGATCTGGCCGCAGCCCGGCCCAGCGGAGGGAACGTGCCGGGTGTTCTCGCCAGCATCAGCGCTCCGGGAATGGCGGTGCAAGCGGTCGGCCGTGACGGATACCTGACCGTGGACAACGACTTCATCGCGCTGGACGCCACACCGATGTCCAACTTGGGAACCGCCATCACCGTGATGTTCCGGGTGAAGGGCGACGCGATCATTCCGACGGTGAACACCAGTATTTTCGAAGCGGTCGACGCTCAGGACCGGCGCATCCTGAACGTACATCTTCCTTGGAGCGATGGGCGCGTTTACTGGGACGCCGGCAACGATGGCGGCGGCTTCGACCGGATCGACAAGGCCACCACCACGGCCAAAGCGGAAGGGCAATGGAACCATTGGGCCTTCGTGAAGAACACCAGCTCCGGGTTGATGAAGATCTACCTGAACGGCAACCTGTGGCACTCCGGCACGGGGAAGACCAAGCCTTTGGCCGGCATCAGCGAGTTCCGCTTCGCCAGCGGCCGCAATGGGGAATATCCATATCCAGGGTTCCTGGACGAGATCAATGTGTTCGACGCGGAGGTGGACGCAGCTGCGATCGCGGCATGGAAGGACCGGGCCATCGATGCCACACATCCGTACGCTGCCGATCTACTCTACAGTTTCCACTGCGACGAGTTGCCGAACGAGCATACCCTCATGAACAGCGCCGACGCCCTCTACGAAGCCTGGCCCATGGGCACGGTGCAACGCGCGTATCACGATGCGACCGACGTCCTGTTGGCGGTACAACCGATCACCACGCGACCAGACCTCACCTTCGTCCAGGGTGACTACACCAGCGTGTTGGACACCGTGCTCCTGGAACGCCAGGAGCCCCTACCCCTGCTTACCGAAGAGTACTTCGAAGTAACGGGTAATAGCGCGACCCCGTTCGATACGGTGTTCGCATGGACAGCAGGGATGATCTACACCTATGGGCCGGACGGTTCCGCGATCGATTCGTCGCTCACCTCCGGCACTACCGACGTGAACGACACGCTGGACTACTTCGGGGTACCCTTCGAAGTGGTGAACGACTTCGAGATCGGGCGTTACATCACGCCCTACGGGATCGGGCTTTCGCTGGGCTCGCAAGGTTTTCGTTGGACCTATGATGTAACCGACTACCAATATCTGCTGCACGATAGCGTGGAGCTGAGCGCGGGCAACCAGCAGGAACTGATCGATCTGGAATTCGAGATGATCGAGGGTACGCCCCCGCGCACCGTGGTGCGCCACCAACGTCCATGGGGCGGGCTTACGAGCCGCAGCTATGCGGACCTCGACAACGATGTGGCGCTGCCCCAAGTTCCTGTGCAATTGGACCCCGCCGCGAGCCAATGGAGCTTGCGTACACGCCTTACCGGCCATGGCCACAACAGCAACAACGGCGAGTACCCGCATTGCTGCGAGTGGAAAGACAACACCCACTACCTCGATCTGAACGGTACACAATTGGACGAGTGGCACATCTGGCAGGAGAACGATTGCGCCTTGAACCCGGTGTACCCGCAAGGCGGTACCTGGCTCGGTAGCCGGGAAGGTTGGTGCCCTGGCGACCTGGTCAAGGACCACAGCGTGGAACTCCCCGGCCTCGCGGGCGGTGGAACGGCCCAACTGGATTATCGCATCACCCCGGTGCCCGCGAACAACCAAGGCATGGGTGGCGGCAACTACGTGATCAATATGGATCTCTTCGAGTACGGTGCCGCCGCGCATCAACTGGATGCCGAGATCATCGAGGTGAAGCGCCCCAGCAGCACCGACTACCACCGGCGTGATAACCCGATCTGCTACGATCCGCTGCTGGTGCTGCGCAACGCCGGTGCCCAGGACCTCACCAGCGTCACCTTCACCTACGGGGTGAGCGGGGGCAACCCGCAGAGCTGGACGTGGACCGGCTTGCTGAAGCACATGGAGCGCACGGATGTGGTACTCCCTATCAACAGCGCGGCCTTCTGGCTTGGTGACTCGGCGAACGTTTTCACGGTGACCATTACAGCAGCGAACGGGGGCAGCGATCAGCATGCGGCGAACGACAGCTACCGCACCTCCTTCGCGATGCCGGTGGTGTACGCGGACAATTTCATCGTGAACTACAAGACCAACAACCGTCCGCAGGAGAATTCGCTCGCCATCCGCGACGTTTACGGCAACGTCGTGTTCAGCCGCACCGGGCATACGGCGAACACCACCTACAGCGATACCATGGCGCTCTTCGCCGGTTGTTACACCATCGAATTCATGGACAGCGGCAACGACGGCCTCTCCTACTGGGCCGATACCCAGGCTGGTTCCGGGTTCTTCCGCTTGCGCAAATTGAACGGCGTCTTCCTGAAAACCTTCGAGCCTGAGTTCGGCCGGAAGATCCAATGGCCCTTCACCGTAGGTGCGCTGGTGGGTCAGGAAGAAACATATGCGCCCGGGACCTTGAGCGCCTTTCCCAACCCGACCAACGGTATGGTGCGCGTCGGAGTCAATGGCATGCAAGGGCCATCGGAGGTGGAAGTGATGGACGCCAGTGGCCGCGCTGTGCTGCGGCGTCAATTCGAATTGTACGAAGGGCTCCAACTCAACCTTGACCTGAGCAACGAGGCGAGCGGGCTCTATCAAGTGCGCATCACCAGCGAGCACACTTCCGCCCAGCTTCGCATCATGAAGCAATGATGAGGGCCGCTTCCGCTTGAATTCCATCGAACCACGCAACAGCCTTCCCCATGCCGATCCGAATGACCCCCGATGATACGGGACCGCGCCGTTCCTCTCCCACACCTCCGCGCGGCGGCGGTGGCGGTGGCATGGGCGGCGGACTGGGTAGCCTGGTGCCGATGCTCCTGGGTCTCCTGATCAAGAAGCCGAAGCTGATGCTGATCCTCGCCGTGGGCTTCGGGATCTTCTACTTCATGGGCGGCATGAAGAGTTGTGCAGGCGGTGGTGGCGGCAACATCGTGAGCCAACTGGCTGGGCCTGGCCACGGGGGCCAACTTCGATCCCAAGCTGTACGACAAGGCGGAGGTATATGAGCCCTTGGCGGACAATGTGAAGAACCCACTTCCGGAGCGCGTGACCTTGGAGAAGTTCTGCCCGCCCCGGTTGAATCAAGGCCAGCAAGGAAGTTGTGTCGCTTGGGCCAGTGCCTACGCAGCACGCACCATCGTACAAGCGAAAGCCACCAACACCACGCCCACCAGCGCACAGGCCTTCAGCCCCAGCTACCTGTACAACCAGATCAAGATCGACGACAGCGATTGCCAGGGCAGCTACATCTACCGCGCCATGGAGAACATGAAAGCTGGCGGTGTCCTCCCGTACAGCCGCTTCGCCTACACCGATCAAAGCTGCAGCAAGCAGCCCACAGCGGAAGAAAAAGAACAGGCGCAGCCCTATCGCATCAAAGGCTTCCAGCGCCTGACGCTGGGCGCCGACGAGCAGCGCACCGACATGCTCGCCATGAAGCAGCACCTCTCCCAAGGATCGCCGGTGGTGATCGGCATGTTGGTGGGCGGCAACTTCATGCAGGAAATGGAAGGCCAGGAAGACTGGATCCCGCGCGATAGCGACTATGGCATGAGCGGCTTCGGCGGCCACGCGATGTGCGTGATCGGGTATGATGATTTCAAGTTCGGCGCGGACGGAGGTGGCTTCCAGATCATGAACAGTTGGGGTACCGGCTGGGGAAAGAACGGCATCGCCTGGGTGAAGTACCGCGACTTCGATCACTTCGGTAAGGAGGCGTACGCGGTCTATCCGCAGGGCGACGGCGTGGATGTGAAGCCTTCCCGGTTCGATCTCCGCTTCGGGTTCGCGCTGGTGGACAAGGACGGAAAAGCGACCGGGGAGAACATCGATCTGCGCAACAGCGGCGCGAACGTCTTCCGCAGCGTTCAGCCCATCACCAAGGGCACCCGCTTCAAAGTGGAAGTGACCAACAATGCGGAGTGTTACACCTACGTCTTCGGCGAAGAGACCGACGGAAGTACCTACGTGCTGTTCCCCTACACGGAGAAACACTCCCCCTATTGCGGCATCACCGGGACGCGTCTTTTCCCCAGCGACCAGAGCCTGGAAGCGGATGCCGTGGGAACATTGGACGTGATGGCTGTGCTGGTGTTCAACCAACCGATCGACTACCCGAAGTTGAACGAACAACTGAAGGCGAGCCCTGCGAAGGGATTGGCGGCCAAACTACAGGCCGTGCTGGGAGAAGAACTGAGCACCGGCATGCAGTTCACCGACGGAGCCACCATTGGCGCCACCGGCCCGGCGGACCGCAACGCGATGGCGGTCGTCCTTGAGCTGGAAAAGCGGTGATCGCATTGACGCATAGATCGGTATTGAGAGGTACGTCCGGGTTCAAAGTGTTGCAGGCACTGCGCGTCGTGCGGTGGTGATCATGGCCGCGTGCCTCGCTCTTTCGGTGGCGACACCGACCGATCTTGCCGCACAGGTCCCGATCGAAGCGGTGCCGCTCACCGCCATAGTAACCAGCGCCCCGCCGAGCATCACGCTCAACTGGCCGGGCCTTGCCGGAGCACCGTTCCACAAAGTGTTCCGCAGGCAGGCGGTCGATACGAGTTGGGTACTTGAAGCGGTGCTTCCGGGCAACGCGACGGAATGGAGCGACGCGAATGTGGTGATCGGCGAGATCTACGAATACGGTGTTGCGCGCTCACCTTTGTTCCCGGTGTTGGATACGGTCTGTGTGCCCCCCGGTACGGAGATCACTTTCAGCATCCAGGATGCGGAGAACGATGGCATCTGCTGCAGCAACAGCTTCGGTAGTTGGACCCTTTCGGCTTGTGGGCAAGTGCAGGCATCCGGGGGTGATTTCGGAGCAAGTGAACAAAGCTCCTTCGTGGTTTGTGGCACGCTCCCTGCACCCCTGTGATCCTGCGCATCGCTCCGGACCATGTGCCCGAGGATATCACCTGGCAGATCACCGATGACCAAGGCAACACCTTGGCGAGCGGCGGACCATACGCGCATCCACAGTTCGGTATGATCGCGGCAGGGATCGCCGTGGAACCAGTGCATCAAACCGGCGCGCTGCTCCTTGTGGTGGATGATGAGCAGGCTGCCCCGCTTGCCTTGGAATTGGCCCGCTTGGAAGAAGACCTCTACCTCGAAGGTTGGCAAGTGGTGCGCATGGATGTTGATGCGACCACTTCACCGGCGCAAATGAAAGATGCGATCCTGTTGGCGAGCGATACCCTCCCCGATCTGCGCGCCTTGTTCCTGCTCGGCGATCTGCCCGTGGCCTATTCCGGCCGGGTGATGCCGGATGGGCATACCGACCACCAAGGTGCGCAACCCGCCGACCTGTACTATGCCGAACTGGATGGCCCGTGGACGGACAATGCCTCAGCTGGTCCCCGGCAACGTGCCCGTGCGCAACCACAACGTAATCGGTGATGGCCGCTACGACCAGTCCGTGCTGCCCAGCGACGTGGACCGATCATGGGTCGCATCGACTTTTCCGACCTGCCTGTCTTCACCACTACCGAGACCGAATTGTTGCGCACCTACCTGGACCGCGATCATGCGTTCAGGAGCGGCGAATTGCCTTTGGAGCGTTCCGCTGTGGTGGATGCCAACTTCACAGCGCTGGATCTGGAGGCGAGCGTATACCGAAGCTGCACACCGATGTTCGGAAGTCCGCAGGTGCAATCAGGCGACTTCTTGACCACGCTGGCGGGAGGCCCACACCTCTGGGCGCATGGCTCGGGGCCGGGCCGTTTCAGCAGCGCGATCGGCGTCGCTACCTCCGCGAACGTCGCCGCCACTCCCCTACTCGGCACCTTCGCACATCTGGTAGGCAGCTACTTCGCCGACTGGGACACGCCGAACAATTTCATGCGCAGCGTGCTTGCCAGCGGCACCATGCTGGGCACGGTATGGGGCTTCGAGGAAATGCAATTCCATTCCATGGGGCTGGGCGGAACCATCGGCGAAGCAGTGCGGCGTTCGCAGAATTCGGACTTCGCGCACGCGTTCCGCATGGGGCGCGGGATCCACCTGGCGTTGATGGGCGATCCAACGCTGACCCTGTTCCCTGTGAAGCCGCCCGGTGTGCCGCTCGCGGTCCCGGTGGCCAATGGTGTGCGGGTCGATTGGACCCCATCGCTTGATGCAGTGGACGGCTACCATGTGTATCGCCGCGCATCCGCCCAAGCGCAGTTCGAGCGGATCACGTCTTCACCTGTCACGGACACGACCTTTCTCGATCCGTCGCCTTTCCCGGGTTCAAGCCTTTACCTGGTGCGTGCGTTGAAGAACGAGAACGGTCCAAGCGGCACTTTCGGAACGTTGAGCGCAGGCCGGGCCGCACAGGTGACCGGTGTGGCGCTTCGCGATATTGAAGCGGCGGAGACGCTCCACGTCCACCCCGACCCCAGCGCCGGCGAGTTCACCGTTCGATCCAAGGTGCATCTGGTCGCTCGCGGGGTCCGCCTCCTGGCCATGGACGGTGCGGAATTTCCAGTGCAGGCCGATCCGTTCCACGGCGGCCTTCGGATCCGCACCGAAGCTCCGATCGGCACTTATGTGTTGCTGCTACACACGGAGGAGGGGCCGGCGCTACGGACACGCATCGTCATTGACCGCTGATCGCCGAGCGCTGACGCGACCAACGGACCGGCTGAAGAGGTATCCCCTATTTTGCGGAGGATGCGGTTGGCGATAGGTGCGGTCCTTGTTCTGTTCATTCCCCTCGGTCTGCTCGCGCAGCCCGCGCCGCTCTTCGATCATATCACCACCGCGGATGGATTACCTGGGGACGAGGTGTACAGCGTGTTCGAAGACCGGCTCGGTTTCATTTGGGTGGGGACAAGCAACGGTCTCGCACGCATGGAAGGCACACGCGTTCGCACGTTCCACCACGACCGCAACGACAGCGCCAGCCTCGCCCACGACCAGGTACATGGGTTGACCGAGGATGGTCAGGGACGGCTCTGGGTCGCCACCATGGCCGGGCTCTCGCGCTATGACCCGGTGCACGGGAACTTCACCTCGTTCCGTGTAGCGGCCACAGGGAACGCTGCCCATCTGGCCAATCGCATGCGACAGGTGCTGTGCGTAGGCGACACATTGATCTGGGTCGTGAGCGAACAAGGTCTCTTCCGCTTCGATCCACGGTCCAGCGCCTTCCTTGAAATGAAGGACGGACCAGCAGGGGAAGGCCCGCCCGGTCGCGTGAACGTGGATGGAGCGTTGCTGTGGGACGCACACCGGAACGGCATGTGGGCCACTTCCAAAAAGGGGCTCGCATTCTGGAGCGCGACCACGGACCGTTGGACGGACCATCGCAATGCCGGGGAGCAACAACCCTGGTTCGACGATCGGTTCATCACCGCTCCTGCCCTTCAAGGCCGCGACACGCTCTGGTGCTTTGATCAACGCAGTTACGATCTGCTCGGATGGCACCTGCCTACCGGTTCGCACGTTGCACTTGATTCCCTGACAGGATCGCGGAACGATTTCACCATGCAATGGCAGGATATTGATCCCAATGGAAGGCATTGGGTCTCCGTGTGGACACATCGCTTGTTCTACCGCGACCCAGGGTCACCGTGGCGGGAGGCCATCCCATCATCCACGGCGCCAGCGGCGCTGCGTTCGGGTCAGGTATCGGCCACAATGCGCTCGCGCGCTGATGAACGCTGGTTCGCGACCAAAGCGGGTTTGGCAGTGCTCCGCGCATCGAGCCGGAGCATGCAGGTAGTGGCCCTGCCGGATAACGCGCATTATGTGAGCGAACTGCTCCCGGTAGGTCGGGATACCTTGCTGATAGGTACCTCGGGGAACGGTGTTTTCGTGCTCGACCAGCGAAGCGGTTCCAGCAGCCATGTCCGCGTTAGCGGTATGGTCGACAGCGATGATCATGTGGAGTTGATGAACAGCATAGTCGGCATCTCCGCGCGCGGCGACGGCCGGTTCTGGGTAGCGACATTCTTCCTTCCGGCTCAACTACGTCTGGCACCGCTCAGCCTCATCGCGGATGAAGAAGTCGAAAGTGCCATACCAAGAAGAAGCAAAGGCACGTCGTTCACGTTCATTGTGCCTGGCAAAGAAGATGATGTGTGGGTAGGCACTTGGAACCGCGGGCTCTATCATGGCTATCCCTCCACCGGCCAATGGATCCGCGTGGACACGCTGAACGGCCCGCACGGCGAACTTCCGAACCATATGATGCTGTCGTGGCTGCGCGACAGCAAGGGAAGGTGCTGGTTGGGAATGAACGACGGTGGTGGATTGGCCTGCCTTGAGAAAGGGCGGTTCCGCTCCATTCTCGATCGTGCCGGGGGAAATCTAGGCGGTGTGGTGCGCTGTATCGCGGAAGCCCCCGACGGTTCCATCTGGCTGGGAACCCATGAGGAGGGCATGGTTGTGTACGATCCGAACACGGGCGACTCCCACTTCGTGAACCGCCGGGACGGGTTGCCCGGCGTTCGCATCATGAACCTGTACTTCGACCGCGACAGCACCTTATGGGCCATCACGGATCAAGGGATCGCGCGCCGGGCCAATGGTGCGGCCGGTTTTCAACGGTTCTCCCTTCCAGATGGCCTTGACCCCCTCTCCGCCACAGGCGCGTTGGCAGAGCTTCCCGATGGCCGCATCGCTTTCGGTGTTGGCGAATACATCGTTTACCACGACCCGGCCAAGGGCAGGGAACTTGTAGAAGTGCCCTCCGCGATGATCACCGCGTACCGGCTCAATGACGATGTGTATTTCGGTCTGCCCGCCACGAGCGAACTGCGTATGGAGGCGGACCGCAAAGCGCTCACCTTGGAACTTGGAGCGGTCGGGTCGGACGCGAGCACACCTCCCTTGTTCCGCTACCGGCTGGCCACAAGCAGCCCAGCGTGGGCGCTGCTGGGTGCTGCCCAACGCATCGATCTGTTCGATCTGCCTACAGGCAAGCACCGCATTGAAGTGCAGGCCAGTGCGAACGGCGTGGATTGGAGCGTGGATCCGGCCGTCGTCGAGGTCATCATACTCCCACCTTTCTGGGCCACTTGGTGGTTCCGGGTCCTCGTGATCGCGGTCATCGCGGTGGTACTCTTCGTGGCCTTCCGCATTTATCTCCTCGGGCGCCTTCGCAAGCAGCGCGAAGCATTCCAGCGGGAACAGGCCGTCCTGCAGGAACGCGTCCGCATCGCGGGTGATATGCACGATGACCTGGGCGCCGGGCTCAGTGCCCTGAAGTTGCGGAGCGAAATGGCCTTGCGCGTGGAAAAGGATCCCTTGAAACGTGAGCAACTAGGTTCCCTTGCGCACACGGCCGGGGAACTCATCGGCAGCATGCGCCAGATCATCTGGACCATGAACCAGGACCAGGCCACCGTCGAAGACCTCGTGGTGTACACCAGCAACTACGTCCGCACCTACTGTGCCCAGAACGAATTGCAGCTGGAAGTAGCGATCGAAGGCCCCTGGCCTGCGATCTTATTGAGCACCGAGCAACGGCGTAATATGTTCCTGGTGGTGAAGGAAGCGATGCACAACACCGTGAAACACGCGCAAGCCACCACCGTGCGGCTCGACATGCGTTGGTCCGACGGGTTGCTGGTGGAACTGGGGGACAACGGCATCGGCCTGCCGAAAGGAACGGAAGATGCTGTGGGCAATGGGCTGCGGAACATGCGCAAACGGATCGCCTCCCTCGGCGGCACCCTGTCCATGAACGGGGATAGCGGTGCGAAGATGCGTTTCCATGTACCCATCGACCTGCACCCCTAACCAAGGTTCTATTGCCACGAAGCGGATCCGGTGAGACTTTCGCACCATGATGGAGACCGCACCGATAAAAGTGAGCATCGTGGAGGACGAGCAGCCATCCGGGAAACGCTGCGTTCGCTCTTCATCTTCGAAGAGGGCATGGAAGCCTTCACCGTACACAGCACCGCCGAGGATGCACTGTTGCGCCTGCGCGAGAACTGCCCCGATGTGGTGATCATGGACATCAACCTGCCCGGTGCCAGCGGTATCGATTGCGTGCGCCAGATGAGCCAGTACTGCCAGCGCTCGCAGTTCCTCATGTACACTGTGCATGACGATGATCACCGGGTGTTCGAAGCATTGAAGGCCGGCGCGAACGGCTACATCCTCAAGAGCAGCACGCCCGACGAGATCCTCGCGGCCGTGCGCGAACTGAACGACGGTGGCAGCCCCATGAGCGCGCATGTGGCCCGCCGCGTGGTCACCCAATTGCGCCCGGCGAAGCAGGAACGCGACAACGGCAACGAACTGCTGAGCACCCGCGAGAACGAAGTTTTGGCGCTGCTCGCCGAAGGTTTGCTCTACAAGGAGATCGGTGAACGTCTCGGTATCAGCACGGGCACCATCAAACAGCACATCCACCGCATCTACGAAAAGATGCACGTGCAGAACCGCACAGAGGCGGTGAACCGGTACTTCGGACGGTAGTGATACCGCTTTCCTGGTCCGGTTCCTAGGGGCCCATCGTTAACCTTCGTTCTATTGCGCCTTCCTCGGTTGTCCGGGAGCTTTGGGCCATAGCCCAAGCCCCATGCGTTCCTGGATATTCGCCGCTCTCCTACTGATCCCTTCCGCCCGGCTCGCCGCGCAGAACATCGGCATCAATGCCAACGGGGCCACGCCGAACGCGAGCGCCATCCTGGACATCGATGTGAGCGCGATCCTGGGCACCAAAGCGCGGCTTGCTGATCCCACGAGTTACGACAGTGGAGCGAAACGCGATCCCCACACCGGCCACCAGCTTGCTCGTCTTCAACACCACCACCGCCCGTTTCGAATACTTCGATGGCGCTACGTGGGTTCCCTTCTTGGGCGGCGGCACCTTGGACCAAGCCTACGATTTCGGTGGCGCTGGTGTGGGGCGCACGATCACGGCAGATGCCGGTGCGGTGCTGATAAACGGTTCCGACGGATCTATCAGGCACGGGACCACTAGGCATTGGCGCCGTGGCTCCGGCTGGCGCGGGACACGCGATGGTGTGGAACCCGAACAAGGCCGCCTTCCGCGTCGGAACGGTCTCCGGCGTGCAATGGGACAACATCAACATCGCACAAGGGTCGGTGGCCATGGGAACGAATACCAGGGCATCCGGGAACGATGCGATCGCGGTAGGAAATCCAGCTTGCAGCGGGTGCAGCGTCCACGGCTTTTGGCAATGGCACTACCGCCAATGGCGCGGGTTCCTTTGCCGTAGGCACCAATGCGGTGGCCAACAACACCTCGTCCAGCGCACTAGGGAATGCGACCTCGGCCACAGGGATCAACTCACTCGCCACTGGTTCCAATAGCCCGGCATCAGGCGGCACGTCAACGGCCATGGGAAGCAGCACCACCGCATCCGGCTCCTTTTCCACGGCACTGGGAGTGAGCACCACAGCTTCTGCGCCAATGCCACCGTCATGGGACAGCAGACCATAGCATCCGGCGAGTCTTCAACCGCCATGGGCCGCTCGAACACCGCCCCCTCCTTCGGTGAATCCGTTCTGGGCATTGGCGCTATCACCTACGCACCCAGCGTGAATGGTGTCTTCCAATTCAACGCGGCCAATGCGGCGGACCGTCTGCTGGTGGTAGGCAATGCGATCGATGCGAACAGCAGCTGGCGCTGTGGACGCCGCCGAACGCTCGGACGCGCTGGTGATCCTGAAGAACGGCAACACCGGCATCGGCACAAGCATACCTGCCGACCGCTTGCATGTGGTGGGCAACATCCGCATGGTGGATGGCAACCAAGCCGCAGGCCGTGTGCTTACGAGCGATGCGAACGGAACCGCTGCTTGGCAGACCGCAGGACCCGAGGCACCACCCCGATGTGCCTTACGATTTCGGTGGCGCTGGTGTGGGGCGCATCACGGCAGATGCCGGTGCGGGATTTCGATGGCACCGATGGTCTTGTCTCTACAGGAACCACGGGCATCGGAGCTGTTGCCCCCAGCGGTGCAGGGATCAGGATGGTTTGGAATCCGAGAAAAAACGCATTCCGCGCAGGAGCTGCGACCGGCACTGAGCTAACGGACGCCAACATAGGGCTGGATCAACCGCTTTTGGCATGGAAACCAAGCATCGGATCTCAATCAACGGCATTGGGCAACCCGTTGCCAGCGCTGACCATGCGCAACCATACTACACGCCAGCGGAATAGAATCAACCGCTATGGGGACTTTTCAACGCAAGCGGAGATCAATCAACCGGCGATGGGGCAATACATCGCCTCTGGAAGAATCTCTACGGCAATGGGGCTTGATAACACGGGCCCCGTCCATTGGCGAAACAGTCCTAGGCATCGGTGCCACCTTCTATACCCCAACTTTGAATGGAGCCACCCAATGGCGTGCTGCCAATGCAACTGACCGGTTGTTGGTTGTGGGTAACTCGATCGATGTCGATAATGACTTCATAGTTGACGGGGCCGAACGCCTGATGCCCTTGTTGTGCTCAAGAACGGCAACACCGGCATCGGCAGCAGTACACCGGCCGACCGCCTGCATGTGGTAGGCAACATCCGCATGGTGGATGGCAACCAGGCCGTGGGGCGCGTGATGGTGAGCAATGCGAACGGCACTGCCACTTGGGTGGATCCACTCGCGGTGGCCACCGGGCTGGCTTGGACCTTGACCGGCAACGCGGGCACCAGCCCGGCCACCAACTTCGTGGGTACTACCGATGCACAATCGCTCCGTTTCGCGGCGAACACGTTCGCGGGGAACATTGCCAACACCCCTACCGGCTTGGTCAGTTTGGGCCTGAACGCCGGGCCCGCGAACACCGGGCTTTCCAACACCTTCGTAGGCGGGACCGCCGGGGTAGCGAACACCACGGGTGGTAGCAACACCTTCGTGGGCCAAGGTGCGGGTGCCGCGAACACCACCACCAGCAACAACACCTACGTGGGCACCGGCGCAGGCCAGTCCAACACCACCGGCCAGCAGAACGTGTACATCGGCGGATTGGCGGGCGGTAGTGGTACTAGTGGGTCGGACAACATACTTATTGGCAACGGCGCGGGTATCACGAACACGGCGAACAACAACGTGATGGTCGGCTCCTTCGCGGGGAACGGCAACAGCACCGGCGGCGGCAACACTTTCCTAGGAGGATCGGCCGGAAGTGCGACCACCACCGGTGGGCAGAACACCTTCGTTGGTACGGGTGCGGGCAGCACCAACAGCACCGGCACGCAGAACACCTTGATCGGCAACGGTGCGGCACTGAACGCCAACAACCTCACCAACGCCACAGCGATCGGGCGCGGCAGCCGGGTGGATGTGAACGACGGACTGGTCCTCGGCAGCGTGAACGGCATCAACGCCGCGACAAGCACCAGCCTGGTGGGCATCGGCACCACCGCGCCGTTGGACCGCTTGCATGTGGTAGGCAACATCCGCATGGTGGATGGCAACCAAGCGCTGGGGCGTGTGCTAACGAGCGATGCGAACGGAACGGCGACCTGGCAAACACCAAGTGGTGCAGGAACCACCCTCGATGGTGCCTACGACTTCGGCGGTGCGGGTGCGGGGCGCACGATCACCGCAGATGCTGGGGCGGTGACCATTGCCGGCGCGGATGGCTTGGTAAGCACAGGCACAGCAGGAAGCGGGGCGATCGCCCCTGTCGGTGCGGGAACACGCATGGTGTGGAACCCGAACAAGAGTGCTTTCAGGGTTGGATCGGTGAGCGGAACCCAGTGGGATGACGCGAACATTGGTGCGGGCTCAATTGCCTAGGGTCGAAACCATTGCCAGCGGTTGCGCCACGGCCCAGATATTCATCCGCCAGTGGGCCCCTTCACTGCAACGGGTCTCGCAACACGGTAGGGGTCCACCTCCAACGCTTCCGGAAACCGCGGCAACAAGGGGGAGGTGTGGCGACCGGCCATGGGGCTCGTCAAACACCGCCCCATCCTTCGGGGAAACGGTTCTTGGTATTGGTGCCACCACCTATGTACCTCCTGAACGGCAACACCAGTTCCGAACGGCCAACGCCACCGACCGTCTCCTGGTGGTAGGCAATGCGATCGATGCCAATAGCAACGGTCTTGTGGACGCCGCCGAGCGCTCCGACGCACTCGTGATCCTGAAGAACGGCAACGCGGGACATGGAGTGAGCGCACCGGTGGCGCGGCTGCAGTTGGAAACACCGGCCAATGCCACCCAGACACAGTTTACGCAGGGCTTGCTCAACTCGGGGCTGCTCATCACCACTGACTTCACTTTGGACGCTTTCACCCCCGGGCTCTTCTGGAACACCACCAACAACAATGCGACGAAACCCAAAGCGGGCATCTATCTGCAAGAGACCAATACAGGTTCCTTCATGTACCTGGGCACCTCGAACAACTACAGCACTGGGATCACCAATAATGCGGTGGTGATAGACCCCACAGGGAATGTGGGCATTGGCACGCCCGCCCCGCTGGACCCGCTCCATGTAGCGGGCAACATCCGCATGGTGGATGGCAACCAAGCCGCAGGGCGCGTACTGGTGAGCGATGCGAACGGTACAGGAACGTGGACGGCACCGGGCGCGGGCACCAGCGGAACCCTGGATCACTCCTACGACTTCGGTGGGGCTGGCGCTGGCCGAACCATTACGGCCGATGCGGGGGCGGTACTGATCAATGGCACGGATGGACTGGTGAGCACGGGTACAACGGGTAGCGGTGTCCTCGCCCCGACCGGCGCTGGAACGAGAATGGTGTGGAACCCAAGAAAGGCAGCATTTAGGGCGGTAGCGCCTTTTACCCAAGAGGCACGGCTTGCAACATCGGCGCGAGGTCCGCAGCCATGGGTTACCACAACAGCGTCCGGGGAGCCGAATCAACTGCCCCGCCCACAACCTCATCAGGGCAGTTTCACCGCCACGGGCGGCGGCATACTTTGTCGGCGAGGGCAGACCTCCACTGCCATGGGCGGCGGTACTACTGCAGCGGGGCAATTCTCTACTGCCATGGGTATATCTACGGTCGCAGCTGGAATTGCATCCACGGCCATGGGCCGGCAAAACATCACACCATCTTACGGCGAAACGACTCTTGGCATCGGTGCCACCACCTACGTGCCCAGTGTGAACGGTAACACTGAATTCCGCACGGCAAATGCCACCGATCGCCTTTTGCTGTTGGCAATGCCATTGACGCTAACAACAACTTCACAGTTGATGCGGCCGAACGCTCCGATGCCCTCGTGATCTTGAAGAACGGCAATACAGGACTTAGTGTCAGCACACCTCAAACAACATTGGATGTGCTGGGCGCATTGGCCATTCGAAACAACGGCACCATCACGAACGTGACCGCGGACAACCAAGTGGTCGTGGTAGGCAACCGAGGCTATGTGCAATTGTCAAGCAATTCGGCCGTAGCCGCTGCACGCACAATAACCTTGACCGATGGATTGATCACCGGTCAACTCCTGTTGATCGAAGCGGTTACGGCGGGAGCGTTCGAGATCGCCGATAACGCAGCCAACAACACCGACGTGAGCCTGGACCGAGCGTTGGCGATCAGCGATACGATCATGCTACTGTGGAACGGCAATGATTGGCTCGAACTCAACTACAGCGATAATTGAGCGTTCCACTCACGATGTTATCGATAGTAGGCACGATCAGGGGCGGGTCCAACCCGGCCGAAGCATCTGCCAAGATCCGATGACATAACCTTTTCTTCGGCAGGTCGCAAGAGGGCGATCGTCAACCTTCGTTCTATTGCCCCGATCAAGGCAAGGCGGGAGCTTTGGGGCATAGCCCCTGCCCTATGCGTTCCTGGATATTCGCTGCCCTTCTTTTGGTCCCGATCACGCGCCTAACTGCGCAGAACATCGGCATAAACGCCAACGGCGCCACGCCCAATACCAGCGCCATGCTGGATATTGATGTGAGCGCGATTCCCGGCACCAAGCGCGGCTTGCTGATCCCCCGAATGACAACGGTGCAGCGGAACGCCATCGTGACTCCCGCTACCAGCTTGCTGGTATTCAACACCACCACCAACCAGTTCGAGTATTTCGATGGAGCGATCTGGCGCGCGCTGCTCAGTTCGGCAGCAGCCGGTTGGACCCTTACGGGCAACACCATCGCTGCCACGGATTTCATCGGCACCCTGAACAACCAACCCTTGGTGTTCCGGGTGAACAACCAACCCGCGGGCCGCTTGGAGTTCACGAACCAGAATTCCTTCTTTGGCAGCAACACCGGCGTGGCGAACACGGGTATCGGCAATACCTTCATCGGTGCGCAGGCCGGCAATGTCAATAGCACCGGTGGGGGCAATACGTTCGTAGGTGCAGCGACCGGTCAATTCAACACCAATGGCACCGAGAACACGGTGCTCGGTTTTTCTGCAAACGTGAGCAACGGGGTGCAAAAGGCAACGGCGATCGGCGCCAACGCGCTGGTGACGCAGAGCAACAGCCTGGTACTGGGCGGCGTCGGTGCGAACGCGGTGAACGTCGGCATCGGCACCACCGCCCCCACCCAGCCCCTGGATGTGATCGGCAAGGCCCGGGTCACCGACTTCCAAATGACCAATGGGGCTGGAACGGCTCCATTCTGATGGGCGACGGACCGGGAACGCGTCCTGGTCCAACCCGTCCGGCAACGCCGTGAACGCATGGGACCTATCGGGGAACAGCGGCACCAACCCGCTGGTGAACTACGTGGGCACCAGCGACAACACCGTACTCCGGTTCAGGACGAACAACATCGCGGCCGGCCTGCTGGACCATACCGCCTCGAACGCCTTCTACGGGACCAATGCGGGCATATCATCCGGTGGCAGTGGCAACACTTTCCTGGGTGCCTTGGCCGGCAATGCCAATAGCATCGGTGGGGGCAATACCTTCGTAGGTGCAGGCACCGGTGGCTCGAACATCAACGGCACCGAGAACACGGCACTTGGCTTTTCTGCCAACGTGAGCAATGCGCTCCAGAACGCCACCGCGATCGGCAACCGCGCGTTCGCCACGCAGAACAACAGCATTGTGCTGGGCAGCATAAATGGCGTGAACGGAGCGTTCGCAAGCACCAATGTGGGCATCGGCACCACCGCCCCTGCCCAACGCCTGCACGTAGTGGGCAACATCCGCATGGAGGATGGCACCCAAGCCGTGGGCCGCGTGCTCACGAGTGATGCGAATGGGGTTGCGAGCTGGCAAGCGCCCGCAGGCAGTGGCTGGGGATTGCTCGGCAACGCGGGCACCAACCCGGCCACCAACTTCGTGGGCACCACCGATGCGCAGGCGTTGCGTTTCCGCGTCAATTCCATTCGGCGGGCACATCTGCATCACCCGACCCGCATGGAGCTTCGGCCTGAACGCTGGCGCAGTGAACACGGGGGTTGAGAACACATTCATTGGTGCTGCTGCTGGCACGGTCAATTCGACCGGCGCCAGCAACACTTTCCTCGGCCAGGCGAATAGCGGCGAACGAACACGACCGAGCAGACAACGCCTACATCGGTGAAGCCGCAGGCAACCTCAACACCACCGGCAGCCGCAACACCTTTATCGGCCAACACTTCGGGAGGACTGCCGCCCAACATCTCCAATGCCACCTGATCGGGAATGCGGCACTGGTTCACGGCGAACAACGTCATGGTCCTTCGTCGAAGCTGGCGAACGGGTGCCCTTGCCACGGTTGAGCGGGCATTGGCACCACCACCCGGGCAGACCCGCCGGCACGGGTGCAGGCAACACCCGCATGGCGGATGGCAACCAGGCATTGCGGCGTGCGCTTACCAGCGATGCCAATGGAACAGCCACTGGCAAGCGCCCGCAGCGGGTCGACATCGATTGGGCCTGCTCGGCATGCAGGCACCAACCCGGCAACACCATCGTGGGCACCACCGACGCACGGGCCTGGGTGGGCTTCCGCACGGGTAACGCCATGGCCGGGCAGTTGAGCAACACCGAAGCGGAAGTGGTGGCCTTTGGTTTGGGTTCAGGTCTGGGCGGATCGCGCAACACCTTCATGGGTGCGAACTCCGGTGCGGCCATCACCACTGGCTTCGACAACGTGGCCTTGGGCCACACCGCAGGTGCTGCGTTGCCACCACACGAACTACCACGAAGGTGGGTCGGACAGGCCGGGCAGGCGACCATGGATCCAATGGCACCACCATGATGGGAACCCTGGGCGGGTTGGTGCGCTGAACACCACTGGCAACATGAACACCTCATGGGCAGCCAAACGCGATCTGAACACGACCGGGAACGAGACCACGTTCGATTGGAGGCAACCGGTGGACGGGAACACGACCAGTAGTGGCAACACCGCGCTGGGCATTGGCGAAGTAGGTTCGGCCTTACCAAGGCGACAGCCATGGCCACCGGACGAGGTGCCGCCAGCCACGGCTTGCGCTCGGCAGTGTGGGGGCGAAGCGGTGCCACGGCCCACGGTGAACGTGAGGCACACTGGCGGACCAGCACCCCGCGGACCGCCTGCATGTGGCGGGCAGCATCCGCATGGTGGATGGCAACCAAGCCCTGGGCCGTGTGATGGTGAGCGATGCGAACGGAACCGCCACCGGACCGATCTCACTTGCGTGGCCACCGGCCTCCATGGACGCTTACCGGAAATGCGGGTACCAACCCGGCCACCAACTTCCTGGGCACCACCGATGCGCAAGCGTTGCGCTTCCGAGCGAACAACACTTTCGCCGGAACATCGCCACCATAGCCACCGGACTAGTGGGGCTGGGCTTGAAGGCCGGAGCGGACAACACGGGCGGGCAACACACGTTCATCGGCAACAGCGCGGGTGTGGCGAACACCACCGGCGGCAGCAACACGTTCATTGGCCAAGGCGCAGGCGCAGCCAACGCGACGACCGCCAACAACACCTACATCGGCATGGAGGCGGGTGGGGCCAATGCCACCGGACAGCAGAACGTATACATCGGCCGCCGCGCCGGAGGACTCGGCACCAGTGGTTCGGACAACATCCTCATCGGCAATGGCGCAGGCATTCTCAACACCGCGAACAACAACGTGATGGTCGGTTCCTTCTCCGGGAATGCGAACAGCACTGGTGGAGGCAACACCTTCCTCGGTACCCAAAGCGGACAAAGCACGAGCACCGGCGGTCAGAACACCTTCATCGGCACAGGTGCGGGTAGTACCAACACCATAGGCACACAGAACACACTCGTCGGCAATGGCGCAGCGGTGAACGCCAACAACCTCACCAACGCCACTGCCATCGGACGTGCAAGCCGGGTGGATGTCAACGACGGACTGGTCCTTGGCAGCGTGAACGGCATCAACGCCGCGACAAGCACCAGCCTGGTGGGCATCGGCACCACCGCCCCACTGGACCGCTTGCACGTGGTGGGCAACATACGCATGGTAGATGGCAACCAAGCCGCGAACCGGGTGATGGTGAGCGATGCGAACGGCACAGCGAGCTGGCAGACATTGGGCGCGCCACCGCGAACGCCTGGGGCCTTGCTGGCAATGCGGGTACCAACCCGGCCACCAACTTCGTGGGCACCACCGATGCGCAGCCGCTGCGCTTCCGCACCAACAACGCGTTTTCCGGTCAAGTAGGCAACACGGCGACCGCCCTGGTGAGCTATGGCCTCAGTGCTGGCGCGGCTGTGACGACGTTGGCGGCCAGGGTCACCGCGATCGGCGCGAGCGCAGGTGCCGCCAATACCGATGGTGACGACAATACCTACGTGGGAGCGAATGCGGGTGCTGCTATGACCACGTCTTTCTTCAGTACGTATGTTGGATCCAGTGCAGGGCGTTTCGCATCCGCAAGCAACAACGCATTATTCGGGTATCTAGCTGGAGGTTTGGGGGTGATGACTGGTGGCCTCAATACGTTCTTGGGCTCCCAGTCCGGCTCGCAGAACACTTCCGGAAATGGCAACACGTTCGCAGGCTTCAGTGCCGGATCCTCAACGACGACAGGCAGCCAGAACGTGTTCGTTGGGCGCGAAGCGGGTGTTGCGGCCCAGACGGTTTCGGCAAGTGTATTCGTTGGCTCCTTCGCAGGAACGGACCACGGTTTCCGGGAACACCTTCGTTGGGGGCAATGCGGGTCGTCTCAATACCACCGGAAACAATAATGCCTTCCTCGGTGACCAAGCGGGGACCAGCAACGTGGTTGGCAGCGACAACACCTTCCTCGGCCATAACAGTGGCGCCACGAACACGGCATCCGATAACACGTTCGTTGGAAGCAGGAGCGGCGATCTGAACACCGGGTACGCAGAACACCTTCATGGGAACGAACGCCGGCACGGCCAACATTACCGGCAACGACGGTACCTTCATCGGCTCAGGTACGGGCTCGCAACCACCAGGCCGGTAGCACCTTCGTCGGTTCGGGCGCCAGTGATCTGAACACCTCCGGAGCCGATAACACGTTCATCGGGCAGGACGCCGGGAACACCAACTCGGTCGGAGACAACAACGTCGTTCTCGGCAACAATGCGGATGTGGGCTCGAACAACTTACAGAATGCCATTGCCATCGGTGCAGATGCATGGTAGGTGCCCCCGAACAGCATGGTCCTGGGCGCAACTGGGGCAAATGCGGTGAACGTGGGCATCGGCACAACCACCCCGCTCACCACCGTGGATATGCTCGGCGCATTGTCCATTCGCGATGACGGAACGGTAACGAGCGTCGCTGCCGACAATCAACTCATTACCGTGGGCGATCGTGGTTACATCCGACTGAGCAGCACCAGCGCCACCTCCACGGCGCGCACGATCACCTTGAGCGATGGGTTGGTCCGGGGGCAGATGCTCTTGCTGGAAGGAGTGACCACGGGCGCGTTCGAGGTAGATGACAATGCCGCGACGAACAATACCAATGTGAGCGTAGCACGCGCTGTCGGTATCGGAGATATGATCATGCTCGTATGGAACGGGGCGGATTGGACGGAACTGCACTACAGCAACAACTGAGCGGACCGGCCGGTTCCGGGGCCTCCAGGATCGCGGCGCGAAGCCATGACGTAATTTGTGACCATGCTACGAAAGGCCGTATTGATCCTGTTGGGGGTATTGGTGATCGCTCAATCCATCCGTCCCGCGCGCACTGAAGAACCGCTGGATCCCGCCGCCGATCTGATCGCATTGACCAGGCCTTCGGCTGAAGTGGAGCATCTGCTGCGGGTGGCTTGCTACGACTGCCACAGTGGCCAGCCGCGCTACCCGTGGTACATGAACATCACCCCCGTGAACTGGTGGATGCAGGGCCACATCAACGAAAGCCGGGAGCACTTCGATGTTTCCGCATGGGGCCGGGTGAGCGGGGAAAAGCGGGCGCACTGGGCCGAGGAAGCAGTGGAGATGGTCGGGGAAGAAGAGATGCCGCTGCCCAGCTACACTTGGACGCACGGCGATGCGCGGCTGAGCGATGATCAACGCCTGCTCCTGACGAACTACTTCACGGGGTTGATGCACTGACCGCAGAACGGCCTCAAACCGGCACCGCCCGCAGGTCGTGCTCGTTCGCTTCGGTGATGCGCACCTCGGCGAAATCACCGATGCGCAAGTAGCCGGCCGAGGTCGGGATGAGCACCTCGTTGTCCACCTCGGGTGAATCGAACTCGGTGCGGGCGATGTAGTGGCCGCCTTCGGCCTTGTCCACCAGCACGCGGAAGGTCTTGCCCACCTTGGCCTGGTTCAATTCGAGACTGATGCCGCCCTGCAGTTCCATCATCTCCTGCGCGCGCTGCTCCTTCACCTCCGCGGGCACATCGTCCTCGAAGGTGTGCGCGTGGGTGTCCTCCTCGTGGCTGTATGTGAAGCAGCCCAGGCGATCGAAGCGCATCCGTTCGATCCAGCGCAGGCCGTCCTCGTGGTCCTCTTGAGTTTCACCGGGGAAACCAGCGATGAGCGTGGTGCGGATGGCGATGCCCGGCACGGTGCTTCGGATCGTATCCACCAAGGCTTCGGTCTTCTCCTGCGTGATGCCGCGGCGCATGCGGGTGAGCATCCGCGTGCTGCCGTGCTGCAGCGGCATGTCCAGGTAGTTGCACACGTTGCTTCGCTCGCGCATCACATCGAGCACGTCCATGGGGAAGCCCGAAGGGAAGGCGTAGTGCAAGCGGATCCAGTCGATGCCCTCCACATCGCTCAGCTGCGCCAGCAGCTCGCTCAGGTTGCGCTTCTTGTAGATGTCCAGGCCGTAGTAGGTGAGATCCTGCGCGATGAGGATCAGCTCCTTCACCCCTTTCGCCGCCAAACCCTTCGCGTTCGTGACGAGTTGCTCCATCGGCGTGCTCACATGCTTGCCGCGCATCAGCGGGATGGCGCAGAACGAGCACTTGCGGTCGCAGCCTTCGCTGATCTTGAAGTACGCGTAGTGTACGGGTGTGGTGAGCAACCGCTCCCCCACCAGTTCGTGCTTGTAATCGGCCTTCAGCGTCTTCAATAAACGCGGCAGGTCGCGTGTGCCGAACCAAGCATCCACTTGGGGGATCTCCGCTTTCAGCTCAGGCGCATAGCGCTGGCTGAGGCAGCCGGTCACGTAGACCTTTTCCACCAGCCCTGCGTCCTTGGCCTTGGCGTAGCGCAGGATGGTATCGATGCTCTCCTGCTTGGCGTTGTCGATGAAGCCGCAGGTATTGATCACCACCACGTTGTGCTCGCCGCTATCGCTCTCATGGTCCACCGCAATGCCGTTGGCCTTGAGCTGGGCCATCATCACCTCGCTGTCGAAGGTGTTCTTCGAGCAGCCCATGGTGACCACGTTCACCTTGGTGGCTTTGAGGGTTTTGGCTTTCACGCGAAACGGGTCAGTTCCCTTTGAAGAGGGCCTCCACGAAGGCGGTCCGATCGAAAGGCATCAGATCGTTGATGCCCTCGCCAACACCAAGGTAACGGATGGGTATCTGGAACTGATGGCTGATGCCGATGGCCACGCCGCCCTTCGCTGTTCCGTCCAACTTGGTGAGGGCAAGCGCGGTGACCTCCGTGGCCGCAGTGAATTCGCGGGCTTGTTCAATGGCGTTCTGGCCGGTGCTGGCATCGAGGACCAGGAGCACTTCGTGCGGGGCGTCGGGCACCACCTTGCGCATCACGTTGCGCACTTTGGTGAGCTCGTTCATCAGGTTGATCTTGTTGTGCAACCGCCCTGCGGTATCGATGATCACGATGTCCGTGCCCTTCGCCTTGGCGCTCTCGACCGTATCGAAGGCCACTGCGGCTGGGTCGGCGTTCATGCCCTGGCTCACCAAGGGCACGCCTACGCGCTCGCTCCAGATCCGAAGTTGGTCCACAGCAGCGGCACGGAACGTATCCGCCGCGCCAAGTATTACGCTGTGCCCGGCCGTATGGAAGCGATGCGCGAGCTTGCCGATGGTGGTGGTTTTGCCCACTCCGTTCACCCCGACCACCATGATCACGTAGGGCTTCTTCGCCAGGTCGATGGGCGCGGGGTCCTTCATCAACGCGGCCACTTCCGCACGCAGGATACCGTTCAGTTCGGCCGTACCCACATACTTATCGCTGGCCACCCGGGTTTGGATCCGCTCGATGATCGTGAGGGTGGTCTCCACCCCTACATCGCTGCTCACCAACACTTCTTCCAGGTCGTCTAGCACGGCGTCGTCCACCTTACTCTTGCCGCGATGACGCAGGTGAAAGCTTGGCGAACAACCCACCGCGGGAACGTTCCAGACCTTGCTCCAGGGTGCAACTCCCTCCGCCGCCGGTTTGGCTGCGGGGTCCTTCCCGAAGATCCCGAATAGTGCCATGCGTCCGTCAGGATAAAGGAAAAGGCCTCCCGATGGATCGGAAAGCCCTTCCAGAACTCCGCGTTACGCGGATCACTTCTTCTGCGCCAGGAACTTGTCCGCGTCCTCGGCGGGCATCACCATTTGCTGGAACTGATAGCCTCCGGTCTTTTCGTTGCGGACCATACGGATCACCTTGGTGAACACCTTGGCGTCCGCCTTCTTCAGGGTTGCGACTACTTTCTTTGCCATGTCTCACGCGCCTTAGCGCTCGGTTGGATGGTTGGTGAAGACGCGAAGGCGCGGCTTACTTGATCTCTTTGTGAACGGTCATCTTCCGAAGGATGGGGTTGTACTTCTTCAACTCCATCCGCTCCGTGGTGTTCTTACGGTTCTTGGTGGTGATGTAGCGGCTGGTGCCGGGCTGTCCCGAGGTCTTGTGCTCGGTGCATTCCAGGATCACCTGTACGCGGTTCCCTTTCTTGGCCATGGTTCAGCGTGTTGCGGGTTCGATGATCAAGCCTTGTAATAACCCTTCGCTTTGGCGCGCTTCAGGGCTTCGGCCAGGCCGATCTTGTCGATGGTGCGCATACCGTTGGCGCTCACGCGCAGGGTCACCCACTTCTTCTCGTCGGGAAGGAAGTACCTCTTGTCTTGGAGGTTGGGAGCGAACGTGCGGTTCGTCTTCACGTTCGAGTGGCTCACCTGGTGGCCGGTGATGACATGCTTGCCGGTGATCTGGCAGACCTTGGACATGGCTGTGCGGTATTGCGGGCGGCAAATGTAGGCAAATTGTCTTTCGGCTAACGCGCCGTGGCCCACCGGGTCCGAAGCACGCCTTTTCGACCGGGAACCAAGGAGGAATGAACACCGTTGAACCCGCCCGAAGATGTGGAAATGCCCCGAAAGGAACCAGAAGACACTGAGGAACAAGCCCTGAGCATCTCCATCCCTACCTTTCGCCGCTTCCTTCGTCCGCCCCTGCACCCCATTCGTCGAGCATTTCCGCGCAATGCGTAACCCGGAACTCTGGAAGCCCACACGCCTGATCCGCAACCGGCGGACCGGCGCGTTCGAGGTGAACCATGCGGGCATTTTCGGGGGCTCCGGGTACAGCACCGAACTACAGACCAAGAAGTACATCCCCCTTATTCAGGGGCACATCAGCGGCCATGTGCTCGATATGGGCTGTGGCCCGGTACCCTACTATGAGCTGTACTCCGATCGGACCACGGCGAGCACCTGCGTGGACCGCCGACAGGACCCCCATGTCGCGCAGCTACTGGACCAAGTGGTGGACCTGAACGACCCGCTGCCCTTCGCCGACAATTCCTTCGATTCCGTGCTGCTTACCGATGTGCTGGCCCACATGCGCCGACCATGGGAAGTGGTGACGGAGATCGGCCGTGTGTTGAAGCCCGGCGGCAAAGTGGTGATCACCGCGCCCTTCGTCTATTGGCTCTGCGAATACCCGCACGAGTATTACCACCCCACGCGCTTCGCCTTGGAGGACCTTTGCCAGAGCGCCGGGTTGGAAGTGATCCACATCGAACCTTACGGCGGCCAGGCCGATGTGCTGATGGACACGCTGAACAAGATCATGAGCGGAAGCTTTTCCAACCGCGTGTTCCGCCTGTTGGCGCGAACTGTCGAGTTGACGGGGTGGATCCGCCGGAACCGGGAACGGACACAGGAAACCTACGCGCTAGGGTACTCTGTGGTGGCGCGGAAACCGGGATAGCCAGCGCGCTACTTCGTCGCCGGTTCGGCTGTGGCGGCCAACAATCCTTGTCGCAACACGTTCAGCGCTGCGATGGCGCTTCGCTTGATGACCAGATCGCGGGAACCGGGGAAGTGACCCAACACGGAACGCACACCGCCGGGACCAGCCACTGCGAGCCAAACCGTTCCAACGGGTTTCTCCGGGGTGCCCCCTTCGGGTCCGGCCACACCGCTCAGGGCGATGCTCCAATCGGTCTTCAAGGCTTCGCGCACTCCCAAGGCCATCTTCTCCACCACCGGCTGGCTCACCGCACCGTTCAGTTCGAGCATACCGGCTGGGATCCCGAGCTCTTCCATTTTCACCGCGTTGGCATAGCTCACCACGCCACCGATGAAATAAGCGGAACTGCCGGGGATCCCGGTGATCAAATGGCTTACATAGCCGCCCGTGCAACTCTCCGCCGTGCTTAGTGTCTCACCACGCTGCTTCAGCCACCGGCCCACCACCTGTTCCAACTTCTCCTCACCTTCTCCGAAGATGAGTTCGGGGATAAGACCGTACAATTCGCTGGCCTTGCGGTCCACGCGGCCTTGGGCCTCGACGGCTTCCTGGCCTGCATACGTGCTGAGGCGCAGCTTCACGATGCCCGGGCTCGGCAAATAGGCCAACTTGATGCCTTCCCCTACCAGGCTATCCTCCCAAACGGCGATGCGGTGGGCCAAATGGCTTTCACCCAATCCGGTGGTGAGCATGGTGCGATGGACAATGGCAGGCGGCTGAAAATGCTGCTGTAGCATGGGCAGCACGGTAATGTCCATCATCGCCTTCATCTCGTAGGGAACACCTGGCATGCTGACGAAGACCTGATCCGTGGCACCGACCCTGGGCTTGCCGAACCACATACCGCTGGCCGTTCCGCGATCGTTCGGCACCACGGTACACGCCTCCGGCAGATCCGCTTGCGCGCGGTTCACTTCCAATGGGTCGCGGCCGAGGTTTTCGAAAAAAGCCACGATCCGCGCTTCGATATCGGCGTGGCGCACCAAGCGGGTGTTGAAGAACGCACACAACGTGTGCTTGGTGATATCATCCTTCGTTGGGCCGAGCCCACCGGTGATCAACACCACGTCGCACTCCGCGCTGGCCAGGGCATCGAGGATCTCCTGGCGGTCGTCGCCGATCACACGCACGCGCTTGGGGCGGATTCCGATAAGGCCCAATCGCTCGCCCATCCAACCGGCATTGGTGTTGATGGTCTGCCCGATCAATAGCTCGTCGCCAATGGAGATGATCTCGGCGGTGATCTCGTGGCTCATTGCGCGAAGATCGCGTGGATCCGCGTGTTCCACCTACCCATGCATGGTGGGCGCCTTCCCGTAGCGCGCGATCACGCTCGCCTCGTAGGCGAGGAATTCCTTCCAGCGGGCATCGACATCCACCGCGCCGCCATACTTCCGGGCGAAACCGATGAAGGTGGTGTAGTGCCCGGCCTCGCTCACCATCAGGTCTCGGTAGAAGGCGCGCAGTTCGGCATCGTCGGCCTCTTCGCTCAACAGCTTGAAGCGTTCGCAGCTACGCGCCTCGATCATGGCGCTGAAGAGCAGGCGGTCCACCAGGCGCTCCTCGCGGCCGCCATCCTTGCGCACGAAGGCCAGGAGTTCGTTCACGTAATGGTCCTTGCGCTCGGGGCCGAGCACCCAGCCCCGCGCCACGATATGCGCATGCACCTGGCCGAAATGTGTGATCTCCTCCTGCGCGATGCGCGTGAGTTCCTGCACCAGTTCGCTTAGTTCCGGGTAGCGCACCACCATGCTGATGGCGTTGCTCGCGGCCTTCTGCTCGCACCAGGCATGGTCGGTGAGCACTTCGGCGAGGTCGCGACGGACCAGTTCGGCCCAGTGGGGATCGGTGGCGAGTTGGAGACCCAGCATGATCGGGCGAAGGTGCGATGATCGCGGGAACTCAGCCATGCCCAAGGATTAACTTGCGCCTGCCAACGTTCTGGCCCATTCCAACGTCTCTGCTAGCAAGACCACCCGCATGCTTCCATCCTTACGCTCCCTGTCCCTGCCCATCCTTCTGGGCGCATTGCTCCCCGCTCAAGCGCAGCTCGCTTTCGGTGGTCGGCCGTACGGGCTGTCAGCACCGAAGTACGGTTTGCAAGATCCCCAGACCGTGTTGCTTCCCGCCGTGGACGCGCAATCCTTGATGGCCGAGGACGAAGTCAATGCCGCCAATGGGCATGTGGGACCGGCACGTTTTGGAGTAGTACATCAGACGCAGTTCAGCATGGAGACCCATGGCTCCTGGCATACCGGCCCGGGCGGTGTGCGCATCTGGCAAATGGCGATCGAATGCCCGGAGGCGATGGCGATCGGGATCACGTTCACGGACTACCGGCTCCCGGAAGGGGCGCGCGTGTTCATCCACGATGAGATCGGGCCTTCGTTCCGGGGCGGTTATACCACAGCGAGCAATTCGGGGGCACGAGCATGGGCGTGGCACCGCTGGCAGGATCGCGCTTGGTGGTGGAATACAAGGAACCGGCCGCAGTGGCCGGCCAGGGCCATTTGACCATTGGCGAAGTGGTGCATTGCTACCGCGATCCCTTCAGCCAGGCGAAGGCCTTCGGCGATAGCGGCAGTTGCAACATCAATGTGGTCTGCCCGGACGGCGATCCATGGCGCGACCAGATCCGCTCCGTGGCCTTGATCCTTGCGGGCGGAGGAAGTTGCACTGGTCAATTGCTGAACAACTGCGCGGAGGATGGCCACCCCTACTTCCTCACGGCGAACCATTGCGTGAGCGGCAGCGTGGCCAACTGGGTCTTCGTGTTCACCTGGGACAGCCCGGATTGCACACCTACCGCCAATGCACCGGACAACCAAACCGTATCGGGTTCCACCTTGCTGGTGAACGATCCAGGCACGGATGTCGCCTTCTTGGAATTGAGCGCTGCCCCGCCGGACACCTTCAACGTGTTCTATTCCGGTTGGGACAATACCGGGGCGTTCCCGGACAGTACCGTAGGGATCCACCACCCCAAGGGCGATATCAAGAAGATCAGCCGGGACCTGGATCCTCCTGTGCAGGGGCAGTTCGGGAATCCGGTGGCGGAGTGCTGGCATATCCAGACTTGGGATACCGGCACCACCGAGCCAGGCAGCAGCGGTAGTGGGCTTTGGAACGAGGATGGGCGGCTGGTCGGCCAGCTCTTCGGCGGCGCGGCGAATTGCGCCAACAGTGTGGATGATTACTACGGACGCTTCGATCTCTCCTGGCCGTTGCTCGAACAATGGCTCGGCACCTGCGGTGGAACGCTGGACGGCTACGACCCGAACGGCATCACGCCGCCCACCTATGATGCTGCTGTTACCGCGATCTACGATATCCCCGACCAGAGCTGCGGAGTGGACAGCATCACTCCGTACATCACGCTGAAGAACAACGGCACGGCGATCATGACTTCGGTGACGCTGAACCCCCTGCTCGATGCGGTGCCCTTGCTCCCACAACCGTGGGCGGGCAGCCTGCTCCCCGGCCAAACGATGAACGTACCGCTGGGCACCATTCCTGTGGGCAACGGTCCGCACACACTCGTGGTGGCCAGCAGCCAACCGAACGCGCAAGCCGACGGCAACCCGCTGAACGACGCCGCCACCGATGATTTCCTCACGGCATCACCCGCACAAACCGTGAGCGTGGTGCTCACCTTGGATGAATGGGGCAGCGAGACCACCTGGGAGCTCACCACCGATGGCGGCGCCTTGCTCGACGAAGGTGGCCCCTACCAGAACGGTACGGGCGGCGATCCACTGGTGCATGAATACTGCTTGGGCGATGGTTGCTACCGGATCGTGATCCACGATGTGGCCGGTGACGGGATCTGCTGCGACTATGGCGACGGCAACCTCGCCGTGCTTGATGGCGACAGCCTGCTGATCGCGGAGAGCGATGGCCAGTTCGATGATGTGGACAGTGTGACCTTCTGCATCGCAGGCACCGGCGTTCCGGAGTTCAACCCGCTGGCCGAATTGCATGTATGGCCGAACCCCGCGAACGGCAGCTTCACCATGGCCTGGCCCAGTGGCGCGGAGCGCGGCATGTTGCGTCTCTTCGACATGACCGGACGCGTGGTGTTCGAGCGCACGATGAATGCCGCGCAGGGCAACACCACGATCGATCCAGGACCTTTGGCCGAAGGCGGTTACACCCTGCAACTCACCAGCCCGCAAGGCCGCGCGGTAGCGCGGTTATTCGTACGACGCTAGGCTAGTATCGCCAGGCGTAGTAGAGCAATTTCACATACTCGTTGTTCAGCATGATGAGGCCTTCCTCATACTGCCACCAACGCGCTTCCTGGAATTGATCCGAGGGCGCGCCGTGCAGAAGCACATTGATCCCCTCCTCCTCGAACGGCTCACGGAATACCCGGCCAATGCGACGCAGATGGAAACGCGAACTGATCACCAGGATCCGCTTGTAGCCATACCTCTTCGCATGCACCAGGATGAACTGCGACTCTTCCATGGTGCTGGTGCCCACGCGCAGGGCTTGGCCTTTTTTTGGCGCAAGCCCGGCCTGTATCGCGGCCTGAAGACACACCTCCGCTTCGGTCCGCATCACGCCGATGGACTCCAGCGCGGTGGGAACGTTCCCGCCGGTGAAATAGACCACCGGGCTCCGATCACCATGCATCACTTGGGCCGCTTCCTTTCCACGGTCCAACGATGAACCGCCGAGCACGTAGATCGCGTCCACCGGTTGGAGCGGATCTTCCGGCATCAAATAATTCCCGGCAGCACGCAGGATCGGAAAACGCATCCACCAGAAAGTTCCGCAGAGCAGCACCAACAAGACCAAGGTGAGCAATGCCTTGGCGAGCGTTGAACGGCGCATGGCGTAAGAACGAAGGGATCAGTAGGCTCCGTTGCGGCGACGGAGGAACCACTCCAACGCGAGCAGCGCGAGCAACACGAAGAACGGCCACTTCTGAGAGATCAGGTCCGAAGTGCTCGCGTAGGCATAGGACCGCGACGCCATGCCCTCGGCGCTATCGAGCGTGTCTCTCAAGGCGGCTAATCCGTTCGGTGCTATCATGATCCCACCTGTTGATGCGGACAGATCGGCGAGCAGGCGGTGATCGGCCACGGTGCGTGCTTGTTCCAATAGAACAGGGCGTACCAGAAATTCACCCTTCGCGGTGAAAGCAGTGCCGCTCAATGCGGTGGTGGCCGTGTAGGTATAGCGACCTGCCGACAGACCGTCCACGGCGAGCCGGTAGGCCTTTCCGCTCCGGCTGAAGGCAAGCGGACGTTGTGCGCCGCTTTCATCGGTGAGTGTGATCAACGCCTCCGGTGTGTTCACGAGTTCGAAAGCAGGATCGTAGAGTTCCGCGTTCAGGATCACGGGGGCTTGATCATCGAACACATCCTCGTGTACGATGCGGAAACGTTCGGCATTGGAGCGGTTCGCGAGCAACTGCACCAGCTTCCGCACGAGCAGATCGAACGTTTCGGTGTTGTTGTTCTGTTGTTGGTCCGCGAGGCGCCACCGCCACAAGCCTTCCCCACAAATGGTCGCGCTCCGTGCGGCTGTTTGCGACTGCTGCACCAAGATCAAAGGCTGGTCGGTGCGCACCATGCCGATGCGCTGCTTAAAAAGTGACACCGCCCCAGCGCCCTGCTGGTACTGCCCGAAAGGCACCTGGAGCGGCGGGAACCGCTCGAACACCTGCGCGGTGGTCGGTTCCACTTGGAACAAGCTGAACGCCGGATCGAAGAGCGGCTGGGCATCGGTGGTGGTGCGTTGTCCACCCTGCACCTGCACACCACGACCCAGGGCATTGAAGGCCTGAAAGTCCATGCCCGCGCCGAGCACATGCAGCACAGGAATGTTCCGTTGCGTGCAACGCAGCAAGAGATCCGCAGCGTTCTGCCGGATGGAAGGCAGGCGATGCAGCACCACGAGATCATATTCGTTCACCTCTCCGCTGAAGTCGGTGAAGGATGCCGAAGTGACCGCGTACGCCTCCGAACCCTCAAGGGCCTTGCGGATGGCGCCCAGATCCGGATGGGGTGCTTCCCCCAGCAACAGGACTTGCTGTCGATCGTCCAGCACTTGCACCACGACCTCCGCCGTGTTGTTCTGTTCGGTGTGTTCCCCCGGCAGCGGCAACACAGTTACCGTGAACCGCTGGATGCCGGGCCGGGCCGCCTTCACCAACAGCGGTACTTGCGCCTGGTAGGGATCCGCATTGATGACCAGTTCCTTCTCCACGAGCGTTTGCTCCTCTTGCGCGACCCTGATCCGGGTGCGCTCCCCAGTGAGATGATGCGCCTCCACTTGCACCAGAATGGGAAGTTCGTTCCCGAGGTAGGCGATGCGGTTGGCCTCCAGGCTGCGGATCAGCAGATCGGGACGCACGGTGGTATCGCCCAGCGCGATGGTATGCACGGCGACAGCCAGGCGATCGGCCTCATGGCGCGGATCGCGGCCGCGGTTCACGATGCCATCGCCATCCAGGATCACCGCGCCGAGGTCCGGTCCGGCGAAACGATCATGCACTTCGCGCAGCAATTGGGCGAGATCCGTCCGGTTGTCCTTCTGGTCGAAGATCAATCCTTCGGAAATGACGTTGCCGTATGTGAACGTGCGGACATCATACCGCTCGCCGAGAGAAGCGGCGAGTTCTTCGAGACCGGGACGATAGGTCTTCGCAAGTGCGGCGGTGTCGCCCGCGTTCGCCACAGAAGCGCTGCCGTCATGCGCGATCACCACGATCGGCTTGCGCACCTCGCGTACCCAAGAGCGCACCACGGGACCGAGCAGGAAGAACGCCAGGAACGAAACGGCCAGGCAGCGCATCAGGGCCAGCGCGAGCACCAAGGGGCGGCCCCAGCCAAGGGCGGAATTACCGCGCTGGTAGAGGACCCAAGCGTAGAGCACGCCAAGCAGCAAGCACAACGGGGCCAGCCAAAGCGGGTAAAGGGTGGTCAGCGACACGGGGTGCAAAGCAACGGCAATGCGACGCTACTTCGCATGATCAACGGCACCATCAGGTGAGCATGCCGCCACACACATGCAGCGTTTGCCCGGTGATATAGGCGCTTAGGTCGCTGCCGAGGAACACGCAGGCATTGGCCACATCGAGCGGTGTCCCGCCGCGTTTCAAGGGGATGCCTTCGCGCCACTGCTCCACCACTTTGGGATCGAGCACGGCGGTCATTTCCGTTTCAATGAAGCCAGGCGCGATGGCGTTGCTGCGGATGTTGCGGCTGCCGAGTTCCAAGGCGACGCTCTTCGTGAACCCGATGATTCCCGCCTTGCTGGCGGCATAGTTCGCCTGCCCGGCGTTGCCCTTCACCCCCACCACGCTGCTCATGTTGATGATGCTGCCGCTGCGCTGCTTGAGCATGGTGCGCATCACCGCCTTGGTCATGTTGAACACGCTCTTCAGATTGGTGTTGATCACCGCGTCCCAATCCGCCTCGCTCATGCGCATGAGCAGCTGGTCCTTGGTGATGCCCGCGTTGTTCACCAGCACATCCAGCCTGCCCCAGGCGTTCACCACCTGGTCCACTGCGGCCTGCGCGGCGGTCATGTCGGCGGCATCGCTTTGTATGGCCATCACCTTACGGCCGTTCAAGGCGAGTTCCGCAGCGAGGGCGTTGGCCTTTTCGGCGTTGCTCATATACGTGAAGGCCACATCGGCGCCCTCCTGGACGAAGCGTTCCACGATGCCCTTGCCAATCCCGCGGGATCCGCCTGTGATAAGTGCTGTTTTGCCTGCGAGTAGTGCCATCCGTGGTGGTATTGGGCTTTGGGAACGGGGTGGATGGCGAAGGTAGCAGGGTGGAGGAAAAGCACCTTGGTGACCTCGCCTCGCCAATAACGCACCGTCCGACCTCCCGAGAAATCGGGATATCGGCCACCGCGAGGAAGTGCGATGTGCTCCTTGCGCGGACGCAGTGTTTCCAATAACGGCGGGGTATGGCGCGCTTTTTCGGCCCGGGCCTTCGCCCCCCTCTTTGCAGGGCGGTATTTTGGACCGGTGAAATTCGAGGCGTATTGGTGCTTGCCTTGAGCGCACAACCGGGTAACTTTCCACACCAACCAAAACGTCATGGAAATACGTGAACGCTTTTCATTCCTGAGCGGGGCGCTGTTGATCGGCCTGCTCCTCACGGGCACTGCGGGCCTGGCCCAGCACCTTCGCCCCGCGCTACCAGTACCAAGCGCCAACACCAAGGGCACCGTGGGTGCCGCAACACGTTCGCAGGTCTTCGACCAACCGCGCGCCGGTGAAGCCGGACTTCAAGGTTCGACCTCGCGGTGGGCCAACCGGGTAATGCGGATGTCCCCACGCAACCCGACCTTCCCTGAAGTGGAAGCCATCAAACAGGCCAAGATGGCTGCCAAACTGGCCTCCAAGGAAACCGCTTCGCCGGATGAAGGTGCGCCTAAATCCGTGACCCCGGCCATAGGCGTTGACTTCGAAGGCAACTGGAGTCAGGTAAGCACGCCACCGGATAATTCGATGGCGGTGAGCAACGGCGGAAAGATCGTGAGCTGCAACAACGATGGCATCGAATATTACGATGCCACCGGCGCGTTCACCTTCGGTGCGTCCTGGCCGGATTTCTTCAACGATGGACAACTGAACAGCAATATCTACGACCCGAAGGTGCTCTACGACAGCGGTGCCGATCGGTTCTTCCTTACCGTGCTGCATGGCACCTCATCGAGCTCCACGCTGCTGCTCTTGTGCTTCAGCAAGACCAATGACCCCGCAGCAGGGTGGTGGACCTTCTACCTACCGGGAAGTCCATTGCAGAACGGCACCTGGTTCGACTACCCGAGCATCGGTGTATCGAACAACGAGGTTTACGTGAGCGGCAACCTCTTCACAGATGGCAACAACCAGTTCCAGCAGGCCATCCTATTCCAGATCACCAAGAGCGGGGGCTACAACGGTGCGGCCAGTTTGAATTGGCAGTATTGGTACGGGCTCACCGATCAACCCTATGCGGCGTTCACTGTGGTGCCCGCGAGTTGGGGGCAGCAAGGCAACTACGGCCCGGGCATTCTGCTGCTCAGCGGCAATTCGCCTGGTGCGAACAGTTTGCGGCTGTGGGATCTGACCGACGACCTTACCGGCACACCTGCCCTGAACGTGTACGATGTTTCCACTGCCGCATACAGCCCAGCCGCTAACGCCCAGATGCCGGGAAGCCCGGATGAACTGAGCAGTGGCGATTGCCGCATGTTGAACGCGTTCTACCTGAACGGCCTGGTCCACTACGCGTTCGGGACCGATGTGGGCAGCGGCTGGAACGGCCTGCGGTACGGCCGGATCGACATCAACAGCCTCACCGATGCGAACACCTCGTTCGGCACCCCTGGCGTAGCGGACCTCTCCTATCCTGCCTTGGCCTCCTACTCCACAAGCACCAGCGACCATAGCGTTATGCTCGCCTTTTTGCGCAGTTCCAGCCAAGTGTTCCCGGAGGTACGGGTAGTGAACTGCGACAACGCATTGCAGTGGTCCGGATCCACGTTGGTGAAGGCCGGTGAGAATTCGGTGGACTTCCTGCAGGGTGCCGAGCGGTGGGGCGATTACACCGGAGCCTGCCGCCGCCACAACGCCAACCCGCCGCGCATGTGGCTGGCCGGCTGCTACGGCTCGGGGATACAGGGCGGCTTGCAGAACACCTGGAAGACCTGGATCGCGGAGGTCGGTGATGGCGCGGTCGGCGTGCCGGAAAGCACAGTAAGCGCGCCTGCCCCGCTGCTGCTGGCACCCAATCCCACACTGGATCTTTTCCGCCTCACCTTCCATGTGGACACCTACGCGATGCATACCATCGAGGTGCTGGACATCACCGGCCGCGTTGTGAAGATCCTCTACAAGGATGCACTCAGCGCGGGTGACCATCAGCTCTCGTTCAACCGGGATGCATTGGCCGCCGGGCAATACGTGGTCTCCATTCGAACGGCCAACAAGCAGATCGCAAATGAAGCGCTCATCATCCACTAGCCTCATGGTCTTCGCCTTCTTTTGGGCGTGCTGTGGGCAGCGCCCGCATGGCGAGACCAAAAGCGCCGCGAGCGACGGTGGCCCAACCAAGGAGGTACGCAAGGACGGCGAGCGCACCGAAGCCCCTCGACACGGCACGCCGGAACCGGAAAAGCTGGATAGCCTGAAGCAGGAAAAAGCCAAAGAGAAGGGCCCGAGCGCGCCTGGCAAGGATTGAACCTTTGAACACTTTTGCGAAAGCCCGGCACCATCATGCCGGGCTTTCTTTTGCAATACGTGCTACTTCCCGAGATATCGGGATTGCTTCGCACACCAGCACTTGGTAGCATTGCACTGTTCCAAAGACCGCTCAGGCTGAAAGGGAACCACCGAACAGTCATTACCACCTAAGACCATTTCCCATGAAGAGTTTCAACTATGCGTCGATCCTTGGCCATACGCACCGCACCGCGATGCTCCTTGCGCTGGCGCTCACTGGTGCTACCACCACCCAAGCAGCGCAGGTACCGGAATGGGCCGCACGCACGGTCGCACAACATTTCATGTCCGACCGGGGAGCGCTTTCATCGGCTTGCGACAGGAGGATCTTGTATTGGTCCAAAGCATAGGTGATCCTGCCACCGCGAACTTCCCAGCCGCAGTGTTCTACCGTGTGTATGATGTGGACGGGCAGGGATTCGTGGTCGTAGCCGGGGATGACGCGGTCAAGCCGATCCTCGCCTATTCCACGGAACTCCCTTTCCCGAGCGCCACAATGCCGATGCACGTGGCGAAGTGGTTCGAGGGCTATCGATCGGAGATCCGCGATGCGGTGATCAACGGCGCCCAAGCGGTGCCTGAAGTGGCTCAGTCCTGGCAGGAGTTGGTGGCTGGCACCCTTACAAGCCGGACGGGTGAACGGGCGGTGAACCCGCTGATGACCACCCTATGGGACCAACAGCCGCACGTCAACGCGCTCTGCCCGGGCGGCTCGGTGACCGGTTGTGTGGCCACGGCCATGGCACAGGTCATGAAATACCACAACCACCCCGCGCAGGGTAGTGGCTTCCATTCCTACAACGAAGCGCAATACGGCACCCTTTCAGCCAATTTCGGCGCCACCACCTATGATTGGGGAGCAATGCCCAACGTGGTCAGTTCCCCGAACACAGCTGTGGCCACTTTGATGTACCACTGCGGAGTGGGCGTGGATATGGATTACAGCCCGCAGGTGAGCGGTGCCTGGATGATCGAATCCCACAGCCCGGGCACCAACCACAACTCGGAATATGCCTTGAAGAACTATTTCGGTTACGATCCCAGCATGCAGGGCGTTCCTAGGGCGAACTATTCCGACGCGCAGTGGATCGGCATGCTGAAAGCGGATCTGGACGCTTCGCGGCCGGTGCTCTATGCAGGCTTTGGCAGCGGCGGCGGTCACTGTTTCGTAACCGATGGTTACGACAACAATGACTTCTTCCACTTCAATTGGGGCTGGGGTGGGCAAGCCAACGGATACTTCGAAGTGAACGCGCTGAACCCTGGATCGACCGGGACAGGTGGAGGTACGGGGGGGTATAATAGTGGGCAGGAAGCCATTTTCGGCATCACGCCCGGCGGCGGCGGTGGCAATCCCACTTTCGACATGCGCCTCTACAACTTCGTAACGCCTTCCTCGAGCACCATCTACTATGGTCAGGGCTTCAACATCACCACCAACATCCTGAATAACTGAACGAACGGCTTCGCTGGTGATTATTGCGCAGCGGCGTTCGACGTCCAGAACAACTTCTACGGTTACGTGGAGACCTTGACCGGCTACACCCTACCGGCCGGGAATTTCTACAACAACGGCCTCACCTTCAGTACGGCAGGGCTTTTCAGCATGGTGCCAGGGACCTACTACGTCGGTGTGTTCTACCGGCCCACCGGTGGTGATTGGGTCCTGGTTGGCGACAATGGTTCGTATACCAACTTCGCTCAGGTCACGGTGATAAACCCGAACGATATCGAGGTGAGCCAGGCCATGGCGGTGACCCCGGGCACCACCCTCACACAAGGCGGTCAAGTGTCGGTTACGCTCAACGTGCAGAACGATGGCTTCAATACGTTCATCGGGCAATACGGACTAGCGTTATACAACCTGGACGGGACGTGGGCGCAGGATATCGGGGTACTGAACGAGAACAATGGCTTACCAAGCGGCTACACGTACAACCCACCGGGGCTCACTTTCGGACCGGTGGCCGTTACCATCCCGCCCGGCACCTACCTTTTGGCCATGCAGCACAACCCGAACAACACCGGGTGGCAACTCACGGGATCGAGCTATTTCGACAACCCGATCTTCGTCACGGTGGTGGGGGCCTCGCTCTCACCGGACCAGTACGAGGCGAACAATGCCGCAGCGCAGGCCTATTCCCTGCCCGTGAATTTCGCGGGGAACAACGCCAGCACGAACACGACAGGATCGAATTTGCACGTCACCACCGACCTGGACTTTTACAAAGTTGTGCTCCCCGGAGGGTACGACTACTCCATTACCGCGCGCGTGCATGACTCCTACGACAGTGACAACGGGAACAGCTACTCGGCCGACGCCCTGTGGTCCTATTCCACCGATGGCAATACGTGGTCGGCCGCGTATGACGATGTAATGACCGGGCCGATCGTTGTCACCGGTGGTGGCACGGTCACCTTTCATGTGGCCCCTTATTTCGCGGGAGAGACCGGAAGCTACCTTTTGCAGTTGGATATGGTGCGCGCACCGAATGTGGGCATCGCGGAAGTTGTCACCGGCAGTGGGATCCCGGTATTCCCCAACCCCGCTCAGGAAAGGCTGAACGTCGATCTGTCCTCGATCGGTGGTACTGTGCGCGCCATGGAATTGATCGACGTGCGTGGATCATTGGTGCAGCTGGAAGCTTTGCCCACGAGCCGCGACGGCTGGAGCGAACTGAACATCGCTTCCGTATCGGAAGGATCCTACATCCTTCGGATCGTGACCGATGAAGCGGTGCGCACGCAGCAGATCGTGGTGGCTCGATGAAGCACTGGCCGATCGTGCTTCTCACGATGGCATTGGCCGGATGCGGGTCCAAGAAACAAGTCTTGGACCCCGCACCCGACACCGCCACTGGAGCTGCGGATATCCCACATGTGCTGGTGTATCGCACCAAAGGGGACTATCGTGAGCTGGTCCCTGTGATGCTCTCCGCGGACCGTAGCAAGATCGTTTCCTACCCTCATCCGAGCGACCTGAAGGGCGCGGATGGTCTTTCGTTGCCGCAGGATCTGGGCAAGGGATATCTGTTGGACAAGCGTGGCATTGGGCTGAGCACAGCTTTGCTGAAGATGCGTTACGCGGACTACGCCAAACTCGACCAAGCACCAGCCCTCGCTGATCTTACCGCGATGATCGTGGACAAGGACCCGCTGTTGGAACTTTGCGATTGTGGCCCGCGCGCCGGGTTCAAGGACATCGCTGCGGAGATCACGACCATGGTCGCCGAAGGGGTGTTGGAGAAGCGCTGCAAGAAGTTGAAGTAGCCCGCAGGGCTCACCCTGTCGTCGACCTTTCCGGCGGGACCATGGGCTTGAGAACAGCCTACTTGCTCAGCACCTCCTTCACTTTGGCGCCGATCGTGGCTGGGCTATCCACCACATGGATGCCACATTCGCGCATCACCTTCTTCTTGGCCTCGGCGCTTTCGTCAGCACCACTTACAATGGCACCGGCGTGACCCATGGTGCGGCCCTTCGGGGCGGTTACGCC
The DNA here is from genome assembly GCA_016712025.1 of Flavobacteriales bacterium. Taxonomy (GTDB): domain Bacteria; phylum Bacteroidota; class Bacteroidia; order Flavobacteriales_F; family PHOS-HE28; genus PHOS-HE28. Next base: position 49,952 of record JADJRW010000011.1, read on the forward strand.
CGCGATGAAACCGACCACCGGTTTCTTGCAGTTGGACTTGATCCATTCCGCCGCGCGGATCTCGAGGTCGCCGCCGATCTCGCCGATCATCACGATCGCTTTGGTCTCTGGGTCGTTGGCGAAAAGTTGTACCGCTTCGAGCGTAGTGGTGCCGATGATCGGGTCGCCGCCGATGCCGATGGCCGTGGTGATGCCCAGCCCGGCTTTCACAACCTGATCGGCCGCTTCGTAGGTGAGTGTGCCTGACTTCGACACGATGCCCACTGTGCCCTTCTTGAAAACGAAGCCGGGCATGATGCCCACCTTGCATTCATCGGCGGTGATCACGCCCGGGCAGTTGGGGCCGATAAGCGTGCAGTTCTTGCCGCGGATGTACTCGCGGGCCGCTACCATATCCTTTACGGGGATGCCCTCGGTGATGCATACGATCACTTTGATGCCGGCTTCAGCAGCCTCCATGATCGCGTCCGCCGCGAACGCGGGAGGAACGAAGATGATGCTGACATCGGCTCCGGTGACCTTCACCGCTTCGCTCATTGTCTCGAACACCGGGCGGTCCAAGTGCTTCTGTCCGCCCTTTCCGGGAGTAACGCCGCCGACCACTTGCGTGCCGTATTCGATCATCTGTTCGGCGTGGAAGGTGCCTTCGCTGCCGGTGAAGCCCTGGACCAGGACCTTGCTTTGCTTGTTGACGAGAACGCTCATGCGGGGCTGTTGTCAGTTGTCGGTTGTCCGAGACGCTGGTCCTCTGACCTGTTCGCGCGGATGGGTGGAAGCGGGCGCGAAACTAAGACCGGTCACGACCGGCGGCAACAGGAGGAGGTGTATACCCGTTGCGCAGATAGTCGAAGACGAGCGTTAGCGTGCCAAGCATGATGGCACCGCCCACCCAGAAAGGCAGTTCCATGCCGGCAGCGTAGAGCGGACCAGCCATAAGCGGCCCCATGATCCGCGCTAGCGAACTGAAACCCTGGTTCTGCCCCATCACCTCCCCCAGTTCATGGGGATCGCTCTTGCGGCTGAGGATGGAGACCAAACTGGGATTGAGACATGCGTTGCCAACAGAAAGCAGGATAATGGGTATCAAGCTGAACCAGACGAAACCATCATGCGGCACCAAGGGGATCGCGGCCAGGCCGAAGCCGACCAGAACGCACCCCCATATCATCATGCGCCGCTCACCGAGCCAGCGCTGGAACACGCCGACCAGACCGCCTTGCGCGATCGCGGAACACACACCCACCAGCGAGAACATGAGCCCTACCTGATCGACGTCGAGGCCGTACTTCTGTTCCCAGAGGAAAGCCATGCTCACGTTCATCATGCTGAACGCGGTGATGTAGACGAAGCCGATCAGGAAAATATCACGGAAACGGGGGTCCTTCAGCGAAGCGAACGTGCTGGCGATGGGTTTGAAGTTGATTGGCCGCGAAGGGTCTTTCACCTTCAACGATTCCGGCAGCACGAACACCACGCCCAAGAAATTCACCACACAGAGACCCGCCGCGAAATAGCCCACGGCCATGAGGCCGTAATGGCTGTAAATGAACCCGCCGAGGGCCGGTCCGAACGCGAAAGCCAGACCGAAGGAGGCGCCCACGATGAGCCCCATGCGTTTGGCGCGTTCTTGCGGTGGCGTGATGTCGCTGACATAGGCTTGCGCCGCTGCGATATTGCCTGAACCGATACCGGTGAGTATCCGCGAAACGAAGAGGAGGATAAGGCCACTGGCATGGGCGAAGATCACGTAGCTCACCGCGCTGATCACGATGGACCACATGATCACTGGGCGTCGGCCCACCCGGTCGCTCATGGAACCCCAGACCGGCGAACACAGGAAGACCATGAGGCTGAACACGGCGATGGAGACCATCACGAGCGTTTCGCTCACCCCCACCTCAGCGGCGAAGTACGGCACCACCGGAATGAACAACGTGAACCCGAGAAGGTCCACGAAAATGGTGATCCAGAGGATGAGGAGGCGGCGATCCAAGATGAGCGGATAGGCGGGCGAAGGTACCCGGCAGGTTATGAGCGCACGGGCCGGTCAGTCGTGCCGCTGCGTTTCGGCTGGTGCGAGGCCCTTTCGCACGTAAGGCCGAATGATGAGCCGGATCGTGTTCTTCCAGCTGATGTACTTCCACGCCCAGCCCATGAGCACTTGCAAGCGATTGCGGTAGCCGACCAGTGCCATCAGATGAACGAACATCCAACCAAGCCAAGCGATCCACCCGCCCAGGTGCAAATTACCGGCATCCACAACGGCTTTGAACCGGCCGATCGTGGCCATACTTCCTCTGTCCGTGTAGGTGAACTCCTTCATCGGCCGACCTTCCGCCTTGCCGATCAAGTTGCGTACCAGCAGTTCGGCCTGTTGGATCGCGGCGGGTGCCACTTGCGGATGCCCGAATTCCCACACGCCTTCTTTCATGAAGGCCACATCACCGAGCGCATACACATCCGGCACCCCTTTCAATTGGTTGAAGCGGTCCACTGAGTAGCGGTTCGCTTTCGGCTCAATGGCGGCCTCAAGACCCGGGATGATCGAACCCTTTACACCGGCGGCCCAGATCACCGTGCTGCTATCCATGGTGCTGCCGTCCTTGAACGTGATGGTCTCGCCATTGTAACTTGTAACACGGCCACCGAGCATCACCTCCACGCCCATGCCTTGGAGATATCCGAGCGCGTGCGCGCTGCTCTTCTCGGAAAAATTCTTCAGCACGCGTTCGTTACTGTCGATGAGTACGATACGCATCCGGCCACTGTCCAGTTCGCGGTACTCGCGTTTCAGGATCGTGTTGCGGATCTCGGCCAGCGCGCCGGCGAGCTCCACGCCTGTTGGACCGCCGCCCACGATGGTGAAGTTGAGTTGGCGTTTCTGTGCATGCTCATCCTGCAAGTAGAGCGCGGCTTCGAAGTCCTGGAGAAAATCACTGCGTATGTCGAGCGCCTGCCCGATGCTCTTCAGTTGCATGGCCTCTCGTTCGAGGTCCTTCATACCGAAGAAGTTCGTTTCGCTGCCGGTAGCAAGCACCAGCGTGTCGTAGTTGAACTCGCCATGATCGCTCAACACGACCTTGCGGACGGGGTCCACGCCGGTCACTTTCGCCATGCGGAAAGCGACGTTCGGCATGGGTGCCACGGTGCGGCGGAAAGGATGCGCGATGCTGTCCGCCGAAAGACTGGCGGTCGCCACTTGGTACAGCAGCGGCTGAAAACAATGGTGATTGTGCTTGTCCAGCAGCAGCACCTTGTACGGTCCGCCATCTAGCCCCTTGATCAGCTCCAACCCAGCGAAGCCGCCTCCCACCACGACCAACTGAGGCGACTCCAGCGCATCGTAAGCCTTCTTGGCAGGGGTTGACATGGGGCGGCGAAGATCGCCCAAATTCGCCCCTCCGCTTCTCAGTTGCTTTGCAACCCGGGAAGCACTTCTTGAGAATTGCCCGGGGATCAAGTGATGTATGAACAGGACACCATCTGCGCACTGAGCACGCCGCCCGGGGTTGGGGCGATCGCCGTGATACGCCTCAGCGGCCCGGAAGCACTGGCGATCACCCGCCGTTGCTCGGACCTCCCGATGAACGCCGCAGCGCGCACCGCTCGTTTCGCAAAACTGCGTGATGAGGAAGGCGACATCGATGAAGGGCTCGTCACCTGGTTCAAAGGCCCCGCCTCGTACACGGGCGAAGACGTGGTGGAGATCGGCACCCATGGCTCACCTTACGTGCAACAGCGCTTGCTCAGCGCGCTCATCGCCCACCGAGCGCGCAGCGCGAAACCCGGCGAGTTCACACAACGCGCCTTTCTGAACCGCAAGTTGGACCTGAGCCAGGCCGAAGCGGTGGCTGACCTGATCGCCAGCCAGAGCGCGGCCGCGCACCGGCTCGCGCTACAACAATTGCGTGGCGGGTACAGCGAGCGGATCGAAGGCCTCCGGCAGAAGCTCATCGACTTCAGCGCGTTGATCGAACTGGAACTCGACTTCAGTGAAGAGGACGTGGAATTCGCCCAACGCGACGACCTGCTCGCGCTATTGAACGAGCTCATCACCATCTGTTCGGACCTCATCAATAGCTTCCGCTACGGCAACGCGGTGAAGGAGGGCGTGCCCGTGGCCATCATCGGTGCGCCCAACAGCGGTAAGAGCACCTTGCTGAACACCTTGCTACAGGAGGACCGCGCCATTGTGAGCGAGATCCCCGGCACCACGCGCGACACGGTGGAAGAGACCATCACCATCGGCGGTGTGCTGTTCCGCTTCATCGACACAGCGGGCCTCCGCAGTACAGAGGATACCATCGAGAAGCTCGGCATCGAACGCAGCTACAAGAAGGCGCGCGAGGCGAGCATCGTGGTCTACCTCGGCGATGCCTCGGTGATGAACGAAGGCGCCTTCCGCTTGCAGGCCACATTGCTGCGTGAGCGCATCGGCGAAGGGCCGCAGCTGATCCCGGTGCTGAACAAGATCGACCTGCCCGGCGCGCAGGCCGGGAGCGCCGTTATGCACATCAGTGCCAAGCAGGGTACGGGTATCAGTGAGTTGAAGGACGCCTTCATTGAGCATGTGCAAGCGCTGCAGGAGGGTGATGGGGGCATTGTGGTTACCAATGTGCGCCATGTGGAAGCGCTGGGCCACGCACGGCAGGCGCTGCACGATTCCCGGCTCGCTATGGCCAGGGGCATAAGCGGCGAATTACTGGCCACGGACCTACGCCGGGCGCAGCTTCACCTGGGTGAGATCACCGGAAAGATCACACCGGATGATCTGCTGGGGAGCATTTTCGGGAAGTTCTGTATCGGCAAGTAAGGCTTCCTGCGCGAGAAATTCGATCAGAAGGTCGGCCCTTGGGGGTTGATGAATGACCGTCCAGTAAGGACCATATCGGTGACATCAATGTTTATAACAACTTTGTTACAAACAAAGACGTTACATTGGTCGCATGGAAGAAGAAGACTCCCCGTTCCTGATCGGCACGCTTGTTTCCGGCGACTCCTTCGTTGACCGGGAATGGCCCCGCAAGCATCTGCGCACCAACTTCCGGTCGGGCATCAACACCATCCTTATCAGCCCACGTCGTTGGGGCAAATCGTCGCTGATCCGTCAGGTCTCGGTGGACATGTCGCGCGACAAGGACGTACGCTTCGCCTTCGTGGACCTGTTCCATGTGCGCACCGAGCAGGAATTCCTGGAGCGCACCACCGAAGCGGTGATCAAGGCGTTGGGCAAGACCATGGACCAACGGATGGCGGACGTGAAGGAGTTCGTACGCGGTGTGGTGCCCCAGATATCCTTCGGTGTGGACCCGCTTAGCGAATTCAGCCTGAAACTGAACCTGCCGGAAGGGCGCCGCGACATGCAGGACCTGCTGGACCTGCCAGAGCGCATGGCCCGGGCGAAGAAGGTGCGGCTGGTGCTGTGCATCGACGAGTTCCAGAACATCGCCATGCTCCCTGATCCGGTAGGGTTCCAAAAAGTGCTTCGCGCCTCTTGGCAGCACCACAAAGCCGTATGCCACGTGATCTATGGCAGCAAGCGGCACATGATGATGGACCTGTTCAACAAGCAGAGCATGCCTTTCTATCGCTTCGGCGATGTCATGTTCCTGGACAAGATCAGGCGCGAGGACTGGGTGCCGTTCATCCAAAAGCGCTTCGCCAGCCGCAAGAAGAACATCACCGCTGATGTGTGCGACTTCATGGCCGAGCGCATGCAGGACCACTCCTACCATGTGCAGCTTTTGGGCCATGCCGCCTGGCTGCGCACCACGGGCCGGATCTGTACGAAGGCGATCGTGGAACGCGGGCTCCAAGACCTGCTCAACCAGCACGATGCGCTCTACCACCGCTTGGTGGACGACCTTACCACGCCGCAGTTGAACTACCTGCGCGCCCTGCTCAATGGCGTGGAGCGCTTCACCACAATGGAAACGATCCGCCGCTTCAGCTTGGGGTCCAGCGCACATGTGAAGCGCATAACCAACGCCTTGGAGAACAAAGAGGTGCTCGACTTCGTGGGCAAGAAGACCGAATGGATCGACCCGCTGTTCAAGATCTGGTTGGAGGAAAGGTTCTGGGGCGGGCGTTTGCGGATGATCTGATCACGGGCAACTGCCCAGCGTCCGCTTCACTGCTTCGATGTAGACATACTCATCCGCGCCATCGCCTTCCATCGCCGGGCCCATGCCCATGGTGCCGATCACTTCCACCACCCACGGATCGCCGCCTTGCTTCACAGCCTTTCGGTAAGCACGCTGCAGGTCTTCGTTGCTGAACTTCAACAGCGCTTCGCCTTCCTCCTCCCCGGTGTCCATGCCTCCCACGCAAGGCCAATTGAACTTCGAACCGCAGGGTTGGAAGCTCTGCGCGTCGGCAGCGTAGGTGAAGGTGCCCATGACGCGCATGCGCGGGATGGCATCACCGATCTCATCCGCAAGTTTGTCCAGGGAATAGTCGGCCTTGCTCTCGAAAGCCTGGCCCATCTCGTCCACCGTTAACAACCCCTCCGCAGTGTAGCGATAGAACTCGGGCTTATCACCCTTGTACCCAACGGTGAGCAATCCATTGACCACATGCCATTGCCCGATCGTTCCCCAGGGAACGGTGTCGCGATCGAGGTACAACTGCTGAAGCACGAAGGTGCTATCGGCGCGCACCCAGAGCGAGGTCTTGATCCCCTGACAGTCGGCGCACGGCAGTGTATCGGTGTAATAGCCGGGCCAGTTGGCAACGATGTGGGCCGTGTCCTTGGGAAGGGTTGTGCTTTCTTGATGGGAGATCGTTGTCCCTCCAGAGGGATCGGAACATGCCGCGAACAGCAGTGATCCACCAGCAAACGCGAAGATGTACTTCATGCCCGCGAAGCTACTTCCCCATCTTCGCGCGCCGTGACCCCGCTCCTATCCGCCTTCTACCTCGGTAGCGTTGAGCACTACCGCCTGCTCGCACAGCATGCGCGGGTGGTCATCGACATCGGTGAACACTACGAGCGGCAGAGCTACCGCACGCGCACCAGCATTCTGGGGCCCAACGGTAGGCAGGATCTTCTGGTGCCCATCACCCGGATCAGCGGATCGAAGATGCCGATGCGCTCGGTCGGCTTGAGCTATGCGGAAACCTGGCCGCAACAGCATGTGCATGCCATCCGCAGTGCCTATGGCCAAACACCCTGGTTCATTCACTACATCGATGAGATCGAAATGGTCGTCCTGAAGAAATACGAGCGTCTGGTGGAACTCGACCTCGCCACGATGCGGTTGGGGATGAAGTGGCTTGGGTTGAGAACCGAAGTGGTCGTGGCCGAGGAATACGTTGCCGGTTCTCCGATGGCAGTTGTCAGTCCCCCGACCGTCGCTACAGACAACCGACCACCAACAACTGACAACTACGCCGATCTGCGCTCCTCGTTCCACCCCAAAAAAATACTCCCGCCAGAGATCACGCCGGTCCCCTCCTACCCCCAAGTGTTCGCCGATCGCCATGGCTTCGTTCCCCGACTGAGCATCATCGATCTGGTGATGAATTGCGGGCCGGAAGCCAGGAGCGTTCTTTCCCTGTCGATGGGTTAGCGCTCCTAGGAGCGCATCGGCGGTCCTTGCGGATCGCTTCGCATCTTCGTGCATGCATCTGAACGGCGGCACGGTCGTTGCCTGCGCACGGATCCCAAAACGCTTCGATCATGCTACGATCACTACCCCTCCCCTTCGCGTTGTTCCTCGCCAGCACCGCACTATCAACGCAATGCCATGCGCAAGCGACACCCGCATGGCAGCAAAGCCCAGGTGGTAGCATCGCGTGGATGCGCACCACCAGCACAGGCAACCTCGTGGTATGCACGAGCGAAGGATTGACAGGCCTGGATCCGGCAACAGGGAGTATCACCTGGACCGTGAAGGAACTGGCCAACGCACCGGAGAGCGGCTATGAGGAGATCCAGAACACGCCCTTCATCGCCGTGGCACCCGCAGGAGCTACAGACCACTTGGTGATCCTGGAACCCTTTGGCGGAACGGTCCTGTTCAGCAGTGCGGAAAGCGGGATCGGACACATCGCCAGCAAGTACTTCCTCTATGCGAACAATGCGATCGTTCTAGTGGGTCAGCGTGCTGACAAGACCGCAGTGATGGCCTGCGTGGACATGGGCACGGGAAAAGTCCGCTGGACGAAGGAGGACGCCTTCAGCAAGCTCACCTCGTGTTCCAGTGCGGGCAAGGACGCCATCCTGCTGAGCACGCTCTTCTTCGCCTACAAGCTGGACGCCAATTCAGGCGCGGAGCTCTGGAAACAAAGCCCCGATCCGAAGTTCGCCAGCATGGCGAGCCTGATGGGCGCGCTTGACAAAGGCGGCGCCAATTTGAGCGGACCGGCGGCACAGACCCAGGGCGTGTTCGTGACTACGCCGCACGCGCCCGAACTCTGCTTCATGGGTCTGCAGCAAACCAAACAGTCCGAGAAGACCGATGCGCAGGGGAAGAAGACCGTCACCATCACCTACACCAGCTTCTTCAATGCCTTTCGCATTGCGGATGGCAGTTACGCTTGGGCGCAACCGTTGCAATTCCAGCAACAGTTGGGGACCGTGGTACCCTTGAAGCAAGGCTTGCTGGTGGGTGCCGGTGACAAGAACAGTGTGGATATGCTCGACTACAATACGGGCAACGGTCTTTGGGGCAAGAACGGCAAGGGTATCGCGGTGAGCGGTCCGTTGAGCGGGGCCGTGGAGATGGATGGCAAGACCCTGCTCACCTCGGGCGGGAAGGATGGGGTGGCCATGTTGGTCGACGGCACGGGGTCCGACCTATGGGAGAAGAAGGTGAAGCTGGGTGGGGCGATCCAAAGCGTGACCGAAATGCCCGGAGCGCTATTGATCGCCAGCAGCGAGGAAGCCGACGTCGTCGATCTGGCCACCGGCGTTTCCAAATTGGGCAAGCCCTTCAAGGGGGGCGCCGGCACCGTGGCTGTCGGAGAGGGCGAGGTCTTCCTCTTCAACAACAAGGACCACCTTCTCTACCGCATGCCCATCGGCGGAGGAACGGCCACAGCGCTGAGCACCGCGCCGCTGGAGTTCGATGGCAGCGAGAGCGCCAGCCATGTGGAACTTGTGGGCGATGGCGTCGTGGTGAGCAGCGACCAGAACATCGCGATGTTCGGGAAGGACGGCAGCCTGAAATACAAGAAGTATTTCCCTGCGCCGCGTGAAAGCGGCTTGACGCGGGCTCTGCTTTATGCCAGCGCGGTTCGCGCCGCTTACTACACGGCGGCCTTCGGGTACACTAGCGCGGCCTTCGGTGCGGTGAGCCAGAACATCCAGGTCACGGATGCCGGTTCAGCCGCTGGCAAAGAGATCACCGGCCAGCTATCGAACATTTATGGAGATGCCACGACGATGGCCATGGACTACACCAAGCAGTTCATCGCTCGCGCCAACGCACGCTTCAAAGCCACGGCGAGCACAGGCGCGGTGCAGTACATCCTGAGCGACGCGGGCAAGCGCGAGTTCGTGCTTATGCGTGTGCACAAGAGCGATGGCTCGCTCGGGGAGAGCATTCCGCTCGGGAAGGACAAGACGCCGCTATACGAAGTGGATGGCTTCGACAATGCCGTGTATTTGGTGAGCGGGGCCAACATGGTGGCCTATCGATAGGTCGCGCGGCGACCCGCCTCCGACCGATCGACCGCAACTAAGGGCTACCTTGCGGGCCTTAACACCATCCATGGCCACATTCGAGAAACGCGAGAAGGAGAAGAAGCGACAGCAAAAGCAGGAGGAGAAGAAGCGCAAGAAGGAGGAGCGCAAGGCCAACCCTACGCAAGGTGGGCTGGAGAACATGATGGCCTACGTGGACGAGTTCGGTAGGATCACCACGACGCCTCCCCGATCCGATGAAGCAAAAAGTAATTATCGATGCCTCGGAGATCGGGCTCGGCGTTCCCAAGCGGACCGCCGCCGATGAGGTCGCTGCCGAACGGGTGGGTAAGGTGGATTTCTTCGACACCTCCAAAGGCTTCGGCTTCATCAAGGAGGACGGCACCCAGGAGAGGTTCTTCGTACACGTCAGCGGGTTGCTCGACGAGGTGAGCGAAGGCACCAAAGTGCAGTTCGAAGTGGAGCGCGGCCAGAAGGGCATGAACGCGGTGCGGGTGAAGAAGGTCTGAAGACCCACCACCACGTCGCCACGGACGCAACGGAAACGCCACGTGAGGTTTCCCTTCTGCTCGTTGTCACTTGGCATCGTGGCGGTGAAACCCCCGCCCCTACTTTCGCGGCACGCCTTCGCAACAGCTAGGGCGTGTATAGCATGGCCGAGAAGATCGATATCGAAGCAGCGAAGTTCGAAGACCACAACAAGCTCGCCGTGCGCGCGCTGAAGGACCGCCTGGAGAAGATCCACCTCGGCGGCGGCGAGAAGCGCATCGCCAAGCAGCACGAGCAAGGCAAGATGACCGCCCGCGAGCGCATCGACGCCCTGCTCGACCCCAAGAGCCCGCGCATCGAGATCGGTGCCTTCGCGGCCGATGGCATGTACAAGGAACACGGCGGTGCGCCCTGCGCCGGCGTGGTGGTGGTGATCGGCTACGTGAGCAAGCGGCAGTGCATCGTGGTGGCCAACGACGCCACCGTGAAGGCCGGCGCCTGGTTCCCCATGACGGGCAAGAAGAACCTGCGCGCACAGGAGATCGCCATCGAGAACCGCCTGCCCATCATCTACCTCGTGGACAGCGCGGGCGTGTACCTGCCCATGCAGGACGAGATCTTCCCCGACAAGGAGCACTTCGGCCGGATCTTCCGCAACAACGCCGTGATGAGCTCCATGGGCATCACGCAGATCGCCGCCATCATGGGCAGCTGCGTGGCGGGCGGCGCCTACCTGCCCATCATGAGCGACGAGGCCCTCATCGTGGAGAAGACCGGCAGCATCTTCCTCGCCGGCAGCTACCTGGTGAAAGCCGCCATCGGTGAGGACATCGACAACGAGACCCTCGGCGGCGCCACCACGCACAGCGAGATCAGCGGCGTGACCGACTACAAGTGCAAGGACGATGCGGATTGCCTGAAGAAGATCCGCGCCATCGTGGACAAGCTCGGCAAGCCGAAGGACGCGGGCTTCAGCCGCGAGAAGTCACAAGCGCCGAAGGCCGATCCGAAGGAGATCTACGGCCTCATCCCCACCGAGCGCGCCAAGCCCTACGACATGCGCGAGGTGATCGCGCGACTGGTGGACGGCAGCGAGTACACCGAATACAAGGAAGGCTACGGCCAGAGCATCATCACCGCCTACGCCCGCATCGACGGCTGGGCCGTGGGCATCGTGGCCAACCAGCGCAAGGTGGTGAAGAGCAAGAAGGGCGAGATGCAGTTCGGCGGCGTCATCTACAGCGACAGCGCCGACAAGGCCACGCGCTTCATCGCCAACTGCAACCAGAAGAACATCCCGCTGGTCTTCCTGCAGGACGTCACCGGCTTCATGGTGGGCAGCCGCAGCGAGCACGGCGGCATCATCAAGGACGGCGCGAAACTGGTGAACGCCGTGGCCAACAGCGTGGTGCCCAAGTTCACCATCATCATCGGCAACAGCTACGGCGCCGGCAACTACGCCATGTGCGGCAAGGCCTACGACCCGCGCCTCATCGTGGGCTGGCCCAGCGCGCAGGTGGCCGTGATGGGCGGCGAGCAGGCCAGCAAGGTGATGCTCCAGATCGAAGTGGCCGCGCTGAAAGGCAAGGGCGAGACCATCACCCCCGAGAAGGAAGCCGAACTGCTGAACAGGATCCGCAGCAAGTACGAGGAGACCATCAGCCCCTATTACGCCGCAAGCCGCCTGTGGCTGGATGCGGTGATCGATCCGCTGGATACGCGGACGTGGATCTCGTTGGGGATAGAAGCGGCGAGCCAGGCACCGGCGACGCGGGAGTTTAATATGGGGGGTGCTTCAGACGTGAGTAATGTGAAGACCCGGCGCGTCAATGGCTTCGCCCAGGTTGTACCAATCGCACCCGGATGGTGATTGGGATACATTCTTATGGCATCAGAGGCCGAGACCTTGGACAATCCCGGCTTGGAACTTGGTCCTTGACCGACCTGGCCGGAAGCAACCCGATTCTGGGAGAAGGATGCTGGATTTCGTGAGCGGAAGACAACATGACTGGGTCCGGTACAAGCATCCAGGACGATGAAATTCGATGCGGCGGGAGGTCCGACGAACCTTATCGAGATCATTGAGATCTTCCGGAAAATCGCTGAAGGCTGAGGTTTGGGCGTTCCGGCGCCAAATGCGCGCCGTCGGGCCATTCGTTCCAAGTCCTCGCGCGGATTACCGCGCTCCGGGCTTTCCACTGCTGTCCCTCACGCGAAATGTGCGTTGTCGATGGTCGGGCGTGGCTGTAGCCAGGGTGGTCGCGGCGACCCCTCCGAGTGAACCGGTCCCCTTTCCAATTGGCGGGGTTGTCGCGGATGTATTTCGCAATGCGTTCGTATTCGCCGTCATCGCGGATCACGCGGTCCCAATAATTGCGTTGCCATACGGGTGTGCCGTGGGGCAACAACCCATCGCGGTACGCCATGCGCGTAACCGCGGATTTGTACGACGCCACGATCTGCCCCAACGCGCCACGCGGGATGCCCGGCGGTTTCCGCGGATCCCGTAGGGGCGCGTCATGACGCGCCCGTGTGTGTGGGCCATGCGCGTCGGCCGTGTCGAAACCACCGCCTGGCGTTCGTGGATCATCCGGTGCGGCATCGGATGCATGATCGTTGTTCCCGGGCACGTCCCCCGCACCAATGCCGGGCGCGTCGCGGGCGCGCCCCTACCTCCGCACCATCACCACGCACGTCCGTCGCACGTTCCCGTATCACCACGATCCCATGCACATGGTTCGGCATCACCACGAATTCCCCGACATCCACATGCGGCATGTGTTCCGGTATCGCATCCCAACAACGTTGCGTCAATTCACCGATGGGTGATGAATGCACCACACCATCCGCGATCCGCCCGAACAGGTGCAACCGGTCCTGCGTGCAAATGGTCAGGTAATACGCGCCAACGTTGGCGTAATCGTACCCCTGCAATCGGATGGTCTGGCGTTTCTGCAATTCACGGGGCATGAACGAAGATCGGGATCACCGGAGGACCAGCCGCGTTCCCAATTCATTGCACCGGCCTCCCGTGGGCAGGGTACGCCATGCCCACCTGTCCACCGCAGTTGGGTAACCGCAATGCTTCCCATCATGCTCCGGTCCTCCTCAACTTCAGATGATAGATGGCGAACAGCGTCGTGAAGACCGTATGGATCACTACCGGTGGCACCAACATCGGTGGGAACATGGCACCGTTCACGAACTGTGCGATGAGTTGCAGGGCGTGATACACCAGTAAGATAAGCACCACGTTCTTCAACGTCCCGAGCGAGGTGCCCTTTGCAGTGGCTGAGAAGCTGATGAACGCCACCGCAAGAATGGCGAATGCGAATGCCCTGGCGATGGATGCCGACAGGTCGGCGGCTCCGGGGAAGAAGGATGCCGGCATGCTGAACATGCCGATGGCGATCATCGTCTCGGCGATCGTGTTCAGCCAGAGGATCCACTTCAATCGGTCAGGGGGCGTGCTTGTCATGGTGTTCATGGTGGGTGTTGAGGATTCGTTGATCCTCACCTCCCTGACGAACGAGGTCCAGTGATCTGGACAGTCCTCGGAGAATATCCTAGGGGCCATTCCGCAAAGCGGGACAGGTTTTGTGCGGCGGTGAGCAGTTGAACCCGTCTCCATCCCAATTGGCACCTTCCAATCGAGTGCTGGCTATCGCGGATGTACTTTCACACCATGCTCACTCCAACCCGAAGGCGCTTATTGATCATCGGCTTGATCATGGTGATCATGTTCTGTTGCACAGCGTCAGCGATCCTCAGTTTGCGCATAGGCAACAATGCGCGCGCGGCGTCCACCTTTTTCGCGGGGCTGACCTTTTCGATCATCTTCTGGACGCGACTGCCGAAGAAGGCCGGTTGAACCCCGGCTACAGACCTTGCCTGGGTCTCCCGTCTTCGGACCCGGCATGCTTACATTGACTCCCATGGACCGCCGTCTTTTTCTCCGTTTCCCTCCGCTCGCTGCTGTGGCCACATTGCTAGGTGGAGCAGGCTTCGACATGGATGAACGCGCGAAGAAGGGTTTCAAAGTGGAAGCCGGAAAAGACCGCTGGAATGAGGAGCTACTGATTATGGGCGGGAGTTTCCGCCGCATGGTGAGCGCGAAGGACACGGAGGGCGACCTGTGCATCTACCACACCACACGCCAGGAGAAGGGTGGCCCGGCGCTGCATCTGCACCATCATCAGGATGAATGGTTCTACCCGATGAGCGGGGAATTCATCATGCAGGTGGGTGTTGATCGCTTCGAGCTGAAGGGTGGCGATTCCGCCTTCGCGCCACGCGGTGTTCCGCATGCCTTCGCCAAGGTGAGCGAAGGCGAGGCGCAGATGCTGGTGCTCTTCCAGCCCGCCGGATCCATGGAGGAGTTCTTCGCGGAAGTAGGCAAATTCGGTCCGAACATCCCAAAGGACCAAGAGGCCTTGTGGAAGGACCTATGGGCGGCGCATGGTATGCAGTTGGTGGGCCCGCCGCTGCAGTTCTGAGCCGCACCCCTGCCCCTACTTCACCCGCGTCTTCGCCATCGCCTTCACGCCCTTCACGATCAGCTCCTCCAGCAACTTCAGGTCCACATCGCTCAGTTTCTTGATGTACAGGCAGCTCTTGCCGGTAGTGTGTTTGCCCAGCTTCTTCATCAAGGCCGCTTCCTTCTCGAAGCCCATCATGATGTAAACGGTCAGGTTCGTCTTGCGCGGACTGAAACCGGTGATCATCCATTCGCCCGAACGCCCGCTCGCACCCTCGTACGCATAGCGCCCGAAGCCCACGATGCTGGCACCCCACATCTTCGGCTCCTCGCCCGTGGCCTTCTTCATCAATTTGCTAATGATGCGGCAGTCAGCGGCCACATCGGCGGGCTGCTTGTTGATGAAGGCCTCCACGCTGGCCTCGTTCACCTTGGTCTTGAGTTCTGCTTTCACCATGGTCTTGGGTTGTTGAACAAAGATGGTTGCTCCTGCTATCGGTCTCCAGCCGCCCGAAATGCAGCGAGTCATGGAAGGCACCGTTCCAGAAGATGTTCTCCTTGAAATGTGCTTCGCGTACAAAGCCGTTCTTCTCCAGCGCCCGGATCGATGCCACGTTCTCCGGTCGCGTGATCGCCTCCACCCGGTGGAAGCCGAGCGCTTCGAAGCCGAAGGGTAGCACGGTGCCGATCGCTTCGCTGATGTAGCCTTTACCCCAATGATCCCGCGCGAGCATGTAACCGAGTTCTGCGAAATGATGCTCCTTCACGATGCGCCAGAAGCCGATGAGCCCGACGAATGTGTCATCGCCCTTCAAGGTGATGGCCCATTGCACAGCATCCTTCGCGGCGACCATGGAATTGATCAGGTCGATCAGCGCCGAGGCGTCCTCGACCTTCGTTGCCATTGGTCTGGGCACATGCTCCATCACCAGCGGATCGGAACGCATGGCGAACACCCGCTCCACATCCGATGGTCGCAACTCGCGCAGCACCAGCCTTTCGGTGGTGAGGATGGGAAAGATGGGTAGGTCGATGGTGAGCATGGGCGGGGACATCAAAGATCCATCCGCCGACGCGACCTCAGGCCTTCTTTACGAACTCACTCTTCAGCGCCATGGCCCCAAAGCCCTCGATCTTGCAGTCGATGTTGTGATCACCCTCCACGAGCTTGATCCCGCGAACCTTGGTCCCGGCCTTCAGCGCTTTAGGCGCGCCCTTCACCGCGAGGTCCTTCACCATCACCACGTCGTCGCCATCCTGGAGGATGTTACCGTTCGCATCCTTCACCACCGCTGGGGCGTTCTCCTTATCCAGTTCGTCCTGGTTCCACTCGTGACCACACTCGGGGCACATCCACGAGGTGCCGGTGGGATAGGCGAAGGTGGAGGCGCAGTTGGGGCAGTTCTGGTGATCGCTCATGGGTCGGCCCGGCGGGGCCACGAAGGTATCCAAGCCGACCATGGCGGCTCCGGTCTCGGGTGCTGTCCTTTCCGATCATCGATCGCCTGAGCGGTCATATCGGAGGATCCGTAAGAACCAACACTATGGAGAAGCTCGACCCGATGGAGGAACGCACCCCACTGTATAAGGCCACCGGAACCCGGCAGGGCAGGTGCCCGAACTCAGGTACCTGATGACCGACCGACGGGCCATCGGCGCGGATCGCTGATATCCGCTCAGCGCACGATGATGGGAAGCGCGAGACCCGCCGCACCTGGCTCACGGACGTTCACCCGGTAACAACCCGGGGCAAGATCCGGAAGCGAAAGCTCACTTCCAACGAACCCCGAGCGCCGGAAGACCTCACGGCCTGGGCCGTCGATCACGCGCAAGTCGCTACCGGCCGCCAGTGCGCGCGAAAACCCGACAGCACCGTCCACGATGGTGGACTGAAGGGCGAGCGGTGAACCACCGCCCATCATTTCTTCAACGCCCACCGCACAGGTGAACAACGGGCATCGATCGTGTAACCGCTGAAGAACTCCCATATCGCGTCCGACGCGGCGTAACCGGGAAGAACGCCCCAATCATGTCCTATGCCCGCACAGCGTATCAGTTCCACACGCTTGCCGTTGCCCGCGCTCCCATCGCACCAAGTAAGGCGGTCCACGGCGGGCACAATGTTCTGGGAGGTGTACTGCGAGACACCACAGTCCCCGGACCCGAAGGACGAAAGCGGCCAGGTCCACTGGGTGGGGTCATGGACCGCGTCCGGGTAGGGCACCACCGGATCCGGATCGCCATGCACATGGTAGATCGCCACCGGCGTGAAATTCGCGCCGAGCATAATATCCATGTAGTTGGCCTCACCGACGAGGTTCGCGGAGGTCGGTGCGAACGCGGCGATCTTCCCCGGGCGTTGCAAAGCCAGCAGATAGCAGAAGTTGCCTCCGTTGCTGAAACCGGTCACGAAGATGCGCGAGGCGTCGATCTGGTGGTTCATGCAGAACCAGTCGATCAGATCATCCACGAAGACCACGTCGTCAGTAGCCGAAGGCTCGCCAATACCCGCATGACCGGGCACATCATCGGCGTAAACGTTCCATTGCACATCGCCGCCGATCAGGGTCGAGCTCGGGTACACCACAACGAAGTTGTTGGCATCAGCCACCGCATCGAAACCCGAAACATATTGCACTTCCGCAGCCGTACTGCCGAGACCGTGGAACACGAGCACCAAGGGCAGATCCTCCGCCACAGCACTACCCGGCGCGTGGTAGATGAAGTCGCGGGTGAGGCCTTGTGAGACCAGCGAGCCGCTGCCGTCGAAGGCGAGCAGCCCGAGATGAAGTAGGGTGATCGCGGTCAGTGTGGCCGCCGTGCGGATGGGTAGATGGTGTTGCATGACCAGCGTGGTTCTTTTCCAAAGGTAGACGCCGGCAAGGGCCCAGGCACCTCCCCTTATCCGCACCGCGAAGGGCGAGAACGAATGTTCTTGTTCGCCCGGTTGCTGCGGGTCGCGAAGTTCTTTGCGCCCCCGGGGACCCAACGGATCTTTTCCAAGATTTGTAACCCTATCGTGCGTAACACGCTCCTCACTTTTCCACTCGCCTTGGCCTCGCTGGTCTGCTGCGGCCAGGCGGTGCTTCCTGTTGCGTCTACAGAAGTGCCCCCTGCATCGGCCACGGCCGCAGTGAAGGAATTGGCTCCTGCCGAACTGGCCGCGATGCTCGGTTCGCCGGGGGTTTTCGTTTACGATTGCAACGAAGAGGACATGCACGCCTATGCGCATGTGCCCGGGGCGAAGCTGTTGGTCTACGACCAGGTCACCGCCGAAAAACTGCCTCCCGACCATAGCGCCACACTTGTGTTCTATTGCTACAGCCCGGAGTGTCCGGCAGGGGCCTCTGCGGCGCGCGCCGCAATGGCGCTGGGATTCACCGATGTGTATTGCATGGTTGCCGGAATAACCGGGTGGCAAGATGCAGGACTGGCAACGGAACCCTAGCGCTCAAGTTCCTTGGCCGAAGATCTTTCGTTCACATGGCTCGCACGGCTGATGCGAGAACACGTGAAGGAGAAGACAGAGCGCTAGTCTGCTTCCAGCAGAGGACCAAACATCGATAGTTCCCGGAAAAGTGCAAGGAGCGGCAGGGTCCGTCCATTGAAGGAAGAGCGGTTCGCATTCAGCTTTGCCCCATGGACTTCGAATACCGGGTATACCCAAGAGCGCTGCTCCTTGTAAGTGGTGCCTTAGCCCTACCTGCCATGGTATGCGCGCAAGCCTTGTGTAGCGACCTTGTCGTTGAGCACATGTGGTACGCGGCGTTCGACAGCACAGCGGTCGAGGTAGTGCTCACGAATAACGGGGGCATGGAGTTCAGCGGACCATCAATGGAACTTGTCGACAGTAACTTGGATACGATCGCCGGTGGACAGCTCAGTTGGTTCGTTCTGCCGTCGGGCACAAATACACACACGCTGCCACTACTCCAGGGAATGACACTTCCGGAGACTCCGTTCACCGGTGAAGCGATACTGCATTATCAGACGCTCGGGGGCCCAGAAATCTGCATCCTCCCTCTGAGCGAGATCGAACTTTGCCCGCCGCTCCCTTGCACTGAGTTCTACCTCGGCATTCACCAGATCGACACCGCCGTGATCGCGACCATCGATTGGTCCGTGACAGATAGCGACGGCAATTCGGCGGCATCCGGGGCGATCGCGCTCGACACCATCAACCCCTGGCAGCGGATCGATACGCTATGCTTGCCTCCAGGTAACTACGAGCTTCATGTGCAACCGGCGGTCTTCTCGCCTTTCGGGCAGTTCTATTGCCAGCTTTTTCGCGATCCGCAGGTGTTTCCCAACCCAACTGTCGTGATCGAGGGTGATGACACCGGCCACCTGCCGTTCAGCTACTACGCCCCATGCACCGAGGATGACAATGCGATCGCGGAGCCCGCGCCCAACGCGCTGCAATGTGTTCTGATCGGGAACCTGCTCCATCTCACCAATACCACCGCGAACGGACTTGGCGCCATCGAACTCTTCGATGCGCATGGATCGAGCATCGCACACCGTAACGTGAACTCGTCAATGACGATCTTCGACCTCACGGGGCAGGCTCCAGGTCTGTACCTCATCCGCGCACGGGACGGCAACATGACCAAGACGCAACGATTCATCCTTCATTGAAAGAGACCGCCATGACGAACAAGTCCCTCAACGAGCGCATCCGCGCCCTGGATCGCCGCCAATTCATCAAGGCGGGTTCGCTGTTCACTTTCGGTTCGTTCGTACTGCCCGGGCAGCTATTCGCGCGCCCGGAAGCGGCCCCGGCGGGCGGATGCGATCCCACTTCGGACGACATCCTCGGTCCGTACTACTTACCTGGTTCACCGGTCACCACATTGGTAGCACAGCCCGGCGAGCCAGGCGATCGGCTGTTCCTCTCCGGCACCGTCCTAAGCAGCGATTGCACCACGCCCGTGGAGAACACGATGATCGAAGTGTGGCAGGCGAACGATGCGGCGGTCTACGATACCTCACCGGCGTTCAACCTGCGCGCCACCTTCTACAGCGATGCGAACGGGCAGTACGCCTTCGAGACCATCATGCCCGGCGCATACCTGAACGGGAACCAATACCGGCCCAAGCACATCCACTTCCGCGTGAACAAGCCGGGGTTCCCTGAACTCATCACCCAACTCTACTTCGATGGGGATCCCTACATCCCTGCGGACCCTTGGGCCTCCCTGCCCGACGCGGCGCTACGGATAATTCCCCTGAACCCATTGGGCGGCGGGCAGCAAGAGGGCGTGTTCGATATCGTGTTGGACGGGCACGTCGGGATCAAGCCGAACCGCTTCGGCACCGACGGCGACCTGCTACCCGTCCATCCGAACCCGATGCGCGAGTTGTGCAACATCCATTTCAACGTGTTCCATCGGGCGCGGGTGGGTCTGCATATCGCCGACATGAACGGCCGCGTGCTGGTGACCTTGCTGGATGAAGAGAAAGTCCAGGGCCGCTATACCACGCAATGGAACGGCGTGGATAGCTCAGGCGGCCAAGTGACCTCCGGCATGTACCTCTGCCTGCTGCACATCGATGGAAAACCGGTGAAGGCGCAGCGGATCGTGCGGGGACGAGGTAATACTGCTTTCCGCTCGCCATCCACTCGAACGCGCGGTAAACGCTCCTGTGCAGGATCGTGGCGTGCGTCTCATCCGGGAAAACTCGAAGTGCCATTGCAATGGATCCGTCGCGTGAGCCTTGAGTGCGGTGTTCACTTTGTCCACGTCGTCCTGCATCATATCGACGTCGCGGGCCATCGCGATGAACACGCGCTTCGCCAAAGCCGCATTGGCCGTCGCCCAGGCATCGGCCTTGCTGGCCAGTGAACCATCGTCCCACCAGAGGCTGGGGCTCACAAGGATGTAGTTGTCGAACATGTCCGGCTTCTTGAACAACATCTCCGTAGCCAACGATCCGCCGGCGGACTGCCCGATGATGGTACGCACGCCGTTCGTGCGGTAGTGCTCAACAACGAAGGGCTGCATTTCCTTCTCCAGGTATTGGATGAAAGCGGAAGATCCACCGCCCGTGGGAAGCCACACCAGGTCGCTGTCGTTCTTGGTCGGGTGGGTGAAGTCGTGGTAACGCGAAGGACCCGAGTTGGCAATGCCAACCACGATCGACTTTGGAAATAGGTCGTACATGTTCATGTACTGCGCAAGACCAGCGATGTGCGGAAAGTCCTCATTCGCGGAGCCGTCCAGGACGTAGATCACCGGATAGGTGGCCGTGGTATCGCGGCAGCCGTCCGGGAGGATAGACATTGAGCACGCGGTCCTGTCCTATCGCGGTCGAACGGATGCGCCGCACTTCACCGAACACGAAAGGCGTGGCCGCAGGGTCGATCGGCCCTGATGTTTGCGCCTGGCTATGACCGGTGATCAAATACGCTGCGGCGACGAGCGTGAGCGTTCTGCGCTTGTAAGAAGAAGATCGGTGACCAAGCTATCACCCCGTTCTTGAACCGGTTCAATTCAGTGGGCGCTTCACCGAACGACCTTTGCGGCTGAGGCGATCGACCATCGCTTCACCTTGCACATGGAACTGGGCATCTATTCCTTTATCGACCACAGCCCTGACCCGCGCACGGGAAAGAGCATAACCGCGCAGGAACGGTACCGGAACCTGCTCGAAGAGATCGAACTAGCGGACCGCCTTGGGCTGGACGTGTTCGGGATCGGGGAGCATCACCGCGCGGACTTCATCGCTTCCGCGCCCGCCGTTGTGCTGGCCGCGGCCGCCGCACGCACCAAGCGCATCCGACTGACGAGCGCTGTTACAGTGCTCAGTTCGGAGGATCCCGTACGTGTCTTCCAACAGTACGCCACGTTGGATCTGCTGTCCGGAGGCCGTGCGGAGATCATGGCTGGTCGCGGGTCCTTCACCGAATCGTTCCCGCTGTTCGGGTTCGACCTTCAGGACTACGACGAACTCTTCAGCGAACACTTGGAACTGCTGTTGAAGTTGCGCAAGGGCGAACGCATCACATGGAAGGGAAAGCACCGCGCTTCCATTGAAGACCGGGCGGTATACCCGCGACCTGTGCAAACGCCTCTACCGGTGTGGATCGCCGTAGGCGGGACACCCGAAAGCGTGGTGCGAGCAGCCACATTGGGTTTGCCACTAACCCTCGCCATCATCGGCGGAGAGCCGGCGCGCTTCAAACCTTTCACCGATCTATACAAGCAGGTGTGGGCCAAGGCGGGCCATGATCCGGCCAAGCTCCAATTGGCCATCGGCTCGCACGGCTTCGTCGCGGACACGAACGCCGAAGCCGCCGAACTGGTCTATCCCGCCTACGTAGAGACCATGGGCCGTAACGGACGCGAGCGCGGATGGGGTCCCGTCGGCCGCCCACAATTCGACTTCGAGCGTTCACCGCAGGGAGCCATGCTATTGGGCGATTCCGATACCGTGATCGAAAAGATACTGATGGAACA
Organism: Flavobacteriales bacterium; assembly: GCA_016712025.1. Taxonomy (GTDB): domain Bacteria; phylum Bacteroidota; class Bacteroidia; order Flavobacteriales_F; family PHOS-HE28; genus PHOS-HE28. Next base: position 72,027 of record JADJRW010000011.1, read on the forward strand.
TGGGATCTTCGGCTTCACACGGTTCAGCCTACAGTTCAGCGTAGGCAAGATGCCGCACGACAAAATGCTGCGTTGCATTGAACTGTACGCGACGAAGGTGGCACCGGCCGTGCGGGCCGCGGTGGCGGCGCGCAAGGTTCCTGCGTAGTCTTCAACGGCAGGAGCGCACCAGTACCTTGGCACGATGACCAGTGAGACTACGCGCGACCTGGTGCTTTCCTTGGAAGGTGTGACCGAACATGACCACTTCGGCAAGGGAGCTTATCGTGGCCGAACCGCGAAGGGCAAACCGAGCAAGATCTTCATGACGCTGTGGATCGAAGAGCAACGGGCCGTGCTGATGCTCACCGAGGAACAACAGGCGGACTTGCACGGAGGGCATCCCAAGGTCTTCTTCCCGGTGCCGAACAAGTGGGGTGAGCACGGAGCGACCTTCGTGGAACTCTCAGCGGTAACGGAGAAGATCCTGCGCGAGGCGATCGCCATCGCTATGGAGAACGCGGGCGCCTTGGCAGGCTGAACGCTGCCTACTGGAACTTGATCCGGTCGATGCTGAAGCGCCCGCTGCCAGTGAATAGCAGTACCACGTACATGGCCATGTAGACGAAGGCCAGTTCCTTTTCGCCAAAGGGCTCGCCGCCCTTCATCATGAAGGCGATCACGGCCATGCCGATGATCAATGGGATCAGGGCTACGCGGGTCCAAAGGCCCAAAACCACGAGCGCGGCGCAGAACACCTCCGCGAAGACGATCAAGGCCAACGAGGCCGTAGGGCCGATCCCGAACGGGTCAGCGAACTTGTCCATGCGGTCGGCGAACCCGATCAGCTTGGGCCATCCATGCTGCCAAAGCATGATCCCACCTGCGGTAAGGCGCAAGGAAAGGAGACCGAGATCTTCTTGAATGGGTTCGCTGTTGAGCACCATGGCGTTCGCTGTGAGGGGGCGAACTTACCCGCATGGGCACGCGGTCCCGAAGCGCACCCACCCCATCTTTCCACGCCGCCCGGTTAACGGCCGAAACCCCGTCCGACAAGGGCGCGTTGAACGGCGCCATGCGCCAACCCATTCTCGCTCTTCTAGCACTGGCCCCTGCCCTGCTCCTGGCCCAAGCCGAGGCCGATCCCTTCGTCGATGGCCTTGCAGCGATCAGGCAGGAACAACACCAGCACGCCGTGACCATTTTCACCGGCGTTATCGCGCAAAAGCCCGATCAGGCCCGTGCGTGGTACTATCGCGGCATCAGTCGCGATGCGCTCGGGGACGCGGTGGGTGCCCTGCATGACCTGGACCGGGCTCTTCTCCTGACCCCCAAAGACCACAACATCCGGCTCAAGCGGGCCGAGGCCTACATCCACGCGGGACGTTATGAAGAAGCCGAGGCGGACCTCGTGGTCATCATCGGCGAAGAGCCGGACCATGCCATCGGCACCCATGCCCGCTTCGACCTCGGCCAGGTCCACATGGCCCTAGGGAACTACGAAACCGCGTTGGCGGTGTACACCGAACTGGTCGAACGATCACCACAAGAGGCAAAGGCCTATTGCAATCGGGGCATCGTCCAGAGCAAATTGGGCGCTCAGGAGGCCGCGGTGGCCGATCTCAGCAAGGCCCTTCTGTTGGACCCCGACCTGGTGATGGCCTACGGCAGCCGCGCGATCGCCTTGATCGCCCTGGACCGTCGCGATGAAGCCTGCCAGGACCTGGTGCAAGCCCGTGAACGCGGCGATGCGAGCATGGACGAAACCATGGTCGTATACTGTCTATAGACCCATAAGGCCACCCGATTATCTTCGCGCCCCCGTTGCCAGTGCCGTTGTAGGGCAGGGCGCGCGAAACGATGAGCATCCATGTGACCCTTCCGGACGGCTCCGTCCGGACCTATGACCAAGGCGCGAGCGCCATGGACGTAGCCAAGAGCATCAGCGAAGGCCTGGCCCGCAACGTGCTCAGTGCTAAAGTGAACGGCGAAGTGCGCGACGCCAACCGGCCTTTACCGGGCGATTGCACGTTGCAACTCCTCACCTGGAACGATCCGGAAGGCAAGGCCACCCTATGGCACTCGTCCGCCCACGTGATGGCCGAGGCCCTGGAGGCGCTCTATCCGGGAATCAAATTCGGCATCGGCCCGCCCATCGAGAACGGCTTCTACTACGACGTGGACTTCGGTGAACGGAGCATTGGCGATGGAGATTTTGCCGCCATCGAGGCCAAGTTCAAGGAACAGGTATCCAAGAAACTCACGTTCGACCGCAAGGAGGTGAGCAAGGCGGACGCCATCACGTACTTCACGGAGAAAGGCGACGAATACAAACTGGAGCTGATCGAGGGTCTCCTGGATGGCCAGATCACCTTCTATACCCAAGGCAATTTCACCGATCTGTGCCGCGGGCCGCATATCCCGGATACCTCAGGCATCAAGGCGATGAAGGTGCTGAGCTTGGCCGGGGCCTATTGGCGCGGCGATGAGAAGCGCAAGCAGCTCACCCGCCTCTATGCCATCACCTTCCCCAAGCAGAAGGAGTTGGAAGAGTACCTGGCCCTGCTGGAGGAGGCCAAAAAACGCGACCACCGCAAGCTGGGCAAGGAGTTGGATCTTTTCACCTTCAGCGAACGTGTGGGGGCTGGGCTGCCGCTGTGGTTGCCGAAAGGCGCCGCCCTGCGCGAGCGGCTCATCAACTTCATGAAGACGGCCCAAGAAAAGGCCGGCTACGTGCAGGTGGCCACCCCGCATATCGGCAGCAAGGCGCTGTACGAGACCAGCGGCCACTGGGAGAAATACGGCAAGGACAGCTTCCAGCCGATCAGCACGCCGCAGGAGGGCGAGCAGTTCATGCTGAAGCCGATGAACTGCCCGCACCACTGCGAGATCTTCGCCAGCCGTCCGCGTAGCTACAAGGACCTCCCGCTTCGCCTGGCGGAATTCGGCACGGTTTACCGCTACGAACAGAGCGGGGAACTGCACGGCCTCGCGCGTGTTCGGGGCTTCACACAAGACGATGCCCACCTCTTCTGCCGACCCGACCAGGTGAAGGAGGAATTCATGAAGGTGATCGACCTTGTCCTGCTGGTTCTCAGGGCCTTGAATTTCGAGACCTTCGAGGTGCAAGTGAGCCTGCGCGACAAGGAAGACCGCAGCAAATACATCGGCACCGAGGAGAATTGGGAGAAGGCCGAGCAGGCCATCATCGAGGCCGCGGCCGCCAGTGGATTGAAGACCACGGTGGAATACGGCGAAGCCGCTTTCTACGGGCCTAAGCTGGACTTCATGATCAAGGATGCACTTGGCCGCCGTTGGCAGCTGGGTACGATCCAAGTGGACTACAACCTACCGGAGCGATTCGAGCTGGAGTACGTGGGCAGCGACAATGGCCGCCATCGCCCGGTGATGATCCACCGCGCACCGTTCGGGTCGTTGGAGCGCTTCATCGCGGTCATCATCGAGCACACCGCCGGGCGCTTCCCGCTGTGGCTCACGCCGGAGCAGGCCATCGTGCTGCCGATCAGCGACAAGTACATCGACGCGGCGCGGCAAGTCGCTGGGGATCTGAAAGATTCCGATATTCGCGCCTCCGTTGACGAACGGAACGAGAAAATAGGCCGGAAGATCCGCGATGCGGAACTGGCAAAAACACCGTTCATGCTCGTTGTCGGGGAAAAGGAAGCCGCCGAGGGTTCCGTATCCGTTCGGGAACAAGGCCAGGGAGACCTGGGTACCATGTCCCCGAAAGCGTTCGCCGATCTGGTGGGCGATCGGATAGCGAAACAGCTAGGCGGCTTGTGAACGCAACAGGAACCAAAAATCGGTAAGTGGCAGGTCCTCCCTTCTTCAATCGTCCCAGCGGTCCGCGCCCCAGCGGCGGCGCCCGGCGTCCGTTCCGCGGCCGCGTCATCAAAGAGGATCCGCACCGGATCAACAACCGGATCACCGGGGTGAATGAGGTGCGCCTTGTCGGCGACAACGTGGAGCAAGGGATCTTCCCCTTCAGCCAAGCGCTGCGCATAGCCGAGGAGCAGGGATTGGACCTGGTGGAGATCAGCGCGAACGCCACACCGATCATCTGCAGGATCATCGAGTACAAGAAGTTCCTGTACGACCTGAAGAAGAAACAGAAGGAGATCAAGGCGAAGCAGGCCACGGTGGAGATGAAGGAGATCCGCTTCGGTCCGAACACGGACGAGCACGATCTGAACTTCAAGATGAACCACGCGCGGAAATTCCTGCAAGAAGGGCACAAGGTGAAGGCCTTCGTGTTCTTCCGTGGCCGCACCATCGTGTTCAAGGAGCGAGGCGAGATCCTCCTACTGAAGTTCGCCCAGGAGTTGGAGGACGTTGGCGTAGTAGAGAGCATGCCCAAGTTGGAAGGCAAGCGCATGATCATGTTCCTGATCCCGAAAAAGAAGAAATGACTTACGGGCGCGAGATGTCGCGCCCCCACAAAGACGACCAACACGACGAGAGGCCATGCCCAAGATGAAGACGAAGTCCGGCGCCAAGAAGCGGTTCAAGCTGACCGGCACCGGCAAGGTGAAACGCAAGCACGCGTTCCACAACCACATCCTTACCAAGAAGCACAAGAAGCGGAAGCGCAACCTGGCCAAGATCGGCCTGGTACACAGCCGCGACGAGAAAAACGTGCTCGAACTCCTGAAGTAAGGAACCCTGATCGCACCGGGTAGCAATAGGTAGCGTTAACCAGGACGTGCCGCACCAAAGACCCCGACGAGTCGGGGCGCACACGCCCAAAAACCCAACGGCAACATGCCACGCAGTAAGAACAAAGTAGCAAGCAGGGCCCGACGCAAAAAGATCCTCGATCTGGCCAAAGGCAGCTTCGGCCGCCGCAAGAACGTTTACACCGTTGCCAAGAACAGCGTAGAGAAAGGTCTCTCCCACGCCTATGTCGGTCGGCGGATCAAAAAGCGGGACTTCCGCGCCCTGTGGATCCAGCGGATCAATGCGGCCACACGTCTCCACGGCACCACCTACAGCGTTTTCATGGCCGGCCTGAAGAAGCACAACATCGGGCTGGACCGGAAGGCTTTGGCCGAGATCGCCTTCAGCGATGCCGATGCCTTCAAGACCTTGGTGGAGAAGGTGAAGTAGTAATCTCGGGCCAAAGGGTCCGAAGACAATACATGAACGAAGGGGCCGTACGGCCCCTTCGCTCATTTTCAACACTTCTGTAACGATCCGTTGGCCGGATCGAAAGACCAACTAGCTTTTCGCGCTCCAAGCCCCACCCCATGCGCACCAGAACCCGCCTATCCCTGTTCCTACTCCTCGGAACCACGCTCCTCTCCTGCCAACGCGAACCTGCACTTTCACCAGGAACCGATATTCAGGGCCCTGTGCTCGTGGAGAAAGCCGAACTGACCGAGGTCCCGCAAGGCGAGCCCCTGAGCCAGGAACAATTGGATCGTGCGGTGATCGATGTCTTGGAAGCACGCAACGACTTCAATTGGGAATGGATGGACCTCCGCACACTTTGGAGCGCCACCTTATATAACGACCACAGCGTGGCCATCGGCTACCAGCCCGCGAACGTCGGGAGCATCGATGATGGGATCAACAAGGTCGACATACGCTCCGGAGCTTTCCGCGCGGTGCATGATGCTTTGCTGGAGCGGATCCTCCTTACCTCGAACGAAGGGAACCGGAACCCCGTCTCGTTGCGCGACATTCTCGTGGAGGACGATCCAGTACTGCCGATCCTCACGCTACGCCTCACGGACAAGCGGGTTCTCACAATGCTGACGAATTTGCGCAATGTGCGTTACGTGGAACCGCTGGATTACTGGCCCGCCATCGCGAGCGATGATCGGAGCACTTCGGGTTGTAGTCCATCTACCTATGCGCTGAACGCTGCCGACCAGACAACCATCAGCCCGAGCGCCAAGCTGCCTTGGAACTTCAATAACCACAGCATCCCGACGGCTTGGAACAGCAGTCAGGGCGGTGGCATCACCGTCGGTGTGATCGATGGCGGCATCTCGGCCAGCCAACCACTCCTTGGGAGCGACTTCAACAATGGAGACAGCAATGTGGGCCGCAGCGTCTCCACGAGCGCGACTTTGGGGACCTCCGCCTACACGAGTTGCTCACACGGCAACAGCATGAGCGGCTTGGCCGTCGGCCCGCGCAACAATACGGGCGCTTCCACAGGTGTAGCTTACAAGAGCAACCTCAAGTTCATCCGCGCCTGCGAGGATGTGATCCTCGACCAGAGCAGCGAAAAAACCGCCGTGAAGAACGCTTTGATCGCGATGGGCAATGATCCCTCAGTAACCGTGATCAGCATGAGCATCGGTTCGCCCTTCAGCAGCAGCGTGCTCACCGATGGGGTGAACTACGCTTATGGCGCAGGCAAAATGATCCTGGCCGCAGCAGGCACCAGTTTCAGCTGGACCAGCTGGTGGGGTGTGATCTACCCCGCCGCGCTCACCAAGTGCGTAGCCGTGACCGGCGTGAAGGAGAACGGGAGCAAATGCGGTAGCTGCCACGATGGTTCCCAAGTGGACCTCACCATCTGCATGGAGCGCACGAGCAATAGCTCACGGAACTCGCTCTCCCTGTCACCGAGCGGGAACACGCCTAGCTACATCGGTGGAAGCAGTGCGGCCACGGCCACAGCAGCGGGCATAGCGGCCTTGGTCTGGAGCGCGAAACCTTCCGCCACGCGGGCCCAAGTACTTTCCTGTCTTACGAGCACTGCACAATTCGCGAATGCGCCTAGTGGCAGTAAGGGCTATGGGAATATCAATGCAGCGGCGGCGGTGAATTGCGCCCTCGCGTTGTAAGCCTTAGCGCACTTCGCTCCCCGGAGCGATCACATCCTTTGGCTGGACGAAGACGAGCTTGCCGCTGGCGTCCTCGGCCATGAGCACCATGCCTTGGCTCTCGACACCACGCATTTTGCGCGGCTCCAAGTTGGCGACCAACACCACCTGTTGGCCGATCAGCTGCTCGGGCGCGTAGTGTTCAGCGATGCCGCTCACAACGGTGCGCGGTATGGCTTCGCCCACCTCAATGGTGAGCTTCAAGAGCTTGTCGGCCTTGGGTACGCGTTCAGCAGCAGTGATCGAACCAGTGCGCAGGTCCAGCTTCGCGAAATCGTCGAAGGTGATGTTCGCTTTGGCTGGGGAGGCAGGGATCGCAGGTGGGCTGTCGTGGTTCGGAGTAACGGTAGGTTCCATTGCGTGAAGTCGCTCCACCTCGGCGGCGATGGCCGCATCGTCGATGGGTTTGAACAGATGCTCTGGTGCGCCCAATACCTGGCCCGCGCCGACGAGGTCCTTGCGGAACACCTCGCTCCAACCGAGTTCGTTCGTGCCCACCATCCGTCGCAGACGTTGTGCGGTGAAGGGTAGGAAGGGATCCAGCACCGCACCCAGCACGGCCGCAATGTTCAGGCTATTGGCGAGGATCGAACGCGTGCGTTCCGGATCGATCTTCTCCAACTTCCAAGGCTCGTTATCGCTGAGGTATTTGTTGCCGGCACGGGCTACGTTCATCGCGGCTTGCAGGGCTTCGCGAAAGCGGAACGCGTCGATATTGCGACGCATGTCCTCGATGCTTGCATGCACCGTGCTCCAAAGCGCGAGATCATCGACGGTGGCTTCACCTCCTTGCGGCGCCTTGCCCTCGTAGTACTTGTGGCAGAGCACGAACACCCGCTGCACGAAATTGCCGAGGATGGCGACCAACTCGTTGTTGTTCTTGTCCTGAAAATCCTTCCAAGTGAACTCGCTATCCTTGAATTCCGGAAGAATGGTGGCTAGGGCATAACGGAGTTCATCCTGCCGACCGGGCCAGCGCTCCAAGTACTCGTGCAACCAAACGGCCCAATTGCGGCTGGTGCTGATCTTCTTGCCTTCGAGGTTCAGGAATTCGTTGGCCGGTACGTTCTGAGGCAGCGCATAGCCGCCGTGCATCTTCAGCAGGATCGGGAAGATGATGCAGTGGAAGACGATGTTGTCCTTACCGATGAAGTGGATCAGGCGGGTATCCTCCCCTTGCCACCACTTTTCCCAGTCGGTGCCGTGTTCTTCGGCCCATTGACGTGTGGCACTGATATAGCCGATCGGCGCGTCCAGCCAAACGTAAAGCACCTTGCCCTCGGCACCGGGTAGCGGAACGGGCACGCCCCAATCCAGATCGCGGGTCATGGCGCGTGAGCGCAGGCCATCCTTCAACCAACTGTTGCACTGGCCCAGAACCTGGGGCTTCCATTCCTTGGCATCGTGGTGCTGAACACCATCCAACATCCCCGTATTGATCCACTCCTCCACCCATTGCTGGCTGCGCTCCATGGGCAAGTACCAATGAGTGGTGCTTTTCAGCACCGGCTTGGCACCGCTCAATGTGCTGCGCGGGTCGATGAGATCCTTGGGGCTGAGGGCCGTCCCACACTTTTCGCACTGGTCGCCATAGGCGTCAGGGTTGCCGCACTTGGGGCAGGTGCCCATGATGTAGCGATCCGCAAGGAACTGTTTCGCCTCCTCATCATAGTACTGCTGCTCCTCCTGCTGGATGAAGGCGCCGTTCTCATGGAGCTTGAGGAAGAACTGCTGGCTGGTCTCCTTGTGCAGTTCGCTGCTGGTGCGGTGGTAGATGTCGAAGTGGATGCCGAAGTCGGCGAAGGCTTTGCCCATCATCGCGTGGAACTTGTCCACGATGGCCCGCGGAGTGGTGCCTTCCTTCGGTGATGGCCGCGCCGTGCTCGTCACTACCACACACAAAGAGCACCTCCTTGCCCCGCTGGCGCAGGCTTCGCACGTAGATATCCGCAGGGAGGTAGGCCCCGGCGATGTGCCCGATGTGCAAAGGGCCGTTGGCGTAGGGCAAAGCGGCGGTAACGGTATGGCGGGCAGGCTCCTTCACGGGTCGGTCGCTTCAGTAAGTTCTTGCCATCTGCAAGCGGACCGCGAAAGTACCCCGTCGGTCCGTTGTGGATATCAGGTCCGGTGCGCACCTTCGCAACCCTTCATGCCAGACCTGATCGTCCCCCCCGCCTTGCGTCCCGGTGATGCCATCGCTATCGTGCCCACAGCGCGCTCCACGAACGCGGATGAACTGCGTGATGGGATCGATCTAGTGGAGAGCTGGGGCCTGCACGTGAAACTGGGCCAGGGCATTGGCCGGAAGCACTTCCAGCAATCGGGCACACCCAGCCAGCGCGCTGCCGATCTGCGAGCCGCGTTCGATGACCCGGAAGTAAAGGCCGTTTGGTGCGCCCGGGGCGGTTATGGCACAGTTCATTTGCTCAAGCACCTGGACCTTTCCGTATTCCAGCGCACTCCGAAATGGGTTGTCGGCTTCAGCGATATCACGGTGCTGCACAACACGCTCCACAAACTTGGGGTTGCTTCCCTGCATGCCCAAATGCCCTTCAACCTAGGCACGAAATCGGACCCCACGCGCGAGACGCTGCGGAGAGCGCTCTTCGGAGAAGCGCTGTCGATGATCTATGCGCGGGAACTGGGCCCTGAACCCACCGCAGCCAACCGTCCCGGGGAATGCGAAGGCCAACTCGTGGGTGGTAATCTTTCTCTCTTGTACGCACTGCGGGGCACGCCATACGACATCGATCCGGCGGGCAAGATCCTGTTCCTGGAAGACCTGGACGAATTGCTCTATCACCTGGACCGCATGGTGATGAACCTGGAACTCGCTGGCTGGTTCAAGCGGATCGCCGGCTTGATCGTGGGAGGTCTCACCGACATGCGCGACAAGGATCCTTCTGACCCCTTCGGGAAAACAGCGGAACAGATCGTGGCCACCGCTGTCGGTGAGGTGGGTTACCCCGTGTGCTATGGCTTCCCCGCGGGCCATATCGTGGACAACCGTGCGTTGATCATGGGCCAAAAGGCGAAGCTCAACGTCACCCCGGAGGGTGCGACGTTGAGCTTCGCGGGATCAGGATCGATCTAGTTGCGCTCGAACTTGTTGAACCCGGCCGGGATCTCGAACAGCGCTGGTTTCTGAAGGCCCTTCACCACCTTGGTCACTTCCAGGCGGCTCACTTCAGCGCCATCCATCTTGTTCTCCACTCCGAGCATCGGGAAGACGCCTTTCGCGCCCTCCATTTCGAGGAAGAAGACGGCTTGTTCATCTTTCCGGTTCAACGTTTCCAGGAGCGGGATGAAGAAGTTGAACTCATCGGCGGCTACCCAATAAGTGATCTGGCGGTCTTCCTTGGGGCTTTTCACGGTCCACTTCTCGCATTTGTAACCGGCAAAGTCCTTCATTTCACCGCTCTTTTCGGCCGTGGTCTCCACGTCCTTCGGCAGGCGCATGTTCGGGACATCCATGTAGAGTTTACGATCGGGGCTCAGGGCGGTGACCGTGCGGTCCCGCGTATCCACCAGCATGATGCCCTGGACCTCGCCGCGTGCGCTGATCTCTTCGATCCGCACATGCTCGCCCTTCACGAAGTACCGATAGGTGGTGACCACCGGGCCGGTGGACTTGGTGAAATCGATGACCCCTTCGAAGGATTGGGCACCGAGGCCGGTGAACAGGCCAAAAGCCAGGGTCAGCAGGCTCAACTTGCGGGTGATGTGTTGCATCGTGTTGGGTCGTGTCCGTTCAGGTCGAGGGGTGCCGGTAGGCCGAAAGTTCCCCAATTTTAGCCCCTTGAACGCGCCCTTGCCGGTGAGGTTACGCACAGCAAGAGGTTATCATGGCTACACACCTGAAGAAAGGCGCCCACGGCGAGCAAGCCGCATGCCACTACCTGGAGGAAAAGGGCTGGTCCATCCTTGCGCGCAACTGGCGCGTGGGACGGGATGAACTGGATATCGTGGCACGCGATGGCGATTTGCTCGTGGTGGTGGAGGTGAAAACACGGGCGAGCGAAGCGCATGGTGCGCCGTACGAATCGGTGGGCACGATAAAGCAACATCGCATGATCAGAGCTGCCGAGGCCTACCTTGACCACCTCGGCGAAGATCTGGACGTTCGTTTCGACATCATCAGCGTGGTGCTGCATCCCTCGGGCACACGCTTGGAACATATCGAGGAAGCCTTCTACCCCACCCCGGATGAGCACACGGAATAACGGTCCCCGCAAGCCGCGCAGCGGAAAACCATCGGATACTGGGCGACGGGCACCTGGACCACCCAAAGGCCGTGGAGGCAGCGGGCCGACTTGGCGCAAAAGGGAAGGAAGCGAAGACCGCCCCACTGAACCGCGCCCTAACAGCCAAGGCGATCGCCAAGAGCGACCCAAAGGATCGCGGGATAGGGCGGATGTGCCACCACGCGAAAACTCAGGACGCGCGGATCGCCCAAATCGCGGTGCCTCGGAACGCGCCGGTGCCGACCGCCGTCCGTCCAAGGGAGGCGGAAGATCCGATCGCCCTTCAGCTCGGCGCGACCGGCCAAGCGAAGGCGGCGAAAGTCGCGGCCCAAGTGCTAAAGGGAGCGCCCCATCCAGGGAAGAAAGGCCAGGGGGTTACCGAGGCCGATCCCCCGAGCGCAAGAGCGTTGACCGGGGCCCGAGGTCCGATCGCCCTTACAACCCGGATCGGGGACCGCGCCAAGAAGGTGGCTATAATAACGACCAGCGTAACGAGCGTCCTGTGAATCGGGTGCGCCCTGATGACCCAGAGGCTCGGCAGCCATTCAGAAGAGGAGAACGCAGCAACCGGTTCGCCCTTCCGAACCCCGCGAATGAAGGCTTGGTCCGTTTGAACCGCTACCTGGCCCAGGCCGGAGTAGGCAGCCGGAGAGCGGCCGACGTGCTCATCAGCTCAGGCGCCGTGACGGTGAACGGCAAAGTGGTGACCGAACTGGGCACACGGATCAAGCCCGAGGACATTGTCCACTTCGGTGGGCAGAAGTTGAGCATGGAGCAGAAGCGCTACGTGCTACTGAACAAGCCCAAGGACTTCATCACCACTACCGACGATCCGAAGGAGCGGCGCACCGTGATGAACCTGATCGCCGCCGCAGGCCCCGAGCGCCTGTATCCCGTGGGTCGATTGGACCGGAATACCACTGGTGTTCTGCTGCTCACCAACGATGGTGATCTGGCGAAGAAACTCACCCACCCGAGCTACGGTGCGGAGAAACTATACCACGCCACGCTGGACAAGAACGTGACCGCTGAAGACCTCGAGAAATTGGTGCATGGTGTGCAATTGGACGATGGTCCAGCACGGGCCGACGAAGTGAGCTATGCCGGTGAGACGAAGCGTGAGGTAGGCCTGAAGCTGCACATGGGGCGCAATCGGGTTGTGCGCCGCATGTTCGAGGCGCTCGGGTACGAGGTGGTGAAGCTCGATCGTGTGATGTTCGCTGGGCTCACTAAAAAGGGACATTTCCAGGGGCATTGGCGCCATCTCTCCGAGACGGAGATCACCCTGTTGAAGCGGGTAAAACCAGTAGTCCGATCGAACAAAGAAGAGCGCGGGGGCCGACGCACACGCCTTTCCCAAGGGGAAGATTGATGTTGAAGGGATCCCGTGATCCCGCACACCTCCAACCTTGACCGCTTCTCGCTTCAGCGGAAGACACGCCGTGTGGAACGCCCCTTGGCATCGCTCACTTGCACGAACAGAAGTCCCCTGCTCTCCGTGATCGGAATGGAAAGCTCCGCAGTGGTCCAATCCGTTTGCAGCGAACAACGACCACTCGTATCGAAGATGCGCACAAGAGCTGCGGTAACACCGGAACGTTGAAGACGCAAACCGTTCGGATCCGATCCAAGCGTCCAGTCAAGGAGCACGTCCACTTCGTTGACCCCTGCGGTGGGGCCCCAGATATTGATCACCCAACCGGGTTGATCAATGAACGGGTTCCTGTTATTCTGGATGCCGAATATGGCATTGTTGCGATCGATCTCCTTGGGACTTACTGGATCATTGATATGCCAGTCCAACAGCATATTCTCGGCCCATGGGCTTAGATCGTTGCCTTGCAGCATAGGGCTGCTCCACCCTCCGATGTTCGGCAGGTACCGCGTCATCATATAGAAATAGGTGCGTGCCAGGTCGCCTTTGAACGCATCTATCGGCTCGCAAACGGTGCCGGAGTATCCGGGGAACGTGTTATCGCCTACCGCGGTCCCGTTCTGGCTGGTCCAATCCGCAGCGCCTACTTCGCCATAAGGCAGATTTCCGCGTTGCTGGTTCACCCAAGCATCTGTGGGGTACACATGGTGGAGATCCGTATCCATCGGAGGTGCGTCATTGAACCAACTCTTGGGGAAACTGTGCTCCCGGTTGTAGCAATCACCCTCTCCATTGTAAGTGCCACATTGGTCGGCAACGAATTGGAAAACGTACGGCGCTGTCCCGCCGGGCACATCGCTGTATAGGTCCCACACGTAGCCGTCCGGCCGATCGTCCGTCTGTTGGAAATAGGTCCAAAGCCCAGCGTAAGAAGCCACCCACTGCCCTTCGATGATATTGTAAAGCGCGGTGCGAAGGTCGGGGCCGTTCAAGCCTGCGGCGGTGTCGTAGTAGCCAGGAGGGGGTTGGGCTGAGATCGTTGTCGCACCGGACAACAAGCAAGCCAGCAGCAGTGAGCGCGAAATCGGCATGATGCAAAGGTAGGCCCCCCTGCTGCGGCGCATCTGAAAGACGGGACTGCTGCGAAGACCAGGAGAGGATCACCGGAAGTCGGAGTTCGCTCAGGCACCCTCGCTCGGATGGAACTTCGATGGCACCGCGGCGTAGAAGCGGCCACCCCTAGCACAACGACCATGCGCCTTGAACGTTCCTACTTGCTCCTAGCGCTGTGCCTCAGCGTCATCTCCGCGTACGGTCAGGACGATGCTGAGATGATCGACGATGCCATGGCCATGAACAACTCGGAAAGCAGTAATTCGGGAAGGTTCATCGAGGTGATCGCGAACCCGGAACAGGACGCAGTGCGCGTTCGCACGCCCGAGAACGCCTACTTCATGGAATTGATAGATGCCAGCGGCTCGGTGTTCCGTTCGGGAACGGTACGTGGGGACGAACGCTTCGATCTGATCGGCCTTCCCGCTGGCACCTATACCATCCAGCTGCGGACGTTCGATGGCCCCATGCAGCGGGAGTTGGAGATCAAGTGATCAAGGTTTCCGCTTGCGCTCGTCCAAGAGCTTCACGTAGGCTCCTTTGCTGGCCAAGCGTTGCAATCCTTCCGCCGCCAAGTCGAAATTTGGATGGATCGCAAGTGCCACTTGGTAATCCGCAGCGGCGCTATCGAGCGAGCCCAATCGTTCCAAAGCCACACCACGGTTATACCAGGCCTGGTAGTAATTGGTATTGAGGTCCAATGCTTTGGTGAAGTCCTTGACAGCAGCGCGTGTAGCACCCAGATACTCCAAACGGATGAACCCACTGTTATACGGCGCCAGGGGGTTCATACTATCGATCTCCGCCATACGGGCGTAGGTTTCCAGCGCCAAGCTGTCCTGCCCGCTTTCCTGGTAGTACATACCGAGGTTGTACCACGCCTCAACGTTGTCAGGCTTCAAGGCCAGGGCGCTCTTGTAATATTCCCGGGCAAGATGATCCCGCTTGGCAGCGTGCAGGATCCCCAACTGAACGAAAGCCTCATAGTACTTTGCATCCTGCTCGATCGCGGTGCGTAGGCTCGATATGGCCAGCGCGGTATCGCCCAGTTCTTTATGGATCCAGCCCTTGAGGTAGTAGCCATGGGCAAGGTTCGGATCGATACGCAGGGCTTCGTTCACCAACTTCATCGCCACCAAATGATCACGACGTACCAACTCGATCTCCGCCAAGCGGAATTTCGCCTCTGGATCCTCGGGCGCGAGGGCGATGGCATGCTGGAACTGCTCGCGTGCTCGATCGATCAAAGTCGTGGTATAGTAGAGGCTACCGAGTTCCATGCGGAAATCGGCATTCGAACTGTCCAATTCCAGCGCACGTTCCCAGTCCCGGATCGCCCGGCGGGAACTATCCATGAACTGGAAGAGCCGCGCACGTTCCGCGTAGAGTCCCGCATCGTCCGGTCGATCAACGATGCGGCGATCCAAGTCAGCCAGGCGGAGGGCCACGCTGTCCACTGGCGTCGGCATAGCGGACCCCCCAGCCTCTTTGGGCACCGGCCGCAGGTCGCACCCCAGCAGGATGATCAGACCGACTAGGGTGATGTGGTGGCGCATACGGAATGAAGAAGCCCCCTCGTTGTCGAGGGGGCTTCGAAGGTAAGTGGAGGTGTATGACGGCGTCTAGGCGGGTTCAGCAGCGGTCGTTTTCATGGCATCCTTGATACGCTGCTCAAGTTGCTCGCACAGTTCCAAGTTGTCATCGAGCAGTTGCCGAACGGCGTCTCGTCCCTGTCCGAGTTTGTTGTCTTCATATGAGAACCAGCTACCGCTCTTCTTGATGATGCCCATTTCCACACCCATATCGATGATCTCCCCGGTCTTGCTGATGCCCTTCCCGAACAGGATGTCGAATTCGGCCTTGCGGAACGGCGGGGCCACTTTGTTCTTCACCACTTTCACCTTGGTGCGATTGCCGATCGCGATCTCTCCATCCTTGATCTGCGTCATCCGTCGGATGTCCAAGCGGATGCTGGCATAGAACTTCAGCGCATTGCCACCTGTGGTGGTCTCGGGGTTGCCGAACATCACACCGATCTTCTCGCGCAGTTGGTTGATGAAGATGCAGCAACAGCCGGTCTTACTGATCGTGCCGGTGAGTTTGCGCAGCGCCTTGCTCATAAGCCGCGCCTGCATGCCCACGGCGCTATCCCCCATCTCGCCTTCAATTTCGGCCCGGGGCGTTAATGCGGCCACGCTGTCAACCACCAAGAGATCGATCGCACCGGAACGGATCAAGTTGTCCGCGATCTCAAGGGCTTGCTCCCCATTATCCGGCTGGCTGATGAGCAGATTCTCCGTATCCACACCGAGCGCCTCTGCATAAGAACGATCGAACGCATGTTCCGCATCGATCATCGCCGCGATACCGCCCTTCTTTTGCACCTCCGCGATAGCATGGATCGCCAAAGTGGTCTTGCCTGAAGATTCGGGGCCATAGATCTCCACCACGCGTCCTCGTGGATATCCACCTACGCCCAAGGCGAGGTCGAGTCCCACCGAACCTGAGGGGATCACCTCCACCTGTTCGACGGCACTGTCACCCATCTTCATCACAGCCCCTTTCCCAAAGGTCTTCTCCATCTTGTCCATGGTGAGCTGAAGGGCCTTCAGCTTCTCCTTATTGATCTCAATGGCCATATGCTATGTGGTTTTGCTGTTTTTGTTCCTCACGACCCGACCCGCTGGTTTGGCGAAGTCGCCGAACTCGACGGATATTCTGTCAAGAACACGGCGGACAATTAACCAACGAACGAGGCGGATCGCCAAAAAATCTGGCAGAAAGTTTTCAACAACCGGTGAATTCAGCCCCTTCACTGCTCGTCCCGGGATCTGGGTGATGGCCTCTTTGATCCCTTTCAAGAAACATCCCTCAAGGGCGCACTTTTTATCGATGAATGTAGTCAATTGTTCGACCAGCGCTTGACAAGCCCTAGGTGGTCACCCTTGTTTTGTGCCCGTTCATTCGTTCTTCAGATCGCTTTGTGGGCTACTTGGACACCCCAGAAGAGCACTATGAAGAACCGACTCGAGCAAAAGCGCCTACGGGTGCAGTTATCAGCCAGCCTTCGGGCCGTGGGCCGCGACTTCGCGGACTTGGAGCTGTGGGGGCTGATCGTGATCGGGGTCACCCTGGTCCTCTTCCGCTAAAACCGCTTACAGTCCGAACCCCAACCGGTTCGGCCAAAGGAACGAACCCAATCCAACGGAACATGAAACGGAGGAATACCCCAAGGGAAGATCGCCTGGCGTTGCCGGGGATAGTGCTATTGGCAATGATGCCGCTGGCGCTCGCGGCCGGACCACACATGCCACCCGCCGCAACAGCGGGCCATGATGGTCATCAGGATGGCGTGGACCAACTACTGCATCGCTTTGAGCAGCGGATCTCGTTCACCCGCAACGACGGCCAATTCGCCGAAGGCGTGCTGTACAAAGCCGACTTCCCCTTGGGGCAAGCTTTGGTGACCCGCGAGGGGATGCTGATGAAGGCCTACGACTGGGTTTCGATCGCTGCTCGACAAGAAGAAGGCATACGCATCGAGCAAGAGATGCACGACGGCAAGCCAGCGCGTCCGCTTGTTTGGCGTGAGAAAGGCCATGCATGGCGAATGCACTTCATCGGGGCCTCTCCCACCATGACCATCAGCGGCCGGGATGCGCACAAGGACGTGAGCAACTACTTCCTGGGCGAAGGCAGTGCGACCCAGGTCTCGAGCTTCCAAGAGGTTTGGTACAACAGCGTATATCCGCAAACCGATGTGCGCTACTACCCGGCCCAGGATGGCGGTTTGGAGTATGACATCATTTGCAAACCCGGCAGCGATCCCAGCAGGATCAAGATCGAACTGGAAGGCATCGAGGCGATATCCCTCAGCGAGAAAGGAGAATTGGTTCTCCGCACCAGCCTGGGCGATATGGCCTATCCCGCTCCAGTGGTGTACCAAAAGGTGAACGGCCGTGAGCGAAGGATAGATGCGCGTTACCGCATCGTGGGCAACAACATCTTGACCTTCGAACTCGGCGCCTACGATAAAGCGCAACCGCTGGTGATCGACCCGATCGCCATGCGCTGGAGCACCTGGGTGAACACGAACAGCTCGGGCGACAACCACGGCCACGCCATCTGGGTGGACCCGACCGACGGCGCGATCTACATCGTGGCGCGCGTGACAGGCACCACGGACAACATCACCGTGGGGGCCTTCGACGTAACGGCGAACGGCAACCTGGAGACCATCGTGGGCAAGTACCTGGAACCCGCCGCAGTGGGCGGCCAGGGCACACGGGTGTGGCAGACCTACATCGGTGGCAGCGGCGATGACAACCCGTACGCGATGGAACAGGGGCCTGACGGCAACCTGTACATCACCGGCCAGACCAGCAGCACCAACTTCCCGCTCATCGGCGGCAGCGCCTTCACGGGCAGCAGTTTGAACCAGCAGGCACAGGGCGACATCGACGTGTTCGTGCTGAAGATCACCCAGGACGGCCAGAGCATCAAGGCGGCCGTGGTGGGTGGTAACGGAGCCGATGACAACTTCGACGTGCGCACGGCCGCGAACGGCGATGTGTTCGTGTGCGGCAGCACCACCAGCACCAACCTGCTCACGCTGAACGCGGGCAGCGGCGCGAGCAATACCAACAACGGCGGCAGCGATGCGTTCGTTTTCCGCATCAACCAGGACCTGAGCAGCCTCGTGTGGATGCGCAACTACGGCGGCAGCAGCGGCGACCGTGCGAGCATCATGCTGCACAATCCGGTGAGCGGCGACCTCTTCGTTGGCGGCAACACGGCAAGCACCAACTTCCCCACCGTGAGCCCGCGCCAAGCGACGCGCGGCGGCACCACGGCCGGCTTCCTGCAACGCCTCACCGGCTCGGGAGCCACCACATGGTCCTCGTACTTCTCCTCCGATGCGAACGACGATGCGAACCTGCTGTGCATGGAGTTCAACACCACGCGCACGGAGCTCTACTTCGGCGGGGTGACGGAAGGCTTGAACGCGGCGAACATTTCGGCGAGCGGCGTGCATGACATCTCGCACAACGGCAGCAACGACTTCTACGTCGCGCGCATGGGCATTGACCAGACGTTCATTGCCGGCACCTACGTGGGCGGTACGCTGAACGAAGTGAACATGATGGGTCTGAACACGGACCTGAACAATGACGTGTTCGTGTTCGGTTACTCCAACAGCACCAACTTCCCGGTGAGCGCTTCGCCGGAAGTGCCGCTGCAGACCACGAACAACGGCAGCAACGACAAGGTGTTCTTCAAGCTGGAGAGCGACCTGAGCGCGTTGGAGTTCAGCACCTACTACGGCGGCACGAACGATGACTACGATCCGGTAGGCGAGCGCGGCATCAAGTTCAACGACTGCCGCATCTACACCATCGTCACCGCGCAGAGCAACAACATCCCGCTCACGCAGGGTTCGTTGAACACCACGAAGAGCAGCCCGACCAGTCGCTACGAACCGGGCCTGGTGGTATGGGCCAATCCGCCCGATCTATTGGGCAACAGTATCAACTACCTCGGCACGGCCATCTGCGCGGGCAGCATACCGGGCGACATCACGGGATCACAACCGAGCTACGTGCTGCCGACCATCGTGCGCAACAACACGGCATCGGCCTATCCGTCCTTCGGTGCGGCGGCCACCTTCCAGTGGCAGATCAGCACGGACAGTGTGAACTGGGCGAACATCATGGGTTCCACCGGCCAGAACCTCACCGGTGCCGAGATCGGGGTATTGAACCAGAAGACCTACATCCGCCGCATCATCGGTGGTGACGCGTGCATCCTCGCGGGCGCCGCTGACCAAGTGGTGACGGTGCGCATCATGAGCGTAACAGGTAATGTGATCGATGCCTTGTGCTTTGGTGGAGCCACCGGAAGCATCACTGCGACCGCGGACGGCACCGCACCATTCGAGTATCTCTGGAGCAACGGCCAGACCAACCAAACGGCTACCGGCCTGGCCGCTGGCCCATATAGCGTAACGGTAACCGATGCCAATGGCTGCAGTGCGGTAGGCAACTTCGTAGTCGGTGAGCCCAGCGCAGTAGGTGGGAACGTGAATCCAACGCCGACCACCTGCGGCAACAGCAATGGCAGTGCGAACGCAAACGCGAACGGCGGAACTCCTGGTTATGGCTTTCTATGGAGCACCGGTGCCGTTGGTTCGAACGTGAGCAACCTCGCGGCCGGTCCTTACAACGTGACGGTCACCGATGCGAACCAATGCACGGCCGTGATCCCCTTCCAGATCGGCAGCAGCTTGGCCGCCGATGCCAATGCCGGCGCCGATACCACAATAACCTGTGCCACGGGCCCGGCGATACAATTGAACGGATGGACCAGCACGCAAGGCGCCACCTTCGCATGGAGCGGTCCCGGCATCACCTCTGGCAACGGAACCGCTAACCCTTCGGTGAACGCGGCCGGCACTTATACGCTTCTCGTCACCGGCCAGAACGGATGCAGCGCTACTGACCAAGTGCAAGTGAGTGTCAACACGACCGCGCCCAATGCGAACGCTGGAGCCGATGTGCTTTTGAACTGTACGACGGCATCGGGCAACCTGAACGGAGAAAGCAGCACACCAGGAGCCACCTTCGGGTGGACCGGCCCGAACGGTTTCAGCAGTGCTGCAGAATCCGTTGGTTTCTGAAGCCGGGTTCTACACACTCACCGCAACGGACCCCGCGAACGGTTGCACAAGCACTGACAATGCCGAGGTCACCTTGGACAATGTCGTTCCGGTCGTTACCGCGATCGACGCAGTGCTGGGTTGCAACGATGCGAACACCACGATCCAAGCGACCGTTACCCCCATCGGTTCTACGTTGAGCTGGACCGGTCCGAACGGTTTCTCCAGCCCGAATGAGGATGCTGTAGTGAGCGACCTGGGCATGTACACGCTGACCGCTACCAGCTTGAACGGATGCGTGAATAGTGCGAACGCCTTCGTCACCTTGGGCAATGACCTTCCGGAGATCACCCTTGAAGGTGCAACGCTGACCTGCACCGCGCAGAGCGCCACGCTGCAAGCCACCCTGGATCCTGCTGGTTTCTCCGTGTCGTGGACCGGTCCGAACGGCTTTGCCAGCACAGATGAAGATCCTCTCGTGACCGAACCTGGACTCTACATACTTACCGCGACCAGCTCGAACGGCTGCACCAACACGGCGAGCGTGGAGGTGGAACAGGACATCAGCAGCGTGAGCGCTGGCGCAGGTGTGGATGGTATCCTCTCCTGCACCACCACCAGTGTGCAGTCATCGGCGGTAGCCTCACCATTGGCGCCACCTTCAGCTGGAGCGGTCCCAACGGCTTCAACAGCACCGATGTGAGCCCCTTCGTGAGCGCACCCGGACTCTACACCCTCACTGTGACCGGCCCCAACGGCTGTACCAACACGGCGAGCGTGGAGGTGGAACAGGACATCAGCAGCGTGAGCGCTGGCGCAGGTGTGGATGGTATCCTCTCCTGCACCACCACCAGTGTGCAGCTCATCGGCGGTAGCCTCACCATTGGCGCCACCTTCAGCTGGAGCGGACCCAACGGCTTCAACAGCACCGATGTGAGCCCCTTCGTGAGCGCACCCGGACTCTACACCCTTACTGTGACCGGCCCCAATGGCTGCACCAACACGGCGAGCGTGGAGGTGGAACAGGACATCAGCAGCGTGAGCGCTGGCGCAGGTGTGGATGGTATCCTCTCCTGCACCACCACCAGTGTGCAGCTCATCGGCGGTAGCCTCACCATTGGCGCCACCTTCAGCTGGAGCGGACCCAACGGCTTCAACAGCACCGATGCGAGCCCCTTCGTGAGCGCACCCGGACTCTACACCCTTACTGTGACCGGCCCCAACGGCTGCACCAACACGGCGAGCGTGGAGGTGGAACAGGACATCAGCAGCGTGAGCGCTGGCGCAGGTGTGGATGGTATCCTCTCCTGCACCACCACCAGCGTGCAGCTCATCGGCGGTAGCCTCACCATTGGCGCCACCTTCAGCTGGAGCGGACCCAACGGCTTCAACAGCACCGATGTGAGCCCCTTCGTGAGCGCACCCGGACTCTACACCCTTACTGTGACCGGACCCAACGGCTGCACCAACACGGCGAGCGTGGAGGTGGAACAGGACATCAGCAGCGTGAGCGCTGGCGCAGGTGTGGATGGTATCCTCTCCTGCACCACCACCAGTGTGCAGCTCATCGGCGGTAGCCTCACCATTGGCGCCACCTTCAGCTGGAGCGGACCCAACGGCTTCAACAGCACCGATGTGAGCCCCTTCGTGAGCGCACCCGGACTCTACACCCTTACTGTGACCGGACCCAACGGTTGCACCAACACGGCGAGCGTGGAGGTGGAACAGGACATCAGCAGCGTGAGCGCTGGCGCAGGTGTGGATGGTATCCTCTCCTGCACCACCACCAGTGTGCAGCTCATCGGCGGTAGCCTCACCATTGGCGCCACCTTCAGCTGGAGCGGACCCAACGGCTTCAACAGCACCGATGTGAGCCCCTTCGTGAGCGCACCCGGACTCTACACCCTTACTGTGACCGGCCCCAACGGCTGCACCAACACGGCGAGCGTGGAGGTGGAACGGACATCAGCAGCGTGAGCGCTGGCGCCGGTGTGGATGGTATCCCTCTCCTGCACCACCACCAGTGTGCAGCTCATCGGCGGTAGCCTCACCATTGGCGCCACCTTCAGCTGGAGCGGACCCAACGGCTTCAACAGCACCGATGTGAGCCCCTTCGTGAGCGCACCCGGACTCTACACCCTTACTGTGACCGGCCCCAATGGCTGTACCAACACGGCGAGCGTGGAGGTGGAACAGGACATCAGCAGCGTGAGCGCTGGCGCAGTGTGGATGGTATCCTCTCCTGCACCACCACCAGTGTGCAGCTAATCGGCGGTAGCCTCACCATTGGCGCCACCTTCAGCTGGAGCGGTCCCAACGGATTCAACAGCACCGATGTGAGCCCCTTCGTGAGCGCACCCGGACTCTACACCCTTACTGTGACCGGCCCCAACGGTTGCACCAACACGGCGAGCGTGGAGGTGGAACAGGACATCAGCAGCGTGAGCGCTGGCGCCGGTGTGGATGGTATCCTCTCCTGCACCACCACCAGTGTGCAGCTCATCGGCGGTAGCCTCACCATTGGCGCCACCTTCAGCTGGAGCGGACCCAACGGCTTCAACAGCACCGATGTGAGCCCCTTCGTGAGCGCACCCGGACTCTACACCCTTACTGTGACCGGCCCCAACGGTTGCACCAACACGGCGAGCGTGGAGGTGGAACAGGACATCAGCAGCGTGAGCGCTGGCGCCGGTGTGGATGGTATCCTCTCCTGCACCACCACCAGTGTGCAGCTCATCGGCGGTAGCCTCACCATTGGCGCCACCTTCAGCTGGAGCGGTCCCAACGGATTCAACAGCACCGATGTGAGCCCCTTTGTGAGCGCACCCGGACTCTACACCCTTACTGTGACCGGACCCAACGGTTGCACCGCTTCGCGGGATGTGGAAGTTGAACTTGACAACACGCTGCCCGGAGCACAAGCCACCGGTGGTGAATTGACTTGTGCGAACACAAGCGTTACACTTCTCGGCGCGGGCAACGGAAGTTTCGCATGGACGGGCCCCAACGGCTTCACCAGTGGTGTTCAGAACCCGATCGTCAGCGCAGCGGGCACCTACGTGCTCACTGTGACCGGCGCGAATGGTTGCACCAGCGAAGCTACCACAGAAGTAACGGGCGAATTCGGCGCACCATCCATAGGAGCTGAAGGCGGCTTCCTCGATTGCATAACCGGCATGCTGCAGTTGGATGGCTCTTCGACCCAAGGCAACAGTTTCAGCTGGAGCGGGCCGAACGGTTTCACATCGATCGATGAGGATCCTGTGGTGAGCGAGGTGGGAACGTACATTCTGACCGTTACAGCTCCGAACGGTTGTACCGCTACCGTCGAGGTGCTTGTAGCCCAGGATTGCGATGACAAATGCGATAAGCTCATCGCCGAATGTGGACCTGACGTAACGGTCGAATGTGGTAGTTCCCTGCACCCGATGGACATTGGCGGTCCGATCTTCCGCAAGGATGCGGATTGCCCTGAAGTGGTCGTGGGCTGGACCGATCAGTGGAGCGGCACATGCCCCTACATCCTTACCCGCACCTGGTGGGCGACCGATAGCGACGGTAACAGCGAAATGTGCATCCAAACCATTACGGTAATGGACACCCAGGCTCCTGAACTGATCGGTGTACCGGCGAACGTCACCTTGGAATGCAGCGAAGTAACCGATGACGTACCGGTGGTAACCTCACTGGATGGCTGCAAAGGCGCGCCAGAAGTGATCGCCACTGAGGTGTACATCGAAGGCGAGTGTCCGGGCAACTATCAACTGGTGCGCACATGGAGCGCGACCGATGATTGCGGCAATACCGCGACCGCGACACAGACGGTAACGGTAGTGGACACGCAGGCACCCGTGCTGAACGGTGTGCCGGTGAGCATGACGTTGGAATGTGATCAAGTGGTCCCGGACGTGCCGGAAGTGACCGCCACTGACCTTTGTTCCTCCGAACTGAAAGTCGAGTTGAACGAAACAGTGGTGGAAGGGGATTGCCCGAACGAAAGGACCATCATCCGCACCTGGACGGTGACCGATGCGTGCGGCAACCCCGCTGTGGCCGAACAGACGATCACGATCGTTGATACGACCGCACCTGTGTTCACCTGCGTTCTCGCGAACCTCACGGTCTCGTGCGATCAGATCCCCGAAGCGGAGATCTGCAAAGCCACCGACAACTGCGACGCCGATGTGGAGGTGGTCCTCAACGAGTCCCAGGACACGAAGGATTGCGAGAAGGGCTTTGTGATCATCCGGACCCTTACCGCCACTGATGACTGCGGCAATAGCACGAGCATGACGCAGGAGATCACGGTGATCGGCGGGGAGCTTGGCACGAAGAGCCTGCATGATCCGCTGATCGTGACGGCCGCCCCGAACCCCTTCCGCGAAATGACCACACTGCGCTTTACTGCGGACCAGGATGGCCAGGCCGTGCTCGAAGTGGTCGACCTGCAAGGCCGCCGCGTGAGCGAACTGATGAACAGCAGTGTGGTAGCCGGTGCAAGCTACCAGCGCGAACTGAGCGCGGATGGTCTGAAAGGAGGCGTGTACCAATACCGATTGAACCTGAACGGCCGCGTGGCCCAAGGTCGTCTGGTGTTGACGCGCTGATCCGACCACGACAACGTGAACCGAAGCCCCTCCCGTGTGGAGGGGCTTCGGCGTTGATGGCGGAAGCACGCCGCTACCTTCGCTGCATGGAAGCCACGCCTCTGGCCGAGCGCATGCGCCCCCGAGATCTGGACGCCGTAGTAGGGCAGGAACATCTCGTCGGGCCAGAGGGGATCTTCCGCAAAGCCCTCTCCGGTGGAATGCTTCCGAGCATGATCCTTTGGGGTCCACCTGGTGTGGGCAAAACCACCCTGGCGCGCTTGATCGCCGAACGTTCGCAACGGCCGTTCTTCACCCTGAGCGCGATCAGCAGCGGCGTGAAAGACGTGCGCGAAGTGATCGAACAGGCGGGCGGCAAGGGCCTTTTCGCACGCAGCGCGGTGCTGTTCATAGACGAGATCCATCGCTTCAGCAAGGCGCAGCAGGACAGCTTGCTGGGTGCTGTGGAACGCGGTACGATCACGTTGATCGGGGCCACCACGGAGAACCCGAGTTTCGAGGTGATCGGCGCGCTCCTCTCCCGCTGCCAGGTCTATGTGCTACGTCCATTGGCGGAAGAACATCTTCGGGATCTGCTGGTGCGGTGCATGCGCGAAGACGAGCGGATGAAGGGGCGTGCGATCGAACTGAAGGAGACCGACGCCTTGATGCGTGCCAGTGGCGGTGATGCCCGACGGCTGTTGAACACCTTCGAACTATGTGTGAAAGCCTCGGGCGACGGCGTCGTGATCATCACCGATGCACTGGTGATGCAGGTGGTCCAGAGCAATGCGGCGCGCTACGACAAACAGGGCGAACAGCACTACGACATCGTGAGCGCTTTCATCAAGAGCATGCGGGGCAGTGACCCGAACGCGGCGGTTTATTGGCTGGCACGCATGGTAGAGGGTGGCGAGGATCCGATCTTCATCGCGCGGCGCATGGTGATCCTGGCCAGCGAGGACATCGGCAACGCGGACCCGAACGCGCTGCTCATGGCCACCACCAGCATGCAAGCAGCACAAATGATCGGTTGGCCGGAGAGCCGCATCATCCTGAGCCAATGCGCGATCTATCTGGCTTGTGCCCCGAAGAGCAACAGCGCATACGCAGCCATCGGCGCCGCGCTGACAGCCGTGCAAAAGACCGGAGACCTAGCCGTGCCGCTGCATCTTCGCAATGCACCCACCAAGTTGATGAAGGACCTCGGGTACGGAAAGGAATACGCGTACAGCCATGGAAACCCGGGCCATGTGAGCGAGCAGGAATTCCTACCCGAGGCGATCTCCGGCACCACGCTGTACATACCTGGTGACAATGCCCGGGAGCAGAAATGGGCTGCATTGATCCGTGAGGTGTGGAAGGGGAAGTACACCTAGCCGACTTCTGCCAGTGCGGGCCGGTCAACGGGCCCGTTCGGATTCCATGAACTGGCGGTGCAGGTCGTAGATGATCCCGAAGCTCACCATGAGACCTCCGAGGCCTTGTTCCAATATTTGCCAGATGGCATCCACCGCCGCATGCATGGCGCCGTGTTCCACGAAGGACATGCCCAGAATGTAGACCAGCAGGAAGACGACGAAACCAGAAGCCCCGCCCAGTGCGAAGCTCATCAGGGGGAACGCCTTCTTCAAGGAGACCCATTCGTGCTGGATCGCAAGATGCACCAACGCGGTAATACCGAACCCGATGATCACATACACCAATGCGGCCAAGCCCAAATAGAGCCCGAGCGGGATCTTGAGTTCCAGAAGGTCTGTTAGCGCCACGCCATGCCATACGTACGAAAGGCCGTACATCACAGCAGCGGAAAGCAACCAGGGAACTATGAAACCGCGGGTCGAGAACATCAACGATACATTGGAACGAACAACGGCCGCAGCGCGCGACAGGGCTAAATTAGCCGCCCTATGAAGAACGCACGCCCATGCGTCAGGGTTGCCTCCCTTGCGATCGTCATTGTTGCGGCTTCGTTCAGCGGTTGCCGCAAGGATCCGAAAGAGGCACAGTGGGACGTGGATCTTCTGGGCCCGCTCGTGATCACGACCTTCACCCTGAACGACCTGATCGCCGATTCCTTGTTGGAAACCGCCCCGGACGGTTCCCTCACCCTCCTCTATCGTTCGGAACTCTTTGGGCTCCGCTTGGATACGGTGCTGAACGTGCCGGATACATCGATCGCCTATCGCTACGGGCTACCGATCCCCGGTCCGGTGAATTTCGCCGCCGGCACCACCGTTGTCTCCCAGATCGGAACGTCCACACTGGATGTGGATGATGTGCAGCTACGCACCCTGCACCTGCGCAGCGGCCAGCTCAGTGTATCCCTCACCAACATGGTGGCCAGCACGGTGATAAGCACGTTCCAGCTACCTGGGGCCACCTACCTCGGCCAGCCTGTCGCCATTACCCAATCGGTTGGACCCGGAAGTCCTCTTTCCCCTGCGGTGGACCAGATCCTACGCGATCTCTCAAGCCACCAGTTCGATCTGCGCGGGCCCGACCTGGATCAGGTGAACGCGCTTTCCACCGAGTTCAATGTGCAATTGGATCCGAACGGGAACGGGGCACCCGTCACCAGCCAGGACAGTGTGATCGCCATCGCCTCGTACCTTGGTTTGGTGCCGCAGTACGCCGAAGGCTACTTCGGGCAGCGGAGCATAGCTGTGGGCCCGGAGGTAACGGATGTGGACGTGTTCGCAGGCATCACGAGCGGTGTGCTGGATCTGGAACAGGTAACGGCCCGCATCAAGGTGATCAATGGTATCGGCGTGGATGGCCGGATCCGGATCAACGCGCTCACATCGATCAATACTAGCACCGGCGTCTCGGTGCCTCTGACCCATACCATCGTCGGGGATCCGATCAACCTGAACCGCGCGCAAGACCTTGGGGGTTCCTTCCAACCCAGCGTGTGGCAGACCACCCTCGATGGGGGCAACAGCAACATCGACGTGTTCGTGGAGAACCTGCCCAACCAACTGAACTACGAAGCGGAACTGGAAGTGAACCCATTGGGCGACATCAGCAACGGCCATGATTTCCTCTATTACGAGAGCGCTCTTTCCGCACAGCTGGAAGTGGAGATCCCGCTCCGCCTTATCGCGACGGACCTCACCCTGGAGAACGTGGTGCGACCGGAACTTCCAGGATCCGCCGAAGGCCACGCCCTCTTGAACGGCGACCTGCGGCTTTTCGCAACGAACGGCTTCCCCTTCAGCGCGGAATTGCGCATGGATCTCGTGGACCCGGATGGAGTGGTCCTTAACAGCATTCCGGTCACGGGCCTGGTGGAAGCAGGCGTTGTCGGGTCGAATGGGCTCGTGCATACCCCTATCCTCTCGCGATGCGATGCGGTGCTCACGGAAAGCCAAGTGGACCTGCTTTACGCGGATGCCCGGATCCGCCTGCGCGCGGTGTTCAATACCGCCGATCAAACGCAGCACTTGCCCCTGCTGGCCTCCTACAAAATGGACCTACAGGTGACCACAGGAACGCATTACCTAGTGAACGGTGATGAATAGCCGTTGGTGGGGGGGCGCTGCGCTTTTTGCGCTACCACTGCTAGCCGCCGGTCAGGAGCGTGTGGGCCTCTTCGCCCAGGACACTGCATCCTACTGTACGCGCATACTCGTTGACGGAGCCTATGAAATGGACGCGAACGCGGTCTACAACGAACTGTTGCTGGGCCTCCTGAACGGCGGCTACCTGGACCGCGAACTACGCCAACGTTCCAGTGATGCGCTTCGCGGAATGAACCGGTTGGGACAGGTCATGCAATTGCGCGCTACGGTGATCGCCGGGGACAGTGTCTTTCGCCACCCGGGTTTGCAGTGGTCGGTTTCTGCTTCGCACCAGGACCAAGGCGGGATGCGTTTCCGGCCGGATGTGTACGACCTTACCTTCTTCGGCAACGCCGCCTACGAGGACCGCACGGCGGAATTGAGCGGTTCGGCCTACGAGCGTCAACAGTTCCAAACGATCGGCCTCGGCCTTTACTGGGCGCGCACCGGTGATCACGTGCGCCTCGACTTCGTAAAGGGGCAATCGCTAAGCGCGGTGGATCTGGACGATGCCACCCTCTACACCGCCCCCGATGGTCGTCGCCTCGATGTCCGCTTGAACGGCACCTACTGGCAAAGCGACACCGCGGTGAACGGAAGCGATCTGCGCACTTTCAATGGCTCTGGTTTCGCGGTGAGCTTTTCGCACGGCTACATCCTTGGGCCCGAGAACGGGCGGCATGTGAGGAACCGGATCACCGCGAGCGTGGAGGATCTGGGGCTGATCCGCTGGAACGGCGGAAGCCAGCGCTTGCAACAGGACACCAGTTACAGCTATGAGGGCCTTCGCGTCGACAACATTTTCGACCTGGACGGTTTGGTACTTGGTGAGGAGACGGCGCAGGACACATTGGGCCTTCACTTTGAGCAAGGAGCCTACTGGCGCGTAATGCCCTATCGCGCCGCATTGGCCTACGACATGCAATGGCGCGCCGGTTGGCGCTGGGCCTTCACACTTTCGCAGCGCTACCTGCCTGGCTACATGCCGCTGTACCATCTCGAAGCTGGAAAAAGCCTGGGCCACCCTTTCATCGGTCTCTCCGGCCAATACGGAGGCTTCGGCGATCTGCGTGCGGGGTTAAGGGCCGCCTTTCAAATGGGGCCAGCGCGGCTGGGTCTCACACTCCCCAACCTGGCCACGGCCTTCGGGGAAAAGAGCCGTGGTTTGGCAGCGCGGATCACGCTCGAAGCCTGCTTCTGAACCGCAAGGAGCGCGAACTTCGGCCCGCATTCAACCGCATGACGCGCCTGCGCATAGATATCCTCACCGCCCTGCCCCGCTTGCTTGACAGCTGGTTCGCGGAGAGCATTCTGCAACGCGCCCAGAAGAAGGGTTTGGTGGAGGTTGTGGCGCATGACCTGCGGGATTGGAGCACCGACAAGCACAAGAAGATCGATGACTATGCATTCGGTGGAGGCGCGGGCATGGTCCTTCAAGTGGAGCCGATCCATCGCGCGATCCGGCAATTGAAGAGCGAGCGCACATACGACGAAGTCATCTACCTGAGCCCGGACGGCGAACTGCTCGATCAACCCCTGGCGAACCAGTTGAGCACACACCGCAACCTGATCCTGCTCTGCGGGCACTACAAGGGCGTGGACGAGCGCGTGCGCGAACACCTTGTCGACCGCGAGGTGAGTATCGGTAACTACGTACTGAGCGGCGGCGAGATCGCGGCTGCGGTCCTTAGCGATGCATTGATCCGCTTGGTGCCCGGCGTGCTGAACGATGAGACCAGCGCCCTGAGCGATAGCTTCCAGGACGGCCTGGTGGCCCCGCCCACATACTCCCGCCCTGCGGAATACAACGGTTGGAACGTACCCGATGTGTTGATCAGTGGCCACGAGGCGCGGATCAACGAATGGCGCCACCAGCAAGCGCTGGAACGCACCCGGGAACGCCGACCGGGGTTATTGGGACCAGAGGCGGGGACCACCGACCCAGTGTTCGGGGACGGTTGACCGTTTCCAACACTCATAAAACTTGCTTAATATTGCGGCCCCGAACGCGGGAAGGTCCCGCATAAGTCACTGAGCGCCATGGATAAGATGAAACAACTGGAAAAGGAGTGGGCTCCGCTGAAGAGCTTCGGCGAGTTCAAAGCCGGTGATACCGTTACGGTCCACTATAAAATCGTGGAGGGCAACAAGGAACGGATCCAGCAGTTCCAGGGCGTGGTGATCCAGCGCAAAGGCAGCGGCAGCACCGCCACCTTCACCGTGCGCAAAATGAGCGGCAACATCGGCGTGGAGCGCATCTTCCCGGTGGCCTCCCCCTTCATCGACAAGATTGACGTGAACAAGCGCGGCGATGTGCGGCGCGCGCGCATCTTCTACCTGCGTGAACGTCGCGGCAAGAGCGCGCGCATCCAAGAGAAGCGCCAAGCCATCGTGTCCGCACCGGCGAAGTAGACCAAGTTCCCAAGCACCGATCAAAGGCCCTGCGAAAGCGGGGCCTTTGTCTTGGGAGCCTACCCGGTGAACTGGAGCGTGGCCAGCACGACCAAGCCCAGGAACGCCACTATGGCCAGCACCACGAACATCGTCCGGGTCGCGGGCATGTCGGTAGGCTGGTGATCCTCGAGGGGCTCGGGCATGCCAGCTTGCTCGTTGAAGTGTTTGTCGGTAGGCATGCTAGCCGATCAACAAGCCATGCACCACGAGCAGCGGCTCGCCTTCCATCCCAGCGGCAACAAGGCCTTTGAGGGTCTCAGGCGAAGTCAAAGCAGAAGTGCCGGTGGGGCAACAGCTCCCCGATCTTGGGGTGTGGAAGGCGAGCAGACGACGCTATCCACCATGCCGCAGCGTCCTCTTCGTGCGCTCCTGCGTGGACACGGAGCTTGTTGACATCCTCACGGCTGACCTACAAGACGCACAAAGGGCGCGATCAGCAACAGGGCGGCTCGCTTTCCCAGGATGGACATCCCATGGACACGGAGGACATCCATCGGTGTACATAGGATGTGCAAGCGTTGATCTCTGGAACCAGTACACGGGCATTTGCTCCGCCCGCAGCTTCATGAAGGAGTTCTCGGGCGGGAAGTAGGGGCCGCAATGAGCAGGAAAAGTGTTTCATCTGGCATCCGATCGGGCATGTATCCGATACAGGTACACATTACTGCGCGACTCAATGGCACCTTCGAACTTATCGATCAGGGCCACGTCGAATCCGACCGACAGTTCACTGTCCCGCGACCGCAAGCGCTCGGGTTCGTTCACCGATATCATGTATACCTCTTGTAGCGAACGACGTTCCCGGAGACCGCGCAAACCACTCGAATAAAAATCGGGTTGTTGGATGGCATGGGCAAGGTCCTGGTCCCAGCGCAGGAAAGACAGGTTCTTTCGGTGTTCAAGACAGTAGAACGGGCGATCCATAAACGCCGATAGGTTGTTCAGGCACCAATAGTCCGTTACGATCATGGCATTGGCCGGAACGCGTGCGAACAGATCACGCACCCTGGCGGAGTTGGAGAACGGCAGAGCATAGTCCCGGCTGATAGCGATCGCGCTTCCGACCACCTGTAACACGAGGATAGAGCCAATGAAAGACAGAGATCCACGCCCCATCGGACGTTCGTGGAGGTAGAGCCATGCAGCAATGATGAAGGCAATGAAAATGAAGCCTACATAGCGTGTGCTGGAGAGGGGGAATATGAAAGCCACCGTAGCCGTGAGCAGTGCATTGATGCCGAAGAACCAAAGGCTACCGCGCACCTTGCGAAGCATGAAGCACACCAAGGCGAGGAGCGCAACAGCGCAACAGCGTATGATCACACGGCCGTTGTCATCGTTCGGGAAGAGTTGGAGCAAAGCGTTCGTGTTCCAGAAATGGAACTGGTCGGCGTCAGGGATAGGAACGAAGGCCTTCAACGGTGCCTGTGCCATCGTATCCCATTGTTGCTCGGTCCAATGGTCCATCCAGAACTGCATGTTGAGCTGGCTCTCCCCGGGAGGAGCGATCTGCATGGCCGCAGGCAGGCAGATGAGCGCCCCGATGGCCAAGTGCAGGAGCGCACGACGGTAATTCCCATGCGCCGATCGCTCCTGCCCGGGCATGGTATGCGCAGAACGAGATGGCCAACAGAAGCCCGAGCAGGTGTGTACTGGAGAGCAGGAGAACAAGCACATAGAACCACACCTGATAGTGACGGGGCTTTCGCGTAAGCACCCAGGTCGCGAGAAATGCGAGGGCCACCGCTACGGCGTAGTTCCGGCTGAGCGCGCCATACTCGAATGCGAAGTAGTAACCGAAGGGGATCAGTGCGCGAACGATCAAGGGGAAAGGCGACGCGAACAGAAGGATGAGCACAATGGCGATGGCGAACACGGCCTGCGCGATCTTCATGTACTCGGG
Organism: Flavobacteriales bacterium; assembly: GCA_016712025.1. Lineage (GTDB taxonomy): Bacteria > Bacteroidota > Bacteroidia > Flavobacteriales_F > PHOS-HE28 > PHOS-HE28. The sequence goes on from JADJRW010000011.1 coordinate 104,759, forward strand.
ATCGTGCGTAACGCGCGTGATGGAGAAGAGGACCACGTACCAAAGCGGAGGGTGCCCTTCGTACCGGCTGTTCCGAAGAAGGTCGAACAGGCTATGGCTGGATCGAGCGATGTTCCAACTATGGATCTCATCACCCCATAGCTCATGCTTCGACAAGGCCATGAGCAACAAGATGACATATCCTACGAAGACGGCCCAGAGGAAAACGCGCGCGCCGCTCCTTGTCAATGATCCCGGTCTTCATATCACACCTCCACTGGGAATCTCGCGCATTGGACTGGACCTTGTGGTCGGCATCTCATCCCACCAAGTCATTGCTACTGTTCGGGATAGCTTCGTTCGTTAGAGCTAATGTAATCGGAAGCTTTGCGGCTTCAAGGTGCAGGGTCGCGTCGCTCGAGGGCGGCAGACCGCCGCACAGGTTTGGGTGGAGTGCCGGGGCCAGATCGGCTCAGGAAAACCCTACGTTGGTATGAAAGCAACTCTTGCTGGCAGGTGGAGGAAGCCAGGGATCCGCCAGAACGACACCAGCGAACATCCGCGCTAGGGCGCGGGGCGAAGCTCTCGCAAAGACGGAACCCGGTTCATCAAGTTGCCGAGGGACTTGACCACAGAACTTCATTCCTTGATTACCCCTCCTTTGATAACGCGCACCTTCACAGATGCAGACGCACTCAGCGGGCAACCGGAGAACCATGCTTTGGTTGGCCCCACACCTCCAGCGAATGAAGCGGGTGAGTGACGTGTTGACCATGGAGCCACAAGTGGTTGTCTCTGAGTTCTGCATTCCATGTCCGGGCAGTAGCGCTCGGGATGAAACCCCTTTCGCCAAGCATGCAGGCCTCTTCCACGCACGCCGCGAACACGGTGAGTTGGGCCACTGACGAACTTCAGTCTGGGATATTCGATCCTTTCGTCGAACACCTACACCACCTAATAAGGTTCTGAACCAAAGAAGTAACACTAGCACAACAACCGATCATCCAGAAGTACTCCCCGACCTGGCGTTGTCCATGTATCACCACGGACTTTCCTCGCGATACGCCCCTCTCGACAAAGCAGCCTCGTAACCAGAGCGAACCATAAACGAGACTGTCATCAATCTTCTCATCCCACCAATTCCTTATTCCTGTTCGGAATATCATCCGTGTTGAAGGCCACCTTCTCATCCTCCTCCTTCAGCTTCAGCACAAGGGCGAGCGCATCGGGCACCACATCGCTGCAGAGCGTGAGGAAGCTGCCGGGCTTGGCGGTGCTGATGGCGTGACGGATCGCCGCCTCTTCCTTCTTGATGATGATGTAGGGCTTGTTGGGGTCCACTTCCTTGATGCCCTTCACCATGAGCGCGATGATCTCGTCGTCGGTCTTGCCGCGCAGGTTGCGGTCCTGGCGGATGATGATCTCGTCGAACATCTGCGCGCTGAGGCGGCCGAGGTTCACGGTGTCCTCGTCGCGGCGATCGCCCACCCCAGCGATCACGCCCACCTTCGGGCTGTCGGGGATCTTGCTGAGGAACTTGCCGAGGGCTTCGAAGCCGTGCGGGTTGTGGGCGTAGTCCACCACCACCTGGAATTTCTTGAACTGGAATAGGTTCAGGCGACCCGGCGTCTGCGCAGCCGATGGAACGAAGGTGGCAAGCGCTTCACGCAGCTCTTCCACTTTCACGCCTTGCACGTATGCCGCAAGCACCGCAGGCAACACGTTCTGGATGTTGAAGACCGCCTTACCTCCATAGGTGATCGGGATGTTCACGGCCTTTTCGATCCGCAGCTTCCATTCGCCCTTGCTGATCGTAACGTAGCCGTTCTCGTAGATCGCCGCGAGGCCACCGAGCTTGCAGTGTTGGCGGATCAAGCGGTTGTTCTCATCCAAGCTGAAGAGGGCGATCTTGCAATCGCACTGCTTGCGCATAGCCATCACGAGTTCGTCATCGGCGTTGAGGATCGCATAACCGTCGCGGCGCACGCTGCGCGGTACGGTGCTCTTCACATGAGCAAGGTCCTCGAGCGTATGGATGTCCTTCAAGCCCAAGTGATCGGCGGCCACGTTGGTGACGATGGCCACGTCGCAATGCTCGAAGCCAAGTCCGTTGCGTACCAAACCACCACGCGCGGTTTCCAGAACGGCCATATCAACGACAGGCTCCTTCAACACGAACTGTGCGCTGGTCGGGCCGGTGCAATCGCCGGTCATCAGCAAGCGGTTCATGATATAGACGCCGTCGCTGCACGTCATGCCCACCTTGTAACCGATGCTGCGCATCAAGTGGCTCGTGAGTCGTGTGGTCGTGGTCTTTCCGTTCGTTCCGGTGATCGCGATGATCGGTATCCGGCTGGGTGTACCTGCGGGGAAAAGCATGTCCACCACCGGCTCAGCCACGTTCCTACCCAAGCCACCGGTAGGATCCAAGTGCATGCGGAAGCCCGGCGCGGCGTTCACTTCGAGCACGGCGCCGCCCGATTCGTTGAGCGGGATGCTGATGTCGTCCGTCATGATGTCGATGCCGCAGATAAGCTGGGCGATGGTGCTCTTGCCGTCGCCGACCACGCAGGCAGGTGTGCGCTTCGCCGCGCAGATGAATCGGTGGTTGATGACGAGCAAGCGGTGATCGAGGCCCGTGATGTAGCGTTCCACGATCACGCTCCGGCTGATCTCCTTCGCCTTGGCCAGTGCCACCTTCGCTTCCTCCAACGACTTGATGCCGATGGTGGCACCACGGCCGTGGTTCCCTCCGCTGGGCTTTATCACACATGGGAATCCGACGGAATCGATGGCCGCTTCCAAACCTTCTTCGCTGCGCACCACACGGCCCTTCGGCACGGGGATCTCGTAGCTCTCCAGCAATTGCTTGGTCTCCTCCTTGTCGCAGGCGATCTCCACCCCGATGTTGCTGGTCTTGCTGGTGATGGTGGCGCGGATGCGCTTCTGGTGGATGCCATGACCCAACTGCACCAAGCTCTGGCCATTCAACCGCAGGTAGGGAATGCCGCGCGAGACGGCTTCGTGAACGATGCTCCCGGTGCTGGGACCGAGGCGGCTCTCCTCGCGGAGTTCGCGCATTTTCTGGATGTCGTCGGCGAGGTCGTACTTCTCGCCGCTGATCAGCGCTTCTGCGATACGCACGGCCGCTTTGGCCGCGAACATGCCTACCGGTTCCTCCACGTAGCTGAAGACCACGTTGTAGATGCCATTGTCCCGGGTGCTCCGTGTGCGGCCGAAACCCGTGTCCATTCCAGCCAGGGTTTGGATCTCCAAGGCGATATGCTCGATCACATGGCCCATCCAGGTGCCGCGCTTCACTCGCTCGAAGAAACCGCCCTCGTGGTCCTCGCTGCAACGATGGCTAAACATGCTGGGCAGCAGAGCGACGATACGCTCATAGAACCCGGGGATCTTGTCCGTGGGCTTCTGCTCCAGGTCCTCGATGTCCAGGCGCATCACGATAAGGTGGTGACGTTTCACCGACCAGTAGTTGGGGCCACGCATGGCCTTGAGTTCGAGGATGCGCATGGTAAGAGGTGCTTCGAGGCGGGAAGATAGATGGCAACGCCCAGATTCACCGCCACGGCGCTGCGAACGCAACGGTTTCGCCACGTAATGGGAAAAGGCCGCAGCGCTGCGGGTCCTTGGCGTCCGTTGCGTCGTGGCGGTGAAAGCCCCTGGCTATTGAAAACCCTGTTGATGACGAACCCGCTTCCAACGAACCAGTTCCCGCCATCCTTCTACTTTCGCTGGGCCTTTACCCGGTGGGTGCTGGCAGGGGCGGGGGTAAACACCAAGCATGATCCGAAAGGGAAGCTCATCGCCATCGGCGGGAACGAGGACAAGGGCAAGGATCCCGAAGCTGGACACAACGCCAAGGTCTTTCAAGGCAGCTTCATCGAAGAAGGCATCCTGAAACGGGTGGTGGACGAGATCGGCGGCACCAGCGGCAGGCTCGCCGTGATCACCAGTGCAAGCAGTATTCCGGTGGAGGTCGGAGCGAACTATATCGAGGCCTTCGGCAAGTTGGGGTTGATGAACGTTGATGTGCTCGACATCCGCGAGCGTGGTGATGTGAAGCCGGACATGATCAAGCGGCTGGCCAAGGCCGATGGCGTCATGATGAGCGGCGGCAACCAACTTCGCCTCACCACCATCTTCGGAGGAACCGCCTTCCTACAATTGATGAAACGACGCTATGAGGAGGAGGCGGGCTTCGTGATCGCCGGGACAAGGGCGGGCGCGATGGGCATGAGCAGCACCATGAGCTACCAAGGCCACAGCAGCAGCGGTCTTGTAAAGGGCGGGGTGAAAATGACCACCGGCGCCTCCTTGATACACGACGTGATCATCGACAGCCACTTCGTAGAGCGCGGTCGGTTCAGCCGATTGACACAGGCCGTGGCAGCGAACCCGGCGGCGATCGGCATCGGCCTGGGCGAAGACACCGGCGTGGTGATCACCGACGCCGACATGCTGGAGACCATCGGCAGCGGACAGGTGATGATCTTCGATGGCCACGAGATCAGCTACAGCGATTACGCCGATGTGGAGGAAGGCGAACCCTTCAGCATCGAAGGCATGAAGGTGCATATCATCTCCAAGGGCCACAGCTACAGCGTGCAGCAGCGGGCGTTCTCGGCGGTGCGGGTGCCGGTGAAGAGTTGAGCATCACGATCCATGGATCAGCTGTCTGAGGGTGGCAGGTTCATTCGCCTCCTTCGATCCCGGTCAGCGCCGATATTCGCCGCCTGATGACCGATACCGCCATACCCACCCATCGCCTTGGCGGCGCGCAGGCCATGCCCACGCGCGTGGAGCGTATCGAACCCAAGGAGACGCCTGTGCAAAGCACGGTGCATCGCCACACGTTCCACGAACTCTTCTTCTTCGCGCAGGATCGGGCACCCACATGATCGATCTGGAGACGGTGGTGATCGAGCCGCCGTGCATGCATTTGGTCGCTCCTGGACAAGTCCACCAACTGAGCCGCTCGCGCGATACCCGGGGTATTGTGCTGATGTTCACCGAGGAGGGTGGATCGACCGCGGACCAGCATGCCGATCTGAACGACCTGTTCCATGTGGCCACGGCACCCGCCTTTGCGCTCAGCAGCGCGCAGTTCGTGGAGGCGAGCGAATTGGTCAGTGCGATCGAACGGGAACTGACTTCGCCCGCTGGGCCAATGGACCGCGCGGTGCAAGGCTATTTGGGGATCCTACTCCTGAAATGCGCGGCCTGGCGCCGGGCCGCGTTGCCACCGGATACCCCCGCCTTGGGCGCCGCCGATCCCGTGCGTCGCTTCCTGCGGATGGTGGAACGCGAATACCTGGAGCACCGCCAAGTGGGCCACTACGCCAGCACCCTGGCCATCAGCGCCGACCATCTGAGCGACCTCGTGCGCAAGCGACTCGGCCGCAGCGCCAGTGACGTGATCCAGGACCGGCTGTTGCTGGAGGCCAAACGCCTGCTGCTCCATGCCGACCTGAGCGTGAAGGAGGTGAGCCACGCGCTTCACATGGAGGATCCCGCCTACTTCAATCGCGTGTTCAAGAAGGCCACGGGGCTTACGCCGGTGGAGTACCGCACCCACATCCGGGAAAAGTACCAGCGCTAGCCGGGTCCGTCCATTGCTGCGGGAAAACGGCGATCGGACCTTTGGATCCAGCAAACCCGAACACCATGAAAGCCCTTCACCACCTGCGCGCATTCGCCACCGTCTGCGTGGCGGCATCGTCGCTTGGCGCCTCCTGCCAGAGTTGCACGGATCTGAACATCACATCGGTAACCTACTCGGCGTTCTATGACTCGCTGATCGAAGTCCGGCTGCTGAACAGCGGCCCGATCTCGTGGAACTACCCTTCCCTCATCGTGTACGATGCCAACAACGACACGCTGGCTTTCCACGAGGCCGACCTCTTCGCCCTCACCACGGACCAGACCATCGTGCTGCCTTTAGCGGATGGCGCCACTATTCCTACCGGACCGATCAATGGCACGATCGAACTCTGGACCGGCTTCAACACCACGTTGGAATGCACCTTCGCTGTGACCATCGACCTCTGCCCAGCGGCCCCCTGCGTTCCATTGCGGCCTTTCCTTTTCACCAACAATGCCACGGTGGCACCGGCCAATATCGCTTGGCACCTGGAGGACAGCGTCGGGACGACCGTGGCCAACGGCGTTTTCCACCTGGACAGCACACATACCTATGTCAACGATTCCGCATGCCTTGCACCCGGGAGCTTCAGCATGGTGATCGACCCCGCCTGGACCGATGCGGAGCACTTGTATTTCGGCGTTGGTACTTCAGCGTGGAACGCCCCCACATTGCAAGCCCATTTGCTCGACACCTCGACCATCTCCTTCACCCTGCTCGAAGCGTGCATGGAAGGCACGAACGCCATCCCTGAAGAAGCGACCCCATCGATACGGATGATCCTGGTGGACGGCATGTTGACGATCAGCACCGCACAGGACGAACCACTTGGACGGGTCGATCTGTATGACATGCGCGGGACCCAGGTCCTCTCCGGAACGGTGATGAGCAATGTGGCCCATATCGATCTGCACGGCAAAGCAGCCGGGATCTACTCCGTCCTGGTCGGGAACGGCGGAGCGCAGTTATGCGCAAAGGTGTTCGTGGCATCGACCGGGCGATAGTTGTCTCATACCATTTAGACACTCAGGTCAGTCCGATCTGAGTGTCTAAATGGTATCACTCCGGGAGGATCGTCCTGCGAACGCGCTGTCACTTTCGGGCAGCGCTCTTCGTCCTAAGCACGTCAAGTGAATGCCACAGGATCCCATGCGAACACCCTTACCCTCACCGCTCTAGTTACCGTCTTAAGCTTGGCTGCGCAATGTCCCTTCGATCCGACAGTGCTGTGGAGCGGACAGATCCTTTGCCCAGGCGAAAGCACGACACTCTCCACTCAGCCCTATGATAGTTACCAGTGGTTCAAGGATGGATCCGCTATCCCCGGCGCCACCACGCAGACCATAGGCGTAAGCGCTGCACTGGATGCCGGTTCCAGCTTTCATGTAGTAGCCACGAACGATGGATGTACGGAAGCGTCGCCACCGGTGCTTGTGGATAGCTGGGTTTTCCTCCTTCCCGCCGTGATGCATGGGGGAGATACGCCCCATGGTATGGGGCTGGATGGCGAGTTGCTCTTTTGCGCGGGTGACACCCTGCTCCTCACGCTGCTCCAGCCCTACGATACCTTGATCCAATGGACCGACAACGGCTTTCCCATCGCCGGTGCGGATCAGAGCACGTTGGTGGTGACCGGCACCGGTTCCTATTCGGTGAGCGGGGCACCGAGCATCTGCCCGAATTTCATCCAGCAACTGGGCGTTACGATCAGCGTGATCCGTCAACCCCCTGTCCAGCCGGATATCGTGCCGAACGGCAGCGAACTCTGCGCCTATCCCGCTGGCAATAGCTACCAATGGTACTTCAACGGCCAGCCCATCGCCGGCAGCGATACCACCTGCATCGATGCGAGCACACCTGGGTTGTACACCTTGGCCGTGGACTATGGCCTGCCCTGCCAGATCCCATCCGAGGGCTTCCTAGCCACAGGACTGCCAACAGTGGAAGATGCCTTTGACGTGGGCATTTTACCGGTCCCCGCATCGCAGCGCGTGCGCTTCCAATGGCCTGGCACAGCCAAGGGCATCTGGTCAGTGATAGATGCCAATGGCCGCTCCATCGCCTGGGGCCAAGTGACAGAGCAACGCGTACACGATCAGGACGTGAGTTCCTGGCCCGTGGGCCACTACACATTGCGTACGGTGGATGATCGCCGCGTAACGAACGAACGGTTCCAGGTCGCGCGGTAGAGGTTTGGTATGGTGGAAAGGTGAAGGGCCCCGCTGGTTTGCGGGGCCCTTCCTGTTCATGGATCCAGGTCCGGTCAGTGCAGTTCCATTGAACCGATCAGCGCATCGCGCATACGCACGGCTAGGGCCGGGAAGTCCGTGGTATGCGATTGTGGGTTCGTTCCCAGATCGATCTGCGCGGCCAGGTGTGCGAGATCCACATGGATGGCGATGGTCAACGTAGTGCCACCGGCCACATCCTGGTGCAGTTCGAATTCAGCTTCTCCGAGCAGGTCGTCCGTAGCGATATGGTACTCCACGAGCGCATCGGTGGCATCCACCACGTTATCCCCGTTGCTGTCCACGTAGCCGTTCAGTTCCATGAACTTGTACCCCAAGGCCGGGTTCCAGAACCAGTGCATCGTAGCATCGTTCAGCGGTGCTTCGGTGAAGGTGGTGGGATCGGTGTGGTTGGTCGTGCTATCAAGCCCGATGAACATGCCGAGCTCATGGACATGGCCCGCAGGGACAGTACCGAGGTCATAGGTTACGGACGCGTTCGATGCATCGGCCAGGATGTAGGCATCTTCGAAGTGCGCTATCTCGTTCATGGCGTCATCAAAGAGATGAGCGTTGGAAATGAAGAAGCGCAGCTTGTCGAACCGTACCTCGTTTCCCGCACTGTCCGTGAGGACGTCGGTCAGTGCATAGGGGTTCGCACCATTGAAGAACTCGATCTCGAGTTCCACGTTGGCGGTTGTCGGAGCAGGGTTGCCTCCTGAAGGGGGGGCGGGGTCGTCCTTCTTACAGCCGGGAACGATCGCGGTTAAAACGGCCATAAGGGCCAGGGACTTGGAATTCATGGGTTGTTTGTTCTTCTGATGAGGTTGTATGTGATCCCTACGATAACGCGTTGGCGGTTCGGCACCATCCATTCGCCTGTGGAACGCGCCACGGCATACTGATAGTTCGCTGTCACCATCCAATTGCGCCACCACACGCGGGATCCTGCGTGGGCGAAGAGCGTGGTGGAACCGGTGCCTTGCACGACCGTCCCATCACTTTGGTCCATTCCGGAATGCTCCACGTAGACGCCCAGGGAGGGCGCCCAAGTGAAGGGTCCGAGCGGGACCTGGTAGAACGCCTCGGCTGTGGTGCTCAAGCCATGGCCGAGTTGGTACGCGTTCCTATCACGGCCATTGTAGCGGCCGAAAACGGCCAGCGATCCGCCCACCTTGTTGCGGCGCACCATGTACTCTGCGGAAGCCAAGGCGTCCCACGTTCCGGTGCCCGGTTGTAGGTCGTGTGGTACTGCAGCTTCAGCGAATTCCATATCCGTGCGGCCCAGCGGGAATTTCACTCCACCCCCAACGTGACGCGATGGACCGTGCGTGGGGCGTCCGTAAGACAGCGCGTGTTCGCTGCTACGAACCGGCCGAGCACGAACGGATCACCTAGGCCATAGACATCGGCCGTGGCGTAACCGTCCACGCTCTGGTAGTTGTTCACCAAGGGCACGGAGGCCATTATGGCAAGACGCTGGGTGAACCAGATATCAGCGCGCGCTTCCAGAACTTGGTACTGTTCGGCATAATGGCTCGGGGCCGCAGCAGCTTCACCTGAGTGACCTCCGCCGTGCTTCAGCAACGAGACGCCACCCAGGTCGCCTTCCAGGTGCCGGAACCGGTAGTAAAGCCCGAACGAGCTCGAGCGATCATTGGGTTGTATGCCCAGGAAGATCCCGCAAACATCGCAGGCCCAAGTAGACAGGGAAATGCATAGCAGCATCCCCGCCAAGAAGAAGTGCTTCATGAGGTGGGTTTGGATCGAACGTGTGGTATGCCGAACGCTGAGCGCGCAGCACGAACAACGTGGATCTAGGCCCAGGGCACCGGGTCGGCCAAGGCTCGCGCACCGATCAGAACCGCTTCGTTAAAAGCCGGAAAGCGGCGCACTTCCCAAGCTAGGACCGGTGGCCAGATCACCAGGGTTTGGTGCTCGGAAGGTTGAGGACGGAAGCTCAACTGCTCAAAGGGGGCATCCGCCTTCCGTTTGGTCACCTCCAATTGACGCATCAGGTAACAATTCCCGTGGCAAGTGTTCATTTCGGGCGAGGCATCGCGCATCACGCAGAGCTCGCGCTCGATGCTGGCCCGCTTCACCAGGAAATGGCCAACGATAACCGACGGAAGCGATAATGAGAGCAGCAACAGGCCACCAAGTAGCAAGGTGAGCCCCCGCGCGGCGGATCCAGAACGGTACGTGGGTGACCCTTGCATTCGGGGGCGAATTTAGGCGGCACGAGCCCATCGACCCACCGCCGTTCCCTGCTTTCCTCGGCAACCTACCAACAGGGTGATCAACGCTCCAAGAGCACCAGGCTGAAGTCCTTCAGTTGGAAATGATCCACGAGCAACGCGCGCCTGAACGGTGATGCGTGTTCGCGCAGCACGGCCTCTTTGGGCAATGCACCCGAAGCCAGTGCCGACCAGCACAGCCACATGCCGAAGGCATTGGCCGTGCAGTACTCACCGCACAAATGTTTGAACGCGGCAGCCGTGGCCGTGGGGAACAACGCCAACACCGGATGGTAGGCACGGTCCTGTACCGCATCGCCGTTGTAGCCCAGCATCAGCAGATCCACATCGCCAGCAGTGAGCCCATTGCGTTCCAGAAAGCCGCTACTCGCGCCGCAAGGCCATCGGCCCGGCCGCGGTAGGTGATGTCCAGGTCGGCGAGGCGCACGTCCGGGCCATCACCCGGCCGATCGTCAATACGAAGAACGCGGCGCCCTCTCCGCAGAGCGCACCAGTGGTCCTGCTCGATAGCACGGAAAGGGAGGGCACCTCCGGCTCCTTCCAAAGACCGGTGCGCTTTTGCACGGTGTAATAATCGGGCGTGATCGACTCCGCACCACCTACCAGGACGTTGCGCTGCCCCTCCGCCCCCACTTGCATGAAACCATCGAGCAGGGCGCTGGTGAAGGAAAGACCCCGATGCAAGTAGGTGAAGTTGTAGCCCGTGCAACCGGTGGACAGTGCGATCTGCCCGGCCACGTTGTTGTGCGTGCTTTGGATGAGCCGTGGGGTTCGGCACCTCTTCGTGGTTGTGCAACAGGGGCACGAAGAAGCGCTCCGTGCTCTCCATGCAACCCAGGCCTGTGCCCACGATCACCGCCTCCGGTTCGCGCTTCCCTGCGCGGTCCAACGCGTTCATGGCGGTGCCGATGCCGATGCGCGCGACCTTCTCCATGCGGCGGCCGCGCACCGGGTCGATATAGCGCTTGAGATCGGGCAGGATGGCTTTGATCGGATGTACATCGTATCCCGCGACCTCCGTCAGGCGATCCGTGTCGAACACCGGTTGCGGGCCGATGGCGGAAGCGCCGACGATATGGACCGGCCGCTTCATGGGGCGCTGATCACCAGCGAAGTGTTGTTACCACCGAAGCCGAACGAACTACTGAGCACATGCTGCACGACAACGCCGCGTTGGGTATGAAGCACAGGTTTCAGCGGTGCCTCTTCGATAGGCGTCTTGAAGCGGAGGTTGGCGTAGTGCACACCGTGTTGAATGGCGAGCACAGAGTAGATCGCTTCCACCGCACCCGCCGCTCCCAGCGTATGTCCGGTGAAGGACTTGGTACTGCTGAAGGGCGGCATTCGGTCACCGAACAAGCGTCGCAATGCGGTGCCCTCGGAAGCATCGTTGTTGGCCGTGCCGGTGCCATGCACGTTGACGTAGCTCACCTCCTGCGGCTGCAGGCCCGGCGGATCGAAGCGCCAGTTCCATCGCCTTCAAAGCGCCAGCTCCATCCGGTGCGGAAGCCGTGGCATGGAAGGCCTCGTTGGTATTCGCGTACCCAGACACTTTGGCGAGCGCCTTCGTACCGCGCCGCGCCGCATGGGCCGCGGATTCGAGTACCAGGTAGGCCCCGGCTTCGCCAAGATTCAGTCCGGCGCGATCACGGTCGAACGGCCGACAAGACTCCTTGTCCAGGATCATCAAACTGTTGAAGCCGTTCACCGTGAATTTGCACAGTGCATCGGCGCCGCCTACCACGGCAGCGTCGAGCAGGCCATTGCGGATGAGGCGGGCCCCGAAGATCAATGCGTTCGCCGAAGAGGAGCAGGCCGTGCTGATGGTGGTGACCAGATCGTGGAAACCGAGTTCGGCGGCGATGCGCTCGGAATGATCGCCGGGATCGTGCGTGCCGAGGTACTGCGCGGAATCGGGCGGGATCACCGGAAGGAAATAGTGGTCGTAAATGGGTTCTGTCTTGTCGATGCCACCAGCGGTGGTGGCGGAGATAAGTCCGGTGCGCGTGGTGGTGGCATCGAGCCCGGCCTGCTGCAACGCTTCCCGAACAGCGGTAAGGCCCAGCAATGCGGTGCGGGTCCAACCGCGCAGGCTCTTCGGTGCGGCAAGGGCACCCAACGCATCGTCGGTAAAAGGCACCTCAGCGACGAGAATGGAACCGCGATGGCGGGTGTCCAACACGGTGATGGGCCCGATACCGGAGCGCTCCGCGAGCAGGGCGTCCAGGTTCTCCTGTGTGTTTCGGCCGAGGGCGGAAATGACACCCAAGCCGGTGATCACCACCTCGCTTGCCATGGTCAGTTGGACGAAGCTATCCGTTCGGCAACGACCGTGATGGCTAAGCAGAGCACCGAGAAACCAGCAAGCGGAAGCAGATAGAGCACCAACTCGCCCAGATCACCCTGGCGGAGCAGGATCACATTGAAGGCTTCCATGGACCAGTTGAGGGGTGAGAAACGCCCGATCATCTGCATGCCTTGGGGCATGATGTACAACGGCACCCAGATGCCGCCGATGGCGGACATGATCACCACCACCGAAGAGCCCAGGATCGCTGATTGCTGCTGGGTGCGCGCGAAAGAACCCACCAACACACCGAACGAAGTGGCCGCTCCACTAATGAACACCGCCGCCAGCAGCAAAAGTGCAAGGTCCTTCGCAGGGCCGAGCACCAATGCGAGGTAAGCCCCAGACCGGTAACACCCAATGTCCCATGGCCAGCAGCACGCCGAGCTGGGTCACGCAAATGAACAAGTAGGCCACGGCGCGGCCCAGAATGCGCTCCGCCACGCCACCCGGCATGGTGAGCAAGCGGGCCATGCAGCCGGAATTCCGCTCCTTCACCATGTTACCGGCCAGCATCACCACGGTGAAGAACATGGCGAAAATGGTCCAGGCCGGCACATTGTGCTGGGTGCTGTCGGAGGCGATCAGCACACCGCTGGTCTCACCCGCCGCTAAACGCTGATCCACCCCGATGAAGGGGGCCATCAACTTCAACGGTTCCAAGGTGTCCCCGGTGATGGCCTCCATTCGGGCGTGCATATCCACGAGCAACTGCTCGGAACTGAGCCCGGCGAGGATCCTGATCAATGCGCCCCGAGAGAGTTCGCGGAACGCATGCTTCACCGTAGGGTCCACGATCATGCGTACGAAGGCGCTGTCGGGTTGGATCGGGGCAACGCTATCGCCTGTGATCTGGCCGAAGAGCCCATCCATGGCATGCGCGGAGCGGTCCAGGAGCACCTTACTGGCCCCGGCGGGCACGATCACGGCCACCTGATGATGGCCCTTTCGCACTTCCTCCTTGATCTCCTCCTCGCTCAAGGTGCCGGCGTCGGTGATGGTAAAGCTCCCGGCGATGTCCATTCCTGCCCGGACCTTCTCACCCACAACCCCACCATCCAGATCGCGGAAAAGCACCTTCACTTGCTTGTCCGCGAAATCGCGGAACGGCGCATCCTGCACCACCGCCATGATGCTCACCAGCACGATGGGCATTACGTAAAGCAGCGCCAGGCCGGCGCGATCACGCACCAGCAGCAGCAGTTCCTTCCGGATATGGGCGATGATGCGGCGCAGCATGGTCAATCGCGCAAACCGCGCCCGGTCATTCGCAGGAACGTTTCTTCCAAGTGGCCTTTGTGGGCTTGCGGATCGCTCACCTCGCCCACCGCGCGGCCGTTGTCGATGATCACCACGCGGCTACAGAGGCGCTCGGCTTCTTCCAAGTGGTGCGAGGTGTAGACCACGGTGGTGCCCGTCGCGTTGATCTCGTGGAGCAGTTCCCAGATCGCGGCGCGGCTCTGCACATCGATGCCCACGGTGGGTTCGTCCAGGAAGAGTATCGCCGGTTCATGCAACAAGGCCACGATCAAATTCAAGCGGCGCTTCATGCCTCCGCTCCAATCCTTCACGCGCTCCCCGGCACGGGCCAGCAGACCGGTCCTTTCCAACAGCTCGTCCGCACGCTGGCGCAACCGCTGGCCGGAGAGGCCCAAGAGTTCACCGAAGAAGGTGAGGTTCTCCCGCGCTGTGAGCGCTTCGTACAGGGCGATGTCCTGGGGCACGTAGCCGATGATGCGATGCACCTCATGGGCGTCGCGCGTAATGGGAATGCCTTGTATGGAAACCGTGCCGGATGTGGCTTGGCGCACGCCGGTGATGATCGAGATGATGGTGGTCTTGCCCGCGCCGTTGGGTCCGAGGAGCCCGAGGAATTCGCCGGGCATCACCTCGAGGTCCATACCGTTCACGGCCGGTTCATCCGCGTTGCGGTAGCGCTTCACCAGGCCTTGCACGCGGATCACAGGGGCGCTCATAAGGTCTTGCTCACCGCGTGAAGTTCCTTGAAGAAGGTGGTTTCCTCCTTTCCGATGGCTTCCAGCTTATCGGCCAGATAGGGGAAGGTGATGTGCGCCTCCGCCCTGCCCTTGCAAAGGCGGCCTGCCTCGTAGGCGAAATCGCGCCAGAGATCGCCTATACGGTTCATCGTGAGGGCATGCACGCGCAGGTCGGCGCGGTCCAGCAGGTTGGCGGTTTCCATGAGGAAGGCTGCGAAGATGAAGCGGAAGCCCGCACCGCCGGTGCCGATCTCCTCCTGCATGCGGATCAAATTGCCCAAGGCGAGGCGCGCGTCCCGTTCGCCGAGCTTCTGCTCGTACTTCCGCAGTTTGCCCGCCAGGTAGCTGATGCCCTTCGTGCCGAACATGGGCAGCGGTGTGGTGCTCATGTCCCGCGCCGTGCGGCGCAGGCCGCGGATCGCCGCCTTGCGGATGTCAGCGTCGGTGGGCACGCTGGTCGGGTAGTACATGCTGCCCTTGATGTTGGGCATGCCCTTGGCGAAGCGGGCGCGGATCAACGCCGTGCGGTGGATGCGCGTAGTGCCGTCCATTACGGGATCGCTCACCAGGTATTCATCCCCTTCCTTCCCGAACACCACGATGTTGTGGCCATTGAAATGGAACCGGAAGGCTTTGGGCAGGTAAGGCAGGTAGAACACGCTGGTGAGCATGCCCACGGGAAGCCCTTGGGCCAGCACCCGGTCCAGTTCGTCCATCGCGGCCTTCGGGTCGCGGAACTTCATCCGCTTGATGGCGATGCCGAGCTTCTTGGTGAACCGCCCGAAGATCCAGCCGGGCAGGATGCGGTAGCTGGTGACCGGAATGCCGTTCATCTTCAAGAACGGCATGTGGCTATAGAACAGCCCGGAGCCGATACCGAAGGCCATGGGCTCGCTCACGGGCAGGCCATGGAACCGCATGAGGTTGGAGATCACGCCCGTTTCGCAATGGGCGCTCTGTTGGTGATCGAACGGGATCGTTACGTCGGGCCGGATCATGCGGGCACGCGCTTCAACTCTTCTACGGTGATCAACAGAACCTCAGCGTATTGTGCGAGCAGGATCGAATCGAGCTGAACGAACCCATCCGGTTCCAGGTGCCGCTTCACTTTACCTGTTGGAAGGTCCATGTATTTGGCGAGCAGGACGACGTCCATCATGTTCTTCTCCATGTGGAAGAGCAGCGGGCTGGCCGCACCCTTCAACACTTGCTGGCGGGCGGCTTCCACCTTCTCGTTGATCACGTCCCAGGCCTGGCTCAGGGCCACGTTCTCCGGCTCCCAGCCCACGCTGGGCACTTTCTCGAACTCGCCTTTCTCGTTCAGGGCGTACTTCACCACCTTGAACTTGCCTTCCAGCATATTGGCATCGTCCTGCGGGACCTCGTCCTTCTTCATCGTTCTGGGACATCCGGCCCGGCAGGGCGCGGAAGGGGTGCAAAAGTAACCCGCTCCGTCCGCAAGTCGGAACCCTACTATACGGCGGTCAACAGCGCGAACGAATAACTGAAGCGCGCGCTTTCGGGCACCATCAGCAGGATCTTCTCCCCCTTCTTCACCTTGCCTTGGCGCATCAGGTCCCAGAGCATGATGAAAATGGATGCGGCGCCCACATTACCCATTTGCGGCAGGTTGATGAACCACTTCTCCATGGGCACACCGATGCCTTGGGCGTACATCTCGTCATGCACTTTGTCTTTGAAGAACATGGAGGACAGGTGTACCAGCATGTGGTCGATGTCTTTCGGATCCAGGCCTTTGCTCTCGAACGTTTCCCGCAGGTAGGTCACGCCTACAGGCACGATGTTCTTGCCGAGCAGTTTCACATCCTGCTTGATGGTGAAGATGGACTTGCCAGCGAGGTCTGCCGGTTCGTAGGTCTTCCAGCCCTGGGTGCGACCTTCCGCGTCTTTGTCTGCACCGGAATACATGCAAACGTCCAGTTCATTGGCGAAGGAGCGGCTCACCACCCAGTCCACGCGCAGGGAACCCTCGCCCCGCGGCTGGGTTTCCAACAGCACCGCAGCCGCGCCATCCGAGAGCATCCAGCGGAGGAACTCCTTCTCGAAGCCGATGATCGGATCCTGCTCGAGTTGCCGGAATCGTTCGGTCTCTCCCTCGAAGTTGCGGGCCACCATCATGGCGCTGAGCGCCTCACTGCCCACGGCTACGGCGTTCCGTGAATTGCCTGAAGCCACGCTCATGTGGGCATACTTCAGGGCATGCATGCCGGTGCAACAGGAGCCTGCGGTGGAAATGATCTCGATGGGATGATCCAGTTCACCATGCACCTGCGAGGCGTGGCTGGGGAGGAATTGGTCCGGGGAGGAGAGTCCTACAGGCCAGTACCTCCAGGTCCTTCAATTCCACGCCATCGCCGGTGAGGCCGCGCACGGCTGCTGCGGCAATTTGCGCATTGGTATGCGTCATGCGCCCCTGCTTGTCCAGCGCGTAGTAACGCTGCACGATGCCGTTGTTGCGCAACACAATGGTCGCCGCGCGTGAAGGCTTGCCGTCGATCTTGCCAATGAAGTCGGTCATCTCCGCATTGGAGACGGGAGCGTTCGGAAGGAACCCGGAGGTGCGGGTGATATAGACGTCGTGCAAAGCGATGGCGTTCTTTTCCCTGGAAAGGACCGGCAAAAGTAGACTGCCCGGCCTAGGGTGCAAAGATCGCTTGTCCGCAGCGGAAGCCGACGCTGCCCGGGAGACTACCCGTACTTCGAAAGGCGCTCCACTTCCTCCCGGATCTCTCGTCGCTTCAACAGAGACACCAAAGCCGTGGTAAGGTTGGTGATCGGGCCGAGGATGAAGACGCCGACCGTGAGCACCACGCTGAAAACTTTGACCCGGCGGAGGCGACTGGAGGGATCCTTCTGGACCTTACCCAGGATATACGCCCGGTACTTGGGGAAAATGAAGAGGGCCCGCTTCTCCAGCATGAGCAGGGAAGGCACGATGCGGATAGCGCCTTCGCGCAGCAGATCGGGCTGAACGCGGTCAATTGTTCCGGTCTCGAGGTGTTGGGCGATCGTCCGGCCGAAGCGACTGCTGGCATCGATATCCTCCTGTCGGATGCCTGCTGCTGGGAACACCAAGAACGGATCTCGCTTGCCCCAAAACATCCAGCGGATGATGGTGATCACGCTCACCAAGTTGTTGCTGCGATCCACCACGGTGATGTGGCCCACCATACGCCCACCCAACGAAGCGACCGTACGCCGGGTGTATTCCTGGGCCATCACCCACATGTTGCGCACACCGATCACCGTGAGCACGGGACGGTCCTTAACGAACGCTGCCGCGTCAGGATGCTTGAGAAAACTGTTGAACGGGATGGAAGGATTGAGGAACCAGATGGTATAGCCCAGGATCACCAGATCGTAGGGACCATCAGGCGGCACCTCGAAGGGTTGCAGCGGGATCGGGTCATGCCCCACTGATTCAGGGAAGGCATTGAAGAAGGTGAGGCGCGTCCATGGGAAGGGATAGGGAGTGACAGGCCGCAAAGCCATGCGGTCGACGCGAATACCGGCTTCCTCCAAGGGGCGCACGATACGCTCCAGCAATCCGGAGAGCTGGCCGGTCTGGGAGTAGTGGATCACCAGGACCTTCTTCATCGGGCCCGAATGTACTGGGCCAGCTTGCGCAGGGGCTTGGCCAGCACGATAAATGGAGATACGCGCTCCCCGTTCAACTTCCACGCCCTGTACACCTCCAGATTGGCCCGCCAGACATGGGCAAGGGATCGGTTGCTCACCCCGCCCAGGCGGAAACGCACCAACACGTTCGGCACATAGCGCACCCGGATGCGGTGCTTGTACATGAAACGGAACATGAGTTCGTAGTCCGCGCTCACGCGCAGGTCGTCTCGGAAATGGCCGAAGCGGTCGTAAACCTCTTTTCGGATGTAGGTGCCCAAGTGCGGCGGCATCCATCCACTGCGGAAGGCCTCCCGCCGGTAGACGCCCCCTTTCCAGAAGCGTTTCACGTTGCGGATATCCTTCGGATCCACCATATACGCGTCCCCATAGATGGCATCGGCATCGCCCTTGGCGAATTCGGCGGCCATTTCGCTGAGGCAACTGCGATGGGCGATCATGTCACCGGCGTTCACGAAGGCGATCACCTCACCGGTGGCGAGGCGGAGACCCTTGTTCATGGCGTCGTACACGCCCTTGTCCGGCTCGCTGACGAAATGCGCGATCACCTCGTGATAGCGTTCGATCTTCTGCTGCGTGCCGTCGGTGCTGCCGCCATCGATCACGATATGCTCCACGGGGCCGTGGTCCTGCATCACCACGCTGCGCAGGGTCTCATCGATGTGTTCCGCCGCGTTGAAGCAGACGGTGATGACCGAGATCTTCATAGGGGATCGATCACCCGCTCGCGCACGGGCTGGGCCGGGTTCCCCTGATAGATCATGTAGGGCTCGAGATCCTTCGTGGCCACGGATCCCGCCGCCAGCACGCTATGGCTCTTGAGCGTGACGCCCAGCGTAACGATAGCCCCCGCCCCCACCCAACTGCCGCTTTCGAGCAACACTGGGCCGCTTAATGTTGGATAATGTGGCTTTTTGTAATCATGACTGCCTTGAACGATCATGGCCCCCTGGCTGATGACCACATGGTTCTGCAGGGTAAGCTGATCGATGTTGTCCAACCAGGCGCGCTGGCCGATCCAGCAATGGTCGCCGATGGTGAGCTTCCAGGGGAATTTGATGTTCACACCCGGATGGATCACGACGCCCTTCCCGACCCGCGCACCGAACATGCGCAGCAGTCCGGGTTTCACCGAGCGGAACGGGAAACAGGGATTGAGAAAGAACACCGCGTTGGTGAAGTACCACAGCGTGCGCTTGATCGCTCCGGCCCCTTTGGGGAAATCGGAATTGTCGAAGCGGCTGAGGTCGACGGTGGGGCGGGTCATTTTCCTGCGAGAAGCGAGTAGCTCTTTTCGATGGGCTCGGGATCGGTCAAAGATCGCTTCCCAATGCGAACGCTCCTGCACACCACACAGACAGGCTTATTTGGTCCATGGCGATCAACTCATTGAGCTTGGTACGCCAGGCGGTTCCATCCGCCAGTGCGAGGTCCCACCCTGCCCGGGCCGCTTCCAAACCGCGCCAGGGCGTACGGTCGCTTATTAACAGAGGCAGCCCACTGGCCAATGCCTCGGCCATGGTGTGCCCGAAGTTCTCGCCCTGGCTCGGCATGAAGAGCGCGTGGTAATTCGCGAAGAGCGCAGGCACTTGCTCCGAGGGGATCACGCCTTTGTAGTTCACGCGCACGTTCGCAGGAAGCTCGGCGATGGCTTGTCGGCATTGGGCCCAATACCCTTGATCGTAAACAGGACCGAACAGATCGCAGGTGACACCCCCCTGCACATCGCGCAAACACTGAATAGCAAAGAGCGTGTTCTTCTCCACCGCGATGCGGGCGACGCTGATCAACCTGAGCGTGCCCGGTTCCTTCGCACGCGATGGCGGTGCGGCAGCGACCGACCTACGCCCAAGATTCGGGACCAGATGGACGATGGCGTCCGCGGAGATCCACTCTTTGACGTCCTGTAGCTCCTCCTGGTTGGTCGCCTGGAACTCCACGCCCCGGTAAGCCCCGAGCAGCCTCATGGCAGCGAGAAAGGCGCGTTTTTTCAATGCTCCGTGCCTCATCATGCCGCTGGCGAGCATACCACGCACAGCGACCACCCTCCGTTGCTTCGATCCGCGCAACAGCCGCAGCGGTTCGATGCTGAACCAGCGCGAATACATGCCATTGATGTAGACCGTATGCCAGCGTTCCTGTGCCAGTAATTCTCTCCACACTTTGGTCGAGATGCATGCACGCGAAGCGTACCACACCTTCTCGCCGCCCTGCAGCACGGTCCATCGATCCGGCGTGACGCCGGCGTAGGGCGTTCGCTCGGTGTAGTCGGTATCCGTGGTAACGATGTGGAAGTCGATGCGGTCGCGCAAATGATCCACCAGATTGGCCACGCTGCGCACCGGCCCACCGGCCTTGTAACCGGGCAGGTACCAATCGATGAACACGAGCACCTTGGGCTTAGGCACGGCGGTCCTGGATCAGTTCCATCACCACGGAGGCCCACTCCTTGGGGCTCCAGTTCCTGCCCAACTCGGTGCTGGCGAAACCCATCCGACGCAGTTCATCATCGCTCATGGCCACGAACTTCCGGAAGGTCGCCTTCAGGCTCTCTTTGTCACCGGCGGTGAAGCGCAGGCCGTTGTGGTTCTCTTTCAGGAAACGTTCGGCAGCGCCTACGGCATCGCTTAGGATCAAGGGGAACCCGGCCACGGCGTGTTCGTGGACCACAACGCCCCACGGCTCATAAGTGCTGGCCAGAATGAACACGCCGGTGTGTTCCAGGTAGCTGTGCATCTCTTCGGCCTGCACGAAGCCGATGTGCTTGATGCGCGGATGCTTGCCGCAGGTGGAGTTCTTCACCGCATCCTCCAATTCACCCGTCCCGATGAACCAAAGCTCCCAATCGCCCGCCTGGCCCGCATCGCACACTTCCGCGAAAGCGTCGCAGATGGTCTGATGGCCCTTGGTCGGGATGTAGCGCGCCACGCAGAGGAAACGGTGCGGGAACTTCGCCCGCTTGGCGGGTTCGAAGCGTTCAGCAAGCGGTGCGAAACGCTCCACATCGGCGGAGTAGAACCCGCGCTTGATCGCGTACGGAGGAAAGCCCAGGAACCGCGCGTACAGCGCCTGTGCCTCCCCGTGACCCAGGCATGGCTGAAGGTGCGCCGCAGCCAGAAACGTGAGGTTCCAACAGCGGCCCATTGGCGCAGTCCTCCACGCCAGGCGGTATCGCTGCACATCACGGTGGGCTTTCCGGCAGCCCGCATGGAACGGCAGACCTTCAGATAACCCTTGTCGATCCATCCGCTCGCGAACACGATATCCGGGTTGATGGAATGCACCAACCGGAAAAGCGGAAGCTCATCGTACGCGTTCCGATCATACACATGCACCCGGTCCGGGAACTTCAGCGCGAAGGGGGCCTCTTTGTTCACCGGCCAGCGCACGATATGCACCTCCACATCGTGGTCCTTCACCAGCCGCTCCACGCAGGCCAGGAAATAGGGCGCCAGTTCGGTGTAGAGGAACAGGATCTTTTTCACGGCACAGGGAAACGAAAGAGAAGGGGAAAGGAAAAAGGTTCAAGAAGAAAGAAAGAGGATCGCGTTCTACGTGACCGACGGCAACAGCTCCGCGAAGGTGGTGAAGCGGAAGTCGTTGAAGAGGCGGTGCATCTTCGGTTCGGTGGTGGCGAGGCCCACGTAGGTCATGAAGTTCCGCTTGGCGCTCATCGGCAGTCGGGGTTGGTCCGGGTCGATCTCGCGGGGATGCAGGTAGAACACCACCGGGCGTTGTTCGGCCAACACCTCCTTCACCTTCCGCCGCACGAGCCAATATGGGAAGAAGCGGAGGTAGCCCCCGCCGAAGAAGTACATCGGGCGGCCGATCGTTTCTGCCAGCGAGATCGGGAATTCCACAAGATCCCCATGCCGCGTTCCGATGACATGCGGAACGGGTTTCGCGGTTGGCAGGCCGCCATGTCCTCTGCTTCCAGGGAATACGCTGCTGTCGTACACGTACCCGGCCTCGCGCACGCGATCGAAGAACCACGGTGTCTCCACCGTCACGCTGAAGCCCGGGCATCGGTAGCCTTTCACCTCGACCCCACCCGCACGTTCGATGATGTCCTTCGCCTTGCGGATGTCGTCGAAGAAGCGTTGCTCGCTGATGGTGTAGACCAACTCGTGGGCATAACCGTGGCTGGCGATCTCATGCCCATCGGCCACGGCCTCGCGCACCAAATGGGGCCAGCGTTCCGCCACCCAGGCGAGAAAGAAGAGGGTACACTTCACCTCATGCTGACGGAAGATCGCCAGCATGCGCCGGGTGTTGCTTTCCACATTGCTCTGCAGTGGACCCCATTGCTCCAATGGCGGGGTGGAAGGCAGGTCCAGGATGTGGAACCAGTCCTCCACATCGAGGGTGAAAACGCACGTGTCCATCGGTGCAATAGGATCGTGCGGTCGAGGGTCGACGCTACGGGGTTTCCTCTTCATATCCGAACAGGTCCTTCTTGGACAATTTCTTCAAAGGGCCCAGTTCTTCCAGCACCTTCAGATCCATTCCCGCCTCTTTGCCGATCACGCAAAATGTGTACGGCCGGCCTTTGATCTCCTTGTCGAAGAAGGCTTTCATGTCCTCGATGGTGATGGTGGGGATCCGATCGTAGCTGGTCTTGCGCACGTCGTAGTCCAAGCCCCGGCGTTGGGCGGCGTCCCAAGTCCAGTAGATGTTCTCCTTGGTGATGCGTGTGCTCTCGATCACCTTCATGGCGCTGGTTTTGGCGCCCTCGAACTGGGCCTGTGCTATGGGCATGTCGTTCATCAGCACCAGCATGGCCGCGACGGCATCGTTGAGCTTATCGGCCTGGGTGCCGATAAAGGCCCGGACATAGTGCGCATCCTCCTTTTTCGCCGGGCTGGTGTAGCTGGCATTGGCCCCATAGGCCAGGGCTTTTTCCTCGCGGATCTCCTGGAACACGATGCTGTTGAGGCCGCTGCCGAAATACTCATTGAAGAGCGATGCGTAAGGAAGTTTCTCCACATCGAACGGACCGGCCTTGCTGGCCAGGATCATCTCGGTCTGCACCATGTCGTACTCGGCGAAGAGCACCTTGTTGGCCGTGGTGGGTAGTTCGGGATAGACTTTGGGCGCGGGGATCGCTTTCGGAGTAGCCGGTGTCTTGTGCTTGGCGTTCAGCAGAGCCGCGACCTCACTGGGCGCCTTACGTCCGTAGTAGAACACCTTGTGCGGATAGGACGTGAGGTCGTGGATACGCTGCACCAAAGCGGTCCCATCCAGCGCGGCGAGTTCCTCGTTGGAAAGCACATCATTGAACGGCGATAGCGCACCGTACCGCGCCTGGCTGAAAAGTGCACTGCCCAGGAGCGCGTTCTTGTTCTTCAACTGGTCCTGGCGGTTCTTGCGGATATCGGCCACCAAGCCCTTCAATGCCTCATCGTTCTTCTGGGCATCGGCCAGGACTTGCTCCAGCAGGTCCACTCCCCTTTCCAGGTTCTTCTCCAAACCGCTCAGGGTAACGTAGGCCCGATCCTCGCTCGCGAAAACCTCCAAGGACAGGCCGAACTTGAAGAGTTCCTTCTTCAGGTCGACCGGGCTGAGCTTGCTCGTTCCGAGGTACGGGAGATATTCCACGGCGACCTTCAACGCCCGGTCGTGGTTGGTGCCCATATCCAGGATGTAGCGCAGGCTGAAGAGGTCGTTCGTGGGGTTTTTGACGCAGGCCAATGGAATGCCGTGTTGCAGGGTCTGCTGGTCGATCGCCTTGCTGTATTCCACGAATTCGGGGACCATGGCGGCGCTGGGCATCTTCTCCCACTCGACTCGCCAGGCGCTCTTGCCATCGCGTTTGATGTCGATGGCCGTGATGCTCGGCTTGGTCACCTTGTAGGCCTCCTTGTTCTCCCCTGTGCGCTTGTAGACGCATACGTAGTTCGAGCCGAAGTGCTTCTTCGCGAAATCGATCACCTGTTGCTTGGTGATGGCGGCCATGCGGTCGTATTGGCCCACCACATCCTTCCACGGCTTCCGCAGGATGAAGGCGTCCGTCATGGCGGCGGTGCGCAGACCGTTGTTCTCGTTCCAGAAGCGGATCTGCTCCTGGCGCTTGTTATCCACCACGGCTTCGATCAGCCAGTCGTCGAACTCGCCGCGCTTCAGGGCCTCCAGCTGGGCGAGCAGCAGGTCGCGCACCTGGTCCAGCGTCTGTCCCTCCTTGGGTTCGCCATGCAGCTCGAACTCCGAATAGTCGGTCTGGACACCGGCGCTGCTGTTCGCATCGAGCACCTTCTGGGCCTGGATCAAGTTGAGGTCCAAGATGCCCGCCTTTCCATTGTTCAGGATGCCGTCGATGAGTTGTAGCATCAAGCCATCCTCCTTGCTGTACCCATCGAAGCGCCAGGCCAGGTCCACCCATTCAGCAGCGGGACCGAACACCTCGGCGGCAACCGGTGCCGCAATGGGCACTTCCGGCTTGAAGGAGAACGACGGGACCTCCTTGCGCTTCCAGCCGCCGAAATAGCGGTCCACCAAGGCGATGGTCTTGTCGTAGTCGATGTCCCCGGCAAGGATCACCGCCATGTTGTTGGGTACGTACCAGGCCTTGAAGTACTCCTGGATCTTCACCATGCTGGGGTTCTTCAAGTGCTCACCGGTGCCGATGGTGGTCTGCGTGCCGTACGGATGGTTCGGGTAGAGCAGCGCGTTCTTCTTCGCATAGGCCGTGCGCCCGTCGTTGTCCTGGCCGCGGTTGAACTCCTCGTACACCGTTTCGAGCTCGGTATGGAAGAGGCGCAGCACGCATTCCTGGAAGCGCTCGCTCTCGATGCGCATCCATTTTTCCAGTTCGTCACTGGGGATGTCGTTGATGTAAACGGTGCGCTCCGTGCTGGTGTAGGCATTGGTGCCTCGCGCACCGATGCTCTTGGTCATCGCGGCGTATTCGTTGGGCACGCAGAAGCTGGCCGCCACCGTGCTCAGGCTGTCGATGCGGTGGTAGATACGGTCGCGCTCGGCCTCATCGTTCGTCTTGCGGCGCTGCTCATAGGCATCGCTGATCTGCTGCAACACCGCGCTCTCCTTCGCCCAATCGGCCGTGCCGATGTGGCTGGTGCCTTTGAAGAGCATGTGCTCCAGGTAGTGGGCCAGGCCCGTGGCGTCGGCGGGATCGTTCTTGCTGCCCGCACGGGTGGCGATGTTCGTCTGCACCCGAGGTGCGTCAATATTGCGTGAGAGGTAGACCTGGAGGCCATTGTCCAGCGTGTAGATGCGTGCCTCCAGCGGATCGCCGGGAACACTTTCGAACGAATAGGTCTTCTGGGCCTGGGTCAGGGCCGAAGCCAGCAGGAACAGGAGCGCGAAGGATCGCAGCAGGTGCTTCATGGAAAAAGGAAAGGGATGGCGAAGGTGGCCGATCGGGGGTGGGTTCCAAGGGGATGGCGATCCGCGGATCAGGAACCCTATGGGAACATCTACTGCACGCAGAGGCGTGACCGAAACTCATTGGTACTGCTCCTCAGTGTGACCGTATATATCCCTGGAGCCAACTCTGGCAAGGTGATCTTATCCTGTCGAAGAGGCATATCGTTCAACACGAGCCGACCGGATGCATGGAAGAGGCTGAGGGACCAGTGTTCGGTAGGATCTAGACCGAACAACATCACTTCACCGCGGGAAGCGGCGGGGTTGGGCGCCGTACTGATCTCTGATCCTCCATTGTAAAGTTCCTGAACTGGCAAAGGATCCAAGATCTCGATCACCGGGGAGGAAAGTGGTGCGCCATAGTGCCGGACGGCGAAGACCGCTTCGATCCCCGGCCCGAAACCTGTGGTACTGCCCACCAGCACATAACCGCCATCACCGGTAGGGACAACGTCCCAAGCTTCTTCGTCCTCCAAGCCACCGAATGTCGGTCCTTCGAGATAAGCGCCGTTCGCATCCGTGTGCCACATATAAAGATCCCGGCCGCCAGCTCCGAACGCTTCGGTATAACCAGCTAACACGAGATCTCCGTTCGCCAATTCCACCAAGCCGCGGCCTTCCCAATCACCGCCAGGCCCGGTAGTCGTTTGGACCCACTGTTCATCCCCTACCGCGTTCAGCTTATACATGCACATGGTTCGATATGTCCAAAAGCTCTCTGACCATCCGCCGACCGCATATCCACCGTCCAAAGTGGGAACGACCCCATAGCCGCTCTCTAGACTGTCACCACCTAGAACCTCGTCCCACTCAAAGGCCCCGATCGCCGAGTACTTCAACACAAGAATGTCGGAATTATCTTCGTCCAGTTCGATGGTTCCGGCGACCACGAAGCCGCCATCCGCAGCCTGTCGAACACAACGCAGTTCATCGAGACCGGGTGAAGAGAAGGACCTTGTCCACATCGTATCGCCCAAAAGGTCGGTTCCGGATTACCCAGGCATCGCCCGAACCATCACCGCTCCCGAACGACTGGCCTGCAAGTATGTAACCATCTGATACGGGCTGAGCGTCGTTCAAAAACTCCCAATCAGCTCCTCCGTAGTTCTTCTCCCACAGCACGTTGCCGGCTGGATCTGTGGGACCAACAAGCCATCGTATCCAGTGACGGTAGAAAAAGTCGTTCCTCGCGATCAACAGCCCTCCATCTTGGAGCGTGACGATGGAACGCCCATCATCAGCCCCAGGACCACCAAAGGTCCGGGACCACTCAAGATCTCCAGCGCTATCCAGCTTGAGGAGATAGATATCCCCACCGCCCACGCCGAAACTGCCGGTCGATCCCAGCACCACAAAACCGTTCAGCGCAGTCGTGTCAACGCTGGAAGCACGGTCGGCCCCATACCCTCCATACGTACGCTGCCATGTGATCTGCGCCGAAAGGCCCGTGATCACGGATATCGTGAGTAAAAAACATCCAAGCCTCAATAGGACTGATCGGCGGACCATTGGTCCAAAGCTACCCTTCGCGAGCGGCAAGGAACATGGTCGGTACTTTTGAGGCTGGAGATCGTTCTTCGGCTGCCTAGACGCAGCTCCAGACTTAACCTCATCAAGCGTTGACTACCCGCAGCCTCATCGGCTTCACCGTCTTCCTCTTGGTCCTTGTGCTCATCGACCTCTACGCATACAAGGGCCTGAACACCGCCATCTCGAACTGGTCGCAGGGCGGAAGGAGGATCGTGCGGCTCTCCTATTGGGCGCTGAGCATCGGTATGATCGCGTTGCTGGTCTGGGTGGCGATAAGCATGCAGGACTTGCGGGGCACACGCAACCACAGCTTCATGTTCTCGCTGGCGGCGTTGTTCCTGCTTTTTTTCCTGCCCAAAGTGGTGATCATCCTTTTCCACGGACTGGATGACCTGTTCCACCCTTTCCGCTGGGGCTGGTGGAAGGTGACGCCTGGGGCGAGGCTTCCGGGGAGACGCTTTCTCGTGCCGCCTTTCTGAGCCAGGCGGGGCTCTTGGTTTCCGCGGTGCCCTTCATCGGTGTGTTGTACGGGATCACCAAAGGACGGCGGAACTTCAAGGTGGCCCACATACCAGTGAACTCCTCCCGGCTTCCGGCTTCCTTCCACGGGCTTCGCATCGTGCAGATCAGCGACCTACACTTGGGTAGCTATGGATCGGACAGGTCGATCGTACAGAAAGGTGTGGATCTGATCAGTGCCGAAAAGCCGGATCTCATCCTCTTCACCGGCGACCTAGTGAACGACTACGCGGATGAAGCGGAGGGTTTCATTGAAGTGCTTCGTGGTCTGAACGCACCCATGGGCAAGTACAGCATCCTTGGCAATCACGACTACAGCGATTACGCGCGCTGGGACGACCCAGCCGCGAAAGCGGCCAACCTCGATCGCTTGAAGGCCATCCACGCGGAGATGGGCTTCCGGCTTTTGCTGGATGAACACCTGCCGCTGGAGCGCAGCGGTGATCACATCGGACTTCTTGGTGTGCAGAACTGGGGCCGAGGGTTCCAGCAGTATGGCGATCTCGAGAAAACGCTGACGAGGCAGTGAAGGCTATTCCTACCGCATATTGATGAGCCACATCCTACCCACACTGGAGATGCAGGTCTGGGGCACCGGCGTTGACCTGACCTTAAGCGGGCATACCGCTGGTGCGCAACTCGGTGTGAATACTGCGGGACAGACCTACAGTCCCGCCACAGTGGATCACAAGCACTGGGCAGGGACTATACCGGCAAGGCGAGCAACAGCTTTATGTGAACCGCGGGTTCGGCTTTCATTGGTTTCTGGCCGCGTGGGTATGCCCCCGAGATCACGGTACTTGAACTTGCCGTAGAAGCATAATTCGTAGTCGTCCAAAACGACGGTGTGACCCGAGAAATGCCCGCGTCTCGATCTCCTCGCATTGCCTGGTTCCGGCGCAGTGGCTGGCAACCATCGAAGAGAACCTCTCTTCTGTTCTTCATTGTCCTCCTAATCACGATGAGCGGGGTATACCGCTACGACGACATTTTGTTCCGACGGCCGCAAGGCTTCCACAGTTGGCGCCAGTCCGACTGCTTGTCCATCACCTCGAACTACATGGCGGATGGCTCTGGCTTTGCAGACAGCAGGATGCACTATCTCGGCTCAACAGGGACCGGCCGCGCAATAAGCGACCTACCCTTGTTCTACTATGGGCCAGGAAAGCTTTGGCGGGTAATTGGCAAGAAAGAATGGACCTATCGCTTGGCGGTGCTGGCGCTATTTATGGCCGGACTTGCATCGCTCTTCCTACTTCTTCGAAACCTACTGCACGATGGGTTCCTGGCGACCATGATCGTGGGGCTCCTATTCACGTCACCGATGGTGGCGTACTACGCGAACAATTTCCTGATGAACTCGCCGGCGCTGAGCCTGGTGCTCATCGCATGGTATTTCGTGTCCCGCTACGTTAGGGATCAACGGAGTAGCAGCGCGATCGCTGCCATCGGACTTTTCACGCTGGCCGGTTTGCTAAAGGCGACAGCGGCTCTGAGTCTGCTTTCGGTCATGATCATTTGTGCGGTGCATGCTTCGCCCTTGCAAGAGCCCTTGCTTCCCGACCTGAAGCTCCGCCACATGCAGGCGCCGATCCTATTCGCCGGCTGTAGTTTCCTTTCAATGGGCCTGTGGTACACCTTCGCCCATGACTACAACGTGCAGAACAGTAGTGGGGTGTTCCTGGTCGGTACCCTGCCCTACTGGAAGGCAACCCCCGACCAAGTCAAGGATGTCTGGACGGGAATCGACCATCACTTGAAGCGGGACTATTTCCGGCCGGATTTCTACTTTGTCCTTTCAGGGGCGCTGGGCTTTCTGATTTGGCGATGGCGCAGTGTATCAAGGTCATTGCTATTGCTTCTTGCACTTGTCTTGGCCGGTTCCCTGTGCATTTGCCTACTTTTTTTCCAAGCCTTGCGCGACCATGATTACTACAGTCTTGACCAGGTCTTCCTAGTTCCGATGGTGCTCGCGCTCGCCGTGCTGGCCGCCCAGGCCACCGCCCCTGGACAATGCGGGCGTGGTGGATGCAGGGTGGCCATGGTCGCTTTTGGTACACTGTGCTGATTTCACCCGACGGAGGATGTTGGATCGATATGATAGCTGGATGAACAAGGAATACACCGAGCGTCTGAGCACTTTCAAGCCCTACCTCACGGGGTTGGGATCACCACGAACGATCGAGTGATATGTCTTCCGGACTTCAGTTTCAATACTCCCTCTATCATCGATCGCAAGGGCTGGACGGATTTCGACAGCTTGTCCTACTATCCAGACGCACTGCGTGAGCGGATCGGGTTGGGTGCGCGCTACCTGATCATAACAATGACTCGATCCTAGCACGTCCCGGGGTGGCACCTTTCATGGACAAGCCCATTGGCGTATTCGAGCACGTGCGGTTCTTCGACTTATCCCAGTATTCAACCATATCACCCACTAGTAGCTGACCGAACTAAGGGAAAACGGAACCGACGTCTCAACAGCCGCTGCAATCGTCCCGAGATCCAACCCCGTCCTTCCCCCCTCCTCCAACTCCTGCACAAAGAGCTCCATCTGCAGGTTGCCCACCAGTTCATCTTCGGCCATCGGGCAGCCGCCGTAGCCTTTGATGGCGCCATCGAAGCGGCGGCAGCCCGCCTGCCAGGCGGCATCCGTTTTCGCTTTCCAATTGGCCGGGGTGCAATGCAGGTGTGCACCGAACTCCACTTGCGGTAATGCGGGGATCAGCGCGCTGAACATCGAGGAGATGTCCTCTGGCCGCGCCACGCCCACGGTATCGCTCAGGGCGATGATCGGTACACCGAGTTCGTTCACCAGACGATCCACCCAGTGTAGCGCCACCTCGGCGTTCCAGGGGTCGCCATACGGATTGCCGAAGGCCATGCTGATGTAGACCACGAACTCCTTGCCGTTCGCCCGACAGAGTTCCGCGATACGCGCGGTCCGGGCCCACGATCCTTCGATGCTGGTGTTGGTGTTGCGCTGCTGGAAGGTCTCGCTGATGCTGAACGGATAGCCCAGGTAGCTCACGCCAGCCTGCTTCCCCCGCTTCCTCCGCGCCCCGTTCGTTGGCCACCATCACCAGCAACTTGCTGCGCGATCCGGTTGTATCGATCCGAGCGAGCACCTCGGCCGTATCTGCCAGTTGCGGGATCGCCTTGGGGCTCACGAAACTGCCGATGTCGATGGTGTCGAAGCCGACCTGGAGCAGCGTGTTCAAGTAGCGCACCTTCACTTCCGTGGGAATGAACGGCACGATGCCCTGCATGGCATCCCTTGGGCACTCGACCAGTTTCACTTGCGGTTTTTCCATGTCGCGAAGGCTTCGTTGATCCTCGACACCAGCGCGGGGCCTTCATAGATCAGCCCGGTATAGACCTGCACCAGATCCGCACCCGCATGGATCTTCTCCATAGCTGCGTCGGCACTATCTATGCCGCCCACACCGATGATCACAAAAGGCTTCGGCAAGCGATCACGTAGGTAACGCACCACCTCGGTGCTCCGGCCGCGCACCGGTGAGCCGCTCACGCCGCCGGCACCCATCGCGGCCACATCTTCCTTCGGCGTGACCAATCCATCGCGGGGAGATGGTCGTGTTCGTGGCGACGACGCCTTGGATCCCGCTCTCCTTGACCACGGAAACGATGTCGTCCAATTGCTCATTGGTGAGGTCCGGCGCGATCTTGAGGAGGATGGGCTTGGGTTGATGGTTGGCAGTTGTCAGTTGTCGGTCGATCGCGACCAGGCGCACGATGATCACCAGCAAGGGGCCTTTGTCCTGCAAGGCCTGCAAACCGGGGGTGTTCGGCGAGCTGACGTTCACCACGAAATAGTCCACGACCGGGTGGAGCGCTTCGAAACACTTCACATAGTCCTCGATGGCTTGTTCATTGGGCGTCGCCTTGTTCTTGCCGATGTTCCCTCCGACGATGATCCCGGGCTTCCGGCGTTCTAGTCTTTCCACTGCGGCATGCACACCGCCGTTGTTGAAGCCCATCCGATTGATCAGCGCGCGGTCCGCAGGAAGCCGGAAAAGCCGTGGGCGTTCGTTCCCTGGCTGCGCAACGGGGGTCAGCGTACCGATCTCCACGAAGCCGAAGCCGATGGCGGCCATCGCCTCCACATGCTTCGCATCCTTGTCCATCCCTGCGGCCAGACCTACGGGTGAAGGGAACTGGAGCCCCATGACCTCCACCGCAGCGCCCTTGTTCACCGGTCTCGTACCAACCAGCCGAAGCATTCCGGGGATGCCCCGGACCGCCTCCAGCAAAGCGAACGTGACGGCATGAGCGCGCTCCGGGGAGAGCAGGAAGAGCAGTGGACGAAGAAGGCCGTACATCAACGGCGGCGAAGTTATCCGCCTTGCCGGTCCCGTTCAGAAGTAGCTGGCCACACCGAACTGGAAGCCCCCGGTGATCGCTGGCGGGTTCCCCAGCAGGTCGCGCTCGCGCTGATAGCGGTAGTTCAGGCGGATCACCGTCTCTGGCGCGGGGCGGAAACTGATCGCGGGCACGATGCCGTAGACCTCATCGCCGATGTTCCCACCGGTCTCAGTGAACGCCTGCGGTCAAGGTCCACATATTCCAGGCGGACCGCCACATTCAGCACCGCACGTCGAACCCCGAGGATCCGGCGTCGCAATACGGGTTGCACGATGTCCAGAAAGCCCCCTTGCTGGCGCGAACCATATTGTTGGGTGAAGGTTTGCGGCACATCCACCATGACCCAGGCCCATTCGCCTACGAAAGCGGTGCCCCATCCAGGGATCCGGCTGTTCGCATCCACCGCGAACACATCCACGCGTCGGCGCTTGTCCAGCGCGAGGCCATCGTCCTGGAACTTGTTGTAGACACCGCCCATCCAACTCACGCCTATTTCCCCCACACGCTGGTGCCGCAGCGCACCCTTGGCGGTGATCAATGGCACGCCGTTGCTGCTCTCGTTGAAACGCTCCGCGTTCTCCTTAGCGGCTGGAAGGAAGGTGCGGCCCTCCGAATTGTTGATGATGGTCCCATCAAAGCCGTTGGTGGCGTAGGCCTCATAGCCGAACGTCCAGGGGCCGGTAGAATGTTTGCCGAACGCCCCGAAGCCCACAGTGCTCCACGTCGCGGGCAACATGCGCACTGCGGAGAGCGGCCGGTCCGTGAACTCCCACTTGGGCCCATCGTGGTTCTGGTTGAAGGCGCCGATCGGGTTCATGATGATACCGCCGCGCAACACGAACAACGGATGCAACTCCGCATCCAAAGCCGCGAACTCGATACCGATCTCCTTGCCGCCTTCCTCCAGTTCGTCTCGCTCAGGAATTTGAGGCGCCGGTGGATCGAGGATGCGACGAAGAGCGTCATGCGTTGCAACGCGAAGGACATGCCGTCGCTCACGCCGTCGTCGGTGCCCAGGTGCTCCGCCTTCGCTTCCACATAGCCGCCAAGGCTTACCGGGAGCTTGTCGAAGGTGAGGAAGGGACGGTTGTACACCGCGTCCATGTTCATCTTGTCGGAACGGGTGGTGTCGCGGTGCGTCTTTCGGATGAAAAGCGAGGAATCTACCTGAGCGACCGCACTGGCACACCACAACAGCGATACAAGGGCAAGGAGGATCTTCACGCCTTCAAGGAGATGAACACTTTTCCGTCGCGCTCGACCGCCGGCAACACGCGCAAGGGAGAACTAGCCGGACCTTCCAGTACCGCTCCTGTGCTGGCGAACGCACTTCCGTGCGCGGAACATTCCAACCGGTCGCCCGTCACGCGCAGTTCCACACCCTTGTGCGTGCAACGCATGAGCAGGGCACGGTAACCTCCGTCCTCCGTATGGAACACCGCGATGGGTTGCGCAAGCTTTCCTGGGTCGCAATGACGTAAGGCCTCGCCCGTCCTTTCGTATCGATGAAGTCGCTGACCGGTAGTGTCAGGTCCTCGCCTTCCAACGTCGCCACGATCGATCTTCCGCTCGCGCACGAGGTCAGCAAAGCGGGCGCAATGAAGCCGGCGGCGCAAGCGAGACAGCCTGTGTGAAGGAAGGATCGGCGGTCCATCGTCACAAGCTCTGAAGGAAGGTCATGAGTCGATCGCGCTCACCGGAGGGAAGCGCATGGAAGGCATCGCGAGCACCCTGTGCTTCACCCCCATGCATATCAATGGCTTCCTCGATACTGTGCGCTCTTCCGTCGTGCATCAGGAAGTACTGTCCTCCTTGGCTGTCCGGGAAAAGACCGAGGCCCCACAATGCCGGTGTGCGCCACTCCGCGCTGGTCGCATTGCCTTCGGTATAGCCATCGTCAAGGCCTTGCCCCATGTCGTGCAGCAGCAGGTCCGTGAAAGGCCGGAAGGTCTTGTGGGCAAGCGCTGCGATCGGACTATCACCGGTGGTCATCTCCGGTCGGTGGCACTTCGCACAGCCCACAGCAATGAACACCTGCTCGCCGGCCGTTACTTCGGCATCATCGCTGTTCCTCTGGATCGGAGCTTTCAAGGTGCGCAGGTAGAACACCACATCGTTCACCACGGTCGTGGCCACTTCAGGATCCTGCGGCTCATGGGTGTATGGATCGATCGGTTCGAAGTCGCTCACCACACCTATGTCCTGGTTGTAGGCCTGGGCGGTCTGCTGGAGCAGGTCGTACGCTCCGCTCTTGCGTCCGAAGCGGCCGACGTACAAGCCGTTCTGTTCCATCGCTCCAAGCCGCTCGGTGCTATAATCTTTGACGACACCCATTCGGCCTACCGCTGATCCCATCCCCGTCCGCGTCGTTCTCATCGGCCCACGCGAGAATGTCCGCATCGCTCACCGCATCGATGAAGCCGAGCCCTGTGTTGATGGGAGGAAGAAACGCGCGGACGGCGCACCCGCGGGAATTGCCTCCGGCTCAACACCCGGCACAGCACGGTTCTGTAGTTGGGGCCACCTTCATCGAGGTAGTGGTTACCGCTCCCATCCGATTGCCCAAAACGCGTGAGCGTGGTGAAGGGATGTCCGGGACCATCGCCCGCATGGCAGGAGCCGCAGCTCGTGGCCACGAACACCGGACCCAGGCCGCTGCCGGCATGGAACACATCGTCATTGAAGGCCACATCGCCGCGCAGGAAACGTGCGAGTTCCGCACCGCTCAGTCCGTCCACCGGGCCGTCGAGGAGGGCGTTGTCCGCAGGTGCGGAGGGCTCCAACTTGGCGCAGCCAGCGACGAACAACACGAGCAGGTAGAGCAGCTTTCGTTCCATCACGGGGCGAAAGTAGATGAAATATTAGTCTCACCTAATTTATTTTCTACATTTGTCGCATTCCTCCATGTTGACCCGCAGCGAAGAAGACCATCTGAAGGCCGTGTACGCCCTGCTCCAGGACGGGGAGAGCGCTTTCACCAAGGACATCGCCGCCCGCCTGAACACCAAGGCCAGCAGTGTCACGGACATGCTGAAGAAGCTCGCCGAGAAGGGTTTTCTCAAGCACGAACCCTACTACGGCGCGAAGCTCACGGCGAAAGGCACCGCGCATGCGCTCACGCTCGTGCGCAAGCACCGCTTGTGGGAGACCTTTTTGGTGGAACGCCTCGGCTTCGGCTGGGACGAGGTGCATGAGGTGGCCGAGCAGTTGGAGCACGTGAGTTCGGACAAGTTGGTGGAGCAGCTCGACGGATATCTCGGGCATCCGGCCTTCGATCCGCACGGCGATCCCATCCCGGACCGGCAAGGAAAACTGCGCGTGCGCAAAACCAAGCGCCTGGACACGTGCACCACGGGCGACACCGTTCGCATCGCGGCGGTGAGCGAGACCACCGATGGACTGCTGCGGCTGCTGGACTCCAAAGGCCTCCGCATCGGTAGCGTGCTCACCGTGCAGGAACTTCATGCCTTCGACGGCAGCATGGATGTAAAGCCCAAGAGCGGAGCGGCCTTCAGCTTAAGCAAAGACGTGAGCCATCATCTACAAGTAGAATCGAACTGAAATGCAGACCATTCTCGACTGGTTCTCCTCGATCGACCCCATCCTCGCCGCCTTCGTGGCCACCACCTTCACCTGGTTCGTCACCGCCGCGGGTTCCTCGCTGGTCTTCTTTTTCGGCAACGCTTCACGCAAGTGGCTCGATGCCATGCTCGGCTTCACAGGCGGGGTGATGGTGGCCGCGAGCTTCTGGAGCCTGCTGGCGCCGAGCATCGAAATGAGCGAGCGCATGGGCAATATCCCCTGGCTTGCGCCGGCCATCGGTTTCGCCGCCGGGGCCCTCTTCCTCTTCGGGCTGGACAAGGCCCTGCCCCACCTCCACATCAACTTCGATCCCGATCGCACCGAAGGGCCTTCGACCAAGTGGCACCGCACCACGCTGTTGGTCCTGGCCATCACGCTGCACAACATTCCGGAAGGTCTGGCGGTGGGCGTGCTCTTCGGTGGTGTGGCGGCCGGTATGCCGGAAGCCAGCATCGGCGCAGCGGTGGCCCTGGCCATTGGCATCGGCCTTCAGAATTTCCCGGAGGGCTTCGCGGTGAGCATGCCCTTGCGCCGACAGGGCCTCAGCAAGTTCCGCAGCTTCTGGTACGGCCAGCTGAGCGCTATCGTCGAACCCGTCTTCGGCGTGCTGGGAGCTGTGGCCGTGATCCACATGCAAAGCTTCCTCCCCTACGCGCTGGCCTTCGCCGCTGGCGCAATGATCCACGTGGTGGTGGAGGAAGTGATCCCCGAAACCCAGCAGGACCGCTATACCGACCTGGCCACGCTCGGCTTCATCGGGGCTTCATCGTGATGATGATCGTGGCGCTGGGGTAGTTCGCGATCGTCCTCAGGCCGTGCGGCACGGGGGAAGGCGCCCGTGTTGATCGTGCGGTAGGTTGATCAACCCATATCCAACCTGCACCGGAGATACTTTAAGCGCTTGGTGCTGAGTTCTCAGAACATGTCCGCCCGATCGGCCCGACCCACAGCCCACGAGAGCTCCCGGATCCATAGGATGCTCTTGCGCATCGCACTCCTGGCTGTGATCGTTCTCAGCGCAGGCTCTGCGACCGGACAAACGAGCTTCCGCGACAGGCTCGCTGATTCCGCGCTCGTTCTGACAGGGCAAGTGGTCGAGTACGACCCATCCTACTTCCAGATCGACTATCCCAACGGTGATGTACCGACCAACAAGGGCGTTTGCACCGATGTAGTGATCCGGGCCTACAGAAAACTCGGGATCGACCTGCAAAAGGAAGTTCACGAGGACATGAAAGCCCACTTCGGCAGTTACCCCAAGAACTGGGGGCTCTCCGGGCCTGACAAGAACATTGATCACCGACGGGTCCCGAATCTGATGACGTTCTTCTCCCGGCATGGAAGGGTTCTGGTCATGTCAGAGGATCCGAACGACTACCAGCCGGGCGACATCGTGTGCTGGAACCTGGGTGGTGGCATCACGCACATCGGAATTGTGTCGAGGCGAAGATCCGCGGACGGGCTAAGGCATGCGATGGTCCATAATATCGGCGCCGGCCAGGTCCTCGAAGACTGCCTGTTCAGCTATCGGATCATAGGGCACTACCGGTATGAAAGGTGATGGAAGGTGCCGGGGTTGATCGTGCGGTAGTGCTAAACAAGCATCAAGCTTCCTGAACAAAAGCTTGATGGACGATCTCTATATTGAGGCCTCAAAGGAGCGGCAGGCCTCGCCATGCTGTTAGGAGACCTATGCACCATCCCTCAGTCTAGCTCGAGGGACTTGAGAGATGATGAAACGGATCCTTCCACTAGTACTTATCGCTATTGCAATTAGCTCTTGCACTTCAGAGCATTATGTGCTACTGAGGAGCAATGGAACGGTTGAGTCAGAGACCGCCCGAGGATTGGCTCGTTCTACAGGAGGTTAGCAACATCAGTCGCGGTATCATGTTGATACCTCGCGATACGGTGGATACGAGGTCCATTTCGACTCAACTCGGTTGACTCGACCGGCAACTTTTTGCCTTTTCAGAATCCTGGCTTTCTAGTGTTCGATGACTATGGAGACAGCATTGTCATGCAACGCGGAGGTGTTGCACCTTACGACTGAAGCCAGGGAATGTGCTGTCACCTAAACCTACGCATCAGAGCGGATTATCCGATCGAGGCATTCCGAGCCAATGGCAAAAGAATAAGAGCGAAGCGAAGCAAGAAGTATCATGGTATATGGTTCTGGCTGCCAATTAGGGAACAAGTAAAGGGCAACAAGAAGATCTATGCAGTAATAAAGAGGAAGAACTGATCACAACACGGTGGACCGGCTCATGGACGTAGCGTCCTAGCTTCGCCGCCGCCATGTCCGCCCCCACCATCGAGGTCAAGAACCGCCGCACGGGCAAAGGCGGTTGATCGTCCATAATATCGGCGCCGGCCAGGTCTTGGAGGACTGCTTGTTCAGCTATCGGATCATAGGGCACTACCGATTTGAGAAATGATGGAGGAGCACCATCCTCACATACCGAATACGATCAAGCGAAAGCCCAGCATGCTCGCTATGTTCCTGATCGTCCTATCGATGTCATGCAAAACGAAGCTATTGGTGGTCGGCCCTTCGAACTTCCATGGGCAAGGAGTGCGCAGCATGATCGTTGTGCCCAGTACCGGGTCGTACATCTTTCCTGCGTCGGTCTATCCGCTGCATGACCAGATCGATGGATTCGTGCTACGGACAGTGCCGCCCATCTATAGGATCGATTCGTTGATATGCGCGGAGCTCGGAAAGAAGAACGTGGAATGTACGATCAATGCTCCTGGTGGATCGATCACCGAGGATGCCTACACGATCACCTACAAGGACTATTGGTCATGGGATTTCCGTCGGTACATGCACGTCCTGAAGATCTATGTCTTCGATAGGCAGGGCAACTGTGTGATCGAAGTGGCGAGCCAGGGGAACACCTCGGGAATGCATGACTACCCGCGGCCTGAAAAACAGGTCCCGGGTCTCATCAACCTGTTGCTCGAACAATAGGCCGTGTCCAGCGCGAGATAACAGGTCGGCCCCACCTTAACTTTACAGCAGTAACATGGCAATCATGGACATCGCAGCAACGAAACTGGAGTTGATCCAACGCCTGATGTCGGTCTGGGACGAGGGGACCTTGCAACGCGTGGCTCGCCTTCTTCAAGAAGGAGATCCGAATCGCTCGACGAGGAGGACGAGATCAGCGAAGCGGAATACGCGGCCTTCGAAGAGGAACTTGCAAAGCGGGACCGGGGTGAGGTGAAGTTCCACACCGAAGAAGAGTCCATCCGGCTGATCCGCAACGGTGGCAAGGAATGAGGTACACCTTGGAGATAGCTCCCAGCGTTACCAAGGACGCATCTAAGATCATGCCTATCGAGAAGGTGAAAGGAAGGGGCAGGGAGAACGGTTTTCATCAGGCTTTGACCGAGTGCTACGCACAAATTCGGTCAAATCCCTACGGTTTCAAGTGCGAAAGGAGCCCTTCCGGCATGCGCAGTTGCATCGCCTGAAATACCGTGTCGTCTTCAAGGTCGAGGGCACGCTGGTGTTGGTGGTGCAAGTGCGCCATACGAGTAGGAAGGTGAGCGAGAAACAGGGGCCGTAGTGCTTTGGGCAAGTAGCGGGTGCCACCCGAGTGGATCAGTACGCCTGCCATCCTAGCTTCGCGGCCGCATGTCCGCCCCCACCATCGAGGTCAAGAACCGCCGCGCGGGCTTCGAGTACCATTTGCTCGATAGCTACACCTGCGGCATCGTGCTCACGGGCTCGGAGATCAAGAGCATCCGGGCGGGCGGGGCGAGCATCGGCGAGGCGTTCTGCGCCTTCACGGGCGATGAACTCTTCATCCGCAACATGCAGATCAACCAGTACGGTACGAACGTACACTTCGTGCATGAGATCCACCGCGACCGCAAGCTGCTGCTGAAGCACACCGAGCTGGCCAAGCTGAAGAAGAAGATCAAGGACACGGGCATCACCATCATCCCGGTGCGGCTCTTCATCGCCCAGAACGGCTTCGCCAAGCTGGATATCGCGCTGGCGAAGGGCAAGAAGCTCTACGACAAGGGGGAGGCATCAAGCAGCGCGACGTACAGCGCGATATGGATCGTGAAGGCTGAGCAAATTCCCTGGCGCGCGCGGTTGCAGGAGGCGGACAGAGCCGTGCTGCCCGGCCCACGTTGGGCACGCATGGGCTTCCTGGTCCTGCTGGTATGGGCGGCGGTGCTCCGCTTCTGGGGCTGGCCGCATCCTCTATGCACGACGAGATCGGCGCGTTGGTGCGGATCTATCCGAGCCTGGGGGAGACCATTTCCGCGCGGCGTGGTGGAACTGGACACGCATCCGCCCGGCGTGCAGGTCTTCGAATGGCTGTGGACACGTGTCTTCGGGGTTTCCGAAGGAGCAGTGAAGCTGCCCTTCATGCTCCTGTCCGTGGCGGCGATCTTCTTCCTCTACCGCTTCGCGTTGCTGTGGACTTCATCCGCCGCAGCCCTCGCGCTCACTGCATTGCTCGCCACGCTCCAGTTCGAAGTGCTCTACGGGCAGATCGCGCGGCCCTACGCGTTCGGGGCGTGTACCATCGCCCTGCTCGCCGATCAGTGGGGCCGCTACATCGCGTGGGGCAAGATCCGCAACCTCGTTTGGGCGGG
Source organism: Flavobacteriales bacterium (assembly GCA_016712025.1). Lineage (GTDB taxonomy): Bacteria > Bacteroidota > Bacteroidia > Flavobacteriales_F > PHOS-HE28 > PHOS-HE28. The sequence continues at coordinate 144,910 of JADJRW010000011.1, forward strand.
TGCCGCAGCAGTGCTCAGCGCGTACACGCACCACTTCGCATTGCTGGTCGCCTTCCTGATCATGGGTAGCGGCCTGTTCCTGTTGCAACGCGGCCAATGGAAAGCGTACTTGATCACCTGCGGCATCGCGGTTCTGGCCTACCTCCCAAACCTACCGATCTCTCTCCCACCAGCTCGGGCTTGGTGGATTGCAGGAATGGCTGGCAACACCAGGTCCTGATTGGTTCGGCGACCATTTGTGGTGGGTGTTGCATTGCTCGGTGATCTTGGCCGCAGTGGTGGGCCTGGTCGTCGTGCTCTCGCTCACCGGCTATTGGAAAGACCTGAAAGGCGCCTGGCCGATCCTCCCGCTCCTGCTGCTCTGGGCGGTCGTTCCCGCAGCGTTGGGCTATCTCTATTCCATCTGGCGCGCTCCGGTACTTCAGCATTCCGTGCTGCTTTTTTCCTTCCCCTTTCTCCTGCTCGCGTTGCTGGGTGGACTGAAGTTCACGCGGCCCATCATTCCGCTTTCCATTGCCGCTGCCCTGGCCATCGTGGCCACCTTCACGCTGTTCACCGAGCGGATGCACGACCGCACCTTCCTGAACACCAAGTACGAAGCGTTCCTGCAAGCCGCAGTGAACGCACAAGGCGCTGGCGGCAAAACACTGGTCGCATTGGACGCACCGCCCGAAGTGCTTGACTTCCTGGAGCACGAACCGCGCTTCGCAGCGGCGAAAGGACACTACATCCGTCTGCGGGAATTGAGCGGTGCTTCTGACCTCCTGGCTCGTATCGCGCAGGAGAAACCGGATACCATCGTACTGGGCTTCTTCCACTCCACCGACCGCGAATTACCCGCCTTGATCCAGCGCACGCATCCCGCGCTGGTGGAACGTGTCGATCTGGTGGAAGGCCAAGTGATGCGTTTCGTTCGACAGGGCGAAGGGATCACGGATCACACACCTTGGACCTCTTACACGGTCCCCGGAACACCGACCACCGGTTGGAATGTGGACGCACCACGTGCGGCCAGCGACAGCATCGCTGAAGAAGGCTGGGACCTGAGCGGCCGCGAATATGGGATGCTGTATGAGGCTCCGCTCTACAGCGTGCGTGCGGCGAACGATGTGCTTGAAGTGCTGCTGGACGCCACCGTGCTCGACGAGCCCGCCCTCGATCTGGAACTCGTGCTCGAACTGCATAGCACCATTGGGGCCGGACGTGATACGATCCACTTCTACCGCTCGATGTCCGCACGCACTTGCGCTGTTCCCCTGGTATCGCGAGGAACACTGGTCGCTGCGGTACCCATTACGCGTGGTGCTTTGGCCCACCGCAACTTGCGTCTCCGCACCTACGCCTTCAACCGCAAGAGCGGAAAGGTGCGTTTGCATGCGATGGAGGTGCGCTGGCGCGAAGGTGATCCGGTGCTCTTCGGACTGTACGAGCCGATCACGTCGCCGTGGCGTTTCGCCCCCTAGGAAAGAAAGGGGCCCTTCGCGATCCGGGTCAAGCCCGGGATATACAGAACGATGAGTTGCACTTGGCGGGCTCGGCCCGCAAGTGCAACTCATCCACGTTTCACCCCCGGACTTGCTCCGGGGTCGCGAAGACCTTCCCCGAACAGGCGCCAAGGGGAGCGATCAGAACTTGAAGTTCAGACCCACGCCGAGCGTTTCGCGGAACTGCGTGGTGGGGCCGAACTTGGGGGTATTGTCCTCCACCCGAGCGATGTCGATGTCGTGGTCGTAGATCAACATCGTGTTCAGCGTGGCGGCGAACCAATCGTTCACTTTGAAGGTCCAAAGCATCTCCCAGTTCACGTCGATGTTGCTCGGCTCCTTCAGGTAGTTGCTGAAGAGGTCCAGGCGCGTCATGAAGCTGATGTTCTTAGCCACCGGGGTCTGGTAGGTGGCGTTGAGGAAGGCACCGAACTGGAAGAGGCTGGTCTCGCCCGGGGTTGTGCGTCGCCCGGGAAGGCCCAGGCTGTCCAACTCATACACGGCGGGGTCCACTCCAAAAGCACCCGCATCCGCCAGGTCCTGGTCCATCACGAAGGTCATCTTCACGGTGGCCGGTGAGATGTAGAGGCTGAACTTGTCGTTCGGCTTGTAGTCCGCACCGAGGCCGAAGAGCAGGTAGCCCGGCGCCAACAGGTTGGAGATCTTCACCGTGTCGTTCGTGGCATTGAAGCCTTCGGTGAACTGGCTTCGGAACTGGAGCATGGCACTGGCGTACCACGCACTGCTACCGATCTGGTAGCCATAGCGGGAATTCAATTCGAAGCGGTCGTCGCTCTTGAAGCTCCGCTTGCCTTCCTGAGCGAGGAGACCATAGGCGATCGCGAGGGAATTGTCCCAGGCGATCTTGTCCTTGCGCTTGTTGGCGAACGCGTTCACCTGCGCGATGCCGCTGAGCGAGCTGAGGCCACCAGCGGACCAGTTCACCAGCTGCACCTGCGTGAAGTTCAACTGGAAGATCCCGCCCTTGGTCCAGATCTTCGTGGAATCGACCGTAGCGGCCGCCTTCTCACGAAGCGCTTTGCGGTCCTTGTCGTCCAGGTCGCCTTGGGCGAGAACGAAGTTGGCGGCCAGAAGAAGTGCGGCCGGGAGCGCGGAACGGAGGACCTTGTTCATAGTAGGTATAGGGTGTGTGGCCGATCGGCCATTTGCTGGCATGGAACCCTTCGGTCCAGGCAGGATCGGGGAGGGCCTGCAAAGGAACCGTTCTGGACGGTTCCGAACATGTCGTTCGTCATTGGCATGCTGTGGCTTGCTTCGCAGATACCCCACCGTACAGGGTCCGCCGGGCCAGGAGGGGCGTTGGTCAGTGTGCTGGCGCGAACACCTGGTCGTCGAACGGCATGGAGGTCGGCGCCTGCATCACCAGATAGGGATGGCCGGTAGCGGTGTGGCAGCTATTACAATTGCTGATGAGCGCGGCGTAACGGTTGCCGAAATCCTTCAAGCCGTCGTCCTTCAACTGCTGCTTCAACGCGTCTATCGCGGTGATCCCGTAGGTCTTCATGTAGGTGCTCACCGGCACGGTCCCGTCGATGATGTTGCCGTCGGCTACCGCTTCCATGTCTTCTTTCAGTTCATGGCGGTAGAATTCCGCCAGCGGAAGGTTCCCTGCGGTGCCCGCCGCCCACAGTTTGCGGGCGTGGCTTTGGATGCGTCCCATGAAAACAGCCACTTCCAGTGGCGGTGCGGGGGCAGCGGGCGCTGCAGCCACGATACCGCCCTTGGCGTTCGTCAACACGGTGAGGCGTTTTTCCAGGGTGTTCATGCGGTGCATAAGCACGGCAATAACGGCGAGGGCTCCGAGAACGGCGAAAATGACGGATGGCTTCATGAGTGGTGTGATGCGAAAGAAAAGGCCGCCTTCGTCCCGATACATCGGGACAACGGCGGCCCGGTGGGCACTGCAGGATTCGAACCAGCGACCCCTACCTTGTCGAGGTAGTGCTCTGAACCAGCTGAGCTAAGTGCCCGAGGGCCGCAAATGTATGTGGTCAGGTCATTGGGCCATGTGTTCGCCAGGGCACTGACCACGACAAACGTGGGAGGTGGTTTCCACCGCCACGCCGCCACGGGCGCAACGGGCACGCAACGGATCGTATCGACGGCCGATCCCATACGTACGCCTGCCTATCCGGCGTGGCGGGCCCCGCAGCGTTCCTGGCGGCTTGGCGGTGCAGAATACCCCGCCAGTAAGAGGATCTAGATCCGCTGGAATGTGTTCCCCGATGGGACGCGCCCCACTGGGCTCCGGTATGATCAACTCCGTCTCCCTGTGTTTTGAACCGGCCCCTGGGAGTAGTTGACGGCGGTCAGCAACGGCCATTGAACGCACCTCCTACCTTTGCGCGCGAAAACGCGGAGGATGGCCACAGGAAGTATTTCGGATAGTGGGCGGGTGTTCCAGAACCCGGTGCTGGAGGCACTTACCCGCACCCATATCGCCATTCCGCTCACTTTGTTCTACGGGAGCGGTGCTGCGGCGCTGGTTTATGGCATCGTGCGGTTGGGCCTGCCGATCCTCGACAAAAAGCGCCTTGCCCTTCCGCCTTTAATGTCGGTGCTGCTGGCGGTGGTCTTTCTGAGCATTTTCCGGGCCCTGCTCGGCGAGTTCGGCTGGGCCTTCGGTGGCGGCTTCATGGTGGGCTACGCCACCTATCTGCTGGCGCACTACGCCATCCACATCCACCGCCCGCCCAAGAACTTCTTGAACGTGATCTGGAAGCACCACAACATCCACCACTTCGTGGGGCATGAGGGTGCGTTCGGGGTAAGCTCCCCGTTCTGGGACTATGTCTTCGGCACCATGCCCCCGCCGCCGGTGGCGCGGCGCGCAGCGCAGGAGAACCACATCTAAGTATCAAGCTTTCACGCGCGCACCGGCGATCACCGGTTCGAAGACGCGCTTCAGCACCTCCAGGGTGCGATCGATCTCGTCCTTCGTGGTGTACCGGCTGAAGGAGAACCGGAGGTTGGCTCCTGTTTGATCCGGATAGAGCGCCGCCATCACGTGGCTGCCCTTGTTGCTGCCGCTGCTGCAGGCGCTGCCACCGCTGCACGCCACGCCCTCGATGTCCAGGTTGTACAGGAGCATCTCGCTCTTCCCATCTTCCGGGAAATTGACACTGAGCACCGTGTAAAGGCTCTCCGGACCACTGTCGCCGTTGAAGCTCACACCGGGGATCTCCTCCTTCAACCGTTGTTTCATGTGCGCCTTCAGGCCGCTCACGTGGTGGATGTGTTCGTCCAGATCGCGGTAGGCCACTTCCATGGCTTTGGCCAGACCAACGATGCCGTAAAGGTTCTCGGTGCCCGCCCGCATGTTGCGTTCCTGCGAGCCGCCCAAGATCAGTGGCTTCAGCCCCACCCCATTGCGCATGTAAAGGAAGCCGATGCCCTTTGGTCCCGTGGAATTTGTGCGCCGCACAGGTCAGTAGGTCCACCGGGAGCTTCTCCATATCGAAGCGGTAGTGGCCCATCGTCTGCACCGTGTCGCTGTGGAAGATCGCGCCGTAACGTCGACAAAGACCGCCTACCGCGGTCAAGTCGATACGCGTGCCAAGCTCGTTGTTCGCATGCATCAGGCTCACCAGCACGCCCTGCCCCTTGCGTGGCCTTCAGCAACTCCTCCAGGTGCGCGAGGTCGGGCTGCCCATCCGAATGCAGGCGCACCCAGTGTACCTGGGCGCCACCGTGGTGACCGATGGCTTCGGCCGTAAGCTCCACCGCATGGTGTTCGATGCGGCTGGAGATGATGTGCTTCACCCCGAGGTCGCGCACACTGCATTCCAAGGCCATGTTATCCGCCTCGGTGCCACCACTGGTGAAGATGATCTCGCTGGGCGTGCAGTTCAGCAACGCGGAAACCGTCCTCCTCGCCTGCTCCACTGCCGCGCGGGTCCTCCGTCCGAAGCCATGGATGGCGCTGGGGTTGCCGAAGTGCTCCTTCATGTAGGGCACCATGGCATCGAACACCTCGGGGTCGAGGGGGGTGGTGGCGGCGTTGTCGAGATAGATCTTGGTCATTGGTCAAGAGCGGTTGTCCGTTGTTCGTGCATCG